>NZ_JBITIL010000030.1:0-68880 GCF_044458905.1 Nocardia sp. NPDC050408 | reverse complement strand
CCACAGTCTATTGTGGGCGGGGATTTGTCACACCACAAAACCCAAACACCAAACCCCCACCTTTTTATAAAAACCACCCCACTAACCACCTGGCCGGGGGGGGGGGGGGGGCCCCCCCCCCCCCCCCCCGACCACCTCGTTCCAAGGAACGGCCGTATCAGACCTTCGCGATCGATACCCGCACACCACCGACGATTTCGGCGGCATCCGCGCCCGGATCACCGAAAGTCAGCTCGGTGGCCAGGATTTCGCCCGCGATGAGGTCGCGGTGGGTCTGTGCCCAGACCTGCTTATCGGCGGGCACCGCGAGCACCACGGTGATGCGATCGGATACCGCCAGCCCCAGGGACTTTCGCGTCTCCTGCAGATCGCGGATCACATCGCGGGCCCAGCCCTCGGCCTCGAGTTCCTCGGTCACCACCGAATCGAGCACGACCAGACCGGCATTGCCGGGCAGGGCCGCGGTGGACTCCGGCTCGGCCGCGACCAGGCGCTGGGTGTACTCCTCCGGCAGCAGTTCGATGCCCGCCGCGGTGACCACACCTGCGGCGTTCTCGGACCATTCGCCCGCCTTCACCGCCTTGATCACCGTCTGCACATCCTTGCCGAGGCGCGGGCCGGCGGCCCGTGCGTTCACAACCAGCTCGAAACGGCCGTGCACGGCGACATCGGTGGTCAGGTCGACCTTCTTGACGTTCACCTCATCGGCGATGATGTCGGCGAACGGCCGCAGCCGCTCGGCATCGGGCGCGGCGATAGTGACCTCGGCCAGCGGCAGGCGCACCCGCAGGTTCTGTGCCTTGCGCAGGCTCAGCACCGTCGAACAGACCACCCGGACCTCGTCCATGGTGGCGACCAGATCCGGATCCTGCGGCAGCTCACCCTCCTTGGGCCAATCGGCCAGATGTACCGACTGCTCGCCGGTCAGCCCGCGCCAGATCACCTCCGAGATCAGCGGCAGCAGCGGCGCGGCAAGCCGGGTGACGACCTCGAGCACCGTATGCAGCGTGTCGACAGCATCACGGTCTTCCTCCCAGAAGCGCGAACGCGACCGGCGCACATACCAATTGGTGAGGGCGTCGGCGAAGGAGCGCAATTCCTCGCAAGCGCCCGCGATGTCGTAGACCTCGAGCGCCTCGGTCATCACGTCCTGGGTCGCGGCCAACTTGGCCAGGATGTAGCGGTCCAGCACATGCTGCGAATCGGTGCGCCACACACCGGTTTTCGAGGCGTAGAGCTGCAGGAAGGTCCACGCGTTCCACAGCGGGCGCAGCGCATGGCTGACTCCCTCGCGGATGCCGCGCTCGGTGACGATGAGATTGCCGCCGCGCAGGATCGGCGAACTCATCAGGAACCAGCGCATCGCATCGGAGCCGTCCCGGTTGAACACCTCGTTCACATCCGGATAGTTGCCCTTGGACTTGCTCATCTTCAGTCCGTCGTCACCGAGCACGATGCCGTGCGCGGCAACGGTTTTGAAGGCCGGGCTGTCGAACAGCGCGGTCGAGAGCACGTGCAGGGTGTAGAACCAGCCGCGGGTCTGCCCGTTGTACTCGACGATGAAATCGCCCGGGAAGTGGCTGTCGAACCACTCCTTGTTCTCGAACGGGTAATGCACCTGGGCATAAGGCATCGAGCCCGACTCGAACCAGCAGTCCAGCACCTCCGGCACCCGGCGCATGGTCGACCTGCCGGTCGGATCATCGGGGTTCGGTCGGGTCAGCTCGTCGATCATCGGCCGGTGCAGATCGGTCGGGCGCACACCGAAGTCGCGCTCCAACTCCTCCAGCGAGCCGTAGACATCGGTGCGCGGATAGTCCGGATCATCGGAGACCCACACCGGGATCGGGCTGCCCCAGTACCGGTTACGGCTGATATTCCAGTCTCGTGCACCCTCGAGCCACTTGCCGAACTGTCCGTCGCGGATGTGCTCGGGCACCCAGGTGATCTGCTTGTTCAGCTCGACCATCCGGTCGCGGAACTTGGTCACCGCGACGAACCAGGACGGCACCGCCATGTAGATCAGCGGCTGACCAGAGCGCCAACTGTGCGGGTAGGAGTGCTCGATCGTCTCGTGCCGCAGCAGCTTTCCGGCCGCCTTGAGATCCTTGATGATCACCGGATTGGCATCGAAGACCATCAGGCCCTCGTACGGCGGCACCATCGAGGTGAACTTGCCGCCCGGATCCAGCGGCTGCACGAGTTCGATGCCGTTGGCGGCGGCGACATCCATATCCTCCTCACCGAAAGCCGGTGCGAGGTGCACGATTCCGGTGCCGGACTCGGCGGTCACATAGTCGGCGGTCAGCACGCGATGCGCATTGGGATGACCGACGAAGAAGTCGAACGGCGGGTCGTAGGATAGATCCGCGAGAGCCGCGCCGTCGAACTCGCCGAGCACCTCGGGCTGGTCGCCCAATTCACGGGCGTAATGCGAGACCCGTTCGGCGGCCAGCAGATAGCGCTTCCCGTCGCCGACGCGCACATGCACGTAGCGGAAATCGGGATGCACGGCGATCGCGAGGTTGGATGGCAGGGTCCACGGCGTGGTGGTCCAGATGAGTGCGTTGGCCCCGTCGAGTTCGTGCAGCGGATGCTCGCCCGGCACGCGCAGCACCATATCCACGGTGACGGCCGGATCCTGGCGCATCTTGTAGGCGTCGTCGAGCCGGGTTTCCTGATTCGACAGCGGGGTCTGCTCGTACCAGCTGTATGGCAGCACCCGGAAGCCCTGGTAGATCAGGCCCTTCTCGTGCAGCGACTTGAACGCCCACATCACCGACTCCATGAAGTCGAGATCCAACGTCTTGTAGTCGTTGTCGAAGTCCACCCAACGGGCCTGACGCGTCACATAATCGCGCCATTCTCCGGTGTAGCGCAGAACCGAAGATTTACAGGCCGCGTTGAATTCCGCGAGACCCATAGCATCGATCTGTGATTTGTCCGTGATACCGAGCTGCTTTTCCGCTTCGATTTCCGCGGGCAATCCGTGACAGTCCCAGCCGAAACGTCGATCGACCCGCTTGCCGCGCATCGTCTGGAAACGCGGCACGAGATCCTTGACATACCCGGTGAGCAGATGTCCATAATGTGGCAAACCATTGGCAAACGGCGGCCCGTCGTAGAAGACGAACTCCGCTGCACCCGAACGGTTCTCGATACTGGCGCGGAAGGTGTTGTCGGCGGCCCAGGCGTCCAGGACCCGACGCTCCAGGTCGGGGAAAGATGACCCGCTGCCGGTTCCGTAGCGACTGCTTGCAGGTCGCTCGAAAGGGCCTGCCAGATCGACGCGCGGGTATGCGCTGCTGGAAGGTTCGTCCGCCATCGCGGATACGTCTCCTCGTGCCGCCGCGCCGTGGCGCGTATGTGTCAGCACGGGGACGATGACGACGCCGGTTGCGTCGAAACCGCGGTACCACCCCGCTTGTCCGGGCGGCGCGCCGATCCGCGCGACCAACCAGGACCTCTCGTTTCGAGCTGTGACGGGCTCGCCCGTTCGGTTCTACTGAGTGCGGTGTGCGCACCGTTCTTCCGAAGGCTCCCCGGTGATGGCCGGATCTACGCCGATTACATGTTTGATTCTAACCAGTACGGTCAAACCAGTTTGTTGGGCCCACAATTACCGTTTCGCATGCCGACCAGGCGGCGGCGCGGAATCACCCTCGGAGCTGCGCATGGAAAGCGCGCTCACCAGCAACAGCACAGCACCCACGATGCAGATGAGGATGCACCCCCAGGCCCATAGCACCGACCCAGTGGTCAGCGCGGCCACGAGCAGGGCGAACCCGATCGCGGCAAGGACCAGCGTCAAAACGAGCATATTTACCCCCTAGGCATGCCAGGCGGCTCGGCGTACCTCTAGTTACTCAAACAGCAACTACAGCGGAGATATCTCTCTACCACGAGATTACTTGGCGCCCTTGGCGAACGAGGCGGGAGCGAGATTGTTCGCGGTATTGGAGTCGACGAAGGCCTCGCCGCCATCCACCGGCACCGCCGAGCCACGGTTCTCCAACTCCTCGAGCTGGGACTCCAAGTACGACTTCAGTCGCACGCGGTACTCCCGCTCGAAGGTCTTGAGCTGCTCGATTCGGCTCTCCAGCACGCTGCGCTGCTGGGTGATGGTGGCCATGATCTCGGTGTGCTTGCGCTCGGCATCGGCCTGCAGCGCGTCGGCCTTTTCCTTGGCCTGCCGTAGCTGGTTGTCCGAACGGGTCTGGGCATCCGAGAGCATCGCATCCGACTTCTGCCGTGCATCGGCGATCATCGCCTCCGAGCGGGTTCGCGCGTCGCCGACCAGGCGTTCGGAGTTGGCCCGGGCATTCGACAGCAGGTTCTCCGCTTCGAGCTTCGCATCGCTGGTCAGCCGGTCCGCCATCTCCTGGGCGAGGCTGAGCACCTTGGCCGCCTGCAGATTCGCATCCGCGCTCGGCGCATCCTTGGCTACCGGGGCCGCGACCGGCATCGGAGGCGGCGGCGGGGCCTGTTGCACCGGTGGCTTGATGGGTTCGGGCGGGGGCGGCGGGGCTTGCTGGACCGGTGCTTTCACTGCGGCGGCATTTGCCGGACCACGATTTTTCTTGGCGTCGGCCAGTTCCGCATCGAGTTCAGCAACCCGCTGGCGCAGGTCAGCGTTCTCCTCGATCAGACGCGAGAGCTCCTGCTCCACGAGATCCAGGAAGGCGTCTACCTCATCCTCGTTGTAGCCGCGCTTCCCGATCGGTGGTTTGCTGAACGCGACGTTGTGCACATCGGCTGGGGTCAGCGGCATGGAAGGATCCCTTCACGCGTCTTTTGGAGATCTAGCAGATCTAGCAAGCTATCTTCTCGGTTCATTCTGTCACACCAGGGCTACCCGTCGGCGTGGCCGCCCACAAACGTCATCGAGATGAAGACGACGAAAAGCAGGACCATAATCGACAGATCGAGCCGAATTCCTCCCAATGACACCGGTGGTATCAACCGCCTCAGGAGTTTCACCGGAGGATCGGTGATCGTGAAGATCACCTCGAGGATGACGACGACGAAGCCGCTCGGGCGCCAGTCGCGGGCAAAGCTGCGGATGAACTCCACGATCACTCGGCTGATCAACAACAGCCAGAAGATGAACAGTACGAAGTAGAGCACCGCAAACAAGGCCACGATCTCACTCTGCCCCAAAATCCGCGTCGCGCAAAGTGACCACACCGCTAGCGACTGCTTGTAGGTCGCTCGAAAAGGTCAGCCCCATACGCAACGGGTCTAACAGAACCCCCGGATCACAGTGCTATTTCTGGTTGTAGAAGCCGGTTTCGGCGATCCTGCGACGTTCTTCGGCCGAGACATCGACATCGGCCGGTGAGAGCAGGAACACTTTGGTCGCGACCTTGTCGAATGAGCCGCGCAGCGCGAAAGCGAGACCGGCGGCGAAGTCGACCAGCCGCTTTGCGTCGGCATTGCTCAGATCGACCAGGTCCATGATCACCGGGTTACCCTCGCGGAAGCGCTCACCGATGATGCGGGCCTCGCTGTAGTCGCGCGGGCGCAGCGTCGTGATCTTGGACAAGGGACCTCCGTCCTCGAAGATCCCCGGCCGACGTGCGGGCGCGGGCTCGGGGCGCACGCGCTCCTCCAGTCGCCGCTCCTCGGCCTCGGGATCGACGGCGAGCGCACCCCTGGTGGCTCCCCGCAACATCGGCGCGCTGCCGCCCGCACGGAATCGCGACGCGCCCGGCGCGGCATCGATCCTGGTGGGACGGGGCCGCGCGTCATAGCGGTCGTCCACGTAGGGCTCTTCGACGTAGTCGTCGCGCCGAGACACCGGATATCCCGCCTTGTACGGCGACTTGTACGCCGGCTCAGCGTAATCCGGCTCATCGTCGTAGCGGTCTTCGGCATAGCGGTCCGCGCCGTAACCGGCGCGCTCGGAATAGTCACGGGGCCGGGGACGACGTGAGCCGCGCTCGTCCACACCCCGGGGGGCCGGCTCGGCGACATAGTCGTCTTCGTAATCCTCGAGCGGAACCATGCCGAAGTACGCCTTGAACTTGTGCAGCGTGCTCATTTCATAGACCTTCCTTCGGCCCCGGTGGCGGCCGGGTGTTGAAGTCTTGCTCAGTCCTCTCCAGTCCCAGCATATGTGTCGAATGTGACTGATGAGGTTTCTTTGCTACGCCGAGGTTATCGGTCGAGCGCCCATCAAGGCGGTACCGACACGCACACAGGTAGAACCGTGTTCGATTGCCGATTCCAGATCGCTGGACATGCCAGCGGACAGTTCGGCCGCTTCGGGATGATCCGCGCGTACCAGGGCATGCAAATGCGCAAGGCGTGCAAAAGCATCGTCCGGAACGGCGTCGAGCGGGGGAATCGCCATCAGGCCCGCGAGCTGCAGTCCCGGCGCGGTCGCCACCCGATCGGCCAGTGCCGCAAGATCTTCCGGGGCGACCCCACCACGACCCGGATCCTCGTCCAGGCTCACCTGTACCAATACGCGAACCGGTTCGCCGCGCTCGCCCGCGTCCAAGGCGGCCCGCGCCGCGGTGTCAAGGGCCGTTGCCAGGCGTTCGCTGTCGACCGAGTGCACCGCATGTGCCCAGCGCGCGACGATCCGCGCCTTGTTGCGCTGCAGCCGACCGATCATGTGCCAGCGCACCTCCGCGAGGTCGGTCAGTTCGGCGACCTTCGCGGTGGCCTCCTGCTCCCTGGACTCACCGAATTCCCTGCAGCCCAAGCGATGCAGGATGGCGATATCGGTGGCCGGGAAGAACTTCGTCACGGGCAGCAGCCGCACCGAGTCCGCAGCACGCCCGGCCGCATGACAAGCCGCGCCGATTCGCTTGTTCAGATCGGCGAGATTCGCCGCGAGTTCGGCGGTCCGGCCGTCCATTGCCTCGGCCGCAATGGATTCGGTACTCATGTGTCCGCCTGCATCCAGATGACACCGGCGATGCGCCCGGTCGGCGCGCCGCGGCGATGACTGAACAGCGTCTTGTCCTCGATCGTGCAGCGCGGATCGATGGCCACCCCGCCGATTCCGGCTTCGGTGAGCTGTCTGCTGATTCCGGCCCGCAAGTCCAGTGCGGGGGTGCCGCGCACGGTGGTTGTCGCACTGCCGGGCAGATGCGCCTCGACATCGGCGCGCATCGCGGCGGGCACCTCGTATTGACGGCCCGATGCGGCCGGGCCGAGGAAGGCGCCGATCCGTTCGATGCGGGCACCGGCCGAAACCATTGCGTCCAGTACCCGCGGCACGATGCCGATGCGCGCGCCGATTCGCCCGGCGTGCACGGCCGCGATCACACCGGCTTCGTCATCGGATAGCAGGATCGGCACGCAGTCCGCGGTGAGCACCACCAGTGCCAGACCCGGCACGGTCGTCACCAATGCGTCGGTGGCCGCTACTGGTGCATCCCGTGGCCCATCAATGATTTCGACATTGCGCCCGTGGATCTGTTCCATCCACACGAGCCGATCCGGTGTCAGGCCGATACCCCGGGCCAGCCGGTCCCGGTTCCGCTGCACGGTCGCCGGGTCGTCCCCCACATGATCCCCGAGATTGAACGAATCGTATGGCGGCGCCGAGAAACCGCCCGCCCTTGTGGTCGTCACTCGTCGAACGACTCCCCCGCCTCCCCGGAACTTTTGCCGGTCGTCGTGCACGTCGACGGCGCCGTCGCGGGCCGACGGTCGTGTGCCCAGCTGGGTGCTGGACGTACCCGCCGAGTTACCCATGTGCTCCCCCGCCTCCCCGAGTCTTTTGCCGGTCGTTATGTGCCTCGGCAGTACTCGACCGGTCCGGCGGTTGGCGGAGTGGCTGAGCTTTGGGTGTACCCGATGAGTTACCCATGTACGAACGAAATCTGTCGTTGCTTTGGCATACCGCCAGTCTGCCAGCCCAGGCGACCGAATCGTGCGAACGGCGGCCTAGCGACGCATGAACGACGGCACGTCTACATCATCGTCGTCGTCATCGGAATCCGGCGGGTCGATATGCGAGCGCGTGTTGTGCGTGACCGTCGGCTCGGCCAGCGTGCGGGCCCGTTCGGAATCCCGGTAGCTCGGCACCGCGCCCCGGGTGGAGCCGGTTTGACCTGCGGCGGAAGCGGTTTCGGTGCGCGCGGCGGCGGCGATCTCACTGGCCCGGCTACTCTGGCCGATCTCACCGGCCCGAGCCGAACCGATCGCGCCGCGCCCCGCCTCGAAGGTGCGCCGGGCCGGGCCGCCGCCATCGAAACCGGCCGCGATTACCGTGACGCGAACCTCATCGCCGAGGGAATCGTCGATGACGGTGCCGAAGATGATATTCGCCTCGATATGCGCGGCTTCCTGCACCAGCGAGGCCGCCTCGTTGATTTCGAACAGACCCAGATCCGAACCGCCCGCGATCGAGAGCAGTACGCCGTGCGCACCGTCCATCGATGCCTCGAGCAGTGGCGAATTGATCGCCGATTCGGCGGCCTTGACCGAACGGCCCTCGCCGCGTGCCGAACCGATGCCCATCAAGGCGCTGCCCGCGCCGGACATCACGCTCTTCACGTCGGCGAAGTCGACGTTGATCAGACCCGGGGTGGTGATCAGATCGGTAATGCCCTGCACACCGTTGAGCAGTACCTCATCGGCGGAACGGAAGGCGTCCATCAGGCTGACCGCCGCATCGCCGAGCTGCAGCAGCCGATCGTTCGGGATGACGATGAGCGTGTCGCAGGATTCGCGCAGCAGGTTGATGCCCACCTCGGCCTGGTTGCCACGGCGCTTGCCCTCGAAGGAGAACGGCCTGGTGACCACACCGATGGTCAGCGCGCCGAGTTTGCGCGCGATGCTCGCGACGACCGGCGCGCCACCGGTACCGGTGCCGCCGCCCTCACCCGCGGTGACGAAGACCATGTCGGCGCCCTTGAGCACCTCTTCGATCTCGTCCTTGTGATCTTCGGCGGCCTTACGCCCGACCTCCGGATCGGCACCGGCGCCGAGACCGCGGGTGAGCTCACGGCCGACGTCGAGTTTGACGTCGGCATCGCTCATCAGCAGCGCCTGCGCATCGGTGTTGACCGCGATGAACTCGACTCCCTTGAGTCCCTGTTCGATCATCCGGTTGACGGCATTCACACCGCCGCCGCCGATACCGACGACCTTGATCACAGCAAGGTAGTTGTGCGGGGGCGTCATGGGCTCTCGCCTTCCTTCGATCTAAAGTCTGTCGTTTTCGAATTCTCGACATTCGGTCTGTGGCAGGTCCGAGCCAACCCTAAAGCTCAACCATAGGGTTAGCGTTATGTCAAGTATCCGACTGCTGCGGAACGCTATTCGCAGCCGCCGCGATAGGCGCGCAGGCGCGCCGAAACGACTGACAGAATCTTGTGTGATCCCTCTCGTCTCACCGCGCAACACGTCGTATCGTGAACGGTTGCCCCCGAAACCCCGGTCTCGCTGGGCTGTTCCCACTGCGGTCACAGTTCCATCGAAAAACCCCTGGGCACAATGGGTATCGATCACTTTACCGTGACCAGATTCGGACTCGAAACATCGAACACCGTTCCATCGCGGGTCAACAGCGGCATCACCACGGCCGCCTTGCGTTCCGCGTCATTAGTTCCTCCCCACAATACCGCGCGACCGTCGCGCAGGTTCAGGGAAATATTCGAAATCGACCGCGCGACAACCTCGTCCACTTGCCCGACCAGCGCCGCAGGCAGTACCGACAGCACCGATGCCGCGGCCCGGGTGACCGGATCATCGCTGCCGGGATGTTCGGTAATGAGCTTCGCAACGCCGATGGGTGCGTCCTCGATCGCGAACTCCACACTCTCCGCATCCAGCAGATGCGCGCCTTGCGGGCTATCCCAGAACAAGACCGGCGTGCGCTCGTCCACCGTCACCTTGACGGTGGAGGGAAATACGCGCTGCACCCGTGCGCTGCGGACCTTCGGAATGCTCGCCACCCGCCGGGCCATCGCATCGGTGTCGATGCGCAACATCGAGCGGCCGGACGGGATCTCGAGTTTGTCGCGCACCTGTCCCTCGGGAACCGCGACCAAACCGTCGATTTCGACCGTGCTCGCCGAAAGCATCGGGGTGAACCAGGCCAGTACCGCGACAACGGTAAGGACGCACACGCCGAGCAGACCCCACAGGCGCAGGCGACCCCGGTGTGCCCGGTCGAACCAGTCACCCGCGGTTCGCATCGCGGGTCACCGCCCGTATTGCGGACGCGCGCGCAGCCCATCGAGAATCTGGCTGCCGAGCATCGTCACATCGCCCGCGCCCATGGTGATCACCACATCGCCGGGCAGTGTCAGGCCCGCGGCCTGGCGGCCGACCCGCGACATATCCGGCTGGTAGTGCACGGGTTTGGTGACGGCTTGGGCGACGAGTGCGCCGTTGACGCCGGGCAGCGGCTTCTCCCGCGCACCGTAGACATCCAGCACGACGACCTCGTCGGCAAGGCTCAGCGCCGCGCCGAAATCCTGGGCGAAGGTGGCGGTGCGGCTGTAGAGGTGCGGCTGGAACACCACGATGACCCGGCCCTGTCGTGAGCGCGCACCGTCGCGGGCCTCCTGCTGCACCAGTTCCGCGGCCGCGCCGAGGACCGCCCGCACCTCGGTCGGGTGGTGGGCGTAATCGTCGAAGACGCGCACGCCGTTTTCCCGGCCGACGAACTGGAACCGGCGATGCACGCCGCCGAAACCTTCCAGCCCCTGGATGATTTCGTCCACATCCGCCCCAGCGGCACGCGCGGCGAGCAGCGCGGCCAATGCGTTGAGCGCCATATGCCGACCGGGCACCGCGAGCCGCAGGGTGCGCGGCGCGGCCTCATCGATGAGCTGGAATTGGGCCAGCCCGCCGACATCGCGTGGCTCCCAACTGTGCAGCCGCACGCCCACCGGCACCGGCGCGTCGGGCAGTTCACCCGATCCGTAGCCGAGCACCCGAACGTTCTTCTCCGCCAACCGCGCACCGACTCGCTCGGCCAGCGCCCACGAACCGGGATCGTCCAGACACACCACCAGCAGCCCGCCGGGACCGAGACGGTCGGCGAAGTCATCGAAGACCTGGACGTAGGCCTCATCGGAGCCGAAGAAGTCCAGGTGATCGGATTCGATATTGGTGACCACGGCGACATCCGGGTCGTACTGCAGCAGCGAGCCGTCGCTTTCGTCGGCCTCGGCGACGAAGATTTCGCCGGTGCCGTGGTGGGCATTGGTGCCCGCCTCGTTGAGTTCGCCGCCGACCGCGAAGGACGGGTCGAATCCGCAGTGCTGCAAAGACACGATCAGCATCGAGGTGGTCGAGGTCTTGCCGTGCGTGCCCGAGACCAGCAGCGTGCGATGCCCGCGCATCAGCGAGGCGAGTACGGCGGGGCGCAACAGCACCGGAATATCGCGCCGATTCGCCTCGACCAGTTCGGGATTGGTCTTCGGGATGGCGGCATAGGTGGTGACCACCGCGGTCGGGCCGCCGGGCAGCAGATCGAGGGCACTGGCATCGTGCCCGATGCGCACCTGCGCACCGCGGGCCCGCAGCGCAAGCACACCGCGGCTCTCCTTGGCATCCGAACCGGAGACCGAGCCACCACGCGCGAGCAGGATGCGGGCGATTCCGGACATGCCGGCACCGCCGATCCCGACCATGTGCACGCGCGCCAATTCGGGCGGCAGAGCCGAGCGCGCCTGGTCGGCGCCGGATTCGACCGCCCCGGATTCGGTGGCATCGGCTCCCGTGGTCACCGGCCGCTCACCTCGACGACAATGCGCGCGAGCGCGTCGGCGGCATCGCGGTGTCCGGCGCCTGCGGCGGACAGGCTCATTTCGATCAGCCGTGTGCGGTCGGTCAGCAGCGGTATCACCTCGTCGATCACATATTTCGGGGTCAGCTCGGCATCGGGGACGATTCTGCCACCACCCTGGCGGACGATCGGCCTGGCATTGAGTTCCTGTTCACCGTTGCCGTGCGGCAGCGGCACATAGAACGCGGGCAGGCCGACCGCCGACACCTCGGCGACGGTCATCGCGCCGGAGCGGCAGACGACCGCATCGGCGGCGGCATAGGCCAGGTCCATTCGGGAAAGATACGGCACGGCGATATACCGCGCCCCATCCTCATCCGATTGCGGGACCTCGAGAGTGTTCTTGGGGCCGTGCGCGTGCAGCACCGAAACGCCCGCCGCCGCCAGCTGTGGCGCCGCCCCGGAGATCGCCTTGTTCAACGAGACCGCCCCCTGCGAGCCACCGAAGACCAGCAGAACCGGGCCCTCGGCAGGCAGGCCGAAATGGGCACGGGCTTCGGCCTGCAGCGCGGCCCGATCCAGCGAGGTAATGGACCCGCGCACCGGAATGCCGATGACCTCGGCCTTGGCCAGCCCCGAATCGGGTACGGCGGCGAGCACTCTGGCCGCGCGCCTGGCGCCGACCTTATTGGCGATACCTGCCTTGGCATTTGCCTCGTGCACCACCACCGGCACCGCGCGCCTGCGGCCGAGCGCGCCCCGGCCCGCCGCGAGGTAGGCGGGCAATGCGACATAGCCGCCGAAGCCGACGATCACATCGGCCTCGACCGCATCGATGACCGCTCTGGTCTTGGCCACCGACGCACGGACACGGCCGGGCAGCCGCAGCAGATCCGCGCTCAGCTTGCGCGGCAACGGAACCGGCGGGATCAACTCCAGCCGATAGCCGCGCTCGGGCACCAGTTTGGTCTCGAGTCCGCGTTCGGTGCCGAGTGCGGTGACCCGGATCGATTCGTCGAGTCGCCGCAGCGCGTCGGCGACGGCCAGCGCGGGCTCGATATGTCCCGCGGTACCACCGCCCGCGACGATCACCGACAGTGGTTTGCGGGGTCGCTCCGCACTCACCTGGATCTTCCCCGATCTCTCGCATGGTTTATCGGATAGCTCGGCTCCCACGCCCTGGTCGCCCGCAGTGAACTCGTCCCTCGGCTCTCTGGCACGCGCCGTCGACCGGATTCGGACTGACTCCGCTGCCCCTGCGGCCGTGCGCCCCGCGCCCGGTCGGCCTTGGCCCGTTCGGCCCGTGCCCGCTGTTCGGCCGCCTTGGCCTTGGCCGCGGCCGAGCGCGCACGTGCCGCATCCGCCCGCGCCGGTGAGTACACCTCCGGCTTGGGCAGTCGCAGCAGTCGGCTGAATCTGCCGTCCTGTCCGGCCTGCAGCGCCGCAATCGCCTCGGGCTCGTGCCGGGCCGCATTGGCGATGATGCCGAACATGAACAGAGTGATCGCCAGCGACGAACCGCCCGCCGAAACCAGCGGCAGCTGCAGACCGGTCACTGGCAGCAGGTTGACCACATAGCCGATGTTGATCAGCG
The DNA here is from genome assembly GCF_044458905.1 of Nocardia sp. NPDC050408. Classification (NCBI taxonomy): domain Bacteria; kingdom Bacillati; phylum Actinomycetota; class Actinomycetes; order Mycobacteriales; family Nocardiaceae; genus Nocardia; species Nocardia sp. NPDC050408. The sequence goes on along the minus strand of NZ_JBITIL010000030.1, from coordinate 55,582 downwards.
CCTGGCCGGTGATCCAGGTGGTCGCGGTCGCGGTGAGCAACCGCAGGAACGGATCGACCGAACGGCTCGCGATGCGCAGGCCGGTGTAGACGAACAGTGCAAACAGGCCCAACACCAGTGCGCAGCCGAGAAATCCGAGTTCCTCGCCGATGATGGCGAAGATGAAGTCGTTGTGTGCATTCGGCAGGTACTGCCATTTGGCCCGGCTCTGGCCGAGGCCACGACCCCAGATGCCGCCGTCTGCCAGCGAGTACAGCGCTTGGCGCGCTTGGTAATTGATGCCCTGCGGATCATCACCCGGGTTGAAGAAGGCGCGCATCCGGTCCGAGCGATACCCCGCGGACAGTGCGAGGACGCCTGCGGCGATCACGCCCGAAATCGCGATAGTGACGAACAACCGCACCGGCAGTCCGCCGAACCACAGCAGTGCGGCGAGCACGATGCCCAGCGCGATGGTGGTCGATAGATTCGGCTCCAGCACGACGAGCAGACACACCAGCAGACCGGCAGGCACCAGCGGCACCAGAATATCTTTCAGGCCGGCCTGTTCCGAGCGACGCGAAGCGAGCAGATGCGCACCCCACACCACCAGCGTCACCTTCACGATCTCCGAGGGCTGCACCGAGATCGGCCCGATGAAGAACCAGCGCCGCGCACCTTGCACCTCGGAGCCGATGCCGGGAATCAACACCAGCAATAGCGCCAGCACCGAGATCGCGAACAGCGGAAACGACCATTGCCGCAGTCGGCGCAAGGAAATCCGCAGTGCCAGATAGAACAGCACCGCGCCGATCGCGGCGAACATGGCCTGCTGGATGAACAGCGAATACGCCGATCCGCCGTCGACATACGCCTCGACGCTCGATGCCGACAACACCATGACCAGACCGAGCACCGTCAGCAGTGTCGCGATCGTGACGACGAGATGGAACGACGCGAGCGGGCGCGCCAGCCAGGCGCCGAATTTGGTGGCAGCCAGCCGATTCCGCCGTGTCGTCTCGGTCATAGATGCCGCCCGATGTCACCGTCTTCCAGCGCGGCCACCGCGGCGGCGAAACTGCGCCCGCGGTGGGTGTAATCGGCGAACATATCCAAGGAGGCCGCGGCCGGAGCCAGCAGTACGGTGTCCCCGGGACGAGCGAGCCCGGCCGCGGCGCGCACGGCACGCGTCATCACGGCGTCGGCTGTCTCATCGATACCGGCCTCACCCATCCCTGCATGGTCTCCCGCGCGGGCCTCGACAACCGGGACCTCGGGCGCGTGTCGCGCCAATGCGGCCGCGATCACCGGCGCGTCGGCCCCGATGAGCACGGCGGCGGCGAGGCGATCGGCGATCTCCTCGACCAGATCCTCGACCGACGCACCCTTCAACTGCCCACCGGCGATCCAAACCACTTGCGGGTGAGCGAGTATCGACGAGCGCGCGGCATGCGGATTGGTGGCCTTGGAGTCATCGATGAATTCGACACCGGCCACATCGCGCACGAAGGCGGCTCGATGCGGACCGACCTTGTGCTCGATGAGGCCTTCTCGCACGAATTGCGGCGCCACATCGATGGCCCTGGTCAGCGCGGCGGCGGCGAGTGCGTTGGCGACACCGGCTGGTCCCTTGGGGCTGATATCGCCGACCTCGGCCAGGATGGCGGCCTTGGTGAAGGCGCGGTCGAGCAGTTTGCCGTCCACGACACCGAGTTCGCCGTCGGCGGGTACGCCGATCCGGAAGCCGACCGTCCGGCGCGCCTTACTGCGCCGGGCCAGCGAGGCGGCCACCGGATCGTCGAGTCCGACGACACCGACGCGACCGTAGAGTGCCCTGGACTTGGCGGCAGCATAGGCGTCGAGGCCGCCGTGCCAATCCAGGTGATCCTCGGCCACATTCAGCACCACACCGGCCTCGGGCCGCACCGAAGGCGCCCAATGCAATTGGAACGAGGACAGTTCGACCGCGAGCACCTGCGGACCGGGATTGCGGCGCAGCGCATCCAGGATCGGCAGCCCGATATTGCCGCAGGCGACACTGGCGATACCGGCCGCGCGCAGGATGGAATGCACCATCGAGGTGGTCGTGGTCTTGCCGTTGGTACCGGTCACCACCAGCCATTTGCGGACCGGGCCATAGATCCTGGCCTGATCGACCCACCAGGCGAATTCGACATCGCCCCAGACCGGGGTGCCCTCGGTCACCGCGGCGGCGAGCACCGGCGAATCCGGCCGCCAGCCCGGACTTGTGATGACCAGTGCGAAGCGGCTCCAGTCCGCGGTTTCCAGTTCGGTGCAGGTCGCGATGTCCAGACCGAGCCCGGCCGCCTCCGCCAATGCGGCGGCACCGCCGTCGGTGACCACCGGACGTGCGCCGATGTCGCGCAGCGGTTCGATCAACGAGCGGCCCGAGACACCCCATCCGGCCACCAGAACCTCGCGGCCACGCAGGAATTCGAGCATGGGCCCCGGTGTTCGCAGGGCCCGCGGAGAATGTTCGACCATCGCTACTTCACCCGACCGCTGAGAGATATTCGCTGTAGAACAGGCCGAGTCCGACCGCCGACGCCATGGCCGCCAACAGCCAGAACCGGATGATCACCGTAGTCTCGGCCCATTTGCTGAGTTCGAAGTGATGATGGAACGGCGCCATCTTGAACAGCCGATTGCGGGTTGTGCGGTACACCGCGACCTGCAACACCACCGAGGCGGTTTCCGCGACGAACAGCGCACCGATCACGACCATCAGCAACTCGGTGCGCGTCGTAATGGACAGGCCCGCGAGCATGCCGCCGAGGGCCAGCGAACCGGTATCGCCCATGAAGATCTTGGCGGGCGCGGCATTCCACCACAGGAACCCGACACACGCGGCTGCCGCCGAGGCGCAGACCAGCGCCAGATCCAGCGGATCGCGCACGTTGTAGCAGCCCGCCTCCGGGATCGTCGCGCAGGCGTTGCGGTACTGCCAGAACGTGATGATCACGTAGGCGCCCAGCACCAGGCTCATCGACCCCGCGGCAAGACCGTCCAGGCCGTCGGTCAGGTTCACCGCATTCGACCAGGCCACGACCAGCAGGCAGACCCAGCACAGGAAGATGATCACGCCCATCGACACCGTGGTGATATCGCGGACATAGGACAGATGCTTACTCGCCGGAGTCAACCCGTTGCCGCCGCGGAACTGCAGGGCGAGGATACCGAAAAGTACCGCCGCGCTGATCTGACCGACGTACTTGCCCGCGGCCGACAGCCCAAGATTGCGCTGCTTGCGCAGCTTGATGAAGTCGTCGAGGAAGCCGACCACACCGAGTGCGGTGGTCAGCCCGAGCACCAGAAGGCCCGAGGCGGAAGGCCCGTCGGCGTCGTAGCCGATGCCGATCAGATGTGAGCCGAGGTAGCCCGCCCACATGCCGACCAGGATGGCCACACCACCCATGGTCGGGGTGCCGCGCTTGGCCTGATGACTGGCCGGACCGTCGACCCGGATCTCCTGCCCGAAGCCCTGCCTGGCGAAGATGCGTATCAATAGCGGAGTCAGCAGGATGGAGACCGCAAGCGCGATCCCAGCCGCGAACAGAATCTGTCTCACGACTGAACCTCGCTGACGCTCGGCTCAGTCGTTCGGCAGAATGCCGCAGTGCCCATGGTTCGGCAGGAAGCCACGGCGTTCATGGTTCGCTCGCTTCGCTCACTCACGACTCCGCCTCGCTGCCGCTCGGCTCCGTCGTTCGGCCGATGGCCGCTGTGCCTTTGGTTCGCTCGCTCACGCCTCGCGCCTCCGTGCTACCCCGACTAATTCCCGCACGTTCCGCGCCGGTCAAATGTTCGGCGACCGCCCACAGTCCGACCGCCTTGGACGCCTTGACCAGCACCACATCGCCCGGCTCGACCTCGTTGTCGAGCAGCGCGATGGCCGCGCCGATATCGGGCACGAGGATCGACTCCTCGCCCCACGAGCCTTCCATTACCGCGCCCTGGTGCATCGCGTGGGATGGCCTTCCGGTGCCGACCACGATCAGCCGGGAAACATCCAGGCGCACCGCGAGGCGGCCGATCCGGTCGTGTTCGATGACGGATTCCTCGCCCAGTTCACCCATTTCGCCGAGGACGGCCCAGCTGCGGCGCGGGGTTCCGCCCGCACGAGACATGGTCACCAGCGCCTTGAGCGCGGCGCGCACCGAATCCGGATTGGCGTTATAGGAGTCGTTGACGACGGTGATGCCGTCGGCGGTGGTGCGCACATCCATGCGGCGGGCCGATGCGGCATGCGCGCCGCCGAGTGCCTGCGCGACGGTGTCGAGATCCGCACCGCATTCGAGCGCGACGGCGGCGGCGGACAGCGCATTGCCGACTTGGTGTTCGCCGTGCACGGCGAGCTGCACCGGGACGCTGCCCTTGCTGGTGTGCAGCGTGAAGCCCGCGCGTGCCTCGGCATCGAGATGCACATCGGTGGCGCGGATTTCGGCATTGCTCGCCTGGCCGACCGTCACCACGCGGGCCTGCGTGCGCGTGGCCATCGCAGCCACTTGCGGATCGTCGGCATTGAGTACCGCCAGTCCCGTCGACGGCAATGCCTCGACGAGTTCCCCCTTGGTCTGCGCGATCGCCTCGCGACTGCCGAATTCACCGAGATGGGCGGTGCCGACATTGAGCACGACACCGATCTTCGGCGGCGCGACCTGCGCGAGCGCGGCGATATGGCCCGGTCCACGCGCGGACAGTTCCAGCACCAGGAAGCGGGTGTCGGCATCGGCGCGCAACGCGGTCCACGGATGACCGAGTTCGTTATTGAATGATCCGGGCGGTGCGACGACCGGACCCAGCGGCGCTAGCACGGCCGCGAGCAGATCTTTGGTCGAGGTCTTGCCCGAGGAGCCGGTCACCCCGATCACGGTGAGTCCGCCTCTCGCAGTGTTGGATTTGCCGCGCTCGCGGGGCCCTGCGTGGTCCAGCTCCGCTACCGCCTCCGGGCCCGTCGCTCCCGCGGCGGAAAGACGTTCGACGCTCACCCGGGCGAGCGTAGCGAGCGCGGCCAGTACCGCGGCACCCGACCCATCCGAATCACCGGCCAGCGCAACGGATTTCGCGGGCACAGTACCCGGACTGGGAGTCACCACGATCGCGGGCACGCCAACCGGGCGCGCCGCGAGCACCGCGACCGCACCGGCGTCGACAGCTGACTTCGCATAGTCGTGGCCGTCGGCGTGCTCACCGGGCAGGGCCAGGAAAAGATCCCCGGAACCGATTCGACGCGAATCGAATTCGACCGAACCCGTTACCGTCACCTCCGGGTCGGGGGCGTCGTGCAGCGTGCCGCCGACGACCTCCGCGATCTCCCGCAGTGTCATCTCGATCATGAAACCGTCAAGTCCTCCGCGTCCGACCCCTGCGGACTCTGCTCAGTATTGGATCGGCCGCGCTCGCGGGGCCCTGCGTGGTCACGCTTCGCTGCCACCTCCGGGCCCGTCGCTCCCGCGGCGGTGTTGTCGTCCCGCGGGCCCCGCTCCCGTCGCTCCAACGCCGCCGCGAGCACCTCGCGGTCGTCGAACGGATGCTTCACACCCTGGATCTCCTGCCCTACCTCATGTCCCTTACCCGCCACCAGCACCACGTCGCCGGGACGGGCCCAGTCGACGGCGGCGGCGATGGCCGCGGCCCGGTCCCCGATTTCGCGCACCGCGCCGCGTTCAGCCTCCGGCACCGCCAGCGCGCCCCGGCGCAGCGCGGCGCGGATGGCGGCCGGATCCTCGCTGCGCGGATTGTCATCGGTGATGATCAGCAGATCGGCGCCGCGCGCACCGGCCGCACCCATCAGGGGGCGCTTACCCGCGTCCCGGTCGCCGCCCGCGCCGACGACCACGGCCAGCCGACCACCGGTATCGGCGGCAGTATCGGATTCGCGGTGCCCGCCGTGGATGCGCGTATCCCTTCCGGTGCCCGACGTCGACGGCCCCCCACTACCTGCCGCCTCCGGGCTCGTCGCTCCCGCCGCCAGATGACCGCGCAGCGTGGCGATCACCGACTCCACCGCCGCGGGCTTGTGTGCGTAGTCGACGATGGCCAGGAAGTCCTGTCCGCGCTCGACCCGCTGCATCCGGCCCGGCACGTCGACGGTGGCCAGTGCGGGCGCGGCGACGGCGGGATCCACACCGGCCGCGGTGCAGACCGCGACCGCGAGCAGTCCGTTGGCGATGTTGTAGCGCCCCGGAAGCCGCAGGCGCACATCGACATTCGCGTCCGGTCCGGCGGCGGTGAATTCCTGCTCACCGCCGTGCGCGGATACCTCGCCGGTCAGCTGCCAGGTGCCGGAACCGGTGGTGCATACGGTGATCGGTGCCGCGAGATCGGCGGCGAGGCGCCGGCCCCATTCGTCATCGACGCAGATGACCGACGTGTGCGCGGCGATCGGCGAATCGGCTTCGAAAAGCCTGCGCTTGGCGGCGAAGTAATCCTCGAAGTCGGCGTGGAAGTCCAGGTGGTCCTGGGAAAGGTTGGTGAACGCGCCCACGGCGAAGCGCACGCCATCCACCCGGCCCAGCGCCAGTGCGTGGCTGGAAACCTCCATCACGACCGCGTCCACGCCCTGCTCGACCATCAGCGCGAACATGGCGTGCAACTGCGGCGCCTCGGGCGTGGTCAATGCGCTCGGCACGCGGCGACCGCCGATCCTGGTCTCGATGGTGCCGATCAGCGCCGTGGACAGGCCGGCGGCGGTCAGCCCGGCCTCCACCAGATACGCGGTGGTCGTCTTGCCCGAGGTGCCGGTGATGCCGACGATGCGCAGCCGCTCGGACGGATTGCCGTAGAGCGCGCCGGAAAGTTCGCCGAGCACCGACCTGGGCTGCTCACGCGCCAACACCGGCACATCGAGCTCACCCACCAGTTCGGCGCCCGCGGGGTCGGTGAAGACGGCTACCGCGCCCCGTTCGACGGCATCGCGCGCGAAACGGGCGCCGTGCGCCTGCGCGCCCGGCAGTGCGGCGAACAGATCACCCGGTCGCACCGCATGCGAGCGCTGCTCGATGCCGGTGACCTGGATCTGCGCGAGGTCGGCTCGTGACGAGCTGGCACCGGTCATGGCCAGTACGGTGGACAACGGCGTCGACCGCGGATGGGTCGGCCGGAGCACGTGCTGGCTGGACTGCGCGGGCACAGGGCTCCTCTCGGGAATCGGCATGGACGGGATTGGGTGTCGAGTCAGGTTACCGACGTCGGCTCACCGCCGGGCAACGCGGCTCCAATCTTATGAAGCCTGCAGAACGAATCGTCGCGACGGCTCGAGTGATGGCGGGATCCGATCGCGCTGCAGCACCCAGGATGCGATGCTGTGGAACAGCGGTGCAACCGACCCGCCACCGCTGCCGTCGGAGCTGCGGATCGGCGCGTCGAGCATCAGGCCGATGACGTAGCGCGGGTTGTCCGCGGGGGCCATACCGGCGAAGGTGATGTAGTACGACGAGGTCGAATAGCAGCGGCAACTCGGGTCGACCTTCTGCGCGGTGCCGGTCTTGCCCGCAACCTGATAACCATCGACCGCCGCCGACGCACCGGTGCCCATTTGCACGCCCATCGGATCGCGCTGCACGACCGCCTGGAACATGGTGCGCAGCGTGGCCGCGGTCTGTGCGCTCACCACACGCACGCCGTCGGGCTGCGGCTCCTCGGTGCGGGTGCCATCCGGGGCGGTCTCGGCCTTGACGATGCGCGGCGGAATCCGCACACCGCCATTGGCAATGGCCTGGTACATCCCGGTCATCTGCAGGGTGGTCATCGAAAGGCCCTGTCCGATGGGCAGGTTCGCGAAGGTACCGCCGGACCACTGGTCGCGCGCGGGCACCTGGCCGGGGCTCTCACCTGGCAGCCCGACACCGGTGCGCTGGCCGAGGCCGAAGCGGTTGACCATATCCGCGAACCGGTCCTCACCGACCCGCTGCGCCAGCATCAGTGTGCCGACATTGGACGACTTACCGAAGATGCCGGTGGTGGTGTAGGGCAAGGTGCCGTGCTCCCAGGCGTCGTGCACGGTGACGCCCGACATCCGGATCTCACCGGGCACCTGCAGCACCTCATCGGGGTTGGTCAAACCGTATTCGATGGCCGCGGCCGCGGTCACGATCTTGTTGACCGAACCTGGCTCGAACGGATCCTGCACCGCGGGATTCTGCATTTCGGCATTGCCCCAATGCTGCGACCCCAGCGCGGGATTGAAGGTGTTGTCATTCGACATCGCCAGCACCTGGCCGGTCTTCGCATCCAATACCACGGCGGAGGCCGCGTTCGCGCCGGACATCTCCTTGGCCTGCTGCACCTGCTGCTGCACGTAGTACTGCAGGTCCGAGTCGAGGGTCAATTCGACGGAGTAGCCGTTTACCGCGGGCTGCTTATCGCGCCAGCTGCCCGGAATAACCGCACCGTCGGAGCCGCGGTCGTAGGTGTGCGAACCGTCGGTACCCGCCAGCAGCGAGTCCAGCGACGATTCGAGCCCCATCTGGCCGTGTCCATCCCAGCCGGTGGTGCCGAGCACATTGGCCGCCAGCGAGCCGCCCGGATATTCGCGCACATCCTGGCGTTCGGCGCCGATCTCGGGAAATTGCACGGTGATATCGGAGGCGATGCGCGGATCGACATTGCGGGCCAGGTAGACGAAGGCTGTATCGCTCTTCAGCTTGTCCAGCAGCGCCGATTCGGCGGGCGCATCCTTGCCGATCTTGTCGTGGATGGCCTTGGCGATGATTTTGAGCCGCTCATCGGGATCCGGGGCCTTGGCCGACTTCTCCTTCGCATCGGCGAGTTGTTTGCGCACGACCACCGGCTGGAAGGTCAGCGCCTGCGCGCTCAGGGTGTACGCCAGGGACTTGCCGTAGCGGTCGGTGATCGGGCCGCGGGTCGCCGTATCGATCTTGCGGGTGGTGCGCTGGCTGGCCGCCTGCGCGGACAGGCTGGGCGCGGAAATGCTCTGCACCCACAGCAATTGGAGCGCGACGACCGCCAGTGCGACCAGCATGATCACCCGGCCGACGCCGAGACGCAGGCGCAGCGGACGATCCGGGGCGGACGTGCGCGGTCTGGATGCGGTTGCCGGCCTCGATGTTCCAGCGGCTCTGGTCGAGCCCGCCTTGGATGCCGACGGCCCGCGGCGCTCACGCGACGCGGGCCTGGTCTGCCGCATGCTCATCGGGCGCCCTCGTCAGGGTTGGGCGCTGGTTGGGGTGCCTCGGGCTGCGCCGCTTGGGCTTGCGCTGGGACGGGCTGCGGAGTTTCCGGTTGCGGCGTCTCCACCGGAGCCTGCGCGACCGTACTCGATGTCGGCGGCGTCGCCGGTGTCGGGCTCGCCTGTCCCGCAAGGGCATTCGCGGGCTGGCCGGTATTCGGCTGGGTGGGTGGTGCGGTCGGCGTGGTCGTCACCGGAATCAATCGTTCGCCGCGGGCCTGGGCATTGACCGTCGGTGGGGCGGTCGGGGCGACCGGCGAGCTGTTCAGCGGCGGCACCGGTGCGCCCTGTGCGGGCGTCGGCTTGCCGATCACCGTTACCCCGCCATCGGGTCCGATCACCAGTCGGGCCGGATCCTTGGCCGGGATCATCCCGAGTTCACGGGCCCGCGCGGCGAGTTCGGGCGCGGAGTCGGCGGCCTCGACCTCGCGCTGCAGCGCCGCGCGTTCGTCGGCCAGCTTGCGGTTGGTCGCCCTGGCATCGCCGAGCTGATAGCTGTCCTCGGCCGAACGAGTGGTGAGCAGCAGGGTGAGCGCGAGGCCGCAGCCGAGCAGCGCGATGATGGCCGCCACGAACGGGATTCGCGTGGCCATCGCCGACGCGCGCTGCTTGGGCAGGTCGTGAGTTTCCCCCGATTGCTCGGCACGCATCCGACGTTTGGCATAGGCCCGTTGTGCGGCACCCGATTTCACCCGTTCGGCGGCCTGAACCCGGCGGGCGATCCGGCCCGGCGCCTCGACGGTACGCGTGCGCACACTCATGCTGTCCCCTCCTGGATTCTCTCCGCCGCGCGCATCCGCACGGGCGCCGCCCTCGGGTTCTCTTCGATCTCTTGTTCGGTCGCCTTCTCGGCACCTCGGGTCAGCAACTTGAATTCCGGTCCCATACCGGGCAATTCGACCGGCAGGTCGACCGGTGTCCGCGATGTGGTGCGCGGCGCCAACTCGTGTTTGACCACCCGATCCTCGAGCGACTGATATGACATGATCACGATCCGGCCGCCGACCCGCAGCGAGTCGAGGGCGGCGGGCAGCGCGGCGCGCAGCGAGTCGAGCTCGCCGTTCACCTCCACCCGCAGCGCCTGGAAGGTCCGCTTGGCCGGATGACCGCCCGTCCGCCGGGCGGCGGCCGGAATTGTGGCATAAAGCAATTCGACCAATTCGGCGCTCGTGCGGAACGGCTTCTGTTGCCGGCGGCGCAGCACCTCGGATGCGATCTTGCCCGCGAAGCGTTCCTCACCATAGGTTTTCAGTACGCGCGCCAGATCACCGTGACTGTAGGTGTTGAGCACATCCGCGGCGGTGATGCCGGTAGTCGGATCCATCCGCATATCCAGCGGCGCGTCGACGGAGTAGGCGAAGCCGCGCTCGGCCTCGTCGAGCTGCATCGAGGACACGCCGAGATCCATCAGGATGGCACTCACCGAACCAGTGGTCGGCAATCCGGCCTGCTTCAGCGCGGCCGCGATCCCGTCATATCGGATGTGTACCAAGGTGATTCGGTCCGCGAAGGGCGCCAATCGCGCACCGGCCAATGCCAGTGCATGGGTGTCGCGATCGAGTCCGACGAGATGGATATTCGGGTAGGTCCGCAGGAAGTGTTCGGCGTGTCCGCCCAAACCCAATGTGGCGTCGACATATACCGCGCCGGGTTCGGCGAGCGCCGGGCCGAGCAGCGCGTCGGCTCGCTGGAGCAGAACCGGAACATGGCGAGGACCGTCCTGTTCACGGTTCACCTCGACCTCCCGGAATCCTGCCTCGCGTCGTTGCGCATCGAGCCGTGTCAGTGGGATCACTCGCTGCGGGTCGCCTTGCTACACAGCTACTTTCGAAAATACGAATGCCGCGGGGTCTCTGACCGGAGCCTCGGCACCTGGCGTCGGGGAAGTACGTCAGGGTCCGCGCGTCCGGGCAGAGGCCGCGTGGCACTCGTTCGCTCAGGGCTAGAAGATTCCGCCCAGCGACTCGTCTCTCGCTTGCGCGTAGTCCTCCTCGTGCTCGGCGAGGTAGGACTCCCACGCCTGCTTATCCCATATCTCGAGGAAGTCGACCGATCCGATCACCACGCAATCCCGCGAAAGGTTCGCGTAGCGACGATGATCGGCCGACAACACGATCCGGCCCTGAGCGTCCGGACGCTGTTCATCCGTACCGGCCGCGAGTGCCCGAACGAATGCGCGCGCCTGCGGATTGCTTCGAGATGCCGCCGCAGCCCGCCGTGCGAGTGCGGTGAATTCTTCCTTGGGATATACGGCAAGGCTGTGGTCCTGACCCTTCGTGACCATCAACCCTCCCGCCAGATCGTCTCGAAACTTCGCAGGCAACGTCAGTCGCCCCTTGTCATCCAACCGAGGTGTGTAGGTACCGAGAAACAACCCGCTACCTCCCGGATCAACCCCGAGTTTCGGGGAGCACGATCACCTCGGATGTATGCCCTTCCTCTTGTGCGCGCTCCACATTACCCCACTTTCCCCCACTTTCAATCGAAACTCAGGGTGATCTGGCTCCCCGCGTCGTCGATTACGCAGGTCACCCCAGCTATCACGGTGGTGGAGAACTTTTTCCGTGTTCTGGCGACACGCGCCGCGCAGCGAGACAAGCGCCCGACAACTATCAGCAAACACCCAGGTTCCTCTGGTTTCAGCCGGTCACGGGACGGCGCGGAGGTGGGCGGTGGGAGGTTGTGGGGGAAGATCGTGGGGCGTTGTGGGGAACCGCGCGCGGCGAGCAGTCAGCAGTCAGGTGGTGCACGCATGAGAACGCGCCGCCGCACCTGTTCGGTGCGGCGGCGCGTTCGATATGTCGATGTCGGCTACGGGCGCGCTACTCCTGATCGAAGCGGCGGCGGAACCGATCCTCCATGCGCTCGGAGAAACCACCGGACTTGCGCCCTCGTCCCCGTCCGCCCGATCCGCCACTCGCGCCACCGGATTGGGCATTGCCCGACCGGTCGCCCTTGGCGATGCCCTTGGAACTGCCGAGCAGCAACAGCACGCCCGCGGCGAACATCACGATGAATCCGATCAGGCTGATGATCGGAAAGTCGCCGAGCTTCACCGGAGCGGCTATGCCGGCGACAAGTAGAAACAGACCGAGGACGAACAGGGCTGCGGCCTGGAGTCTGCGGCGACTCGAGGTCGAGCGAAGGCGTCCGCCGCGGACGGACGACGCGAACTTCGGATCCTCAGCATAGAGCGCGCTCTCGATCTGTTCGAGCATGCGCTGCTCGTGCTCGGAGAGTGGCACGGTACCTCCCCCGGCACTAGGACGTGGCTGTCGCCTCCGGGTAGGCGACAGATAGCCAAGGTCGACTATCTGCCACCAATGATACGAGTTCGATCAGTGCCGTACCACCTACTCGCCGATAACTAAGCGGTCATGCCCCCGGACCAGCCCGGCGCGGGACGCAATCGAGCCCTGGCATCGACCAGATCTTCCACGTCGTGAAGGAATGCGCCCACCCGCGAATAGAACTCGTCGGCCTGCTGATCATCCACATCGCGATCCAAGCCCGCCTCCAGCGCTGCCCTGATCTCCGAGCGAGCGCTGAAGTAGTCGGTCCACATGACGAATTCGGGCGCGGCGCGCTGCATCAGCACCCAGGCATTGCGCGAGCGCGCCCGCGGCGCGGCATCCGCCCCGGTAAACGCGAGCACGGCACCGGCACCGCGCAGCGCGGCGAGATACGCGGTCCGAAAACGCTCGCGCGGGTCGCTTTCCCCCGCCGCCTGCATGAGCAAGCCGTCCGCCCGCTGCAGCAGCTTGCCCGCCTTGCCGGGTTGCCCCGGGTGTTCGATCCGACCAGACATCAGCCGTCCCTCCGAGTCGCTCACCTGGCCTATCCTGGGCCCGAATGCCGAAGTTCTCAGCACCGCACGGATCGAACAGGTATTCGAACGTTTGAATTGAGATTGAATATAGGGACACCCACCGACAACTTTCCGCGGACCGACGAGAGCCATGACAGCCGTCAAGCCCAAACACATCCCCGCCAACGCCCCTGTCGTCATCGACCTTTCCATCGCGGCGCTGCGCTCCCGGCTGCACGACGCGCTGGCGGTGTACGTCGCGGCAATGGAATATCCGCACGGCACCGAACACCATCGCGCGCCGATGTGGACCGAGCACACCACCCGCGTCGGCTGGCAGGGCGTCGCCGCCGTCGTCCCGGATGATTCCGGGCAGATCGACCTGCGAACCGCGCCGATCGTGGCCATCGCTTACGGCTATCGCGGCGCCGCCCACCAGTGGTGGCACCAGCAGGTGCACAGCGGGATGCGCCGCTCGGGCTGGCCGGAACATTCTGCGCGCGAACTGCTTTCGGACTATTTCGAACTGACCGAGCTGCACGTACATCCGTCGGCGCAGGGGCGCGGCATCGGCGGCGAACTGCTGACACGACTGCTCGCGAATCGCACCGAGAGCGCGGTACTGCTATCCACACCGGAGGTGCACGGCGAGGCCAACCGCGCCTGGAAGCTGTATCGGCGACTCGGATTCACCGATGTGATCCGGAATTTCGTCTTCGCCGGGGATACCAGGCCGTTCGCGATCCTGGGACGGCGGCTGCCGCTGTGAGCGAGCGCGGCGAGTGAACATTGAGCACAGCCGGCCTACCGGTACGACGCAGCCGAGCGCCAGCGAGGCACAGTCGTGACGGTGGCCGTGATCGGGTCGGGCCACAATGCGCTCGTCGCCGCTTGCTATCTGGCGCGTGCCGGGGAACGGGTGGAGGTGCTCGAGCGCGACGAGGTGCTCGGCGGCGCGGTGTCGACGGTCGAACGTTTCCCGGGCCATCTGGTCGATCGCGGATCGTCGGCGCACATCATGGTGCGCCATACCGGGATAATCGAGGAACTGGAACTGTCGCGCTTCGGGCTGCGCTATGTCGATTGTGATCCTTGGGGTTTCACACCCGCGGGGCCGGATGGTGGTGCGCCGATCGTGTTCCATCGCGACCTCGATCGAACCTGCGCCGGGATCGCGGAGGTCTGTGGGGGCCGGGATGCGGCGGCGTATCGGCGCTTCGTCGAGGTCTGGGGGCCGCGGTCGGCGCGAGTGATGCGCGCGTTCGGCGGTACGCCCACGCCGGGTCGGCTGCTGCGTTCGTTCTGGGGGCTCGACGCGCGCGATGGCGGAAGTGCGTTGTCACGGGAGTTCCTGCAGACCGGTGATGCCCTACTGGACAGCTACTTCGACGATGAACGGCTCAAGGCGTCGCTGGCCTGGTTCGGTGCGCAGTCCGGGCCGCCGATGTCCGAGCCGGGGACCGCACCGATGGTCGGATTCGCCGCACTGATGCATACGTTGCCGCCGGGACGGGCGGTGGGGGGAAGTGGGGCGCTGACAACGGCGCTGGTCGCGCGGCTGCGCGCCGACGGCGGTGTGGTGTCGGCGGGTGATGCGGTCACCGAGCTGCGGCAGGTCGGTAACGGCTGGCAGGTGCGCACAATGTCGGGCCGAAATTTGCATGCGGAAACCGTGATCGCGGGCACCCACGTGCTCACCACGCTGGATCTGCTGCGGGACGGCGGATTCGACGGTGCGGTGCTCGACGAGTGGCAGCGGCGGATCCGGGTCGGGCCCGGTATCGGCATGGTGGTACGACTCGCGACCTCCGCGCTGCCGCAGTATCCCGATAGCTCGACCGCCGAATCCGCCAATGGTCTGCAGTTTCTCGTCTCCGATCGACGGCAGCTGCGCCGGGCGCACGGTGCGGCGCTGGCCGGTGACTTGCCACCGCGTCCGGTAGTGCTGGCCATGAGTTTCAGTGCGCTGGATCCGAGCATCGCCCCGGCAGGTGAGCATCAGCTCTCACTGTGGGCGCAGTGGCATCCGTACGAGTTGGCCGACGGCAGTGACTGGGCCGCGCACGCGAAGTCGGAGGCCGATCGGATCATCGCCGAAGTCGACTCCTACGCACCGGGGTTCGGGGCGAGTGTGCTGCGGCGGTATGTGCAGACACCTGTCGACCTGGAGCGCGAGCTCGGGTTGCGCGGCGGAAATGTGATGCACGTGGAGATGTCGCTGGATCAGATGATGCTGTGGCGGCCGCTGCCGGAGCTGTCCGGGCAGCGGGTACCCGGCGCGCCCGGGTTGTATCTCACCGGGGCTTCGACGCATCCGGGTGGTGGGGTGTCCGGTGCGAGCGGGCGCAGCGCGGCACAGCTGCTGCTGCGCGATCGACAGCGCAACCGGTTTCCCCTGCTGCGCAGGCGATGACGGAGCCGACCGGACCAGTCGTGCCGAAGCCGCGCGAGCAACCCACGCCGAGGACGGAAATCCCTGGTACAGCGAGTCCGGAGACCTCCGGGCGGGCCAATCCCTCCGGGGCAACGGACACCAACACCCAGGCTCCGACGAACCTGGAAACCACCGGAAGACCCGAGCCCGCCAGCCCAACAGATTCCGACGTCAGCGGTGCTGACAAGAACCTGGCAAGTCGGCCCGGCGCGAGTCGGCCTCCGCGGTCGACTGCCGCCTTTCGATGGACGCCGCGGTTGCTAGCGCCGACGGTTCCCGCGGTGCTGCTCGTGCTCGTGCAGATCAGTTATCCGCTTGCCTCGGGCGACGCTCGCGACCTGGTGACCGTGCTGGTCGTGCTGCTGTCGGCGGGGACGGCGGTGGTGCACGCGGTCGCGACGCGCGGCATCAGGTACGCCTCGGGGTTCGTGGTGATTGTCTCGGGGCTCGGACTGGTTGCCGAAATCGTTGGTACCGCGACGGGGTTCCCATTCGGTTGTTATGAGTATGCCGACGGCAGATTGGGGCCCGCGGTGGCGGCGGTGCCGTTGGTGGTCGCGCTGGCCTGGACCGGTGGGCTGTATCCGGTGTGGATGGTTGCCGGGTTGTTGACTCGACGTTGGGCCGGGCGAGTTGTTTTGACCGCGGTCGGGGCCGTCGGTTGGGATCTGTTCCTCGATCCGCAGATGGTGGCGGACGGACAGTGGACTTGGTGTGCCGCCGGTCGGGGGTTGCCTGGACTCGCCGAGATTCCGTACACCAACTATCTGGGGTGGTTCGCGTTGGCGCTGGTGATGGCCTTGCTGCTGACCGGCTTGGATCGCGTCGTGGGGACGGGAAATGCGAATACGTTTACGCCCGCGGCAGAGCGCCTGCCAACGACAGCGCAGACACCGGCGGCAGCCCCCGATGCGGCGGAGGCTGGCACACTGGCGCTGGAGTTGGGAACGCCTGACCCGACCAGTCCGGAGCACGAATCCCGAGGTCCGGTATCCCCGATCTCGGCAGACGCGGTGGTGCCGGCGGCGGTGTTCATGTGGACCTGGCTCGGGTCGACGCTCGCGCACGCGGTGTTCCTCGATCTGCCGTATTCGGCCTGGTACGGATGTGTCGGGCTGGGGGTGCTCGGCACACCGCTACTGGTGCGGTCGGTCCTGGCCCGGCGGGGGTGAAGCGATGCGGATACCACCTGTCCGACACTTCGGTCGGCGTGCGTTGCGCCCGTCGCGTGGCAATTCGGGGCGAGCGCCTGGCACGATGTGTGCCGTGCAGCCGAGTCCTCTCACCGCGATGCCCGACACACCGGTTCTACCGCCGCGTTCGCCCCGGCCCGCAGCGCGGGCGGCCGCGGCAGTACTGCTGGCCGCAATGTTGGTGCCCATGCTCGTGGGCTGCCTGCGGGTTCAGGTGTCGATGGGTGTGTCGTCCAATGACCGGGTCTCCGGTCGGATCGTGGCCGCGGTGGTGCCCGCGGACGCCAATGACAAGGGCCCGCAGTTGAAGGCGCCCGATTCGCTGGCCGCGAAGGTGCGGGTCGAGCCGTACAGCCAGGATGGCTATGTCGGCAGCAAGGTGTTCTTCGAGGATCTGTCCTTCGGTGAGGTCGGCCAACTCGGCGCGCTCTCCGATCAGACCCAGGGCATGTTCAACCTGTCGTTCCAGCGCACCGGCGATCTGGTCAGCCTCAATGGCCGGGTCGATCTGAAATCCGTTCCGCCGCACGGTTCGGATGTGCAGTTCACGGTGGCTTTCCCGGCCCGCGTCGCCAAGACCAACGGCAATCGCGAGGACGACTCCACCGTCTCCTGGAAACTGCCGCCCGGCGATGTTTCCACCATGCGCGCCGAGGTCAGCTACGCGGACCCGAATACCCGCTCCTTCGCGGGCTGGGCGGGCATAGTCGGCGGTATCACTCTCGCTGTCGCCGCCATTATCGCCGCCATCGCCTATATGGACCGCAACCCGACGCCGCCCGGCGCACCCGAGAGCGACTTCTCACCGAGCAACCTGTGGCGTTCACTGACCCGCCGCTGACGCGAACCCTGCGTACGGGCGCGGCGATCGCCGCGTGGACGGGCGCGGGTATCGCGCTGTTCGGTTGCGGAACCGCGTTATTCAACCGCGTGACGGTGCGCAGGCTGTCGACCGGACCGAATACGGTGATCGAGCCGGTCACGGTGTGTATCCCGGCTCGCGACGAGGCAGCGCGACTACCCGGGCTGATCGATGATCTCCGCGGTCAAGTGGGTGTGCCGCGACTGCGGGTGCTGATTCTCGACGATGCGTCCTCGGACGGGACCGAAGCGGCTGCGCTCGACGCGATTGCGGGCGATTCGCGCTTCACGGTGTTCCGCTCCGAGGCCGAACCCGCACCCGGATGGACCGGGAAGGCCGCCGCCTGCGCGCGACTCGCCGAGCTGGCCGAGGCCACGGTGCTGGTCTTTCTCGACGCCGATGTGCGATTGGCACCGAATGCGATAGCTGCCGCGACCACCGAATTGCGGCGCAGCCGGGCCACATTGTTGTCACCGTGGCCGTACCAAGTGACAGAGTCGCTGGCCGAGGCGCTGGTGCAGCCGCTGCTGTGCTGGTCGTGGGCGGCCAGCCTGCCGATCGCGGCAGCCAATCGCAGCCTGCGCCCCTCGACCGCCGTCGCCTGCGGCCAGTTCCTGGTGTTCGATGCCACCGCCTACCACGCCATCGGCGGTCACACCGCGGTCGCCGCGAGCCCTACCGAGGACCTGGATATCGCTCGCGCACTACGTCGTTCGGGTCGCCGGACCGCGCTGGTCGTGGCAGGCCCAGCGGCGAGCACCCGAATGTACCGTGGCGCGGCCGAACTGGAGACCGGTTACAACCGCTGGCTGTGGTCCGCCTACGGCGGAACGGCGATCGGCGGCACGGCGGTGGGAGCTGTTGCGACACTGGCCTACTGGGTGCCCCCACTGGCCGCGATCGGCGGTCGAGGCTCCGTACGCACCGCCGGTCTCATCGGCTACGGCGCGGCGGTCGCCAGCCGCCTGCTCGCACGCTCACTGGAACGCGGCACCACGACCCGCACAGACATCCTCGCGGGTCTAGCACACCCGATCTCCATCGACGCCTACCTCCGCCTTTGGACCCGCTCCCGCCACGCCCACCGCACCAACCTCCTGACCTGGAAGTCCCGCCCCCTAGCGCCCACCCGCTGATCAAGATCACGTGGAATCTGTGGCGGCATCGCCCGAGAGCCCCCGCCCTCAGGTCCACCTGATCTTGATCCGGCTCAGTTTACTGAGGTGAGTCCGACCGTCGGGAGGAAGAAGCAGGACTTGGTGCCGTTGTCGACGGTTCCGAAAACCGCGGCGAGTACCGTGCCGGATCCGGTGTCGACCGGGACCGCGCGCACCCCGCCGACCGGGAATGCGGCGAAGAGATCCTGGATGGCACGTTCGGCCAGTGGCCTTATCTCGGTCGGGATTTCGGTGGGCACCATCTTGCGGACCACATCGGAGATCGATCCCATGGCGGTGATGCCGCTGCGGCCATTGGCGAGGTTGACCCAGGCGACATTCATGCCCGTGGCATTCGTGCCGTCCGGGCGCAGGCCGTAGGGGACGAAGGTGAACATGACTTGGCCCGCCTTGACGGCGGTCGGGTCGAGCCCCGGAATCGCCACCGTGGTTTTGGGCCACGGGCCGGGCACCGCACCCGCGACCGCGGGGACCAGACCGAGTGAGCTGGTGTCGGAGCAGAACGGCGCGAGCGCCGGGTACAGGAACGGGTCGACACCGAAGGTCCGCAACGCCTCGACGACGTCTCGGTAAGCGGCGAACAAATCACCCGGCGCGGCCTGGGCGGACGGTGCGGTCGCGGCCGGAACGGGTGACGCGGGCATCGGCGCCGGACCCGCGGCGGCGATGCCGGGGGCGGCGAGAGTCAGCGCGACCGTACCGGTCGCGATGGCGGTTAGCGTGGTCAGACGGCGCAGCAGGGTCACGACAGGCCTCCTCATCGTCGGGCACGAATCGAGGTCCGAGACTACTCCGGCAAACCTTCGCAACAGTGTCTATTTCGACGAGCGACACGTTCGTGCCGCGCGCCGTCGCGGCAACCAGCAGGTGTGCAATCCGGACGGAAAGCACGCGAAGAACGGCGTCCGAAATGCCACGATCCACTGTGCGACCGAGCCAATAGTGCCTGCTCATGGCCATGCAAACAAGGTCTGCGCTCACGCTGATTCGTACCCTTGTGCCGGACTTCGCCTGCTTCGCATGATATTTCGGCTAGACCCATTGACCGACCCGTGCTCGGCGTCGGACACACCATCCAGAGCGACCGAGAGACCTGGCTCGTCGACGTCGCAGCAACCCCCCGGGCAACCGGGTGCGGGTGCTTCCGCCGGGAACGATGGAGGAACCGAAATCATGAGCGCGTCCGTCGCATCCGATCCGGTATCAGATGTACCGATACCGGGTGCCCACGCACCCGATGCCACGGCATCGGGTGCACCCACTGCTACCGTAAGCGCCACTGACGCACCGGCGATCGCCAGGTCCTGGCACCCGTGGCGCTGGGTGGTCAGCGCCATCGCGCTCGTGCTGCTGGCCCAGTTCATCCACGGACTGGCCACCAACCCCGGCTGGGATTGGTCGACATTCGCCAAATACTTCACCGCGAAATCGGTGCTGTCAGCGCTGAAGGTCACCTTGGAGCTGACCCTGTGGGGTACGGCACTGGGATTCCTGATCGGTACGGCATTGGCGATCGCCCGGCTGTCGAATAATCCGGTGCTGCGGGTGATCTCGTGGGTCTACATCTGGGCCTTCCGCTCGATTCCGCTGATCGTGCAGCTGCTGTTCTGGTTCAACATCGCCTACCTGTACCAGACGCTCTCGCTCGGAATCCCGTTCGGCCCTTCCTTTCTCACCTTCGAGGTGAACGGAGTGATCAGCGGCTTCACCGCGGCCGTCATCGGACTCGCACTGCATCAGGCGGCGTATGCGGCCGAGATCATCCGGGCCGGATACATTTCGGTCGATCCCGGGCAGCTGGAAGCAGCTGCGGCGCTGGGTATTCCCCGGGTGCGCCAGTTCCGCACGGTCATCGCCCCGCAGGCCATGCGCTCGATTCTGCCGAATGCGACCAATGAGGTCATCAGCCTGTTCAAGGGCACCTCGATCGTGTCGGTCATGGCGATCGCGGAACTCTTCTACCAGGTCCAGGTGATCTACGGTCGCAGCGGCCGGGTAGTGCCACTGCTCATGGTCGCCACCGTTTGGTACATCGTGCTGACCACGATTCTGTCGGTGGTGCAGTTCTATATCGAACGCCACTACGCCAAGGGCGCGCACCGCACGCCGCCACCGACACCGGCGCAGCAGGTGTGGCGCAGGCTGCGCGAGATCGCCGAAATCGGTTCCGCCGCACCGCGCGGGGCGACTCGATGAGCGCGCCGGTGGCCCTGGCTCCTGCGGTAGAGGTGCGCGGGGTGCGTAAGTCCTACGGCAACACCGAGGTGCTGGCCGGCATCGACCTGACCGTACGAGCCGGTGAGGTGGTCACCGTGATCGGACCGTCCGGCTCCGGCAAGTCGACGCTGCTGCGGGTGGTCAACCACCTGGAGTCGCTGGATGCGGGCACCGTGCATATCGACGGTGAATTGATCGGATATCGGCTGCGCCGCAATAAGTTGCACGCGCTGTCGGACCGCGAAGTGCGCAAGCAGCGCTCGCATATCGGCTTCGTCTTCCAGCAGTTCAATCTCTTCCCGCATCTGACGGTGCTCGACAATGTCACGCTCGCACCGATTTCCGCGCAACGTCGCCCGCGTGCGGAAATCGAGGCCGAGGCGCGGGAATTGCTCGAGCGGGTCGGCATCGGCGAACTGACCGATGCCTATCCGCGGCGGCTGTCCGGCGGACAACAGCAGCGCGTGGCCATCGCGCGGGCATTGGCGCTGCGACCGCCGGTGATCCTCTTCGACGAACCCACCTCCGCACTGGATCCAGAGCTGGTGGGTGAGGTCCTCGATGTGATCCGCGATCTCGCCGATGGTGGGACCGCGCTGGTGATCGTCACCCATGAAATCGGTTTCGCCCGTGAAGTCGCCGACACCGTCGTATTCCTCGACGGCGGCGTGATCGTCGAACAAGGTCCGCCCGCCGCCGTACTCGACAACCCGCAACACCCGCGCACCCGCGCATTTCTGTCCCGAGTCCGTTGAGCGCGGTGCGCGCTCCCCGATGAACAGGTATTCGATGAAGCTCTCTGCCCTGGTCGGCCTGGCCGCCGCGGTCGCCTTGCTGGCCACCGGCTGCGGCACCGATCCGGACGCGGAAAACTCCGCACAGCCCGCCGGTTCGATCACCTTCGACCTCTCCCCCGGCCAGTCCGGCCGGATCCACGCGCCCAGGGTCGACGCCATTGCCGCCGAACTACCGCAGGCCATCCGGGACCGCGGGACGCTGGTCGTCACCGGATCCGGTGGTGCTGCACCGCCATTGCGGTTCTACGCCACCGACGACAAGACCATCGTCGGGTCCGAGGTGGATTTCGCCTCGCTCATCGCCGATATCCTCGGACTGAAACTCGTTGCACAGGTGGCCGATTGGTCGCAGAACTTCGTGCGGGTCGATTCCGGCGAGGCCGATGTATTCATCTCCAACGTCACCGTGACCGAGGAGCGCAAGGAGAAGTACGACTTCGCCACCTACCGCAATGACACCGTCGCGCTGGAGATCCCCAAGCAGAGCAAGCTGGAGTATTCCGATCGTAAGAGCCTGGCGGGCAAGCGGATCGGCGTGGGCAGCGGCACCAATCAGGAGCAGCTGCTGGTCAAGTGGAACGAGCAGAATATCGCCGAGGGCCTGCCCCCGATCGATATCGCCTACTTCCAGCAGGTAACCGACTATTACCTGGCGCTGGCCTCGCAGCGCCTCGATGGATATATCGGACCGAACCCGTCCGCGATCTATCACAGCACCACCGCGAATCAGACCAAGATCGTCGCGACCTTCTCCGGCGCCGGTGACGCATTGCAGGGCGAGATCGGTGTGCTCACCAAGAAGGACAACGGGCTGATCGGCCCCATCAACAAGGCCGTCAACAACGCCATCCAGACGGGCACCTACCAGCAGGTCATCGATCGCTGGGGGTTGCGGACCGAGACCGTGCCGAGCTCGCGGATCAATCCGCCCGGCCTACCGAAGAAGTCGTGATCACATGAAGTTCCTGCTGTTCACCCTCGTCACCCGGGTGCCGGATCCGAATACCGGTCGGCTGCCCGAGACCAGGGAACGACTGCTCGACGTCATCGCCCAGGCCCGCATCGCCGAGGAGCTCGGCTACGACGGATTCGCCGTCGGTGAGCGGCACGAGGATCCGTTCCTCTCGGCCGCGCCGCCGGTGATCCTGTCCCATATCGCCGCGGTCACCTCGCGGATCAGTCTGTTCACCGCCGTCACCACGCTGAGTCTGTTGGATCCGGTACGCGCGTTCGAGGACTATTCGACGCTGGACAATCTCTCCGGCGGCCGCCTCGAACTGATCATCGGCAAGGGCAACGGTGCGGCGCAGGCGAAGCTGTACCACGTCACCGCCGAGGACCAGTGGGATCGCAATCGCGAAGGCTATGAGCTGTTCCGGGCGCTGTGGGACAGCGACACCGTGACCTGGGCGGGCCGGTTCCGGCCGGAACTGGTCGAGGCCAAGGCGCTGCCGCGGCCCTGGCAACCGCGCATTCGCATCTGGCACGGCAGCGCGACCAGCCGCGATTCGGTGGAACTCGCCGCGCGCCACGGTGATCCGCTGTTCTCGGCGAATGTCACCAATCCGATCGAACCGTATGCCGAACTGGTGCGCCACTATCGGGAGCGCTGGGAGCACTACGGACACGATCCGGCCGAGGCCCTGGTCGGCGCGGGCACCGCGGGATTCCATGTGGCGCGCACGTCACAGGAAGCCCTCGATGTATACCGCCCGATTTTCGAGGCTCGACTGGCATTGGCGCGCAAGCTCGGTCTGCCGATCGTATTCGAGACACTCGACGATTTCGTCGCGCGCAGTTCGGCGCTGGTGGGCAGCCCGCAGCAGGTGATCGACAAGGTCGGTCGCCAGCACGAGGCCTTCGGGCACGAGGTGATCCACCTGTCCGCCGAACGCGACGGCCGCAGCGAGTCGCAACATCACGCCGGCCTCGAACTCTTCCAGGCCGAGGTCGCACCCGAACTGCGCCGACGCATTCCGAGCCGACCACTGGCCACCGCGCCCAACGGCCGCGCCACCGCACGTCGCACCGACTACGACATCGATTCCCGCGGCGAACTCGTCCGCACCGAAACATCTGGAGTACCACAGTGATCCGTTCCCGACACCGAATCGCGGCGGTGGCCGCCGCCGTCACCGCGGCCGCGAGTCTGGCCGCCTGCGGCAGTGATTCGGCCACCGGCGGCGCCGACGCGGGCCCGCCACAGCCGGGCGGCACTCTGCGCTACGGCCTCTCTCAGGCGCCGACCTGCTCGGATCCGGCACAGTCCGGTACCAATCAGACGCTGTATGTGACCCGCCAGATCGTGGATTCGCTGACCGATCAGGATCCCAAGACCGGTGAGATCAAGCCGTGGCTGGCCAAGAGCTGGGAGATCTCCCCAGACGCCAAGGTGATCACCTTCCATCTCGCCGACGGTGTCACCTTCAGCGACGGCACCCCGCTCACCGCGGATTCGGTGCGCAACACCTTCGATTCGGTGATCAAACTGGGCGGGGTCAAGGCACCGCTCGGCTCCAGCTACCTCACCAATTACGTCGGCACCACCGCGGTAGACAAGCTGACCGCGCGGGTCGAATTCAGCAAGCCCAATGCCCAGTTCCTGCAGGCGTCCTCGACCGCGCAGCTCGGCATTCAGGGTGATGTCACCACGGCCGAACCCGCCGATCAGCGCTGCCTGGGCGACAATGTCGGCAGCGGACCGTTCACCTACGCGTCCTGGCGCCAGGACGCCTCGGCGACCCTGGCCAAACGTGCCGGATACCGCTGGGGTTCGGCGGTCTTCACCCATCAGGGCGAGGCCTATCTGGACAAGATCGAGTTCACGGTGGTGCCCGAATCCGGAGTCCGCACTGGCAGTCTCATCTCCGGTCAGCTCGACGCCGTCAGCGATGCGCTGCCGCAGGACGCACCGCAGATCGAGGCCGCGAACGGACGGGTGCTGAGCACCGCTAATCCCGGTGTGCCGTTCGGCTTCCAGACCAATGTCACGCGCGGACCGCTGCGCGATGTCGCGGTGCGCCAGGCGCTGCTGCCCGCGATCGACCGCAAACAGCTGGTGGACACCGTACTCGGACCGCAGTTCAAGCCCGCCACCAGTACATTGGCCAGCACTACACCCGGGTATCAAGATCTTTCGGCCCGGCTGAGCTATGACCCGGCCAAGGCGCGCAGCATTCTGGACCAGGCGGGCTGGACGCCGGGCGGTGATGGTATCCGCGCGAAGAATGGTGAGCGCCTGTCCTTCTCGGTGCTGTTCAGTCAGGCGTTCGCGGGCAATCAGGCCATCCTGGAACTGGTGCAGCAGCAGCTGCGCCAGGTGGGTGTCGAGCTGAAGCTGGATCTGGTGTCGGGTCCGGAGAGCACGGCTCGGCAGAACGTCAAGGATTTCGACACCACCTACTACAACACCACCCGTGCCGACGGTGACATCCTGCGCACCTCTTTCAGTGTCGACGGCCGCAATCTCAATGCCCGTGAACGCATCCCGGCGCTGGATGATCTGCTCGACGGTCAGCTGAGCGCCTCGGATACCGCCGCACGCACCGCATTGATCCGCACCGCGCAACAGGCCGTACTCGATGCGGGGCTGTGGATTCCTACCGTCGAACTGTCACAGGCGATCGGTGCGGCGCAGAACGTACAAGAGCTCGAGTTCGAGGCGTCCGCCCGGCTGCAGTTCTTCGACACCTGGTTGAGCGGGCGGTAGTCATGGCTCGGTATGTGGTTGTACGGGTCCTGCAGGCGATATGGGTGCTGTGGGCGGCCTTCACCATCTCGTTCGTGGTGCTCTACCTGCTACCCGCCGACCCGGTCTCCATCGCGGCCGACGGTGCAGGTGCGGGCACCCCGATCGACAAGGCGGCGATCGCTGAACTGCAGGCCCGCTACGGACTGGATCGTCCACTCTGGGAACAGTATTGGACCGCGCTGACGCACGCACTGACCGGCGACCTCGGCCACTCCATTGCCACCGGCCAGCCGGTCGCCACCGCGCTGGGTGACGCACTGCCCAATACGCTCGGATTGGCGGGGCTGGCACTGCTTTTCGCGGTGCTCGGCGGAGTGAGTGTGGCTTTCGCCGCGACCTATGCTCGCCGCCCGTGGTTGCGTGACGCGCTCAGCTCGCTGCCCTCCCTCGGGGTTTCGGTGCCGACCTTCTGGACCGGACTACTACTGCTGCAACTGTTCTCGTTCCACTGGCGGCTCGCCCCGGCCTTCGGCGGACACGGTTTCAAGGGCACGGTGCTGCCCGCGCTCACTCTCGCGATACCAATCGGGGCGGTGCTGGCCCAAGTGCTCGCCGCTGGGCTGGCGTCGACTTGGCGTCAGCCGTTCGTCGATGTGGCACTGGCCAAAGGGGGCTCGCGCGGGTGGGTGCTGCGCAAGCATGTGCTGCGTCCGGCCAGCGTGCCGACCTTCACCATTGCCGGTGTGCTGGTCGGCAATATGCTCGCCGGTTCCGTAGTGGTGGAGACCGTTTTCGCCCGTCAGGGCGTGGGCCGGCTCACCCAGACCTCGGTACTGGCCCAGGACATTCCGGTGGTGCAGGGCATTGTGCTGCTCACCTCGACGGTCTTCGTCACCGTGAATCTGGCCGTTGACCTGCTGTATCCACTGCTCGACCCGCGCATCGCCGGTCGATCCCGCCGTGCGGCAACCGATTCCGAGACCGACTCGAATGAAATCCCGGAAGAGGTGGTCGTCCATGCCTGAGCTATCCCTCGAAGCGGCGCGTGATAACGCCGTACTCTCACTGCCGCCCAGGCTCATCAGCGGCTATGGCTTCGCGCCGAGGCCCGATCTGCGACAGCGGGTGACCGACCATGGTTGATGTCGCCGATGAGTCGCGCCGGGTCGCACTGCCCGGACTGCGTCGGCCAGCACTGCAGTGGAAGTCGTTGCGCGGCAATGTCGTAGTGATTCTGTCCGGTGCCGTCGCGGTGCTGGCGCTCGGCTGGGCGCTGTTCCCTTCGGTTTTCGCCAGTGGTGACCCGCTGACCGGAGTGCCCGCGCAGAAGTTCCAGGGGCCCAGTGCCCGACACTGGTTCGGCACCGACAATCTCGGGCGCGATCTGTATACCCGGATGGTGCACGGCGCAGGACTCTCGCTCACCGCAACCCTGTCCGCGGTCGCCATCGCCCTGATCGCCGGATCGATACTCGGGCTGCTGTCGGGATCGATCGGCGGCTCGGTCGACACCGTCATCATGCGGTTCGTCGATGTGCTGCTATCGATTCCGTCGCTGCTGCTGTCCCTTGCGCTGGTCACCGCGCTCGGCTTCGGCACCCGCAATGTGGCCATCGCGGTTGGCGTTTCGCTGATCGCCAACTTCGCGCGGGTCATGCGCTCGGAGGTGCTTCGAGTGCGACAGGCACCGTATGTGGAGGCGGCGCACGCTGGCGGGGTCCGCTGGTACACGGTGCTGGCCAGGCACGTCCTGCCGAACTCGTATCAGCCGGTACTCGCCTTGGCCGCGGTCGAATTCGGTATGGCGGTGCTATCGGTCTCGGCGCTGAGCTTCCTCGGCTACGGCGCGAAACCCCCCACCCCCGAATGGGGCTCACTGATTTCAGAGGGACGCAATTTCCTCGCCACGGCATGGTGGATGACCACCCTGCCCGGCCTGGTGATCATCGTCGTCGTCCTCTCCGCACAACGTCTCGGCCGCGCCGTAGGAAGGAGTCACAGCGCATGAGTAAGCGCAGCACGTCCGCCGATCCGACGGACGGCACGCCGCAAGTCCGCGACGTCACGAATGGACCGAATGGGTCCGCAGCGGCACTGTTGCGCATCGACGGCCTGCACGTGCGCTACGCCTCCGACAGCGGCGACGTCGCCGCACTCAGCGGCGTATCCCTCACCGTCGTACGCGGCGAGGTTGTCGCGCTGGTCGGTGAATCCGGTTCCGGTAAGTCGACTCTCGCGCAATCGGTGATCGGATTGCTCGGCCCCAATGCCGAGATCACCGGCGGGACCATCACCTTCGACGGGGAGACGGTGGATACCGGATCCGAGCGGGCGCTGCGACGGATTCGCGGTGCGCGGATCGGATTCGTACCGCAGGATCCAGGACTTTCGCTGAATCCGGTGCGGCGCGTGGGTGATCAGGTCGCCGAAGCGCTGCTCGTGCACGGACTCGCCGATCGTCGCGATGCGGCCACGCGAGCGATCGAATTGCTCTCGGATGCCGGACTGGACGTGCCGGAGTTGCGGGCGGCGCAATATCCGCACGAACTGTCCGGTGGCCAGCGGCAGCGGGTGCTGATCGCGGCGGCGATCATCGCCGGACCGGATCTGGTGATCGCCGACGAGCCGACCAGTGCGCTCGACGCCACGGTAGCGCGACGGGTACTCGACAAACTCGCCGCGCAGACGGCGGCGCGCGGCACAGCGGTACTGCTGATCACCCACGATCTCGCGATCGCCGCCGAGCGGGCCGATCGGATCATTGTGCTGAGCGGCGGGGAGATCGTCGAAACCGGTCCAACCGCGACGGTGCTCACCGAACCACGTCATCCGTACACGAAGCGCCTGCTCGCCGCCTCACCGAGTCTGGCCCCGTTCGACGGGTTCCGCACACCGCGCACGAGCGCCGGTCCGCCGTTGCTCACCGTGCGGGATGTGCACAAGCGCTTCCGCGCACCGGCCGGTGGTTCGGTCACCGCGGTGGCGGGCGTCGGATTCGAACTCGGTCGCGGCGAAACCCTCTCGCTGGTAGGCGAATCCGGCTCCGGCAAGTCGACTACGGCGCGAATCGCCTTGCGGCTCACCGAACCGGACAGCGGCGCGATTACGTTCGACGGGCAGGACATGACCGCGGTGAAAGGTGGACGGTTGCGCGACCTGCGCCAGCGCTTCCAGGTGGTCTACCAAAATCCCTACGGCTCACTGGATCCGCGCTGGCGAGTCGGCTCGATCATCGAGGAACCGCTGCGGGCCTATGCCGTCGGCGATCGCAAGGCCAGACAGGAGCGGGTGCGTGAACTGCTCGGCCAGGTCGCGCTGCCGGAGAACTTCGCACAGCGCCGCCCGGCGGAACTGTCCGGCGGACAACGCCAACGCGTCGCCATCGCCCGCGCGCTGGCCCTGCACCCGGACCTGCTCGTACTGGACGAACCGGTCTCGGCTCTCGACGCCTCCGTCCAGGCCCAGATCCTGGAACTGCTGGACCGCCTGCAAACCGAACTCGGACTGAGCTACCTGTTCATCTCCCACGACCTCGCCGTGGTGCGCCGCATCAGCGACCGCGTCGCGGTCATGCGCGACGGTCGCATTGTCGAATCCGGCTCCACCGCCGACATTTTCGACAACCCGCAGCACGAGTACACCCGCGAACTGCTGTCGGCCATTCCCACACCGCACGTCGCCACACCGGGGGCGGCCTGATGACCGGCACCCGACTACGCCATCCCCACCACAACCGCACACTCGAAGGAGTCAGAGCGTCATGACGACCAGCATCACCAGTCTTTTCGAAACCGAGTGGGCGCATTGGCATCACGCCAGGCAAGACCAGTTGCGTGATCCGCTCGGCTTCCTGAGCCTGACCGGATTGCATTGGCTCACCGACCAACCCGAGCGCATGCCCGACATTCCCGGCACCTGGTGGGTCACCGACGACAAGGTGTTCATCACCGCCCGGCCCGCCGACCGCCTGCGGTTCGAGGGCAGCGACATCGCGGGCGTACAGATCGTCATACCGGCCGAAGGCGCGCCGGGACTCGAGGTGCTGCACGAGAATCGAGTGCTCGAGGTGATTCGGCGCAGCGGCCTCTACGCCGTGCGCGTGCACGACCCGGCCGCACCGACATTGCTGAGTTTCGAGGGCATCCCGACCTATGCCCCGGACCCGCGCTGGGTGGTCGAAGGCCGCTTCGAGCCGTTCGACGAGCCGCGCACGATCACCACCGGAGCCGTCGTCGACGGGCTCGAACATCACCACACCGCCTCGGGCACCATCGAATTCACCATCGGCGAGGTCACCGAGCGCGTCATCGCCTTCGGCGAGCCGACCAACCTGCGGGTGCTGTTCACCGATGCCACCAGCGGCGTCACCACCTACCCTGCGGCCCGCTCGCTGGCCGTCGAGGCACCCGACGCCCGTGGCACCGTCGGTCTCGATTTCAACCGGGCGGCCAATCTGCCCTGCGCCTTCACCGATTTCGCCACCTGCCCGCTCGCACCCGCGGAAAACCGGCTGCGGGTTGCCATCGAAGCGGGCGAACAGGATCCGCGCCTGGGACGGTCCGCGTGACGATCCCGCTTTCCATCCTCGATCTGGCCCCGATCAGCGCCGGATCCACCGCACAGCAGGCCCTGCGCAACACCATCGATCTGGCCCAGCACGCCGAGCAGTGGGGTTACCGCCGCTACTGGCTGGCCGAACATCATTTCGTCTCGGTGGCGAGCTCCTCCTCCATCACGCTGATCGGCCTGGTCGCCGCGGCCACCACCCGGATTCGCGTCGGCTCGGCGGCGGTTCAGGTCGGCCACCACACCTCGGCATCGATCGTGGAGGCGTTCGGCACCATCGACGCGCTCTACCCGGGACGACTCGACCTCGGCCTGGGCCGATCGGGCCATCGCCGCACTCAGTTCGGCGCACAGCCTGCGCATCCCAAGGGCGGTCACCCGGTCGTCGATACCGTGACCGGGCGCACCGAGGTCCGCGACGGCGTAGTTGTTCCGCCACCGTTCGATCCCGGACGGATCACCGACCGGTCGAAGTTCATCGCCTCGCTCGGCGCACTGCAACAGCATGGCGCGCAGGCACCGGACTTCCCCGACCAGGTCGACGAGGTACGCACCCTGCTCGACGGCACCTACAAGAGCGCCGAAGGCATTGCGCTGCACGCGGTTCCGGGTGAGGGCGCACAGGTCGAGCTGTGGTTGTTCGGCAGCTCGGCCAGTGAAAGCGCCGAATTGGCAGGCAAACTCGGTCTGCCCTTTGCCGCCGCCTATCACGTCTCCCCCGGCACCGCCCTGGACGCGGTCGCGGCCTACCGAGCGGCCTTCCGGCCCTCGGCCGGCCTCGCCGAGCCGTATGTGGTGATCTCCGCGGACGTGGTCGTCGCCTCCGATGACGCGCGCGCCCAACATCTGGCCGCCACCTACGGTCACTGGGTGCACAGCATCCGCAGCGGTGCGGGCGCCGCGGACTATCTCGATCCGGATACCGCCACCCCGCTGACACCGGAGCAGCGCCGATTGGTCGACGACCGCCTCGCCACCCAGTTCGTCGGCAGCCCACGCACCGTCGTCGAACGCCTGCAGGCCCTGCAGCGGGTCACCGGCGCGAACGAACTCCTCGTCACCAGCATCACTCACCGCCATGAGGACCGCCTCGAATCGCATCGACTTCTCGCCGATGCCTGGGGGCTGCGGACAGCGCGCGCCGCGTAGCCAGCATGCTGCCCCGTCGACCAATGTCGGGGCAGCTGGGGATTCCGCGCAACAACCGAGTTCGCAAGAACATCGGTAACTCGTCGGGGTACGCCCAGCACCCGACCCCCGACTAACTGTCGGCCCGCGACGCCACCGGTGTGGCACCCACGACCGGCAGAAGACTCGGGGAGGCGGGGGAGCTGGGTGCGGCGGTTACGCCGTAGCCGAGGTTGGTGAGGACCTCACCGGTGGCCTTGGCGAAATTCAGCGTGATGAAGTGCAGGCAGGGTGCGCCCTCAGCGATGAGGCGCTGGCCCATTTCGGTGGCGATTTCGATGCCGGCCTCGCGGACGGCGGCATTGTGCTCCTCCGACCCGTCACCGGCGGCCTTGCGCAGGCGCTCCATGACCGCAGGGGGCAGGGGACGTCCGCACAGTTCCTCGGCGCGTGCCACCGTGCGCAGCGAGGTGATGGGCATCAGCTCCGGGATGATCGGCTTCGCGCCCTCGATCGGATCGTAGGTCGCGATGCGATCGCGCAGGCGCAGATAGTGCTCGACGTCGAAGAACATCTGGGTAATCGAATACTCCGCGCCCGCACGCAGTTTCGCGGCCAGATACGCGGTGTCGTGCTCCAGATCCGGGGAGCGGTGGTGGCCCTGCGGGAACGAGGCGACGCCGACATGGAAGTCGCCGAGGTCGCGCACGATACGCACTAGTTCCTCGGCATAGGCCACACCCTCGGGATGTTTGCGCCATTCGCCGAGCGGATCGCCGGGCGGGTCGCCGCGCAGCACGAGAATATTGCGGATGCCCGAATCGGCGTACGCGCCGACCAGTGAGCGCAGTTCTGCGACGCTGTGCTCGACGGCAGTCAGATGCGCGACCGGCAGTAGCGTCGTCTCCTCGGCCAGCGCGCCGGTGATCCGCACGGTGCGGTCGCGAGTGGTACCGCCCGCGCCGTAGGTCATCGAGACGAAGGCCGGATGCATGCGCTCGAAAGTGCGCGCGGCCCGCCACAACCGCGCCTCGCCCGCGGCGTCACGCGGCGGATTGAACTCCACCGAGAAGGGCACAGAACCCCCCGAGTGGGTCCGCAGGCTCTGTACAACCGAGGGTGTTCCAGAGACGATCGGTGGCGTCGGGGACGGCCGGCCAGGGGTCGAACGTCCCCGCACGTTGTCGAAAGTCACCGGTCCAGTGTAGTGGTGGCCCCTCACCGGGCCGTCAGGTCGTCACAACCGTACGCGTATTCTGCGAGCAAGCGACATGCTCGCAGTCACCGGAACGACACGCGCGACGGTCCCCGTCCGGCAGCGAAGTACCTATAGCGCCCACGATCCACCGCGCACCAGCACCCGCACGACCTTGGAGGCTCCCCTGTCCGCCGGAACCGGTATCCAGACGCCTCAGGGCACCCCGCCCACGAACCACACGCCGGCGCCGGGCACCCCCGGATTCGTCGCGGCGGTCGAGGACGCGCTCAAAGCCTTTTTCCTGACCCGACGCCCCATCGTCGAACCGCTCGGTCCGGTTTTCATCCAGGCCGCGGACGCGCTCGAACTGTTCGTGCTGCGCGGCGGTAAGCGCACCCGCCCGGCCTTCGCCTGGACCGGCTGGCTCGGCGCGGGCGGCGATCCCACCGACCCGCACGCCGCCGCGGTCCTGAACGCCTGTGCCGCACTGGAATTGGTGCAGGCCTGCGCGCTGGTCCACGACGACATCATCGACTCCTCGCGCACCCGTCGCCGCTTCCCCACCGTGCATGTCGACTTCGAACAGCGCCACCGCGACCACGGCTGGGCCGGTGACGCCGAACACTTCGGCACCTCGGTCGCCATCCTGGTCGGCGATTTGGCGCTGGCCTGGGCCGATGACATGGTGCACACCGCCGGACTCGACGCCGCCGCCCTCGGCCGCTTCTCACCGGTATGGGCGCTGATGCGCACCGAGGTGCTCGGCGGACAGCTGCTCGATATCCACGGCGAGTCCGCGGGTGACGAATCCGTCGCGGCGGCGCTGCGCATCAACCGCTACAAGACCGCGGCCTACACCGTGGAGCGCCCACTGCACCTGGGCGCGGCACTGGCCGACGCCGATCCGCAGCTGATCGAGGCCTACCGGACCTTCGGCACCGATATCGGCATCGCCTTCCAGCTGCGCGACGATCTGCTCGGCGTCTTCGGCGATCCCGCGGTCACCGGTAAGCCCTCCGGCGACGATCTACGCGAGGGCAAGCGCACCGTTCTCGTCGCCGAGGCGCTGCAGCGCGCCGATGCCACCGATCCGGCCGCGGCCGATCTGCTGCGCACCAGCATCGGCACCAACCTGACCACGGACCAGGTCGAGCGGTTGCGCACGGTGATCACCGAACTCGGCGCGGTCGACGAGGTGGAGCGGCGTATCACCGAACTCACCGAACAGGGCCTGGCCGCACTGGCATCGAGTACCGCCACACCCGATGCCAAGGAGCGATTGCGCGCCATGGCACTGGCAGCGACGAGTCGCACGCACTAGCGGCGCGAGGAGATGCACATGAAAACTGTTGCGGGGTCGACCGATCGCGTCGTGGTGGTGGGCGCGGGCCTATCCGGCCTCGCCGCCGCCCTATATCTGACCGGAGCCGGGCGCACAGTCACCCTGCTGGAGCGAGCCGATCATCCCGGCGGCCGAGTCGGCCTATATCGCGGCCCGGACTACGAAATCGACTCCGGTGCAACGGTACTCACCCTGCCCGAGCTGGTCACCGACGCCCTCGCCGCCGTCGGTGCGACGCCCGAAACCTGCACGCCGCCACTGCGCATCCACCGACTCGCCCCCAGCTATCACGCCCGCTTCGCCGACGACTCCACCATCCGCGTCTACGCCGATCCCGAGGCCATGGCCATCGAGGTGGCCCGCGTCTGCGGCGAGGCCGAGGCCATGCGCTACCGACGGTTGCGCAACTGGCTCGCACAGATCTACCAGGCCGAATTCACCGAGTTCATGGATACGAACTTCGATTCGCCGCTGGATATGGTCCGCTACCCGGCCAAGCGCCGCGCACTGGCCACACTCGTGCGACTCGGCGGCTTCGGCAGGCTGGGCCCGCGCGTCTCGCGCTTCCTGCGCGATCCCCGTTTGGCCCGACTGTTCACCTTCCAAGCGTTGTACGCGGGCATGGCCCCGGCGAAGGCGCTAGCCGTATACGGCGCGATTCCACATATGGACACCTCGCTCGGCGTCTACTTCCCCGAGGGCGGCATGCGCGCCATCACCGCCGCACTCGCCGACGCCTTCACCGCGGCGGGCGGCACACTCGAGCTGAACGCCGAGGTCACCGGGATCGAATACGCGGGCAGGCGGGCCAGGCAGGTCCGCACCGCAGACGGGCGCACCGTCGACTGCGACGCCGTTGTCCTCACCGCCGACCTCGGCTCACTCGAGCGCTTCGGCGTGCGCCGCCGCCGTCGACTGCGCGCCGCACCATCCGCTGTCGTCGCACACGGCACCATCCCCGCCGCGATCGCCCAGACCTGGCCGATCCAGGCCCACCACGCCATCGATTTCGGGGACGCATGGAACCGGACCTTCGACGAGATCGCCGCCCGCCCCGGCCGCGGCCGCCTGATGAGCGACCCGTCATTGTTGCTCACCAGACCCGCCCTCACCGATCCGTCGCTCTACATCGACCGCGCCGACGGCAGACACGAACCGTTCTCGCTGCTGGCCCCCTGCCCCAACCTCGACGCCGCGCCGCTGGACTGGGACCGGCTCGGGCCCTCCTACCTGCGTGAACTCCTGAATGTGTTGGCGGAGCGCGGATATCACGGCATCGCCGAAAACTTCACCGTGGACCATCTCGACACACCCGGCACCTGGCACGAACAAGGCATGCTCGCGGGCACACCCTTCTCCGCGGCCCATCTGTTCCGGCAAACCGGCCCATTTCGTCCGCGCAATTTTTCCGGCGGCAGCGACAACGTGGTTATCGCCGGTTGCGGCACCACTCCGGGCGTCGGCGTGCCGACCACCTTGCTGTCCGGAAAACTGGCGGCAATCCGAATTATCGGCACCGCACAAGCCACTCGGGATGAATCCCCGCGCACCAGCGGGATAGTGTTCCCGGCGAGCCGATAAACTAACGGCCGACCTATTCGCCTGCGGTTGCGACCGCCGACCACTCCGGGGGGACCGACACCACATGCATCCCCCTGAGACGACGGCCGCCGCGCCCACCGACAACTCGATCACCGCGACCGAAGCAGAGGCGCGCCCATCGAGGGTTCCTGCGCGCCGGACAGCCCCGGCCGTCGCCGAACACGGATTCCGTACCTGGCTGCGGACTACCGCCGACTTCGTCCGCAGCCCCGAGGGACATTCGGCGCTGCTCGGTTTCTTCGGCGCGCTGATGATCACCTTCGGCGGATTCGGCGCGGGCAGCGTCCGCAAACGCGATCCGCTGCTCGAGGCGATACATCTGTCGTGGCTGCGGTTCGGGCACGGCTATGTGCTGTCCACCATGGTCATCTGGGTCGGTGTGCTGTTGATGATCACCGCGTGGGTGCGCTTGGGCCGCACCACGATCGGATTCGGCGACCGGCCCGACGCCGGAGTCACGCTGAACGAACTGCGCGCGATCGTCGGCATCTGGATCTTCCCGTTGTTGTTCGCGGTGCCGATGTTCAGCCGCGATGCGTATTCGTATCTGGCCCAGGGCGCACTGCTACGCGACGGCTTCGATCCCTACGTCTCCCCGCCGGTCGCCAATCCCGGTGTGCTGCTGGACAATGTGAGCCCGGTCTGGACCACCACCACCGCACCATACGGTCCGATCTTCCTGCTGCTCGGCAACGCGATCACCGCGATCACCGGCGATAACGTGGTCGCGGGCACCATCGCGCTGCGGCTGGTCATGCTGCCTGGACTGGCGCTGATGATGTGGGCGGTGCCGTATCTGACCAAGCACCTGGGCGGTAAGCCGAATGTCGCGCTCTGGCTGGCCGTGCTCAACCCGCTGGTCCTGATCCACCTCATCGGCGGCGTGCACAACGAAATGCTCATGGTCGGGCTCATGTGCGCGGGTATCGCACTCGTGCTCGAGCGCCATCATGTGGCGGGCATCGTGGTCGTCGCGATCGGCGTCGCCATCAAGGCGACCGCCGGTGTCGCACTGCCGTTCCTGGTGTGGATCTGGATGCTGCACGAGCGTGAACGTCGGGCGCTGCAACGCGCCGCGCAATCACCGGGTGCGACCCAAAGCCTCGAGAGCGAGGCCGAACCCGCGCGACCGAGCGCGGAAGTGCCGCATCCGGCGCTGATGTTCGCCAAGATCGCCGGACTCGGTTTGAGCGTGTTCGCGGTGGTCTTCGTGGCCGCCTCGGCCATCGCCGGGGTCGGCATCGGCTGGCTGACCGCGCTGTCGGGCTCGAAGAAGATCATCAACTGGCTCTCGCTGCCGACGATCATGGCGCATATGGTCCGCTGGGTGACGCCGTTCCCGATGGATCCGGTGCTCGTGGTGACCCGCGCCCTGTGCGCGCTGGCGCTGGTCGCCGTGCTGGCGTGGACCTGGTGGCGGTTCCGGCACAGCGAGCGCGAGGCGGTCTTCGGCATCCTCATCGCCTTCGTCGCCATCGTCATCCTTTCGCCCGCCGCGCTGCCCTGGTACTACTCCTGGCCGCTGGCGCTGGCCGCCGGGTTCGCGCTGTCAACCACCACGCTGATGGCGCTGGTCGGGCTGTGTACCTGGTTGATGCTGGTATTCCAGCCGGACGGTTCGATCGGGCTCTACAGCTTCGGGCACGTCGCCGCCGCGACCTTCGCCGCCGTGGTCGCGGCCCTGTCGCTGCGACGGGTGGACCCACTGCGACTGCGCGCTACCCCACCGGAGAGCAATCCGGTCGCCGTCATCCGGTCATGACCGAGGTCGCGCTGACCGCCCGCGGCTCGGAACTGGCCGCGGCATACCGCGTATGCCGGGCGATCGCCGCCGTACACGGACGCACCTACTTCCTCGCCACCCGACTGCTGTCGGCACCACGAAGACCCGCGGTGCACGCGCTCTACGCCTTCGCGCGCATGGTCGACGACATCGTCGATCACCCCACATACGACGCCGAACACGGACCCGCGGGCGAACTCGATCTGGTCGAGAAGCAACTGCGCGTCGCCTTGGAGCAGGCAAAGCCTCCCGTCGACCGGCGCACCCAGGTACTCGCCGCACTGGCCGACACCATCCAGCGCTACGACATCGCGCCCCAGTACTTCTGGACCTTCCTGGATTCCATGCGAATGGATGTGCCGGGCACCGCGCACTTCCGCGCCGAGTACGCCACCATGACCGAACTTCGCGGCTACATGCGCGGTTCCGCGGCCGCGATCGGTCTGCAACTGTTGCCCGTACTGGGCACGGTCGTCCCAGTAGCCGAGGCCGAACCCGCCGCCGCCGCACTCGGCGAGGCGTTCCAGCTCACCAATTTCCTGCGCGATATCGCCGAGGACTTGGACCGTGGCCGGATCTACCTCCCCACCCGCGAACTCGCGGCCTTCGGCGTCGACGCCGACCTGCTCGCCCACTGCCACCGGATCGGCCACACCGACCAGCGGGTCCGCCGCGCACTGGCCCACCTGATCGCGATCAACCGCGACTTCTACCGCTTCGCGAACCCGGGCATCGACCTACTCGACCCCCGTGTGCGCCCCGCCATTCGCACAGCGAGCACGCTCTACTCCGGCATCCTGGACGAAATCGAACACTCCGACTACGCGGTGTTCGCGCGCCGCGCCGTGGTCCCGCGCACCCGACGTCTGCGTGTCGCGGCAGTCGAGTTCACCGCAGCGGCCATGCGGATCTGAGCTCGACCGCAACGGTGACACTCACTCAACCACCACGGAGCGAGTCTCGACGGCTCGGACGCGCCTACCGGACGCTGCCGGACGAAGTCCGTCATCAATCTCTTGCGCTGGACGAGCGAAAGCGAGGCCACCGCACACCAGGGCGCCGTGAACACGCTGCGTCCGCGCGGCCGAGAACTCAGAAGGGGTCGGCCGCCGCGCGGCGCAGAACCTCGCGCGCGAGCGGGCCGTGTAATGCGTCGACTGGCTTACCGGGCAGGCTCTCGTCGTCGGTGAAGATCCACTCCAAGATCTCCTCATCGGTGTACTTGGCGTCTTTCATGACGGTGATCAAGCCCGGCAGCGACTTCACGATCGCGCCGGTGTCGTCGAAGAATCGCTCGGGCACGCCGGCAACACCATCGCGGCGCATGGCGAGCAACTGGTGGTCGCGCAGCATCTGATGCACCCGGGTCACCACGAGCCCGAGCTTGTCGGCCACCTCCGGCAGCGGGATCACCACCTCCGACTGGGGAAGAACATCGTCACTGCAAGGGAATGCACTCACCCGGATAACGGTAGACGGTCCCGCCCCACGTGCTTCGAGACACCCCTGGACCGTTCCCGCGCGATTCGATGGCACAACGGCACCCTGTCGGCCACAAATCATCACTTTGTCAACCACAACGGAGCGAGTCTTACGAGCGACCAGTTCGCGGCCCGTCTCGCGGCCGAGTGGTCGAAGCGCAGGCGCCGCAGGCGCGAGTCTCGACCGCTCGGCCGCGAGGCCCACCCGTCGCCCGACCACCACCCTCATCGAATCGCTCCGCGATGCTGACATTCCGGGCCGCGAACACGCCGCGCCCCGCGCGGCCAAAAACAGAGCCGATCGACACAGCTACGATCGTGAGCGGGCCGCGCGAGACGGTCAATCGCTTGTCGCATCGGAGCGATGGGTGAGAACTTTGTGAAAGCCGGAGGACATCACTTGATCGGGCAAATCCTGGAGGGGCGCTACCGCATCGATGCGCCGATCGCGCGGGGCGGGATGTCGATGGTCTTCCGAGGGGTGGATACCCGTCTGGACCGTCCGGTCGCGATCAAGGTGATGGATCCCAAATTCGCCGCCGATCCCCAGTTCCTATCCCGGTTCGAATTCGAGGCGCGCGCGGTCGCCAAGCTCAAGCATCCGTCTCTGGTCGCGGTCTACGACCAGGGCGTGGACGGCGAACATCCGTTCCTGATCATGGAGTTGGTCGAGGGCGGCACGCTGCGCGAGCTCCTGCGCGAACGCGGTCCGATGCCGCCGCATGCGGTGCGCGCGGTCGCCGAGCCGGTATTGGCCGCGATCGGCGTCGCGCATTCGGCTGGCCTGATCCATCGCGATATCAAACCGGAGAATGTATTGGTCTCCGATTCCGGCGAGGTCAAGATCGCCGATTTCGGTCTGGTACGTGCCGTCGCGGCCGCGAACACCACCTCGGCGAGCGTAATTCTCGGCACCGCCGCCTACCTGTCACCCGAACAGGTGACCGCGGGCACCGCCGATTCCCGCAGCGACGTCTACTCCTTCGGCATCCTGATCTTCGAACTGCTCACCGGCCGGGTCCCCTTCACCGGCGACACTTCGCTATCGGTGGCATATCAGCGCATCGAGAACGATGTGCCAAGCCCGAGCGAATTCATCGACGGAGTCCCGCCGGAGTTCGACGAGCTGATCGCGCGGGCCACCAACCGCGAACCCGCGCACCGCTTCGCCGATGCCAACGAGATGGCGGCCGAATTGCATTCGATCGGGGTAGCGCTGAATCTGCCGCCGTATCGGGTGCCCGCACCGCAGGAATCGGCCGAACACCTCAGCGCCAGCTACCAGGGCGCCGCGCCCACCCCGCAGCAGGCCAGGGCCGCGGCACCGCCACCACCGTCCGCGCAGCACACCAAGGTGGTCACCGCGGCGCGGCCGCGGGTGCCCGACTATGGTCCGGCGGACAACTACGGACCGCCGGACACCTACCGCGACCCCTACGCACCATCACATTCGCCGCAACCGTCACCCTTCGCGGACGACCGGAGCAAATCGCGTCGCACGGTCCTGCTCTGGGTCGCCATCGTCGCGGTCCTGACACTGCTCGTCGGGATCGGCGGTTGGTGGTTGGGTGTGGGGCGCTACTCGGCCGTCCCGTCGGTCGCCGGGAAGGATCAGGCCAGCGCGATTTCGGCCCTGTCGGATGCCGGTTTCGACACCGAGATCAGACAGAAGACCTCCGACACCATCCCGGTCGGCGGGGTGGTCGGCACCGATCCCTCGGCCGGATCCAAGGTCACCAAGGGCTCGACGGTGGCCGTGCTGATCTCCAGCGGCAAACCCCGCGTGCCGGATGTCAAAGCGGGCGACAACATTTCGAAGGTCAACCAGCTCATTCGCGATGCCGGACTGCAACCGGTGGACGCGGGCGAAACGGGCAGTACCGCACCCAAGGGCACCTTCGCGAAGGTGGATCCGGCTCCCGGCACCGTTCTGCCGCTGGCCGCGCAGGTAAAGGTGTACCGCAGCAAGGGATCTCAGCCGGTTAAGATGCCCGATCTGCGCGGCAAGACCACCGAGGAAGCTAACAAGGCGCTCACCGCGGCCGGAATCACGGTGCGCGAGACCAGAACTCAGTACGACCGCACCATCGAGGCGGATAAGGTCATCGCCACCGAACCGGCCGCGGGCGCCACGATCCAGGCCGGCGACGGCATCACCTTGATCGTCTCGAATGCCGTGAAGGTGCCCCTGCTGGTCGGCTCGAGCGTCGCCGACGCCCGCTCCAAGCTGCAGGCGCTCGGCCTGGTGGTGGCGGTGCGTCAGCTCGCCCCGTCCGAGAGCTCCGTGGTGATCGGCCAAGTTCCGGGCGTGGGTTCCAATGTCGAGGCGGGCAGTACCGTCTCGCTGACTGCGCTGCCCTGACGACAAAGAAGCGCCACATGTCGCGGCGCTCCTCTTCGGAAGCCGTGGTCAGCGCAGCATTTCGGCGACCAGGAAGGCCAGTTCCAGCGACTGCTGGGTGTTCAGCCGCGGGTCACATGCGGTCTCGTAGCGACCGGACAGATCCAGATCGGAGATGTCCTGTGCGCCGCCGAGGCATTCGGTGACATCCTCACCGGTCAATTCGATGTGCAGACCGCCCGGATGGGTGCCGAGTGCGTGGTGCACCTCGAAGAAGCCCTGCACCTCGTCGATGATCCGATCGAAATGCCGGGTCTTGTAGCCGGTGGAGGCCTCGTGGGTGTTGCCGTGCATGGGGTCGCACTGCCAGATGACCTGGTGTCCGGTCGCCTGCACCTTCTCGATAATTGGCGGCAGCACGTCGCGCACCTTGGTATTGCCCATGCGCGAGACGATGGTCAACCGGCCCGGCTCGTTATTGGGATCGAGCCGCTCGACGTACTCCACAGCCTGATCCGGCGTGGTGGTCGGGCCGATCTTCAGGCCGATCGGATTGGCGAGCAGTTCCGCGAAGGCGATATGTGCGCCGTCGAGATGGCGGGTGCGCTCGCCGATCCAGAGGAAGTGCGCGGACAGGTCGTAGAGCACCGGCTCGCCCGCCGGGTTCTGGCCGAGGCGCAGCATGGCGCGCTCGTAGTCCAACACCAATGCCTCATGGCTGGCGTAGATGCGGGCCGACTGCAGACTTGGATCGTTCACTCGACAGGCGGTCATGAACGCCAGGCCGCGGTCGATCTCCTCGGCCAGCGCCTCGTAGCGCGCACCCGCCGGTGACTGGGCGACGAAGTCGCGGTTCCAGTCGTGCACACGGTGCAGATCCGCCATGCCTGCACTGGTCAGGGCACGCACCAGGTTCATGGCCGCACTGGCGTTGGCGTAGGCGCGGACCAGTCGCGAGGGGTCGTGCTCACGCAGCTTCGCATCGGCGACCAGCGAGTTCACCATGTCGCCGCGGTAGGACTTGAGGCCGAGCGCGTCGGTGTCAG
Source organism: Nocardia sp. NPDC050408 (assembly GCF_044458905.1). Lineage (NCBI taxonomy): Bacteria > Bacillati > Actinomycetota > Actinomycetes > Mycobacteriales > Nocardiaceae > Nocardia > Nocardia sp. NPDC050408. Next base: position 13,725 of record NZ_JBITIL010000030.1, on the reverse strand, counting down.
AGGAACGCGGCTTGGCGTACTGGCCCGCGATGCGCGCGACCTTGACCACCGGCAGACTGGCACCGTAGGTCAGCACCACAGCCATCTGCAGCAACGTGCGGATATTGCCTCGGATATGCGGTTCGGTGTTATCGGCGAAGGTCTCCGCGCAATCACCGCCCTGCATCAGGAAGGCCTCGCCGCGCGCGACCTCCGCCAGCTGCGCGCGCAACTCCTCCACCTCGGCGGGCACGCAGATCGGCGGCACGCTCTCCAGCACGGTGCGCATCATTGCCGCCTGTTCCGGATCCCACGCCGGCTGCTGTAGCGCCGGACGCGCCAGGGCGTCATCCAGCCGCCTACGCAGCTCTGCGGGCAGCGGCGGCAGCTCCGGCAGGCGATCGATGGGTACGTCGACGGTCCAGTTCACCTGTTCAGAATACGGACCCTCCAGCACGCGCAGGTACCCGGTATTAGGGGTGGATTCTGCGCACCTAGGGTGGATAGCCGGGCACTATCGCCACCGTACCGATCTTTGGAGGAGAGACCGATCTCGCTTCGATATTTTTATGACTGCGAATTCATCGAGGACGGGTCGACGATCGACCTCGTATCGATCGGTGTGGTCTGCGAGGACGGCCGCGAATACTATGCGGTCTCAACCGAATTCGATCCCGAACGCGCTGGCCCCTGGGTCCGCAGGTACGTGCTGCCGCAGCTCCCGCCGCCCTCTTCCCGGCTATGGCGCAGCCGCGAACAGATCCGCAAAGACCTCTACGAATTCCTGGTCCCGCGCCCCAGCGTCACCCCCGAACTGTGGGCCTGGGTGGCCGCATACGACCACGTCGCGTTGTGCCAGCTCTGGGGCTCCATGGTCGACCTGCCTAATGCGCTGCCCCGCTACACCAACGAACTGCGTCAGCACTGGGAGGCCCACGGTCGTCCCGAACTGCCCCCGGTCCCCCCGGACGCCCACGACGCCCTCGCCGACGCCCGCCACAACCTGGCCAAATTCGAGGCCATCGAGGCCGCCCGCCGCCGAGTCTCCCTTTGAAGCAAAGGCCCCGAGTCGAAGATTCGACTCGGGGCCTTTGCTTATCTGTCAGTGCGCGGACTTACCGTTCTGACCGTTCGCCTTCGCCTGGACCTTCTGCAGTACGGCGAGCTGCTTGAGCTCTTCCGCGTGGTCGTCCTCGAAGGCCTGCTCGATCTCGTGCACCGGATCGGCGCGCAGGAAGCTACCGGTGCCCGGCTTACCGGCCGAACCCAGCTTGTTCATCTTCTTGGGCACCGTCGCGCCCTGGTACTCCAGCGGGATCGGGTGGCCGTGATCGTCGACCGGGCCCAACGGCTGGTGCACCTCGATGTACTCACCGTGCGGCAGACGCTTGATCACACCGGTCTCGATGCCGTGTTCGAGCACCGCGCGGTCACTGCGCTGCAGACCGATGCAGAACCGGTAGGCGATGAAGTACGCCGCCGGCGGCACGACCAGCAGACCGATGCGGCCCATCCAGGTAGTGGCGTTCAACGAAATGTCGAACTTCAGCGCCAGGATGTCGTTGACGCACGAGAGCGTCAGCACCACGTAGAAACCGATCGACATCGCACCGATCGCCGTGCGCACCGGCACGTCGCGCGGGCGCTGCAGCAGGTTGTGACGCACATCGTCGCCGGTGAGGCGCTTTTCGATCCACGGGTACAGGATCAGCACCGTGAACACCAGCCCCATGATCAGCGCGACCCAGAACACGGCCGGAACCGTGTAGTTACCGATGTAGATCTCCCACGGCGGCATCAGACGCGCCAAACCGTCGGTCCACATCATGTAGAAGTCGGGCTGCGAACCCGCCGACACCTGAGACGGGTTATAGGGACCCAGGTTCCAGATCGGATTGATCTGCAGCACACCGGCCAGGATCGCCACGATGCCGAGGGTGAAGGCGAAGAACGCACCCTGATCCGAGGCGAACACCGGCACGATCCGCGCGCCGACGACGTTGTTCTCGGTGCGGCCGGGACCAGGGAACTGCGTGTGCTTTTGGTACCAGACCAGCGCCACGTGCGCGGCGATCAGCGCCAGGAAGATGCCCGGGAACAACAGCACGTGCGCGATGTACAAACGCGGGATGATGATGTCGCCGGGGAAGTCGCCGCCGAAGATCATCCAGTGCATCCAGGTACCGATGATCGGGATACTCATCGTGATACCGCCGAACGCGGCCCGCAGACCGGTACCCGAGAGCAGGTCGTCGGGCAGCGAGTAACCGAAGAAGCCCTCGAACATGGCCAGGATCAGCAGCAGGCAGCCGATGACCCAGTTCGCCTCACGCGGCTTACGGAACGCACCGGTGAAGAAGATGCGGAACAGGTGCACGATGATCGATGCCGCGAAAAGCAGTGCGGCCCAGTGGTGCACCTGACGCACGAACAGACCGCCGCGCACCTCGAAGGTGATGTTCAGCGCCGTCTCGTAGGCCCGCGACATGGTCACACCACGCAGCGGCTGGTAGGCACCGTTGTAGACGACCTCGCTCATCGACGGATCGAAGAACAGGGTCAGATACACACCCGACAGCAGCAGGATGATGAAGCTGTAGAGGGCGATCTCGCCGAGCAGGAACGACCAGTGGGTCGGGAAGACCTTGTTGATCGACCGCTTCATGAACGCGGCGGCGCGGTACCGCTCGTCCGCCTCGTTGGCTTGGGCTGCAACCCGACTCATGAACGACGCTCCCAGTAGGCCGGTCCGAGCGGCTCGATGAAGTCGCCCGCGGCGACCAGGTAACCCTCGGAGTTGACGGTGATCGGCAGCTGCGGCAGTGCGCGAGCGGCGGGACCGAAGACCGGCTTACCCCATTCGGTCGCCAGGAACTGCGACTGGTGGCAGGGGCACAGGATCTTGTTGGTCTGCTGCTCGAACAGCGACGTCGGGCAACCGAGGTGGGTGCAGATCTTCGAATAGGCGAAGTAGTCGCCGTAGTTGAAGCTCTCCTGCCCCTTGCGCTTGATGGCCTTCTGCGCATCTTCGGTGCGCAGCCGGATCAGCATGACGGCGTTGCGGATACCGCGCAGGGACTGCAGCGTCGCGTGCTCGTCACCGCGCCACTTCTCCTTCCACGGGAACACCGTCTCCATCGCGCCCGCGTCCAGGTCCTCGGGACGCACCAGCATGACGTCCTCGGGGCGACCGGTGTCGCGACGGATGTAGATCGTCTCGCCGGGGAAGTCCGGGGTCCAGCCCGAGACCCACAGCGGCGACTTGTCGCCCTTGGCCCACGGGTTCTTGATCATGCCGCCGACGAAGACCAGCAGCGCACCGATACCGAGTACGCCGACACCGGCGCCCGCGGTCCGGGTAATCATCTTGCGGCGGCCCAGCGTGGAGGTGTCCAGCGCATCCTGCAGTTCGGCGACCAGGGTGCGGCGCTCGACCTCGGGCGAGGGTCCGTCGTGCCGGTCCTGGATGGACAGCTCTGCCGGGATGAACTTCTTGCGGATCAGCACCACCGCGACGCCGATGACCAGCACCGAGATACCGAGGCTGAGACCGACCAGCGGGGTGAACAGCGAGTAGGCGGTGTGGCCTTCCTCGTCCTTGCCCTTGAACTCCCAAGGCCAGAACAGGAAGACCCCGACCAGGACCGCGGCCGCGATACCGGAGACCGCGAACCAGAACGAGACCTCCCGCTCGGCGCGCTTCTCGGCCCGGGTGCCCGGCACCGGGAACCGCTCGCGCCGGTAGGCGACGTCGACACCGTCGCGCTCGGTACCGAGCTTGACCAGCTCGTCGCGCGACATCGCGTCGAGTTCTTCCTCGGTGGGCTCAGCCGGTGTGGTGTTCACCGGCTCCTTCGACGGCTGCGCACCGTCGTGGCCCTCATCCGGCCGACCCATGTCAGTTGGCTCCTTGCTATCGCTCATGCCTGCACCTCGCTGGCGCTCGGCTCCGTCATGACCGATATATCGGCTGTGTTTGTTGTTCGCTCGCTGCGCTCGCTCATGAACGTGATCCGATCCACATCGCGGCACCCACGACGAGCGTGATGCCGACCACCCACATGGCCAGACCCTCGGTCGCAGGACCGAACCCGCCGAGATCCCAGCCGCCGGGGCTCTTCTCCTCGGTGGCGTTCTTGACGTAGGCGACGATGTCGCGCTTCTCTTCCGGGCTCAGCTGCCGGTCGGAGAACTTCGGCATGTTCTGCGGGCCGGTGAGCATCGCATCGTAGATCTGCTGCTCGCTCGCGGGCTCCAACGGCGGTGCGAACTTACCGGAGGACAGCGCGCCGCCGCGACCGGTGAAGTTGTGGCAGGACGCGCAGTTCATCCGGAACAGCTCCGAACCGCGGGCCACATCCGGACCGCGCAGCGATTCCTGGGCGATCTCGCCGTTGGCGTCGCGCACCACGCTCGGGCCGCCACCGTTGGACGCGACGTACGCGCTGAGCGCGTCGATCTGGTGCGCGTCGAACTTCGGTGGCTTGCGCTGGGCCTGGGCCTCGTTCCGCGCCATCGGCATACGGCCGGAGGAGACCTGGAAGTAGACGGCCGCCTCACCGACGCCGATCAGGCTCGGACCGCGGTCGGGCACGCCCTGCAGGTTGGCGCCGTGGCAGGTGATGCAGGAGGTCTCGTAGAGCTGCTTGCCGTCGCGGATCAGCGCGGACTGGTCCTCGTGCGCGGTCGCGACCTGCGGGTCCGGCGTAATCGCGGTGGCGAGGAATCCGGCTCCGACGAGGCCCACCAACAGCGCAAGCCCACCCGCGATGCGACGCCGCATACGGCGTTGCTTGCGCGTCTTGCTTGCCTGGCCGTTCCCGGGGCTGGCGGGCTCTGGCGCTGACGGGGGAGATGAACTCATCTGTGTCCCTTTGGAGTAGACGGAACCGACTTGTGCAAAAGCTTTGAGGTACTGGCCCGACTCAGCGGACGAAGTAGATCGTGGCGAACAGCCCGATCCAGACGATGTCGACGAAGTGCCAGTAGTAGGAGACGACGATCGCGGCGGTGGCCTGTGCCGGGGTGAACTTACTGACCTTGGTGCGGACCAGCAGGAAGACGAAGGCGATCAGACCACCGATGACGTGCAGACCGTGGAAACCGGTGGTGATGTAGAACACCGAGCCGTAGGCACTGCTCGAGATCGAGGTGCCCTCCTTGACCAGGTTGGTGTACTCGTAGCCCTGACCGGACACGAACATCGCACCCATGATCAGGGTGACGACATACCAGCGTCGCAGGCCGAACACATCGCCCTTCTCCGCCGCGAACACACCCATCTGGCAGGTGAACGACGAGGCGACCAGCACGGTGGTGACCGGCACGGCAAGCTTCAGGTTCAGCTCGGTCGGTTCCGGCGGCCAGTTGCCGTGGGCCTGGGCGCGCGCGACGAAATACATCGCGAAGAGCCCGGCAAAGAACATCAGCTCGCTAGACAGCCAGATGATGGTACCGACGCTCACCATGTTGGGCCGGTTCAGCGAATGCACACGCTGAGTAATGGCCGATCCTGGGGTCCCTACTGCGGTCGTCACGGGGGTAAGTATGACTCGTCGTAGTACGACACAACTACCCGGGTGCGAAACTTGTCCTCCCGCGTCGGAAAACGCACGGACAGACAGCGTTTGATGGCCGCGCCTTCGGCGCGGCGTGTCGGCGGCCCCCAGGTGTCTCGCGGCCGACCATTGCGAGCGACCTGCAAGCAGTCGCTGGCGGCGTCGTCGAGACTCGCGACTGCGTCGCATGCGCTTGGACGACTCGGCCGCGAGACGGGCCGCCGACGGTCGCTCGTAAGACTCGCTCCGTTGTGGTGATGTAGGTGTGTGAATGTCGCGCGACCAGACGATTACAGCCTCAGATGGTGACAGGCGTTGGTAAGGAAAAGCTGAGATCAGGAGGCGGATGTGACGTGGTGGTGGCAACGGCTGTTCGGCGGGAACGAACCCGAACCGCTCGATCCGACCCGTTCCGATCTAGTAGTCGTCGCGGAATGCTTCGATGACTCCGAAGGGTGTTCGACAACACTTTCGCGCGCCACGGCTCTCCAAGCCGACGCGCCCGCACTGCTGCGCCACCATTTGCGTATTCCGCCTGATCGGATCGATGAGGTGTGTGCGATCGCGGCCCAGGACGGTTACGCCGCGGCCCCGCGCACCGAAGGTCCGCACGAACTGGAAGCGCTGACCCTGCAACGGGTTCAACTGCTGGACGCACTGCATTGTTCGCAGGAACGGGCGAGGATGGTCGGCCTAGCCCAGCGCCACGACGGCGTCGCGGACGGCTGGGACGCTCTGCAACCGGGTTCCCCGACCGCGCAGCGGTAATAACGTCTCGACCACTACGCTCTATCGCGACAGACTGGTGCGCGAACCAGTGGTGACAGGAGAAGTGGACATGCGCAGCTGGCCCCAAGTACTCGGGACCCTTGCCGATGGTGGCGATCTGGCAGCGGAGGACACGACCTGGGTGATCGACGAGATCTTCACCGACAATGCGACGCAGGCGCAGATCGCCGCATTCGGTGTCGCGATGAAGATCAAGGGCCCCACTCCTACCGAGTTGTCCGGTATGGCCGCGGGCATGCTCGGCCACGCCCGCCTGGTGCACGTCGACGGCGATGCGGTCGACATCGTCGGGACCGGCGGCGACCGGGCCGGTTCGGTGAATATCTCGACGATGTCCTCGATCGTGGTGGCCTCGGCCGGTGTTCCGGTGGTCAAGCACGGCAATCGCGCGGCCTCCTCGAAGAGCGGCGGCGCCGATGTGCTGGAGGCATTGGGCGTAAAGCTGGCTCTCGGCCCCGAGGCCGTTGCTCGCTGCGTGCGCGAGGTCGGCATCGGTTTCTGTTTCGCGCCGCTGTTCCACCCCGCGTTGCGTTTCGCCGGTCCGGCCCGCAAAGACATCGGCATTCCCACCGTTTTCAATGTGCTCGGCCCGCTCACCAACCCCGCGCAACCGCGAGCCGGGCTGGTCGGCTGCGCGTTCCCCGATCTACTTCCGGTGATCGCCGGGGTCTTCGCCGAGCGCGGCGCCAGCGCGCTCGTGGTGCGCGGCAATGACGGTCTGGACGAGATCACCACCTCCGACACCACCGACGTGTGGGTGGTGTCGGGCGGGAAACTGCGGGAGACCACCATTGATCCGACCCGTATCGGTATCGCGCGCGTCGAGCTGAGCGCCTTGCGCGGCGGCGACGCGGAGGTCAATGCGGGTGTCGCGCGCAGCGTATTCGCGGGTACCTCGGGCCCGGTGCGCGATGCGGTACTGCTCAATTCCGCCGCCGCCATCGTCGCCTACGACCTGTCCCAGAGTGTCGGCGATCCGGATGCTGATATCCACGACGCCATCGCCGCGGGCATCGATCGCGCGGCCGAAGCCATCGACACCGGCAAATCCGCAGCCCTGCTCGACCGCTGGGCCAAACTCACCAACACCCTCGGCGACAACTGACACCCCGCGCCGGGAATCATGCGCCGCATGTCGGCAGGCCCCTTGTGGCGGTAAAGGTTACAGTGACGCGGCAATCCGGCGTCGCCCGTTTCGCGTCGGGCCTACGCCGCCCGGCTCGACTCCTGAGGAGCACACGATGAAGCGGGGCGTTTACGCGGTACTCGCCTCGGGCGCTGCCCGAACCTTCTCCGACTCCTCCATCCTCATTCGCTGAGTACGGCTCACTCGCCGAGAGAGAAGCCCGCCTCGACGTCGGCGCGGGAATAGGACTTGAAGGCGATGTGCGTAGTGGTGCGGGCGACGCCGGGGGTCTTGTCGATCCGGCCGGTCACCACCTCGGCGATCTCCTCGTGGTCGCGCACCCGCACGATCGCGATCAGATCGACATCGCCCGCGCAGGAATAGACCTCGGTGACGCCCTGGGTGTCGGCCACCGCCTGCGCGGTCTCCGGAATGCGGGCGTTCTCGGCCTGGATCATCACGATCGCGGTAATCATGGCTGTCAGCCTAGGCGGTCACCATGCTTGTACTCCGCGAGTTCGGCCTCCGGGCCGTGGAGTCGGGCCCGCGCCGCCGCATCGGCGAGAGCTGCCCAACCAGCCCAGCGTCCGGCACCGCGGATCGGCTCGCCGTATCCCTCACTCGTGCGCACGATCCGCACCCCCGGCCGTGCCAACCATCGCGTCACCAGACCGACCTCCTCCGGCGATGCACCACGCAATGGCGGCACCGGATCCGGCAGCACGGTCTCCGATGCCGCGACGATGCGTTCGATCACCGGCATCGGCGGCACACCCCGTGCCGAGGTTCCGGCCCCCGCCAGCCGCCCATAGCGGATCACCGCGTACTCCCAACCACCCGCGCCGTTCGGATGCGCCGCGATCAGTTCCCCGATCCGCGCCACCGCGGCGAGTCGTTGGGTACGGTGCAGTGCCCGCACCACCGCGCCGGTCCGGTCACGCAGTCTGGCGGCGGCCTCGAAATGCTCAGCCTGCGAATAAGTTTCGATGCGGTCGAGCATGGCCCGCAGCGCCGCGTCGGAGTGGCCCGCGAACAGCGCCCGAACGGCCGCGGCGACGGGTTCGTATTCCTCCTTATATATAGGAGTGCCACCGACGGCTGCCGGGCATCCGCCGACCACCGCGGGCGGACAGTCGTGGCGACCGTCGCGCGGCAGTCGCGTGGTGCAGGTGCGCAGGCCGCTGTGCTCCGCGATGGTCAGCGCGATGTCGTTCGCGTCCATCCGAGAAGGGAAGGGCCCCAACGCATCCGCGGTCGGTGTCCGCGCGATCGCGAATCGCGGAAACGGTTCGTCGGTCAGCGTTATCCACCAACCGCGCTTCGGGAATTTCGAGCGGCGGTTATAGGGCGGGGTGTGCGCGACGATCAGTCGCAGCTCGCGCACCCCGGCCTCCAGGCCGTGCGCGCACACCACATGGTCGACCCGAATAGCAAGGGAGACCATCTCTTTCATCCGGCCGCGGGTCTCGGATCCGGTGAAGTAATTGCGCACACGGCGACGCAAATTCACGGCCGTCCCTATATAGAGGACTTCGTCGGAGGGTCCGCGGAAAAGATAGACGCCCGGACTCGACGGCAGATCGTTGGCGAGCACCCGCTTGGCGCGTTGGCGCGGTGTGACATTCGGCAGATAGTCGAGCAGTTCGGTCAGGCTGTGCACGCCCAGATTGCCGACCCGTCCGATGAGGGCGTGCAGCACGTCCACGGTGGCCCTGGCGTCGTCGAGGGCGCGGTGGTTCGGCTGGGTGCTCGCACCGAGCAGCGGCGCGAGCACACCGAGCCGGACCGAGGGGGCTTCGTCACGGGCGAGTACGCGCCGCGCCAACTTCACCGTGCACACCACCGGCCCGCTCGGCCATGCCGTATCCATACGGGCCGCGGCGGCGCGCAGGAAGGCCATATCGAAGCGGGCGTTGTGCGCGACCAGCACAGCGCCCTTGGCGAACTCGAGAAAACCCGGCAGCACCGCCTCGATCCGGGGCGCCTCGTAGACCATCGCGGTGGTGATCCCGGTGATCTGCACGATCGCAGGCGGTATGGCCCGTCCCGGATTCACCAGGGTCGCGAACTCCCCCAGCACCTCACCGCCGCGCACCTTCACCGCACCGATCTCGGTGATCGCGTCAGCTTCGGGACTGGTGCCGGTGGTCTCCAGGTCGACGACCACGAAGGTGGTGTCGTAGAGCGGGGTCTCGAGCTCGTCGAAGGCCAACTGCAATGCGGCGGCCTGGCGCGGCGTCGGATCGGGCACGGCGTGCAGCGTAGGGCCTCGGTACGACAGGAAGCGCCGGGAAAGCCACTCGGGATTTCAGCGGAGAAATGTCCGAATTACACGGCGAGGATTTCGCTCCGATTCCCACAAAATGATCTAGAACACCAAAAAGTGGCGCACATCACATTATTCAGCAGATTGCATCAATCGGACGGACACGCCCGGGCGCCCGGAGTCGATGCCCTCGGCGTGCTGCCCATGCCCCCTACGAGAAGACCGTTCGGTCCGACTCGCCCGACTGAACACAAGCCAAGATACCTTCGCGACCTGGAAAAATTCGGATAAACCCAGCGTCTGAGACGCGCCGCCGCCGGACGTCGGACAGCTCGCCAGCGACGTCACCACCCCTGGGAAATCACCCGTCGTTATCGTTTCGTGATTGGTGTGACTCAAGTCGCACATATTCGGTGGCGAATTTGTTGAGCATCGCCATTTCGGATGTCTCCGGCTTTACAAAACACCGTGATGTGTTCGTAACCTTTTCGAGACCTCACGGAGTTCGGCGCACCACCCGACGGTGCCTCGACACGCAGTCCGCTGTACCACCGGGTGCGGCGTCGTGGGGCAGATTGGAAGTACCGCATCATGGCGACCAACACCGTCAAGCGACATGCCAAGCGTGCCGTCGCGGCCGGAGCCGTCGGAGCTGCCTCGCTCGGCGTCTTCCTGTTGCCCGCCGCGCCCGCCTCGGCCCAGCCGGTCACCATCCCCGGCGTCGGCACCTTCGACGTGCCCAACGAGATCCCGATCCCGCAGGGCATCCCGGGCATCGAGATCCCCAACCCCGCACCGCTACCGTTCATGGCGCCCCAGAAGTCCGTCGGCGATATCGCGCTCGACGCCGCGATGAGCAAGCTCGGCGCGCCGTACGTCTACGGTGCCGCCGGCCCGAATGCCTTCGACTGCTCGGGCTTGGTCAAGTGGTCCTACCAGCAGGCCGGTCTGGAGCTGCCGCGCACCAGCGGTGAGCAGCTGAACGCGGGCGCCCCGGTCTCGCTCGACAACCTGCAGCCGGGCGATCTGGTGTCGTTCTACGGCGGCAGCCACTCCGGCCTGTACGCCGGTGACGGCAACGTCGTCCACGCCTCCACCTCGGGCACCCCGGTGAAGCTCGCGCCGATTTCCTCCATGCCGGTCGCCGGCGCGCGCCGCTTCTGAGCAGCTCTTTCGACCACCCCGCCCGGCCGTACGAAACGGCCGGGCGTCGGGACGGCATAGCGTAGCGATCGCTTGCGGGCCGTTCGAAGGGCCAGTGATCATTTTGTGGCCCACTGGACACAGACCTACGCCGTTCCGTAACCTAATCGAGACCTTCCCGGGTTGCGGAGTTCGCCGCAGCGGTTCCGCAGCTTACGGAGGCGACAAGATCGCTTCACGAGAGAAACGGGGCCTGGCGCGCTGTGACAGCACATCACCGGAGACATCGCAGTAAACGTCTGGTGGGAGGGGCATTAGCGGCCGCAGTCCTGGCCGCCGCACTCTGCAGTGGCAGTCCAGCCGGAGCCGATCCGGCCGCCATGCCGACCACGGCCAGTGAGGCCGTACAGCGGATGATCGACCTGTCTCGCGAATCCGAACAGCTCAATCAGCAGGCACTCGGCGCGCAGGCCGATCTCGACACCAAACTCGCCGCCCTGCACGATGCCGACGCCGAACTCGCCGCGGCCACCCAGACCGCCGACGCGGCCCGCGAGGAAGTCCGCAAGTTTCAGCCGATCGTCGATCGCACCGTGATCGCCGCCTATCAGGGCGCACGCACCAGCCGGCTCTCCGCTGTGCTGCTGAGTGATTCACCGCAGCGTCTGCTCGACCAGATGTCCACCATCGATGTGATCTCGGCCAGGAACTCCGAGCAGCTCAATCTCTACAAGCAGGCCACCGCCACCGCGACCGAGGCGGAAAAGGCCGCACGTGCCGCCGCCGATACCGCCCGCGCGGCCTCCGATAAGGCCGACCAGGTGCGCGCCGATCTCGAGCGCAAGCGGGCCGGCCTGTCCGGATCCATCGCGCAGGTCGTAGAGGCATGGGGGCAGTTGTCCACCAAGGACAAATCGGCATTGGCCGGATCACCCTTCCCGCCCGGTTTCGATACCGATACCCTGCTGCGCGGACTCGTCCCCGGCAGCGGCACCAGCGCATTGGCCGCCGGACTCACCCGCATCGGCGACCCGTATGTCTGGGGCGCGACCGGACCGCATCAGTTCGACTGCTCCGGCCTGGTGCAGTGGGCCTTCAAACAAGTCGGCAAGGATGTGCCGCGGACCAGTTCGCAGCAGGCCACCTACGGCACCCCGGTGGCCCAGAAGGATCTGCAACCCGGCGACGTCGTGTTCTTCTACTCCGATATCTCCCATGTCGGCATCTATGCGGGCAATGGAATGATGCTGCACGCCTCCACGTTCGGGGTTCCGGTAGCCGTTGCGCCGATGGGGTCGACGCCCTATCACTCGGCTCGACGATACTGATCAGCTATGAGTAGCTTTCGGCGGGCCCGCGCCTGGTTGTTCGTGCGGCGCCGCTTCCAGTTCGTCGCCACGGTGGCGATGGTGACCATACTGACCGGCACCTGCGGTGCACTGCTGATGATGCCGAATTCGGTGCTGCCGAAACTGCATGCGGCCCAGCCGACTTCGATCGGCAGCCTGCGCGCCGCCGACGACGATCCGCGCCTGGCCGCGGTGCGGCGAACACTCGAACCCTTCGGACAGCTCGTAACGGAGCAGCTGCCGACCGGGAACGGCCAGCAGTCCCTGGTCGTCGGTCATCCGGCCCAGCAGGCCGAAATCGATACGCTCGCAGGTGAACTCGCGGCCGCGACCACGGCCGTCACCGGCGTATGGGGTCCGGGCTGGGCCCAGTCCGCGATGGTGGTAGTCGCATCGAATCCGTCGGAGTTCGCCGCACTGGTGCGCTCGGGTGCGAGCATGCCCGCAGATGTCGCCGCGGCCTCGGTCGCTGATCCGTTCACACCGGGCACCCAGCCGACCGGGCAGCGCGTCGTCTTCAGCTCCGATGCCGGACGCCGCCTCGACGCCGGCGGTCTGCGCACGCTGCTGCGCCATGAACTCACCCATATCGCCACCCGGGCACAGACCGTCGACGGCGCGCCGCAGTGGATGCTCGAGGGCTTCGCCGAATTCGTGGCCCACCTCGGCGCCGGACAGCATTTCGCCGATATCGCACCCACGGTCGCCACCCGCATTCGCGCCGGAGATGTCCCGCGCGATCTCCCGTCGGCCGCCGACTTCGCGGGCAGCGGTGCCGTCGTCGCCTATGAGCAGGCGTGGTCGGTCTGCGCGTTCGTCGCCGATAAGTTCGACCAGCCGCGCCTGGTCGAGCTGTACCGCCGCATCGCCGCGGGTAAACAGGACTCCGCGAGCGAGGACCGCATCATGCGCGATGTGCTCGGCACCAGCCGTGACGATCTGGTCGCCGACTGGCGCAGCTGGTTGTCCGCCCGCGCCGCTTGATCTCGGACCGCTACCGACTACCCGCCACGACGGAGCGAGACTTGCGAGCGACCGTTCGCGGCCCGTCTCGCGTCCGAGCCCTCGAAGCGCATACGCCACAGTCGCGAACTCCCATCACTGACGCAACCACGACGGAGCGAGTCTTACGAGCGACCGTTCGCGGCCCGTCTCGCGTCCGAGCCCTCGAAGCGCATACGCCACAGTCGCGAACTCCCCTCGCTGACGCAACCACGACGGAGCGAGTCTTACGAGCGACCGTTCGCGGCCCGTCTCGCGTCCGAGCCGTCGAAGCGCATGCGACGCAGTCGCGAACTCCCCTCGCTGACGCAACCACGACGGAGCGAGACATACTAGCGACGTTCGCGACCCGTCCCGCGTCCAAGCCGTCAAAGCGCATACGCCGCAGTCGCAGGCTCCCGTCACTGACGCAACCACAACGGAGCGAGACATACTAGCGACGTTCGCGACCCGTCCCGCGTCCAAGCCGTCAAAGCGCATACGCCGCAGTCGCAGGCTCCCGTCACTGACGCA
>NZ_JBITIL010000029.1:0-70166 GCF_044458905.1 Nocardia sp. NPDC050408 | reverse complement strand
GGCGCCCTCACCTCCATCCTGCTGTCCGGTCAACCCTTCACCACCAAAGCCCTCACCGAGGGCCTGCTCCCCGCCGTCACCGGCGGATTCCTCGGAGCCGCCGCCCACGGCGCCGCCGAAATCCGCACCAACACACCAACACACGCATCCGAACCCCCCGCCACCACGCCCGCCGAACCCGCCACCGCTGCGCCCGCCGAACCCACCCCCCGCGCGCAAACCCGGGCTCTGGCCAACACGCTCACCGACCACGGCCTGCTCAACCCGACCGACCCGGCCGGACTCAACCAGCAACTCACCCAAATCCTCGCCCGGCTGCGCCAACCAGCAGCCGAACCGAACCAACTGCCGACGCCGGCATCGTTCCTGCGCGACGACTACCACATCAGCAGTATCTGGAAACCCAAGAGTCCCGACGCTGTGCCCCCCGATGGCGTCAACACCGCCACCGCCGACCAAATCCAACACCCCACAGGCGCACGGCTGCCAACGAATATCGCGGCACCCATCCAGACGGTGTACCCGGCCAATAACGGCGGTGGGTCACACCTGAACCCAGCAGCCCCCCAGGCGGCAGCACCTCCCGCCGACGCCCCCGCGCCCGACGGCCCGACACACCAACGCGCCGACGGTGACCCGGTCAACGCCCGCCCACACACCGATCGTCCGGCACCGGATGCGCCGCGGCCGACCCCGCATCCGGCCGATAGCGAGCCTGCGCGCCCGCATACCAATGAACCAACGGCACGACCGGTTCGGGATTCCGGTCCAACATCCGAACAATCCGGTCCTCGGGTCCAACAGCCCGCCACCGCGGACAACGGGCACGGCTCGGTACCGGCCCCTGGCCACGTCGGCTCGAGCAGCACTGCAGCACAACCCTCCCCGGTAGCCCCGATGGCAGATGCCGCCCCACTGCTCGATTCCGAGGCCCCGGCCCAGCATTCCACTGCTGAGCAGGCCGCGGCTGGCCCGCAGCCGCGGCCGTCCGACAGCGATCCCCCCAAAGCGCGCATCCACTCCGACGAACCAGCAGCTCAACGAGACGCCCAGCAGCAAGGTTCCGCGCCCGACGATACCGGCGCCTCCAGCGAACAACACACGGCCGACGCCGATGCGAACGGTGGTCCGCAGCCACATCCCTCCGACGCCGATGCGAACGGCGGCGCGCGGCCGCACCCCTCTGACGCCGACGATGGCGCGCGGCCGCATCCCTCGAGTGCTGGCCCGAATGGTGAACAGCCGCAACCGGTCCCGGCAGGTTCGAGCGCGACACCCAACAGCCCCGCGCGGACCGGCACCGCCCAGCCGCAACTCGCCGACGGCCGCCCGGCCGGTACCCGTCCCCGTTCGGACACGCCGACTGGCTCACCGCAGCGAGGGCAGGATCGCCGCGGCGGCGCGGCTGCGGGCACACCGCGACAGGACAGACGCCGCACGGTGGTCACCGCCCAAACCGACACCAAACCCCCAGAACTCGAGGTCACGCCGGCCAACGCACAGGAGGCCGCCCCCGTCCTCGTGAGCGTCACAGCTCCCGACGAAGCAGCTTCGGTAGCACACCCCGCCGATTCGGCATCGAGCAAACCTGGATCTGCAGGCCAGCCGCACCCGGGCGAATCCCACACCCCAACAGCAGCCGAATCACACCACTCCACAACAACTTCCGACGCACCTGCTGGCGGCGAAGTTTCGGCACGCGACAGGAACGCCTCGACCGACGGCAACGGAACCGACAGAACCGAAAGCACTCCGGAACACACCAGAGCCCCTGAGCCGCAACCCGATCAACAGACCATCGACGCCCCCGCACCGAAACAACCACCAGCAGTACCGGATGCCGCCACAGACCACGCGACCGCTACGGCTACCGACGTGCGGCATCCCGCCGACAACGAGCCAGCCAACGCGCGCAACCACGCCGACGACCCAACAGCCCAACCGACAGCTCACCACGATCCCACACCGGACAATGCCTCCACATCCGGCCGCCCGCACCCCGCCGACACCGAAGCAACCACCGGTCCTCGCCCGCACCCCGCCGATTCGCCGTCGAACAAGACCGACCCTTCGACCGCTGAGCAGGCAGCAGACCCGGTGTCCCATGATGCTGATTCCTCTGCTGTGGATCGACCGGATGTTGGTGAGCGAGCGGTCCGGTTGGCGGGGGAACTGAGGACCGAGTTGGCGGAGTTGCCCTCGGGCGATCCAGCGGTGAAACACGATCTCACCGAGCAGCAAGGTGAGCAGTTCACGGCGGCGTCGAAAAAGATGCTCGCGCTGTATCGGTCTCGGACCGAGGAGTTGGCTGGCGAGTCGTGGGCCCAGCGCAGGCAGGTGATGGAGGACGGGGACGAGGTGGAGTCGCTGCTGCGCTACATCCACGCAGTACGCGAAGGCACGGGCAAAACGCCGCGGTGGAATCAGATCAAGGCATTCCTGGTCGCAGAACACGGATACATGCGGCAGATGGGCACGGCGCAGGGCAAGACGATTGTCGGCTCAGAGGACTCGCTGTGGCAGCTCTCGCGCGGGGAGCCGGTGCAACTCGCCGACGGGCGGTGGGTACGGGTCCATCATGTGATCACCACGACCGAGGTGCTGGCCAACGAAGGTTTCCGGCAGTTCGGGACGATGATGCGCAGCCTCGGTTACGAGGTCTCTCGCTGGGATCCGCACAATCCGCCCGCTGATCCGCAACGCCCGACCGTCTACTACATGACCTATGACGAACTTGCGACAGCGAACTTGTTCGACCGGTTGCCACCGGGGGACACCGCCACGATCGATGAGGCCGACGCGGTACTGGTCCACGACCAGACGGTGCACTACCAATCCGACGGACAGCGTGCGCCTGCCTCCGATGTCGAGGCCGCCGGAGTGTATCGGGTACGGGATTTCCTGCGGGGTGTTCTGGCGCACCGGGAGTTGACGTCCGCGGATCTGCGTGCCCGTCCAGAAGAGAGCCTGGCGAGGGTGAGCCGGTTGTGGGAAAGCTACGCCGGGCGGAAATTCACAGCCGAGGAAACCGAGATGGCCCGTACTTTCCTCGATGTCAAAGCGGGCCGGCTGAAACTGAATCGCGATTTCCAGAAATTCGATGACAAGATCCAGATCCTCGACGAGAACGGCAAACCCCGCAGCGACCCGAAAGTCGGCACCGACAGCCGCTGGTTCGGGGGCCGCCACAAAATGGTGGAAGCGATGTTCGATGCCCAAGTCTATTCCGACGGGACCGGTTCGAAACAGGTCACCGTGGAAGACGTCCTCGGCCGATACCGGCGGTTGAACCTGATGTCGGGCACACTCGAGCGGACCGCCACCGAGATCAAGGAAAACTTCCCCGTCCAAGGTGGCCTGGCGAAGATCGAGAACTTCGGAAAATCGAACCTGGTGGGCGAGCAGGACCAGATTTTCCTCACCGGACCCGAGATGTTCAAAGACGCGGTCGAGCAGGTCCGCCAGTTGCAGGACAAGGGCAGACCAGTTCTGGTTATCGCCTCCAACGACGTCGCATGGAAATTCTCGCTGATGCTGAAAAAGGCGGATATCGAACACACCGCCATCACCGGCAAATGGTTCGCCGAACACCGAGACAACAACGCCGCCGAAGAACACCTCTCCGGAGTCATGGACACCGCAGGCAAGAAAGGCAACGTCACCGTCGGCACCCCCGGGATGCTCGGCCGCGGTTTCGACGCGGTCGTCGACGCCGAAGTCAACCAATTGGGCGGACTCCACGCCCACATGCTCGGCCGCTCAACCAACGCCGACACCGACGCCCAATGCGCCGCACGCGCCGGCCGCAACGGCAGCAACGGCAGCTACCGCTTCAACGACACAATCACCGGAAACCTCTACAGCGAAACACACAATCCCCGAGCCAAGATCGCGATCACCCACTACCGCGACGCCGCAGCCGAACACACCCAAGCCGTCAACGACCACAACAAAGCAACCCGCGAAGCCGACACACTCGACCCCACACAACCAGCCAACCCCGACGCCGCCGCGGCAAAAGCGAAAGTCGACGCCACAGCCGCCGACGTCGCCACAGCCCAGCAGAAACTCACCGCAGCCGAGCAAGAACTCCGCAGCCTGACCCCCACACTGCAAAACGAAGCCGCCGAACGCGCCCGCCTCGGGCGCGCGATCAGACGCGCCAACCAGGCGGCTCAATCGAGCGACCACACCCCCGGCCCACCCGCGCACGCTCCCCCGACAACCCAGTCGGACGACCCGAACCGAAGACACTTCATCAATCAAATGCCACAGGAATTGTCCGGTGGCACACTCAACGCTGCCACGGCAGGGCAAGAGTCGCTGCTCGACGACAAAATCAGCAAGTCCGGCAGGCCGTTGCTGGCCGATACAACCGAGGTCCTGCAGCAGGCACAGAGCGGTGATCCGGCCGCGGCACACATATTGCAGCGGCGATTCGGGGCAGCGACGTACCAGCATGTGCTCACCGTGCTGGGCTGGGACCCCGCACACGGCACGCCACCCGAACCCGTGCAGCAGCTCGCGCACGCGATCAACGCCGCCGGATACCACGCGGCGCAACTCAACGGATGGCAGATTCCCGCTGGCCGACAACTCGGCGACTGGCTCGCCGAGCACATGCGAAACGCGTTGGTGGACAGCACCCTCCATATGACCAACCCCGAGATCGCAACCATCACCGGCATACACAACGCGCTACGGAACGGCCACGACCTCAGCCCGCGCCAACTCGCCGCGATCCGAACGATGACCGAGGCAGCGCGGGCACAGGTCGCGAGCGACGCACCCGACACCCGCCAATCCACTGCCCTGACCACGAACAACACCACTTCCGAGACACGATCCGGCAGTCCTGCCGCATCCGCTCGGCAAGACCGCGGACAGACCGACTCCGAGCCGACACCCGCACCCACGCCGCCCGCAGGCACCCACGCCGCGGCACCCGCGAAGCCGGTAGTCGCCACCCGCTCGGCGTCCCACTCCAGAGCATCGGACCTGTTCCAGGACGAATCCTGGGTCGCGAATCCGCCCGGCAGCCGCCGCGACCCCGCAATGGTCACCGCTGTCGACCCCGCCAACCCCATCGGACCGAGCGCACGCGTCCCGTACCGGCCAGCCGCCGCGGGCAACGACCCGGAGGTCACCGGGCACAGCGAAACCCCTGCTTCGCCCGCCCGACCGACCGTCTCTGATGAACCGGCTGCGCTCGGACCCGAGTCGACACCCCGAGATCCAGGCGAAAATACCGCAGCCGAATCGCCGCAGGTAAGCAACGTGGCCCACGCGGATTCGACCGACGCTCCGCAGCAACCCCTACCGTCCGATGCCCTGGACGAGCCCACCGACGACCTGATCGCCCTGCTGCCATTGGCGCAGCAGGGCAACCACCGAGCC
Source organism: Nocardia sp. NPDC050408 (assembly GCF_044458905.1). Lineage (NCBI taxonomy): Bacteria > Bacillati > Actinomycetota > Actinomycetes > Mycobacteriales > Nocardiaceae > Nocardia > Nocardia sp. NPDC050408. The sequence continues at coordinate 64,769 of NZ_JBITIL010000029.1, read as the reverse complement.
ACCCAGACCTTGAGACGACGCCTACGGCGCGGCACAACCCAGCGCGTGTCGGCCCTGCTCGGCTGGGATCCGACCCACGGCACACCACCGGGGCCGGTCCGACGGCTCGCATCCGCGATCAGCCTCACCGCGCTGCGTTCTGCCGAACGCGGCCGCTGGGCGGTCCCACAGGGCATGGATATCAGCGACTGGGTGTTCGCCGCAGCGCGAAATACATTGCTCGACAACCTCGCTCAACTGACTTCCGCCCAACGCCAACTCGTCACGAACGCCACCGACTCAGCACGCCACCGGATCGATCTCACTGACCGCCAGGCCGCCGAGATCGACCGGCTCACACGGCAGGTGCACCAACGTGCTCGCGCCGAAGAGCCGGCTTCGTCCGATCCGGTTTCACATTCCGAGCGCCGGGGCGATCTGGATCTGGACCGGACTTCCGCACCCGGTGATCCGGTCGACTCGGTGCCAGAGAATCCGCGCCAAGCCGACGGAATCGACGGTGACGCACCCGCATCCGCCGACCACACAACCGCGCCACCACCAGCAGCACCGACGACGGCGAACGACGTCGCGGATCGGGGCCCCAGCGAACTGAGCAGTCGCGAGCGCGAAGTACTACGCCTGATGGCTCAGGGTCTGTCGGCCGCGGAAGTCGGTGCGACGCTGACCTTGTCACCCACCACGGTCCACAGCTATCTCGCTCGCGCGGGAGAAAAGTTCCACACCAGTGGCGTGATCCCCACGATCTTGGCGGCCGCTCGGGCCGGGGAACTCGGTGATAACACCGAGCAGTTCGAGCCGGTCGAGCTGTCGGAGGCCGAAACCACGGTGGTCCAGATGGTGGCAGACGGCCGGACGAACAGAGACATCGCGACTGTGGTGGGGGCGGACCGGGTGACGCCATTGCTCGCCCAGCTGTACGAGACCCTGGATGTCGACACCAGGGTCGGCCTGGCGTTGGCAGCGCAACGCCGGGGACTGCTCGACGGCTCCGGTCCGGCTCCTACCGAAGCGCCGGGGAGCACCCCCGCCGCCGCACCGCATACCGAAGCCACCTCCACGCGGGCCGTTGCACCGGCGGTCGCGGATATCGGGGCGGCGAGTTCCCCGGGTCCAGAAGTCCTGCACGAACTTCGCGCCGAGTTGCGCAACGCGCGGGCCCGGACGCGGGCCGAGACGGCCGAGCTGTCCGACCTGTTGGACGTGGATCCCTATCTCGTTCGCCCGGGATCGGTTCTGCTGGCCCTGTACGTCGTCCAGCAACAGATCCGAGGCGGGAGCGTGGAACCCCAGGCCGTCGCCGCTGTGGCCGAACCGATTACGCGATGGATCCGATCATGGATCGAACTACATGACGACATCGAAACCGCGACCAACGAAGGTGCGAAGGTCGCTCGGGCCGATCCAGATGTTCAGCGGGACTTGATCAAGCGGAACGAACAGCTGGCTACTCGGCTCAGCCGATTGCTGGGACTTCCGAGGCGGAGTCCGATCGGCCACACGCCCGAGGACGATCCGCTTGCTGTGCTGCGTGAGGTCGTCAGTGTCACAGGCTCCTCGGAGATCGGTCGCCTCATCGATGCGGTCGCAGCCTTCCTCGACAACTACGGGAGCGACGAATCGGCGCCCGCTCTCGATGTCGTGCAGGTGCGGGCGATCCGTCGACGGTTGGCCGAGGCAATCGGATGCGCACCGCACGAGGTCGGTCGCGAAGAGCTGCTGGCGCTGGGGCTCAGCGCAGCCGAGGTGGACCGCGAGCCCAGCAGATCCGACATCGCCGAGTTGGCCACGGTGAGCGAATCATTCGTAGACGAAGTCCTGAACAGCGCCGAGCCGAGATATTCGGAGTCCGCGCAGCGGGTCTTGGTCGCGGCACAATGGCTGGGCTGCCTTGACACCTATGAGGATGTCATCGATCCGGAATACGTCGAACAGCGATTCGTTCCACCACACCTTGTCGACGGTAGGTTCGTACCGGCTTGGTTCGAGGATCAACCGCAGATGATCGACGTGGCGGAAAGCGTCGGTATGAATCTGTCGACGACCAGCCGGGCATTGCGGGGAATCGGAAGCCCCGGCGGGGTGCGTCGGGCACGCGCCGCAGCAGCCTCGGCCAAGTATTGGTATCACCCTGCCGGGCCGTCCGGCCCATCCACCGATGGACCGGCCCAACCCGGCTCGCCGCAGTCGCATGACGAATCGGAGCCGACCCCACCGGCCGCTCAGGTAGAGATCGACCGCGAGGAGTCGGGCACCCCCGACACGCCGCCAACTCCTTCGCCGACGGGTAACGGCAGCAACCTCAGCAAAGCCGCCTCCGCAGTGACATCCGGTTCCGCCACCGCATCGTGGATACCGCCTGCATACTCGTTGCCCGAATCCCCCGTTCCGCATCCCGACGCGGAAGCCGAGAAATACCTCAAACAGGCGATCGCGGCAGATTTGTTCCTGACCTATGGAATAGAAATAGTGGGTCTGGACAAGTCGACGATTTCGATAGATACGGCCCTATCGATCCGAAATGCGATCGTAGACGAGTTGACGGAGGACGACTCGGTTCGAATCGATGCGATCGTCGTCCTGCCCATTGAAAACGAAACATACGCTGCCACCGGACCATGGGGCGGCCCGGAACATCTCATTCTCCTCAACGAGACATATTTTGGAAACCCGGAAAGCTTTCGAGCTGGATTCAAAAGAAATGTCGAAGCGGGCTTGTTGAACGCACCGACCGGAGATCCCGCCTACGATCTTATCCGCCATGAAATAGCCCACTTGCGCGATCCATACCATTACTTGTCGAGGGAGGCAAAACCACGATACCCGGAACTCACCGAACAGCGGATCGCCGGCACGCTCCCCTCGGACGCTCGTTTCGATAGGCGACGCGACTACAGCGGCTGGCTGGAGGCAAAAGCGTTCGGCTTCCTGTACACCCATTTCGCGGGACTGAAGCAGGCGGGTGCCCTCCCGAAGGAAACTCGGTTCGACGAGTGGCTGGACCTGCTCGATGGTTATAGCCGAGAACTGAAGGAGCTGTTTCCGGGCGAAGGGCATGAGCAATCCCGGAAGCCGGGCGTAGCCGAGCCCACCCTCGGTGATCGCCCGGTCTTCAACCCGAAAGAGGCGCTCGCCGAGGCGAACAATGCATTCGGTAACAGCGCCCCCGCCGATTTCACCCACCCGGCCTACGCGCTACAGGCACTACTGCGTGGGATTCCGGTGGCGCAGGTATGGCGGGATGCGCAGCGGCGCAATGTGGTTGCCGCTGCCCGAGCACAGGACCGCGGACCGATTCCCGAAGCGTTCGGATTCCGCGCAAGCATGCGCCCCGATGGCGTACTGGTACGGCTGACTCGGAGATGGCGTGACCTGTCGCCCGACGAACAGCAGCAGATGAAGACCACCGATCCGATCCTGATGTGCGTCGGCCGGGACGGTCGACAGACCTTCGGATTGGATGAGCTGGCCCGCTCGGTGGATCGACAACGAGCCGAAATGTGGGGCGCCAATACCCACAGTCATGAATCCGATACCGGCGACCCGCTGCCCGGATTCTCCGAGTGGGAGCATGCACCGACCGGCGAACTGGGGCAATGGCTGCATGATATGTCCGAAACGGCCTGGCAGCGGGCCGATCTCCTGCGAGAGGTCCGGCAGCTGCTGGTCGGGACCGATGGACTGGCCGAATTCCTCGGTCTCGGAGCGTGGGCCGACGCCGGTGCCGCGCAGGCATACCTGGATGTGGTCGATCTGCGTGCCCGGGCCGAGGCAGCACTGTCCCATCCGGATACCGACGACCGGATACGAAGCCGGTTGCGGGCGTTGCTGAGTCATATCGATGCGATCATGCGGCGCTGCGCCGGTTTCGACGCCGAGTTGGCGTACGCGCGTACCCGAGCCGAACGGCAGGTGATGCGGCACGTCGCCGCTGCTCGCGGTGGTCTGTCGCTGGGTCCCTATGGACGGATCGTCGACGAGGTCGGGGTAGAGGTTTTCGAAGGCCGAGGGCAACCTTCCGAGGCAACCAACATACTGCGGGATATGCTGGAGCAGTTGGGGATTCCCGTGATAACGCGCCGCGTCCGGGTGGATTCGACCGGCCGAGTCCTGGTCGAGAAACCCCCAGAGCCGGTGCGGGCGTCGACCGCCGGACGCCAGGATCGACTGTGGCAGCTGTGTTCCCCGAACACCGACACACAACCGTTGTGGGCGGCCGACGAACCGGACGAGCCCTCGGCGAGGCCGCGGCAGCACAATGCATCGACAGCGGAGCTGCCGCAGGCCCAGCCCGTATGGGGCGCGCGGATCGCCGACGCACAGCGCAAGCTCGCCCGAACCGCAAAGGTTCGACGGCGGCTGTTCCCCGACCCGGTGGATCCGGACCGGATGACTCCGGCCGACGCTGCCAGACAGCGCATGCTGCTTGCGCGCCTGGAGATGCTCACCGAGTATCTGCGAACAGTCCGTATACAAGCCGCGGCCGCCGCGGCCCAGCAGTGCCTTGATCAATTGCCGGGACAACGAATCGGACGGTGGGCCAGGCTCGACGGCAATCTCCTCACCATCGCGGCCCCGTTCGCCGATCCCGACCATCTCCTGCCACTGCGGACCCGGGAAGCCTTGGCGCAGGCTGGGATTCGGGTCGAATACCGGCGTGTGCAGGTCGATGACCGAGGCCGCGCATGGTCCACCTCGTTCAGCCCGACGCGACTCGAACCGCAGCCCGTGACACCTGCCGGTCAGGCCGCACACTCACTCATCGACAACATCGTTTCCCACCTCGATCGGCTCCTCGAACGCCACGGCGTCACCAAATCATCCGGCGATCGAATCCCGTTGCCGCAGTTGCTCGATGACCGCACCAACCTGGTGGCCGAACGCGAGCGCGCGCGGGCAGCACGGGACCGATGGCGCGCGGCGCGCGACCGGTGGCCCACGGCGCGCGACGACGACACCGCATCGGCGCAGCAGCAAATGGCCGCTGCACACGCAGCACAATTCGAGCGCGAGTTCCACCGTCTCGACGCGGAGATCGCACGACTTACCTTGCTCGCGTTCGGTGCCGCCGAAGCCGACCCACAACTGCGCGCGCATCGAGAATCGTCCCGCCGCATGCTCCGATCCGACGCGAAGACGCAGAGCCTGGTCAGCGCCGCCCGCACACCCGAACTGCTGCAGGAAATTCGTGACCCGCTGGTAGCGCATCTCCTGACAGTCGCGCAGCGTCTCCGAGCAACTCTCGACCAGCCAGGCCCCACAGAGCCATTCGATACGACGGTGGCGCTGACGGAGATGTTGGAGGACATCAACAACCACCAAACCGGAGTGTCCTCCGATGCACCCGACGCAGATCGTCCCACCGGTACCGCGCAGGCCGGAGCCAACATCCACTCCGAACTCGCGCCGGCCGCCGCAAAGCCCCGGCAGCTACGCAAACCCCCTGCACGACAGGAGAATCCGGCCGAAGAGCGGTCTGCCGACCTACCGGACACCGCCAGCGCCGCCACCCCCGGCAATCGCCCGCTGTCCAAACGCCAGCAAGCAATCCACACATTGATCACCGAAGGCAAGACCAACGCGGAAATCGCCGACAGTCTGGGGATGCCGGTGGAAACCGTCAAAACCCACGTCCGGCGGATCCGTGACAAGCTCGGCGTGTCACGACGGAGTGAGCTCGCACCGCAGCCTGCCAGTTCCGCTGCCGCCGAAGAGTCTCCGCACAAACTGGCCGCGCATGTCCGCACAATATCTTCGATGCACCGGGCGGACACCGGTCCCGAACTATCCGGAATCGAGAGCGCGATACTGCGCGGAATCGCGGAGAGCAAGACATACACAGACCAGCCCACATCGACGCCATGGCAAAAGTCGCCCACGCAGCCGGACCGTGCCGGCACCGATCACGCCCTCGACCGCGTCGGCGGCAGGCCAAGCGAATTCAGTGAGGCACCGCGCGGCAACCAGGACGATCTCGGCGTGCTGAACGCCTACGGAAAGGATATGAAGGGTCACGCTCACCGGCTACCGGGCGGCCGGAGGCGCGGCAGTGCCCAACGGGCGCAGGAGGACCCCGACAACCCGTGGTCCGCGCTGAAACGCAACGCCGGCAAGCGCTTCCGCCATGCTGGCGATACTCCGGCCGCCGACACGTCCGCCGAGACGAATCCGAACACCGAAGTCGACCCCGAGATTCCGGACCGCGCGCAGGCTCTGCTCGACCGGCTCGGGTGCGGGCCGGCCCAAGTGGAGCAACTGGCCGTAGGTGGCATCGCCGAACTGCGGAAGTACTTGGGACCGGACGCGGCGCTGTTGTCGTTGACGATGCCGGTGGATCCCCAAGATGTGGTCCAGGCGTCGGCTGCCCGCGCCAACGCGGTGGCGCGATGGTGGAACGCCCTCACCGACATTCAGCAGGCCGCGCTGATCCTGCGACATCCACATCAGATCGGCAACGCCGACGGTGTTCCGTACACCGTGCGGGACGAGGCGAACCGCCGATCGATCATCGACGACATCAAGGGCTTCCTGGAACGCAAGCCCGACGCCGACAACGAAGGACTTCTCACCGAAGCACGGGCCCTGCTCCGACTCGGACGGCCCGGCCACGTCCTCTCCCCCGAAGAGACCGTGCACCTGACCAACCTGGTGCGAACTCTGCAACACCTGGCCGCCCTGGAACAGGACGTGCGCGAGTTCGATTCGCCCCCAGTGCAATTGATCGCCTACGACGCGACCGCCTATGACGGCGACGGCCGCATCATCGTGTCGATCGACGATGCCGACAAAGCGGCGATCGTCACAAGGCAGCTCGGTGGAGTGGGTAATACGCTCCAGAAACTGCCGAAGCGTGCGCAGGCCGTCCTCGCGCAGTACGCGGAGTCGGCCCGACACAATCCGGGTGTCCCGACGGCCACCATTATCGATATCGGCTTCCATCACCCGAATACGGTCGAGGAGATCAGGTCGTCGGAACTTGCCGAACAGGGCGGCGATATCGTGGCCGCCGAGATCGCCGCCTACGACGCGACACGCGCGACCTGGGCGGGCCTACCCGGGGGCGCCGCACCGCCGCGACTGCGAACCGTGGTCGCGCACAGCTATGGCTCGACCACACTCTGCTACGCGGGAATGGGCCGCCGACTTGCCGCCCATATCGATCAGGTGGTCCTCACCGGATCCCCGGGGGCCGGGCCGATGGCTCACGCGGACGAATTCGGTATCGGTGCCGACAATGTCTTCGCCGTGGCCGACGATCGCGATCCGGTGACGCATGCCGGCGGCTCCGCCCCGCAGGCGACGGACCGGTATTTGGGCCTCAGCCGCGGCCGTAACCCGGTGGGCCGCTGGGGCGCGGTCCGGCTCGCCGCCGCTATGCCGTCGACCGTCCGCAGCGTCAAGCGGATCCATGGGGGCTATCTGATCTACCTCGATTCCGAGCTGCGCGTGCCGACGATATCGCTGCGCAATATCGCTCTGGTTTGCGCCGGTAAGGCCGACCTGGCCGAACGTGCACAGCACCGTCCACCCTCGGACGCGGCGGGACGACTACGTGACCTGTTCTGGTGGCGAGCGAACGCGACGGCACTGGCCGCGGCCATGGGCGCCGATGCGCCGGAATCCGAGGACGAGCCGAACATACTGCCGGACAATGGAACTCGGCGCGCCACCGGTCCGGTTACCCACGCGACCACCGCGTCGCCGTGGCAACGGTCCGACGCCGACGCCGGACGCGGACTCGAACCCGCACCTCACCGCCGCGGTGCCGTACCCGATGTGGTCGAGGCTCTCGACCTCCCCAAAGGCAAGCGCCCGGACCCGACCGGCCTCGATCTCGATCGAATCCCGGCGCTGCCCGGACAACACAGCATGGGGATGGTATTTGCCCGCGACCCGAACCTCGACGGTGACGCCCACGCGACCGGACCATCGGACGGACAGCCGAATCCGCCTGCCGAAGAACCGGTTTCGCTGCGCGAACTGCTCAGCACCAATAAGCCCTACCGGCAGCTGTACATCTCCAACGCCCTCACCGGCATCGGCGACAACGTGCAACGGTCGGCGCTGCCGCTGCTGATGCTGGAGCTGACCGGCTCGCCGATGGCCGCCGGCTTGGCCTCATTCGCCGTGTTCATCCCGCAGGTCTTGTTCGAACTCCCCGCCGGCTACGTCGCCGATTTCCATGACCGGTGGCGGACAATGCTCATCGCACAGTCCGTCGGTCTGATGAGTACCGCGGGCGCCGGCGCGCTGGTCCTGTCCGGAGCGCGCGGGCATCTCGGCACTGCGCTCGCCGCGGCAACGATGGTCGAGGGTACAGCGACCATCTTCTACCTGCGCAGTCTCCGGTCGGTAGTCCTGGACCTGGTCACACCCGCGCAGCGCCCGCGAGCGAACCGCCTATCCGAAATCGAAGCCTCCATCGCGGCGACCGGCGGACGAGCACTCGGCCCCATCCTGCTGGATGCGGTGAAAACGTTGCCGTTCGCCGCCAATGGCGCCTCCTACGCATGGAACCTGGGAACGCTGTCTCGGCTGCGCGACGCCTTTCCGCGCCGCACCTCGGCGCCGACGCATGGCTTCCGAGATTCGGTGCGCCATATCGGCGAGGGTGTGCGGGCGGTATGGCAGGAGCCGTTTCTGCGCGAATATTCCGGTCTCACTCTGCTCACCAACGCGAGCTTCGCGGCCCTCAACCTCCGCACCGCCGCCGTGCTCAACGATGCCGCACTGCCCGGTGTCGCCGCCGGGGCGGTGTTGGCCGCCACGGGGGTGGGTGGCGTTGTCGGCGGACTGTTGCCGGTCCGGTTCATCGAGAAGGTGCGGGCCGATGTCGTGTATCCGGTGTCACTGGCTGGGTTCACGGGTGTCGCCGCGCTACAGGCGGTCAGCACCAACCCTATTGCGCTCGCAGCGGGCGCATTCGGTATCTCAGCGCTCGGTGTCAGCATGAACGCCAGGATTGCGTCTTACGAGCAGAATGTTCTTCCGCGCAGCGTCTATGGCCGGGCGACAAGCGCGAAGAGTCTGGTCCTCGGGGCCGGCCCCGCAATCGGCGGATTACTCGGCGGCGCCCTGTTGTCGTCTCAGGGCATCACGCCGGCCGGCTGGATTCCGGTGGCTGTCATCGGAGCCGCCGCAGCCGGGGCTGCCGCCCGCCGCGTGGTCAACCGCGGCGGTGGTTTACTCGGATTGCTTTGGCACCGAAAGGCGGTCTCGACCGAGAACGCCGCGACACCGGTCCCTGATCCGGTGACCGATGCCCAGCGGGCGCTGCCCGACCACGCGGATTCATTCACGCAAATTCAGGCAGGTTCCGACCGCGACTTCGCCGCCGCGGCGCACGCGTATCTATCGGATCTGATGACCGTCGCGCGGTATCACCTGACGCAGACCGGCGATCGCACCACCGGACTCGACCTGCTGAGCAGAATCACCGAAGTCCTGTCCGTGGTCGATACCCGGCTGACACTCGGGCAGGCACCGGGGACCGCCCATCGCGAGATACGCCGATTACACGGCGAGCTCACGTCGTTGCTCGCCGACACAACGCAGGACCGCGGCGACGAAATAACGAACCTGGCGTCCAGCCGACTCGCGCCCTCGATGCCTGGCACGAACGCACTCGAACGAACACTGACCCGGCTCCGCCGCGTGGGTCACCCCCTCGAGGATTGCGTCAACCAAACATCGCGGGCAGCTTGGGCGCTCGGCGTCGACGCCGGAATCCAGCCCGCCCCAGGCGAAAACGACTGGGAAGCCCTGGAAGCAGCCATCACAGCACAGCTCGTCCCGGTGCATCCGCCGACCGGCGCGACCGTGGCCGATATGCTCGCGTCGAGCATCGAGGAGGTCCGCAACCGGGACAACGGAACCGACAGTATTGCGTTCCTCGTCGACGACGGCACCGAAATGCACAGCTGGCTGGTCACCGGAGTCGACGACGACGTCATCGTCTTCGACACCAACGTCGGGGACCCCGATCCAGACGCCGACCCGGAAGCCGAAGAGCCGTCGACGCCCCGCATCCGAATGCTCGACAAGTGGGAGCAGCCCTACCCGCATATCGAGGAAGCCTTCGTCGCCCGTCTGAAATCCGCTGGCAACAAGCTGTCCGCCCGCGACGAACCGCTCCCCGACGCAGCCCGATCATTCCCGCGCCGAGGCCCGATCACGGGACCACCGGCGGCCTCCGACGCCGCTGCTGCCGCTGACAAAGTGCCACTCACCCGAACAGCGGGCACACAGCAGGAATCGGCGCGCGGCGCTACGGCACACACCGAACCCGAACCGCCGGACAATCCGAAGACATTCACCGCCGAGGAACTCGAAACGATCGCCGACCTGAAGCGGCAACTGCTCGAGATCGATCCAGATGCCTTCTGGTATATCCGCGACCTGCCGATGCCGGAACCAGAGGACTTGTACGGCGACGAGTGGGTCAGCAATCGAGGGAAATGGTTCGACGCGTTGTTCTCGGGAGATATCAAGACGCTGCGCAAGGTGGAGCTCACCGAGAAGGACTTCCTCGAACTGGGACGGATACTCGAGCGATTTCCCGCCTATGTGACCCTGACCCTGCTCGTCGCAACGGGTCTGAAGGCCGAGCAGCTACTGCACCTGCCGCGCACCAGCCCTGGCTCACTGTTCTTCAAACAGGTCAAACGGGTGCAGGGCGATAAGACGACCATCGTGTACAAGTTCCGGACCATGCCCGAGGAAGAGCCGGAGCAACCGAGCAACCGCGACACCGCCGAGCGCATCAGCCGGGGGCAGCAGTTCGCACGCGACACATCGTTCGACGAACTGCCCCAGCTCCTGGCGATCGCGCGCGGCCGGATGCAGTACTTCTCGGGCAGGCCGATGCTCGACGGCGACCGCGAGCGGATGCGCGGAGTACTCACCCCCGAGGAATACAAGATCTGGAATGCGCACCTGAAAGACGACCTGTGGTCGGCACTGCACTTCCCCGGCTGCCGAGCGCTCGACCCCGATTCGGACGAGTACCTGCGCTCCCGGTATCTGGCCGCCCGACTCTGGTCGATGATCGGCAGTCGACGGGCCGAGGAATACATGATGAAGGTCGTCGACGGCTACTTGCTCGGCATTCTTCCCGGGAAATTGCGAGAGTTGGTGTGGGGCACCGGAACCGATGCCCTAGCTGGCATCGCACACGTGCTCGGAAGAATCGGCAACTGGACGCGGCGCGTGGCACTCAGCGTATTTCCGGATCCCGACACGCAGACGGCGGTCGGCGGCCCCCCACCGGATCCGACGGACGTCCCAGCGCGGGGCGCGATGCCCCCTGGCGCCGACACCATCGCGGCGGCCCTCGGCATCAGCCCGCGCCGTGCGCACGAGATCTGGGTGGACCAGGCGAACGCCTCCGTCCACGGCGGACCGAATCCTATGGTCCTCACCCAGTTCGGCCCTTGAGACGCCGGTCGCCGGGATGAGCCCGCCGACGAACCCGAACTGCTACCCGGCGCCCCCGGACGAAGCGCGGAACTCCGACGGACCCGCAATTGTTCGAAGCGGGCGAACACCAGCGAAGCGCCGAGTAGGACTAGGACTAGGCTTCGACCGACGGTAACAACGCCGAACGGAGAGGGCTGATATATGGCGTCCGCAACAGGATCCGCACAGATCGGGGTTACCGGCCTGGCGGTCATGGGTAGCAATATCGCCCGGAACTTCGCCAAGCACGGCTACACGGTGGCACTGCACAACCGCAGCATCGCCAAGACCGACGCCCTGCTGGCCGAACACGGCGGAGACGGCAACTTCGTGCGCACCGAGACGATCGAGGAGTTCGTCGCGGCACTGGAGAAACCGCGTCGGGTGCTGATCATGGTCAAGGCGGGCGATCCGACAGATGCGGTCATCGAGGAACTCGCCGCCGCGATGGAGCCCGGCGACATCATCATCGACGGTGGCAACGCGCTCTACACCGACACCATTCGCCGCGAGGCCGCCATGAAGGCGCGCGGATTGAACTTCGTCGGCGCGGGCATCTCCGGCGGCGAGGAAGGTGCGCTCAACGGTCCGGCGATCATGCCGGGCGGCCCGAAGGAATCCTACGAATCCCTCGGCCCGCTGCTCGAGTCCATCGCGGCGCAGGTGGACGGGACACCGTGCTGCACGCATATCGGCCCCGACGGCTCAGGACACTTCGTCAAGATGGTGCACAACGGCATCGAATATGCCGATATGCAGCTGATCGGCGAGGCCTATCACCTGTTCCGTGACGCGCTCGGCCTCGGCGCCAAGCAGATCGCCGATGTCTTCACGCAGTGGAACTCCGGCGAACTGGAGAGCTACCTCGTCGAGATCACCGCCGAGGTGCTGAACCAGGTCGATGCGAAGACTGGTCAGCCGCTGGTGGATGTCATCGTCGACGCGGCCGAGCAGAAGGGCACCGGGCGCTGGACCGTGAAGTCCGCACTCGATCTGGGCATCCCGGTCACCGGAATCGCCGAGGCGGTTTTCGCACGTGCGCTGTCGGGATCGCGTGCGCAGCGCAAGGCGGCGGTCGGTCTCGCCGCGGGCAAGCTCGGCGAAAAGCCCACCGACGTCGCCCAATTCACCGAGGACATCCGCCAGGCGCTCTACGCGTCGAAGATCGTCGCGTACGCCCAGGGCTTCGATCAGGTCGCCGCGGGCAGCGCCGAATACAACTGGGACCTGCACCCCGGCGACCTCGCCACCATCTGGCGCGGCGGCTGCATCATCCGGGCCCGCTTCCTGAACCGGATCAAGGAGGCCTACGACCAGAACCCGGAACTGCCGAGCCTGATCCTCGCGCCGTACTTCCGTGAGGCGATCGAGACGGCAATCGACAGCTGGCGTCGCGTGGTCGCCACCGCCACGCTGCTCGGAATTCCGGTGCCCGCGTTCGCATCCTCGCTCTCGTACTACGACGCACTGCGCGCCGAGCGACTGCCCGCCGCCCTCACCCAGGGCCAACGCGACTTCTTCGGTGCCCACACCTACGAGCGCATCGACGCACCCGGCAAGTACCACACGTTGTGGAGCGGCGATCGCAGCGAGGTTTCGGCCGACTGATTCGAGGGCGATTCCCAACCGTGGCAACGCCTTACCGTGGTACGGGTGTCGCGGGATGAACCGAGGATAGTCTCGCGGCTGCCCGGAGTTCAGGACAGGATGGGCGACCGTGCTGATTGCGGCACGGTCGGTTCGGCGCGCTGCGTGCCGGACCGCTGAATGAGACACTCGGCGTCTCGGCCCTCCCTACCTATCGCCGATGCGGATATTTCGGTCCCGGATGGCGGATGATGTTGCCGCGCCACTGCCCTAGATTTCGAATTGCAGTAGTCCGGTCCCGGCGAAAGTCGGCCGGGCAGTGCATTCGAATGCTGCCGAGAGGTGTCGGGTATGCGGGTGATCGTGGTCGACGATAACGACGATGCGGGCGAGGCACTGGTGCACAAGCTGCGCCTGCGTGGGCATCATGTCGATCGCAAACGTCGGGGCGCGGATCTGCTGGTTACGCATCATCGCTATCACGCGGTCATCCTCGACCTCGATCTGCCGGATATGTCCGGGCTGACGGCGCTGCGCAAGCTGCGCGAAGTCAGCTCGGTGCCGGTGGTCGTGCTCACCGCGGATACCGATGAGCGTTCGGTGGTGCGGGCCTTGCGCAGTGGCGCCGACGACTATCTGGTGAAACCGCCGCGGGTGGCCGAGTTGGCGGCTCGGCTGTATGCGATCACGCGACGCATTCCAGTGGCCGCCGTCTCAGCGCCGACAACGGCGGTCGTCGCGGGCGATGTTCAGGTGGACCTGGAGACCGAGACGGTCGAGGTCGCCGGTCGACAGGTGCAGCTGACCCGGGTCGAGTTCGCGGTGTTGCGGGCCCTGCTCGAACAGCCCGGTGCGGCGGTCAGCCGTCAGCAATTGCTGGATCGTATCTGGGGAGATGCGTTCGTCGCGGTATCGCATTCGCTGTACGTGCACGTCAATGCGCTGCGAACCAAGTTGAACCGCCCGGGATTGATTACGACCATCCACAGCTACGGCTACCGATGGAATCCGGCTGCCGCCGCGGTGAATTCGGTCGATGCCGAAGCGGCGCTGACCATGAGCACGCTGGTGAGCCGCACCGCCCGACCGGGCACCGGATCCGCGATTTGCGACCACCGCACGGCGTCGACGCCGCGGCGAGTGACGCACTCGCAATCAAGCTAGTCGCACCGCACTGGCCTTCATTCGGGCCGTTCGATGAGCGTCAGCACCCATTCCGACGCGAAATTCCGGGATTCCGTGGATCAGCTCGGCACCGGGCGAACAGGCCGATCCTCAAACCATCAGGCTCGATCACCGTCGGCGATTGCGACCGCCGAGGATCAAGGCCACGGCCGGTACCGGTGCGCCACAGATCAACAGAGCGACACGGAAGCCAATACCGAACGCTACGACGAGTCGCGCCCGGGAAATGCCTTCCCGCCGTTCGGGGACGGCGAGCACGTGTACGGCCAGCACACCACCGAGCTCGATCACCGCAGCTTTGAGTCCGACCGCCGCGGCATCAAGGCCGCGGCCAGCACGGCACCGGTGAGAAGCAGTGCGCCACAGATCAACACGGCAATGCGGAAGCCACTGCCGAACACGACGGCATCGGTGAGTCGCGCGCCGGAAATACCGACCAGCCCCGGCAGCGCGGCGACGGCGAGCAACTGCGCGGTGCGGGCGACGGCATTATTCACCCCGGAGGCGATCCCGGAGTCCGTTGCGGATACCGCCGCGAACACCGCACCTGTAAGCGGAGCCACGAACACCGCCAACCCGATACCGAGCACGACAGTTCCCGGGAATACTGCGCTGAGATAGGTTGCGCGCGAACCGATCCCGGTCAGTAGAACGGCGCCACACGCGGCGAGTAAAGGCCCGAGGATCATCGGGATCCGTGCGCCGTGTCGCTGCGCCCACCGACCGACCGACGCGGACGAGACCAGCATGATGCCGCTAATCGGCACCGTCGCCAGGCCCGCCGCCAGCGGCGAGTACCCCGCGACCATCTGCAATTGCAAGGGCAACAGAAAGTAGACGCCGCCGAGACCCGCGTAAACGGCGGCGGTGACCAAGTTGGCCGCGGTGAACACCCGCGAGGAGAACAGTGCCGGCGGCAACAGCGGATGTGCCCCGTGCATCTGGATCAATGCGAATATCCCCAGCAGCGCCGCGCCGAGCAGCGATATCCACCCGCGCGCACCAATGAACCCGTAGGTCAGCGCACCCAACCCGGCCACGGCGGTCGCCGCACCCGCCAGGTCCAGCGGCCGCGCGTCCGCATCCCGAGATTCCGGAAGGTAGCGCACCGATACGACGGCAACGGCTACGGCGAACGGCACATTGACGAGAAATACCGAGCGCCACCCGGCCAGCTCCGTCAGCCAGCCCCCGACGATCGGACCCACCGCCTCGATGATGCCGATGAGCCCGGCCCACAAGCCGATTGCGGCACCGCGGTCGCGACGATCGATCGAGGCCGAGATCAGTGCCAGGCTGCCCGGTGTGATCAACGCACCCGCGATACCCTGCACCACCCGCGCCGCGACGAGCATTTCCATCGAGGTCGCGACACTGCACAACAGTGACGCCAACGCGAAACCGACGCTGCCCCAGATAAATACCGTGCGCCGCCCCAACCGATCCCCCAGCGCCCCGCCGACCAGAATCAGCGATGCCAATGCCAGGGTGTAACCACCGACTACCCACTGCAGATCGGCCACATCGTCGCCGAGACTCGAGCCGATCCGTGGCACAGCGATATTGACGACCGACGCGTCGAGCACCACTACCGCCGAACCGAGTACCGCCGCCGCGACAATCCAGCCTCCGGTGACCGAACGCAGCCGCGGTGGTGCGGGCGCGACCCGGTTCGGTGCGACGAGGTCGCTCATCCTCTGCGGGCGAGAACCAGCGCGAACCGATCATCCGGATCGGCCCACGATTGCTGCACCTGGAAGCCGGAAGTTTCGAGTTCTCGATGAAATTCGGTCAGCCGGAACTTCGCCGAGATTTCGGTGCGCAGCTGCTCGCCCGCCGCGAAGTCGACGACGAGATCCAGCTCGGCGACCGTGACCGACATATCGGCGGTGGCCTCCAGCCGCATCTCGATCCACTGGTTGTCGGGATCCCATACCGCTATATGCGCGAAACGATCCGGCTCGAAATCCGCGCCGAGCCGCTGATTCACAACCTGCAGGATGTTGCGGTTGAACTCGGCTGTCACACCCGCGGCATCGTCGTATGCCGGGACCATGACGGCGGGATCGACCACCAATCCGACTCCGAGCAGCAGCTGTTCTCCCGGCTCGGTGACCTCGTGGACGCACCGATAGAAATCCGCGCGCTCCTCGGGGATGAGGTTGCCGAGTGTGCCTCCGAGCAGGGCGATGATCCGCCGGTCACCGCGCGGCAAGGTATGCAGCATGCTGGTGAAGTCGCTCACCACACCGTGCACCGCGAGTTCGGGGTACTCCTCGTGGATCCAGGTCACGGCCGCGCGTAGCGCGGATTCGGAAACATCCTGCGGTAGATAGGATTTCAACGATCCATGCGCGCACAATGCGGTCAAGAGCAGACGTGTCTTCTCCGATGAACCCGAGCCGAGTTCGATCAGTTCCCCGGCCTCGGCCGCCGCCGACGCGATCGCATCGGCCGAGCGGCGAAGCAGCGTTCGTTCGGTGCGGGTGGGGTAATACTCGGGCAGCTCGGTAATCGCTTCGAACAGCTTGCTGCCCCGCGCGTCGTAGAACCATTTGGACGGCAGCCACTTCCGGCGCCCGGTCAGCCCCCGCAGGACATCGGCACGCAGTGCGGCCGCGAGATCGTCCTCGGTGAGTTGGATATCGATACTGACGTGAGGCCGCACTGGCTTACTCCGATCGATGCTGAATCGCCTACGCCGTCGAGTACAAACCTTGCGGTCCACTTCTCCGACAACGGAATTGTTGACGCAGCCACCACACCCCCGCCAACCGGCGAATCGCACATTTACATCGGCTTAGGTTTTCGTCACCTTCAGCCGACGCGCTGCGGATCGATGCCCAGTTCGGAGAGGTTCATGGCCATCGTGTGGTGCACGGCCGGGACCCAGTCCAGCGCGCGCAGTACCGTATTGCGCAGGCCGCGCAAAGGTGCGCTGCCGACGGTCGCGACGCGGGTCATCTTGTCGGTGAATGCGACGACGTTCTCCGCGACCGGACGTCGTTCGGCCTCATAGGTATCCAGCACACTGTCCTCGGCACCGTCGCGGATGACCGCGGCGAGTTTGGCCGCAAGATTCAGTCCGTCCTGCAAACCCGTGTTCATGCCCTGTCCCCCGGCCGGGCTGTGCACATGCGCGGCGTCACCGGCGAGGAAGATCCGCCCGGCGCGGTAGTGCTCGGCCAAACGATGATGCACACGGAAACGCGAACTCCACACGATCTTCTCGACGGTAGCCGGATTCCGTTGTGGACCACGGGTACTCAGCAAATGCTGGACATGGAATTGGTCGGGCTGCGGTGGGGCATCGTCCACCGTCGCCACGATGCGGTGCCGTCCGCCCGGCAACGGTGCGATGACGGTAACGCCCTCCGGCGAGAAGTACAGCCGGATCTCCGCATCAGGAACATCACCGCCGAGCACGGCGTCGGCGAGGACGAAGGACTGTGCGTAGCTGTCGCCTTCGAAGGCGATACCGGCCTGCTCCCGAACAAGACTGTGCATACCGTCGGTGCCGACGACATAGCGCGCCCGGATGACGTCGCCGGAGGCCGTGGTGGCGGTGACACCGTCCGGGTCCTGAGCCAGCGCCGTCAGTTCACACGGCCGCGTCACCCGGGTACCCGTGGCCTCCAGTCGCTCCAGCAGGATCTGCTCGGTGCTGTCCTGTGGGATCAGCAGGGTATAGGGATAGTCGGTGGGCAGATCGTCGAAACCGACGTGCAGCAGCACCCGGTCGCGTTCCCGAACGGTGGCCTGCGGCACGATGATTCCGCGCGCGATCATCTTCTCGGTGACGCCCAGCTCGGTGAGCACCTCGAGTGTGCGGGCGTGGACCACGGCGGCCCGCGAGGTGTTCTCGCCTGCGGCCTGTTTGTCGACGAGGACGACGGGAACGCCCTTATCGGCGAGCGATGCGGTCAGTGCCATGCCGACCGGTCCGGCGCCGACGACGAGCACATCTGTCTGGGTGGGGATGTTCATGCCGGTGACGCTACGGACGAACACAGCGTGGCCGCGTCTGTCGAATGACTGTAGTAGCCCGCAAGATTCGCACAGACACTTAGGTCATCGCGTACCTGGCGAGTTCGGCACGCGAGGCCACACCCAACTTGGGGAAAGCCTTGTACAGGTGATAGCCGACTGTTCGGGCGCTGAGGAACAACTGGGTGCCGATTTCCCGGTTGGTAGCCCCGGTCGCGGCCAGTCGAACCACCTGAAGTTCCTGCGGGGTAAGCGAAGCCAGCGGATCGGATCCGCGGCTCTGGTCCGATACCGAGATCCCGGTCGCCCGCAATTCCGCCGCCGCACGCTCGGACCACGGGACCGCACCGAGCAGATCGAAGGTCGTCATCGCCGCCTGCAACTGTGTTCGCGCCTCGATACGGCGGTTGTGGCGGCGCAGCCATTCGCCGTACATCAGCTCGGTCCTGGCCTGTTCGAAGGGCTGATCGCCGCGCGCGTGCAATCGCAGTGCGCGCTCATAGAGATCGGCCGCATCGCCGTCGGTCAGCAGGGCGTGGCAGCGATGCAGGACCGCGAGTGCCCACGTTTGGTCGATCGCCTTGGCCCAGTTGGTGAACCGGGTCAGCGCCTGCTGTGCGCGCTGCGGATCGCTGGTACGGACGGCGGCCTCGACATAGTCGGGATAGGCGTAGCGCCAGACGAATGCGTGCCTGCACGGACCGGCCGCCGCCTTGTCGAGCCGGTCCAGCACCTGCGCATACCGGCCGTAACCACAGTCGAGCGCGGCCAGTGCGTAGGTGGCCCAGGCCATGCCGGTCATCCACATCCCACCCTCCTCGATCGCTTCCGCGGCGAGGGCTGCACATTCCTGCTCCGCACCCGCCACTCCCGCCAACCATGCGGCGATACCGGCCAGGTAGTACTTCCAGTAGTGCTGGCCGATGTCCTCCGCGAGCCGCCGTCCCTCGGCGGCGGTGGCCTGTGCGGCCCGGTGCCGACCGGTCGAGAGTTCGGCGATCGCGAGCATCATCATGGCCTGGGGCATGCGTCCGATTCGGCCCGCGGTGCGGCAGGCGTCGACCAGGCGCGTCGCGTCGCGGTACATACCGTCCACATCGCCGCGGGCGAAGCCCAGATAGGCGGCGACAAGATGCAGGTCGATCGGTAGGGCGGCAACATCGCCGAGATCGTGCGGCGCGATATTGACCGCCAGCCGATCCCCTTCCAACAACAGCCGGATATCGCGCGCGAGCGCGTGAATCGCGTGCTCCGGCCCGCACACCTGGGCGGCGAGTTCCTCGGTGCGGCGGGCCAGTACGAGTTGATCCGGATGCGGGCGGCTGGACCAGGCGTAGATGGCGGCCCAGCCGAGCATCGCCAGGCTGGCCTGTTGATCCTGTGCCGCGGTGAGTGCGAGGACACCGTCGTGTAGCAGGCGCGTGGCTTCGAGCGGATGTCCCGCCTCGAAGGCCAGCCCGGCGCGCACCCTGGCGAGTTCCGCGACGATCGCTGGCTCGATGGGCAGCGCCGCTGAGTCCGCGTGCCGTGCCGATTCGATTACAGGCTCAGCCCCGGGTGCATGCTGGGCCAACCCGGGGCCACACTGGACCAACCCGGTTGTCCGCTCCGCCAACCCGGATGCACGCTCGGCCAACTCGGACGCACCCTCAGTCAACCCAGACGCACCCTCGGCCAACCCAGCTGCACGCTCGGCCAACCCGGTTGCGCGCTCCACCGACCCGGATGCACCCTCCGTCGACTCGGATGCACTCTCATTCAACCCAGGTGCACGACCGCCCAACCCAGACGCACCCTCAGTCAACCCAGACGCACGCTCAGTCAACCCAGGTGCACGCTCAGTCAACCCAGACGCACGCTCGGCCAACCCAGGTGCACGCTCAGTCAACTCGGACGCACGCTCGGTCAACTCGGTTGCGCGCTGCGGTAACCCGGCTTCATATGCGGCGGTGGCCGCGATCGTCCAGCGTCGTGCCCTGTCCGCGGCGGCGGGCGACAATTCGGCGGCGCGGGCATAGCCCGCACTGACCGCGATCTGCCCACCGCGCCGTCGTGCTCGCACCGCGGCCCGTTCCAATCGTGCGGCCACCTCCTCGTCCGGCAGCGCGGTCACCGCCGCCAGATGCCAGGCCCTGCGGTCGTCGTCGACGGCTCCGGCCAGCGCCGTATGCGCCGCGACGCGCTCGGCGACATCGCAGGCCAAGCGGGCGGCGGTACGGATGAGCGGATGCCGGAATTCGATGCCCGAGGACGTGACTCGGGCCAAACCGGCATGCTCGGCGGGCGCGAAATCGGTCAGTGCCGCACCAACCGCGGGTAGGGCGCGGGTCACCGGCTCGATATGCCCGCTGTCTTCCAGGGCGGCAACGAGCAGACAGAGTCGGGCGGCGTCCGGCAGCGCCCGGATCCGTTCACGGAATCCTGTCAGCACCCGACTCGACGGCGGTTCGGAACCTCCGAGTGAGTATGCGAGCGCGGATCCAGCGCGCTGCGCGGGTGTGAGCGTCCGCGGAATCTCCAGCAGGGCGAGCGGATTGCCACCGGCCTCGGCAACCACGTGGTCGCGCGCGGACGGTGCAAGGGTGGCGGTGGCATCGACGAGCTGTTGCGCAGCCGTGGGATCCAACCCAGTCAAATTCAGCTCGGGCACGCCGGGTGCGAGAAAGGGACGTTCCCCGTCGCGGGCGGCGAAGATCAGCGTGACCGGCTCGCTGTGTAGCCGACGCACCGCGAACAGCAGTGCGTCGGCCGATTCCTGATCGAGCCAGTGCGCGTCATCGATCAGACACAGCAGCGGTCCGTCCATCGAAAGTTCGGTCAGCAGGCTCAGGGTGGCCAGACCGATCAGGAAACGGTCCGCCGGTGTCGCCGAACCGAACCCCAGTGCCGCCAGCAGCGCATCGGATTGCTGTCGCGGCAACTGCGAAACCGTCTCCAGCACTGGACCCAACAGCACATGCAGTGCGGCGAAAGGAAGCTCGGTCTCCGACTCGATGCCGGTAACCCAGAGCAGGCGAGCATCCGCCGACTTGGCGTATTCCAGCAACGCGGACTTGCCGATTCCCGCTTCACCACGCACGACCAGGGCACCCGGCCGCCCCGCTACGGCATCAACGAGCAGCTCGTCGATCGTCCGCTGCGCCGCCGTCCGGCCATACAGCATCCACCTGCTCCTGCACCTCGCACACCATCGATCAGAGCGCACACTAGCGCCTGCCGAATTTTTCTTCTCGGTGCCGGGAGGTTGGCAGCGTCCAGTTCCAGAGGCGGACGGCCTCGCGTGCGGCCACGCCGCCACCGACGATCCGGGTGAACCGGGTCAACAGTCCGTAGCCGAGCGGACCGGTGGACAGGCAGGCTGATCCTCGGATCATGTCGGGCCATGCGCTGCACCCGCGGGCGGCGTCGCCGATTGTATTGCGCGAGAGCCGTGCGGATTCGACAGTGCCGGTGAGTTCAGCCGCGAGCACGGCGGCCTCCTCGAACGCCTGGCATCCGCCTTGGGCGCGGAACGGTGCCATGGAGTGGGCGGCGTCGCCGAGTAAGACGATGCGGCCGCTGCGAGCGGGTCGAGGTCGGAAATGTCGTGGCGCAGTATCTAATCCAGCGGTGTCGCGTCGAGCAGCGCGGGAATCGGGTCGTGCCAGGAGCCGATGTGGCGACGGACCTCGGCGAGGTCGTCATCGAAGCGCTGACCCGGTTCTCCCCGACGAATGGCGAGAAACCAGGGCAACGCACGGTGATCGTCTGACCAGCTGTGATGGACGGAATGCCGCGTGCGGCGGCCTTGTGAATGCCAGGATGGTGTTGGAGGTGATGGCGGTGGCGGAACGGGCTGGGGATTCGTTCGGTGGTCGGCGGCCGACGAGTCACGAGCGGACGACGGGGCTGCCGTGGGATGCGTCGTACCAGGACGGGCCTGCGCCTTGGGATGTCGGGCCGCAGCCGGCGATCGTGCGATTGGCGGCGGCAGGCGGATTCAGCGGGGCCGTGCTCGATGCGGGGTGCGGGTCCGGCGAGAATGCGCTGCACGTTGCCGCGCTGGGATTGCCGGTGCTCGGCGTCGACGTGGCCGAGACGGCATTGGCGCTCGCGCGGGCGAAGGCCGCGGAGCGTGGGATCGCGGTCGAGTTCGCCGTGGCTGACGCATTGCGGTTGGAGCGTTTGGGACGCAGATTCGACACGGTGCTGGACTGTGGACTGTTCCACACCTTCGACGCGGACGAACGCCCGGAATACGTGGCGAGTCTGTCGTCGGTGACCGAGCACCACGGCACCCTGTATGTGTTGTGCTTCAGCGACATTGGTCCCGACATCGGCCCGCACCCGGTAAGTCGGGAGGAGCTGACTTCGGCGTTCGATGCGGGCAATCAATGGAAGGTCAGCGCGATCGAACCGGATCGACTCCACACGAGATACCACGACAGTGGCGCACCCGCGTGGATCGCGACTATCGAACGGGTCTAGCCGACGCTCGATCGCCGTTCGGCTACCTTGGCGATGATCGGGAACTTGGGGTTGAGGGTAAGGCCGGACATCGGGGTGAAGTCCGGGTTCTCGATGGTCACCTCGAACCGCCGGACGATGGTGGACAGCGCCAATTGCATCTCCATCATCGCGAACGCGTTGCCAATACAGAAGCGACCGCCCGCGCCGAAGGGCAGGTATGAATTCCGGTCCCGAGCCGCGACGGCGGCGGGAGCGAAACGGTCCGGGTCGAAGGTGTCGGGCAGGATGACTAGGGTGATTGTGTGCCGAGCAGGCGGGCGAGGCAGATCTCCGCCCGAGTGCATCGGCTTGCCACAAACCATGCGGGACTTCGAAGTCAGCGTTATTTCCCAGAGAGTGCGGCGGCGATGTCGCGGCGGGATCCGATGCCGAGTTTCGCCAGAATGTTTGAGACGTGGGATTGAATTGTCCTGCGCGACAGGAACATCTGCGCCGCGATATCGGAGTTCGAAAAGCCTTCGGCCACCAAGGCGGCTACCTTGCGTTCGGTCTCGGTCAAGGCGTCCCGTCCAGACTTGGGGCGGTTGCGAGGTCCGCGGACGCCGCGGCGAATTCCGTACGGGCGCATGCGCGCTACCGCTCGGGCGGTATCCCAAGATGCACCGAGGCCGGTATAGAGCTCTATGGCAGCATCCAGGGCGCTACGGGCGTCGGAGCCGGACCCATCTGCGGCGAACAATAGTGCCGCGTTCTCGTATGCCTGCGCCTCGTAGAACGGTCGTCCCGCCCGTCGGAACTCGGCGGCAGCGGCGCGCAGGACGGTGGGATCGCGCTCGGCAACACCGCGGCACAGCAGAGCGGTGCCGGTTCTGGCCGCGGTCGGTTGGCGTCGAGCCAGCTCGGCGGAGGCCACGACCACCGCGCCAGCCGCCTTCTCGTCGCCGACATCGGCGGCGAGACGGGCTATCTCCGGGAAGATGTAATACAGCGTGGGCGAGGTCAATCCGCCCGCGAGGCGCTGATGCGCATCGACGAGTAGATCCAGCGCGCCACGCGGGTCACCTCGGGTCTCGAGCATCAGGGCCTTGACCCACGGATAGAACTGGCCGTAACCACTGCTGCCCAGTTGGTCGTTCGGTGCGGGGATGCCGTCCGGATCCGGCAGGAAGGTGCCGCGGTGGATGCCGATCAGCGCGGACAGACTGTGCAGGATCGGGGTGTAGCCGAAGGCGTCGGGTATCGACTGGCCGGAAGTACATTCGACCAGCGCATCGTCCCAGCGGCCGTCCAATACATAGAGCCGGGCCTTGGCGACCACACTCGCACCCAGATAGACACCGTGGATCCGCCGACTGTGCCCGATCGCCTTGTGCAGCACCGCTTCCGCGTCGGCGAGCCGATCGAGCTCGATCAAGCAGTGCGCGTAGAGCACATAGGGATCGAACTGGTCGGAACCGAATCCATTCTCGAAGACGGCCAGGATGCGGCTGCTCAGCTCCAGGGCCTCGTCGAGATAGCTGTGGGTATAGCGCACCGCACCCACGGTCAACAGTCCGTATCCGGTCACGAGCGGATTTTCGGTCACGTCCCCGATCGCCAGCGCCTGCGCGCCGGCCGCCTCCGCCGCGTCGAACCGACCGAGGAAGAAATTGTTCAAGCCGCTCATCCCGTGGAACCTGCCCGCATCCTCGGCCGTGAGATTCGGTGTGGCAAGGGCCTTTTCGGCAACCGCGACGACTTCGCGCAGATCGCCGCGCGCATGGCAGGCCTGCATCAGCAACCAACGCAGTTCAATATCATCCTCCGGCCGGTTCAGCAGAGCCGTGCGCACCAAGGCTTCGGCCTCGGCCGCGCGACCGTTCCACAGCAGCGCTTGGGCGTGCAGCCGCAGCAGTACCGGACGCATGCCGAGGTGCGCGGTGCCCGCCGCGCGCTGCAGGAGTTGCACCGCGATCTCGGGTGCGCGCACGATCAGCTTGTCGGCCACCGCAACCAACCAGTCGAGCGTCTGCGAATCGAGCTCGTTCTCCCCCGCCGACAGGTAGTACGCGATCCGCTCGATGGGTGCGTCGGTGGCCAAGAGGATCTGACCGGCCCGGCGCAGCAATCCAGCGCGCAGTGAATCGGGGAGCTGATCGGCGAGCACCTGACGAATCAGGTCGTGCCGGAAGATCAGTTCGGAGTCGGCGCGGGTGAGCAGACCACCGTCGGTCGCCTCGGTGACGACATTCCAGATTTCCAGGATCGGACTGTCCAGTACTGCGGCAAGTTCCGCGACGTACACGGTCGGCCCGAGTGCGGCGGCCATCGGAAGTACTTGCCGAGCCGACCGTGACAGGAATTCCAGCCGCTGCGCGATCGCTCCCGCCAGCGATGCGGAGGGACTATCGGCCGGGTCGGTCGGGTCGGCGGTATCGGCGACCACCGTAATCGCCTCGTCACGCAAGAGCGAGGCCACCAATTCGGTGATGTAGAGCGGATTTCCGCCCGCACCGACGACCTGTCGCATCAGGCCCGGCCCCGGCGTCGCACCGACCATATGCCGAACCAGTTCCGTAGCGGCCGGTTCGGGCAGTGCGCCGAGCCGGATCGTCGGCGCACCACGTTCGGCGAGTTCGGCCGTCAACGCGACGAATCCGGTGTCGCGCGGCAGCGGACGCGCCGCCAGGACCAGCAGGAGTGGCAAATCGGCGATGACACCGCAGAGCCGGTTCAGCACCGCGAGACTCTGCCGGTCCGCCCAGTGCACGTCATCAATGATCAAGGCGACCGGACCAGCGGCACACCAAGTGTCGACCAGATCGAGGATTGCCTCGGTGATCGCGAACTCGTGCGTGGCCGCACCGTCGCCCGCTCGATCGCCACTGCGCAGCAGCGCACGCACTGGATCGGAGCCACGATCGCTATCCAGCCAGGAGCACACGGCCGCGAACGGCACCTGCCGCTGCAACTCCTTCGCGGCTCCCCGGCGCACGGTCAGACCGTTGGTCCTGTATCGGGCAACAGCCGCATCGAGCAGCGCGGTTTTGCCGATACCGGGCTCGCCCTCGACCAGCGCCACCACCCCCTTGCCCGCAGTCGCTCGCAGACCGTGCGCGACCACACGCTCGACCTCGGCGTCTCGACCGACGAATACGGAGGTAAGGGGACCCTGCACTCAGGAGATCCTATGCCCCAGCACGACGTTGTGCAGAATGCACGCCCCCGCTCAGCGCGATATTTCGCCGCGCGATGCGGATATTCCTACCCGCTATGACGGATGTTCCGGCTACCCGGTTTGCCATAGGGTCCGAGAGCGGCGGCTCGCTACCAGCGAATCGGCAGCGCATCCGATCGGTCGCCGAGCAGAGGAGATCCGTTGCAGTCCGAGGCACCCGCCCGGCACCCCGCCCTCGCGGTTGTGCGTGGAATCACCCGCATCGGTGGTCATCTCGCGCGGGAAGCGGTCACCCGCCCACAGGCCCTGCGTGCGGGCGATGTGCCGGTGACCGGTCGAGAATTGACCACCGATTGGCTGAGCGCCGTGCTGTGCTACGACCATCCGGGTGCGAAGGTGGAAGCGTTCGATATCGGGGGCAACAGCAGCGGTACCTCGACACGGTGGAAACTCACCGTCGGCTACAACGAGATCGGCCAGGTCGCGGGCCTGCCGGAAAATCTGTTCGGGAAGACCACCGCGGACTTCAAACAGCGGCTCACCCTCGACCTGGCCGGTATCCTGCACGGTGAACCCGGCTTCTTCAAACATGTACGCCCCAATCTGGAAATCGAGGCACCGCGCGGCTATCACAGCGCCGTCGACAGCCGGTCGGGGCGTTCGATCTCGCTGCTCGAAGACATCGTCAGCACTAAGGGCGCAAGCTTCTGCACCCCTGCCACGCCCATCGGACGCGCACAGATCGAAGATCTGTTGCGCACCATGGCAACCTGGCACGCCCGGTACTGGGACGACGAAGGGCTCCGACTGCACAGCTGGCTCAAGGCGCCGCGTTCGCATTTCGCCAATCTCGACCGGTTGATCGGCATGTCCAAGCGGGCGCGGGTCGGGGCTCGACGCGCGGCTTCGGTGATTCCGGAAGTACTTCCCGCCCAACATGATCGGCTGTACCGCACGCTGGAACGCTCGCTCGAGATCGCCAGTACCGGACCGCAGACCTTCCTGCACGGCGACAGCCATATCGGCAATACCTACGTCACCTCCGCGGGCCGGATGGGTTTCACCGACTGGCAGGTCGTGCTGCGCGGCAGTTGGGCCTACGACTTCGCGTATGTTGTCGCCTCCGGTCTGGACGTGGCCGACCGGCGAGCCTGGGAACGCGAGCTATTAACCGTGTACCTAGAACGCCTGGCGGCCTGCGGCGCGCCAGCACCGGACTTCGACACTGCCTGGCTGGCCTACCGCCAGCAAGCTCTGTACCCCTACTTCATCTGGCTCTCGACCATCGGCCACAGCGCCATTCAGCCGAAGTACCAGCCCGATGAGGTCTGCCTCGGAATCATCGAGCGCACGGCGACCGCCGTAGTCGACCTCGATGCCGCCGGTGCCGTCGAGGCGGCCGGATGAACGGACGGAAGGTAGCCGATGCGCATCGTCAGTAATCGTTGCCGCACCGTCGAATACACGGTGACGACGGCGAGCCCGTGCGCTATTGATATCGAACCGTCGGTGATCGGAGCACGCCGATGCTTCCACGACTGCCTGCTGATCACGATCGGGGTGGATCGCGGCGATCGCACACTCGTCGGCACCGTCGTGCAACTGCTCCGGCGCATCGTCACCGAATCCGATGCCGGACCGATCGTCGTCGAGGGCTTCGCGTGCCTGCCGCGTCCCGGCGAAAGACACAGCACGCCAGCGGGATTCGATGTGCTCGCCGAACTCGCCGAGGCGCTCGACGTACTGACCGAGGTCACCGAGCGGCTGGAGGAACATGGTGAGCAGGTACATCTCATGCCGTTCGGCTGGCACAAGAACTGTCGGATCGACCCGCTCGACGAGGTCGGGTCACAGCATGTGATCCATATGTCGGCCGATGACAACCGACAGTGCGAACCGGTGCTGCGCTGGCCCGGCCCGCGCTCGCAGTTCCTCGCGCATTCGGCGCTCGCCGCGCGGGTCACGAGAGTATGCGTGACTCCTGAGCGTGGCCGACGCTGAACACCGAGCCGTCCGGCTTGAACAAGCGCTGGCAGGCCGATGTTCTCGACGGCGTGTGGGAGCAGCGCGTCGTCCACCTGCCCGCCTGAAGCAGGTTGTCCCCGCTCTCGAGAAGGAGCTTGGTACAGCACCCACTACTGTGCGTGCGTGGCCGAATCCACTTGCCGCACTGGCGTTCGAATCAGCATGCACCGAACCCCGCCTGAGCCCTCGAATCTGGAAAGATTTGAATTTCCTAACGGGTCACTATTGATTGTGCCGCTGAATAGCGGCACAATAGATCTCAGACAACCTGCATTCCCGGCACACTTCACTTACCGACCAAGTCCGGGCTCGGCGGGACGAAGGAGATATCGGTAACCATGAACCTCAAGTCGAAGAAGGTCGTCATAGCCGGTGCGGTTGCCGGTGCACTGGTGATCACGCCCGCCGCGATGGCGATTCAGTCGACCGTCGCGGCCCCTGGGAACCACAGCAACAGCAATGGCGGGGGTGCCCGCGGCGGCGGGTACAGCAACAGCAACTCGGGCAGCCGTCGTGTCGCCGATCAGGATCACGCCGCCTCCGGCGACAACTCGAGCCGGGGCGGCTACGAAAGCAAGGACGGCGGACGGTGGGTCTGGGTACCCGGCGAGGGTAACAGCCGCTGACCCACTCCCCTTGCGGCTCTTAATATTACGAATGCGACCGGCGCTCCGGATGGAGCGGCGGTCGTATTCGTATGTGCGACGTACCCGACTGATCACCTCGACATCCGCACCGCCTACCCCTGCCAGCGCAAACCGTGCCAAAGAGTCAATTGCACCCCGCGAGTACGCAATTGACTCCTCGACACAGCTCGATGCCCTCCCGGTTGGCGTGCACGGAATTGCACGACCGTCCGAAAGGGCATCGGCGGTATGAAGTTTCGCGGTCGATGACTCAGGTCAAATTGCCGTCGACGCACAGGCTCGACGACCGCCACGACGGTCCCGGCCGGTTCGCGGCCATATCGAAGGTCCAGTCCGAAATCGGCCCGGCCGCACGCCAATACAGCCCACCGCGACCGTCCGCAACGGCCTCGTAGATATCTTCGCGCCCCTCGATCAGCTGACTGCCGACGCAGTAGTCCATGTAATCGGTGCCCGGCTGCCGCGCGCCCGGACTGAACTTGCCCGCGGGGTTGCCGTTGGTGCCGGGGTTGTACACGCTGCTGCGACCGGAGGCATACCCCTCACGGTTCCAGCGCGCGAAGCCGAAGAAATCGGACTGGCACCGGTACATCCAGCCGCCCGCGGCGATCGCCACGCCCTGCGGCACGGCTTCACCGGCCCACAGGCAGCGCACGCCGATATCGGCGTTGGCCGCGGGTGTCTCGGTACCGATACCGAATCCGCCGATTCCCGCCGCGATCGCCGCAAGCAACGACAGTGCTCGGATCTTATTGCGCCCCTTGGCATTACGTGCCTGGTCGGGACATTCCGTAGGTCTGGGTGTGCCGCGCAGTTCGCTGACGTTGATCATCGACGTCTCCTTCATCATTGTCTCGCCCACCGGCCGACGTCGATACGGGCCGACGGGAGGTGCTGTTCCCGCTGCCTAATGTAACGCTATTTAACGGCACGTTGGTCTAAGTATCACCACACGTGGGAACGATGAAAGGGGAAGGTCCTGGCCAGGCCAGATTGATCAACCTCGCCGATCGGGCAAAGGCACACCCGCCAACGGACGCATGAACGAGAACGCCTCAGGCGTCCGGCAGCGCCTCAGCGATTTCGCTGTCCTGCTCGAGATACCGCGCGATAAAGCGATTCACGAGTTCGGCGGTCGCCTCCCCTGGCCGCACCCGGGTCTCGGCCGCCCGCGCGGCGAGGGCCGCCTTATCCGCGGACGTACGTTCGGACCGCTGATAGGGCTCCCAGGCGGTCCGATGGAACAGGTCGACGAATCGGCGGGCGATCCGGTCGCAGTCCGCCCGCAGCCGCTCCAATTCACCGAGCAGGTCATCTACCGGAATGCCCGCCCCCTCCAGTTGGTCGAAGGTGCGAATCAGCTGCGGATCGGCAATGCGGTAGGTGGCGGCGTCGACCGGTTCGTATAGACCGGCGGAGACCACGCGCGCCAAGCCGTTGGGCACATCCCGATAGCGCTGCTCGAGTTCGGTCGCCGCGATCGTGTCATCCGTTGACGGCGCGGTGGTCTGCGTCGCACCGGGCTCCGCGACGCCGAGGATGTCGCCCAGATCGTCACCGCGATCCCATGCCTCCAGCAGTTCCCTGATTCCGTTGAGCTTGATCCCCCGGTCCAGCAGACGGCTGATCGTCTGTACCCGATTGAGGTGATCCGGTCCGTAGAAACCGGTGCGGCCCTTCACCTGTGGTGGGGGCAGGATGCCGCGCTCGGCGTAAACGCGCAGGCTGCGCACGGTCGTACCGGCCTCGCGCGCCAGCTCGTCGATCGTGTATTCCACGTCCCCTGCCATATGTCTAGGAAACCACACAGAAACATTACCCAGAGGTAAGCATACGTCAGTGATGTCGGACACCTATGGTCAGTGAGGCGCTGTCAACCCCCAATGACACCCCCACCTATTCCCGCCGTTGGCAATTCGACCCTCCGAATCGGAGGCAGCGGGGGCTTATCCTTCCGATATGACCGAGGCGCAGGCTTCTCGAATTACCGTGACGGAACGGGAACGGGCGCTGGAGCAACTGTCGCACCACCTCGGGACAGGGCGGCTGAGCCTGACCGAGTTCGACGAACGCAGTGCCATTGCCGCGGCGGCGACCACCAAAGGACAATTGGCGGAATTGTTCGTCGACCTGCCGGGTACCACACCGGCCGCACCCTTGGTACAGCCCGACAATCGACTGCGACAGCTCTCGACAGTCGCCGCGGTGATCGCGATCATCGCCGTCGTACTCGCCGTCGCGACGGGGAGTTGGCTGTGGTTGCTGGCAGGCACCGGCATCGTCGTCGTATGGGTGGTCGAGCGACTGCGCTGAGTGACGGCCGCCCTACCACCTGGTGCGCGGTCGGACGTAGTTGGCCAGATCCACCAGCCGGTAGCGATGCCAGCGATCCGGCGCGGTTCGGGCCAGCGCGCGCAGACTCGTCTCGAGTCCGAGCCGCAACCCCGCCGGGGTGAGCGCAAAACCCAGGATGGTCTGACTCGATTTCCGCGGTCGACCACCCACGCGCAGCCACTCCATCGCGGCGCCGACCACGATGACCTGAAGTTGCAATGTACGAGCGTCATCGGGCAGTGTCTCGAGCCGTCCCGCCGCGGCACAGATATCCGCCTCGGTGATTTCGGCAATCGGCCGCGACACCAGTAGCAGGCAGCCGGTGGTGTGCGCGACGCCGTGATGGCGTGACGCGGCCGGCACCTGATCGAGCACCGCGACGGCCTCGAGCAGTTCTCCGTCGGCCGCGAGCCGCCGAGCCAGACCGAAGGCCGCACTCACCACCCCGTGGTTGGTCCGCCATACTGCCCGGTAGTGCTCCATCGCGGCCCGGTGCCAGCGCTCGGTATCGACCGGAATATCGAGATGCTGCAGCACCAGCTCGGCCGTGGCGGCCAGTGCCAGCTCCGGGCCGATTTCACCGGGCAGCATCGCGTGCACGATCTCGAAATGCTGCCAGGCCCGGTCATAGTGGCCGTCGAGCAATGCGGCGACACCCTCGTACCACTCTATGCGCCAGTCCGCGCTGTAGCTCGGTCGCAGATCGGCGAGCTGTTGGCGGGCCGTTGCCGTCTCCCCCAGGTCGAGGTATGCGCGCACCGCGGTGAGCGGCCCCTCCAACTCGAAGGATTCCGGGGCGACGATCGTGCCGGAGCGGATGCGCTCATGGGCGCGGCGCAGGGCATCCAGCGCATGCCTCGGCTCGCCGTGCAACAGACTGGACAGCAATTCGGCGCTCGGATCCTCGCTGTCGATCAAAGGTGTCGGCAGTGCGGCCACCACATCACCGACCGTCAGCATGGGCATGCGGGTCACCCCGTCGGTGATCCCGTCGGTCTGGCCGATGAGCGTGTCGGTGCCGAAATCGTCGCGCATCGCACTGAATTCGACCGATGGCTGTGGATGTTCCAGTCCGGTGTCGATGGCAAGCACCATCCGTAGCGCACCGGCGAGTTGGCAGTACATCGAATACGCGGACGGGAACCGGCGCTCCGGCTCCGGATCGGTGGCTCGCAGCAGAATTCGATACAAGCACTGATAGCGCGCCAGTAGCGGATCCTCATCGGGCTCGGGTATCCCGCCGAGAAAGTGGCCGTCCCGGTCCCTCGGCAGGTTCAGCGCAAGGGCGGCCAGGGTTCGGCCGACGGTGTAGATATCCGACACCACCGTTGGTCCGGTTTCGGTGATCTCGGGTGCCTGGAAGCCGGGCGTGCCATAGATACTGCCGTAAGAGTCCATGGCCGCGACCGCACCCAGATCGATGAGTTTGACCTCGTGCTCGCTCACCATGATGTTGTCGGGCTTCAGATCGTTATAGGCCAAGCCGAAGGAATGCAGATAGTCCAGCGCGGGCAGAATTTCCATTATGTAAGCGATGGCCTCGACGACCGGAATACGCTCCTTGCCGCGCGAGTCGAGCAGCTTCTTCAGCGATTGCCCGCCGACATATTCCATGACGATATAGCCGTCCGGAACGTCACGGCCGGACCGATGCTTGACGAAGTTGTAAATCTTCACAACGCCAGGGTGGGCAACTTCGGAAAGAAATTGTCGTTCGGCGAGCGCGACCACATGCGCCTCGAAGTCGAGCGGATTCTGCAATCCCTTGAGCACGACCCAGCGGTCGCTCACGTTGCGGTCGACGGCCAGATAGATCCAGCCGAGGCCACCGTGTGCCAGGGACCCCTGGACCTCGTACTGGTCGGCCACCAGTTCGCCCGGCTGCAGGGCGGGTCGGAAATTGAACGGGGATCCGCAGCGCCCGCATTCACCGACTACCGGGCCCGGCCCGGATTCGCTGCGCCGACCCACCGGTTCCTGACACTTCCAACAGAACCGTTTGAGTTCGGGCACTTCGGGATTGGCGAGAATGGCGCTGCGTGGATCGACCGGCGCCACCTGTGGCATCGGAACCAGACCGGCGCCGAGTCGGCGCACACTCGGGCGCGAGCGACCACTTCGCCCGGAACCGGGCTCGTCGGCCTCGTCGAGCTCGTCGAGTCCGACGATCGGACCGGAGACCGGCTCGGAGGTATCCGCGATCGGCTGGGTCATGGTCGCCTCGACCGGCGAGCCCCGCGGCCCAGGACCGGGGAGCGGGAACCGTTGCGACGGCGTGCCCTCGATAGTGCGTGGGCGCGACCACGGATGCGGAAGACGTTGGGACGTATCGACTTTCGACATGCCTCTGGTCGCCCAGGGAAGCGGAGTTCGCCGTGGCACCTCGGTGCCGCGCATCCGCCGATTCGCCCATGGGTGCGGCAGCGGATTATCGGAGGGCCTGGCTTGCTCCGGCATGGGAACCTTTCGAGCCTGTTGAATCGCGGTCCCATTCTCTTCCGCCGTTCGCCGCCGCGCGCCTGCCTTGTTCCCCGCTATGGGAATAGCTCCGCCCCGGACATGTTGTCCGGGGCGGAGCTTCGGGTTTATTCCTCGTCGGGCTTGTCGAGAACGACGACCGGGTCGTCATGCTTGCGCGGCGGCCGCTCGGCCAGCACCGGGAACTGACCGGTGATGCCCTCGCGTTCCTGAGCCACCTGCAGCACCCGCTTGCGGGCCAGGAACCAGCCGCCGACGAATGCCGGAACCACGACCACCGCCATGGCGATCACCGCACCGCGCTGCTCGATTTCGTGACTGCATGCCATCAGCACGATCACCGCGACCAGGAACACCAGCGTGGCGTAGCTGGTATAGGGCGCGCCGATCAGCTGGAACGACGGACGCTTGGCCAGCCCCTTCTTCGACCAACGGAACAGCTGCAGCTGGCAGACCACGATCGCGCCCCACGCCGCGATGGTGCCCAGCGCCGACATGTTCAACACGATCTCGAAGGCCTTGTCCGGCACCATCGCATTGAGTCCGACACCGACCAGCGCGATCGCGCCGGTGGCGAGAATACCGACGTAGGGCACACCGCCGTTGGACATCCGCGAGGCGATCTTGGGCGCACTACCGTTCATCGACATCGACCGCAGGATGCGGCCGGTCGAGTACAGGCCCGCGTTGAGGCTGGAGAAGGCCGCGGTCAGCACCACCAGGTTCATGATCGAGCCCGCACCGCCGACACCGAGCTTGGAGAAGAAGGTGACGAACGGGCTCTCGCCGGACTTGAAGGCGACATAGGGCAGCAGCAGGCCGAGCAGCACCAACGAGCCGACGTAGAACAGTGCGATGCGGGCGATGACCGAATTGAT
Organism: Nocardia sp. NPDC050408; assembly: GCF_044458905.1. Classification (NCBI taxonomy): domain Bacteria; kingdom Bacillati; phylum Actinomycetota; class Actinomycetes; order Mycobacteriales; family Nocardiaceae; genus Nocardia; species Nocardia sp. NPDC050408. The sequence goes on along the minus strand of NZ_JBITIL010000029.1, from coordinate 30,585 downwards.
GGCCCGCGGCATGATCTTTTCCGGGTTCTCCGCCTCACCGGCGGCCGTGCCGATCAATTCCACTGCGGCGTAGGCGAATACGACACCGGTGGTGACGGTGACCAGCGGCAGCAGCCCGGTCGGGAACAGGCCGCCGTTGTCGTGGATCACGGTGAAACCGGTGGTCTCACCGTCGACCTTGAATCGACCCGCCAGGAATATGGTACCGATGATCAGGAATGCGACCAGCGCGATGACCTTGATCAGTGCGGCCCAGAACTCCAGCTCACCGAACCATTTCACCGAGATCAGGTTGATGCTGACCACGATGGCCAATGCCACCAGCGCGATCAACCACTGTGGTATCGCCTCGGTGGCTCCCCAGAAATGGACATAGGTGGCGATCGCGGTGATGTCTACGATGCCGGTCATGCACCAGTGGAAGAAGTACATCCACCCGACCGCGAAAGCCAGCTTCTCGCCGTAGAACTCACGCGCGTAGGAGACGAACGATCCGGAGGACGGACGATGCAGCACCAGCTCGCCCAGCGCCCGCAGGATGAAGAAAACGAAGATGCCGCAGACCGCGTACACGATGAACAGTCCGGGACCGGCCGTGTGCAGCCGACCACCCGCACCAAGGAACAGTCCGGTCCCGATCGCGCCACCGATCGCGATCATCTGCAGCTGGCGCGGGCGCAACGCCTTGTGATAGCCCGCATCCTCAGCATGCAGAGCGTCCGCGGGCGCCGGCACTTCCGCGGAGTGTTGAACGGTTGTCATGGTGAGGCCTTTCACGTGACGGCGATCATATCGCTGCTTAATGTATCGCTATTCAACGGCACGTTCAATAGAGAGTCAAGAGTTGTAACTTCACGGAAACGAAGTGGAGGCCTGTCACCCGCCGTGACCTCGGCGTTAGTTGATCGTGCCGCTGAATATCGGTACGCTGGATACGTTTACGGCTGATGGAGCGCGCGCATGGCATGGTTCGAACGGGAGTTCATCGCGGTCCCTGAGGGCCGCAAGAATCAACTTGTCTACAAGTGGCCGGATGTCAACATCCGGCGCTACAGCCGTGCCATCGTCAATGCCGACGAGATCGCCCTGTTCGTCAAGTCCGGGCAGGTCCTGGCCACGATGGGCCCGGGTCGGCATCGGATCGATGCCGATGAGCTGCCGGTACTCGGCGCGCTCGTGGATACGCTGACCGGCAACAACTTCTACCGCGCCGAACTGTATTTCGTCTCCACCCGCGAGTTTCCGGGCATCAAGTTCGGCGGTCGCCTCGCCGATATCGCCGATCCGGTCAGCGAACAGGTCGTGACACTGCGGGTCTTCGGGGAATTCGCGCTGTCGGTGCGGGATCCGGCCGAACTGGTCACCTCACTGGCGGGCACCACCGACCTGAGCACCCCGGCGACGGTGGAGTCCTGGAGCTCGGACCTGCTCCTGAAGTCCATGAAAGTCGCTGTCACACAGGGCATTTCCCGAGGTGACTGGCCCGTGCTCGGCCTGTCCGGACAGTTGGAGCCGATCGAGGCCGCCGTGGTGCGCCAGACCAACCTGACACTCTACGAATACGGCCTGCGCATCCCACGGCTCGGCAACTTCGATATCACCTTGGCGCCGGAAGACGCCGACCGCATCAAGCGACTTGCCAAGGATGTCACCTACATTCGCCTTGCTGGTGACTTCCAGCGTTACGCGGCAGGCGAATTGGCACTCGGCGCGGGTCAGGGGTTCGCCCACGGCCACGGCGGTGGCGACGGATTCCTCGGCGCCGCACTGGGTTTGAACGCCATCCAGCAGCAATCGCCGAGCAATCCATGGCAGCGACAGGCGGTTCCAGCTGTCGCACAACCGATTCCTGCCGGCACGCAGCCGGTATGTGCCAGCTGCGGAACCGACAATCCCCCAAATGCGCGATTCTGTATGAACTGTGGTGACCCAATGGCGGCCCGCCCGCGCCACTGCACCGAATGCGGCGCGGACCTGGCTGCCGCAGCGAAGTTCTGCGGCAACTGCGGCACCGCCACAAGCTGACCGCTCTCATACCAGCCGCCCCGCCGTCAGTCCCTGACGCGCGCACACCTTCCGAAGCTCACGCATACCTTCGACGCGCTCGCACATCGACTCACCGCACGACGCACCGGTAGCAAGACCAGAAGCTATGCGTGAGTTCAGATTTGTGACCGGCAACAGGTCGGGTTCCTGCCACGTCCTCCCGCGCCACTGCCGCCGCTATCGCTGGGTCCGGTCAACTCGCAGCAAGTGGTCTTGACCCGTCCTGAGCCTCGGCACGGCCAGTCGGCCGTGAACAACGCTTCGCAATACCCTGCCCCGCCCCAATGAACAACACACCACCGAGCATGAACCATGGATTCCACAGCACCAGACTCCACAAAGTTTGGTGCGGCCCGACCTCGCGACGGACGCCGCCTGCATCCACAGCCAGCGCGACCTCGACCAGGACACCTGTGTTTTTACCGCAGCGATCGCTACCGTGTTCCGGTGGTGCAGCTCCGAAGGAAAATCCCCGTCATCCCGGCGAACACCGGGACCCACTGCGGAGGTATGGGTCCCGATGTTCGCGGGGATGACGGGGAAACTTTCGCCGAACCCTTTGCGCACCCCCGCGGTCTCGGCGGACCGTCGGCCGAGACCGCGGGGGCATGCGGCCGGTTAGCTCGAAACTGGTGCCGCCGCAGCGGATTCACCGCTGCTGACCATGCTGCGCACCTGCCGCGCGGCCACCGAGAGGGTAGCCAGGTCGTGGGTCCCGGCGGCGAAGATCTCGCCGAGTGACGCACCGGCGCGGGCCAAGCGGGGGCGGTTGACCGACTCCCATTCGGCGATCTTGTCGGCGGTGCTCTCGTTCGGTTCGGACGCGGTGAGCACGTCCAGGGTGAGCGAGCGCAGCGAATCGTAGAGATCGTCGCGGACCGCGAGCCGGGCCAGGGTGCGCCACCGGTCGTCGCGAGCCAGGTTGCTCACGGCGGTCAGCAGACGCTCGATCTGGAAGTGATCGTCGAGTGCGTAGTAGAGCTCGGCGACCTCCAGCGCATCGCGCTCGGCGATATCGGCCACGTCGAGGATGTCCAACAGCGGGAACAGGTGGATGAGCCGGTACACCTCCTCAGCCAATTCCGCCGGCGCACCCCGCTCGACGGCCGCGCGCGCATTCGTCGCCAGATCCTCGGCGTGCGCCGCGGGCAGCCGGGCGGGTAGCATGTGGGCTGCGAGCTTGCGGACTCCGTCGCGGTAGCGGGCGATATCGGCGCCGATGGCAATCGGTTGCGGGCGGCTGGTCAGCAACCAGCGGGAGACCCGGTCGAGGGTGCGCCTGGTCTCGCGCTCGAGTTCGTCGCGCGCCGCCGTCGGCATCGGCGTGGTCCGAATACGTTGCCAGAGCGTGTGCAGATCGAAGATCTCCACGGCGACGGTGAAGGCGCGCACAGCGTCGTCAGTGCTCGCACCCGCCTCCTCCGCCAGTCGGAACGCATAGGTGATACCGCCGTGGTCCACCATGTCGTTGACCACCATGGTGGCCACGATCTGACGGCGCAGCGGATGCCTGCCGATCGCGTCGGCGAACCGTGCCCGCAGCGGCGCGGGGAAGTACGCCAGCAGCGTAGCGGCGAAAGCCGCGCTATCCGGCAGATCCCCGGCCAGCAGGTCATCCTTGAGCGAAAGCTTCACGTGCGCAAGCAGATTCGCCAGTTCGGGCGAGGTTAGTCCGCTTCCGCCGGCGGCCCGCCTTTTCAGCTCGCTATCCGAGGGCAGTGCCTCGAGCCGCCGATCGACACCGCGCCGGAACTCGAGGTCGGCGATCAAACGGCGATGCACGCCCGACATCGGCACCGATTGAGCGCGCGAGAGCCCCATCCGGAAGTTCTGCGAAATATTGTCGCGCAGAACGAGTTCGGACACTTCGTCGGTCATCGCGGCGAGCAGTTCGGTGCGGTCGGCGGCGTCGAGTTCACCGGAAGAGATGACCGCGTCCAGCAGCACCTTGATATTGACTTCGTGGTCCGAGCAGTCGACACCAGCCGAATTGTCCAGGGCGTCGGTGTTCATCCGGCCGCCGTTGGCGCAGTATTCGACACGGCCGAGCGCGGTCGCGCCCAGGTTGCCGCCCTCGCCGATCACCTTGGCGCGCAACTGGTTCGCGTCGACACGCACGGAATCATTGGATTTGTCACCGGCATCGGCATTTGTCTCGGTGGATGCCTTGATGTAGGTGCCGATACCGCCGTTCCAGAACAGGTCGACCGGTGCGAGCAGGATCGCCCGGATCATCTCCGGCGGCGACAGGGTGGTCACACTCGGATCCAGGTCCAGTGCCTCGCGCACCTGGGGGCTGACCGGAACCGCCTTGGCGGACCGATCGTAGACGCCGCCGCCCGCGCTGATCAGCGACTTGTCATAGTCGGCCCAGGACGAGCGCGGCAGTGCGAACATCCGCTGCCGCTCCCGGAACGAGGTCGCCGCATCGGGATTCGGGTCCAGGAAGATGTGCCGGTGGTCGAACGCGGCCACCAGGCGGATGTGCTCGGACAGCAGCATGCCGTTACCGAAGACGTCGCCGCTCATATCGCCGACACCGGCCACGGTGAAGTCTGTTGTCTGCGTGTCGATATCCATCTCGGCGAAATGCCGTTTGACACTCTCCCACGCCCCCTTGGCGGTAATGCCCATCGCCTTGTGGTCGTAGCCCACCGAGCCACCCGAGGCGAAGGCGTCGCCCAGCCAGAAACCATATTGGCGCGCAACATCATTGGCGATATCGGAGAAGGTGGCGGTGCCCTTGTCGGCGGCGACGACGAGGTAGGTGTCGTCACCGTCACGGCGCACCACCCGTTCCGGCGGCAGCACCTCGCCGGAGGCGTGGTCGACATTATCGGTCAAGTCCAGCAGACCGGAGATGAAGGTGCGGTAGCAGGCGATGCCCTCGGTCAGCTGCGCTTGCCGATCCACCGCTGGATCACCGGTCGCCGTCGGCGGCTGCTTGACCACGAACCCGCCCTTGGCACCGACCGGCACGATCACCGCGTTCTTTACCGCCTGCGCCTTCACCAGACCCAGGACCTCGGTGCGGAAATCCTCCAAACGGTCCGACCAGCGCAACCCGCCGCGCGCCACCGGACCGAAGCGCAGATGCACACCCTCGACCCGCGGCGAATACACGAAGATCTCGAATTGTGGTCGAGGCCGCGGCAATTCGGCAATGGCGTGCGGATCGAACTTGAACGACAGGGATTCCGGTGCGTTTCCGTCGGCGTCGCGCCGGAAGTAGTTGGTGCGCAGGGTCGCGGTGATCAGTCCGAGCACGGCGCGCAGGATGCGGTCGGTGTCGAGGCTGACGACCGCGTCGATCTCCGACTGCAGCCGCTCGGCGATACCGGCGGCCCGAGCCGAGGCAACGGCGCCGAGGCCATCGGGGTCGAAGTAGGCATCGAACAGTTCGGTGAACAGCCGCGCCATCGCCGGTTGCGCCAACAGGACCCGGGAGATGTTGCCGAGCGTGTAGGCGAATCCGGCCTGCTGCAGATACTTCGCGTAGGCGCGCAGTATCGAGATCTGCCGCCAGTGCAGACCGGCACGCAGCACCAGTTCGTTCAGGCCGTCGACCTCCGCGCGACCGAACCACATGGCCGCGACGGCCTCCGGAAAGCGTCTGCGCACACTGCCTTCGGCGACGGGCTCGTCGGCGGGCTGGGTCAGATCGGATTCCAGATCGGCATCGATCGCGGTGCGCAGCAGCGTGGCGGGCACGCGCAGCCCGAAGTCGTAGATCCACTTCTGCTGCCCGTCCTCGAACGCGACGCGATAGGGCCGCTCGTCGACCACTTCCACGCCGAGGCTGTGCAACACCGGCAGCACCCGACTCAGCGATACCCCCTCCCCCGCGACATAGAGCGTGAATCGCCATTCCCCCGAGGGTGATTCGACGTTTCGGTACAGATTCGTATCGACGGCCCCGTCGGCGAGGTTCTCCAGACGCTGCAGATCGGCCAGCGCACGGGCCGGCTCGAACTCCTGCTGATAACTTGCGGGGAATGCGGCCGCATAGGCCGTGGCGGCCTTCGATGTCACCGCGCTCACCCCGGTGGCCTCCGCGACCACGCGGTCGGCCCAGGTCCGGGTAGTGGCGAACAGCAACTCCTGGATGCGCTCGCGATTGGATTCGGAGACATCGGCCGGATCCGCCTCGGGACGGCGGTGCACGGTGAAATAGACTACGGCCAGCTCGGATTCGCTCGCACGCGCCGAGTAATCCACCTGCTCGCCGTCGAACTGCACCCGCAGGATGGCCTCCATGCGCAGCCGGACCTCGGTCGAATAGCGATCGCGTGGCAGATAGACCAGGCAGTACACGGCGCCGCTGCGGCCGTCGCGCCGGATGAACAGTCGTACCTGGCGACGCAGTCCCAAATTCGTGACGGCGGAGACGGTTTCGAACATCCGTCGGGCATCGGTGGAGAACAGCTCGGCCCGAGGGAAGGACTGCAGGATCTCGAGCATCGCTTGCCCGGAGAACGAATTCAGTTCGAAGCCGGCCCATTCGATGACCTGGTGCACGCGGCGGGAGATCACCGGAATGTCGAGGATGTTCTCGTGCAGGCCGGTCACCGTGAAGGAACCGACGAATACGTGCTCACCCTGGACCGGACCCAGCCCCTTGGCTCCCACGCCGCCACTGCCGTAGTCGGCCACGCTGACGAAGTAGAGCTCACCAGAACCCGGCATCAGCGAATCGACCGAACCGTTGGCCAGGCGCAGCACCGGCCGCGCGCCGCCGAGTACCGGGACGTCGATATCGATATTCGATCCGTTCCACAGCACGCCGAGGCCGGTGCCCGGGGCCTGCTGCGGCTCGACCGCCGTGGCCGACGAGTTGTACCGGTAGTAGCCGTAGCCGAGCACGGTGAAATGACCATCGGACAACCAGCGCAACAACTTCGCGCATTCGGGAATCTCGGGGTCATCGGACCGGTTCGCGATGTGGTCGAGCCGACTGGCCAACGCGACCATCGCATTCGCCATGCTCGGCGTATCGTCGACGACCTTGCGCAGCACTCGCAGCAGTGTCGGCAGTTCGCGATTGATCCGGTCCAACTCCGCGGCACCGACCGAAGGGCTCAGCTGGACGTGGATCCAGGACTCGGGCAGGGTCTGACTGTCGGGCACTTGGCCGCCCTCGCGCTCGCGTGGGGCGATCGCGCGCAGGCGGCCGCGGCGGTCGCGGACGATATCGAAGACCGGGTGGACTACCTCGGTCACCGTGGCGCCGAGCCGACGCAGCGCGGTGGTCACCGTATCGACCAGCAGTGGCATATCGTCGTTGACGATCTGGATCGCCGGGCCGAGCCCACTGGCGTCCTCGGGCCGGTACACCCGGGTGATCGCCGCCCCCGGCAGGCGGGTAGCCGCCAGCTCCAGGTGGTGGCGGAAAATCTGTTCGGCCCGATCGGTGATCGTCGGCGCGGTGGCGCCCGGCTGGATCCACCGGAAGTAGGCCGCCTCGAGATCGGTCGGATCATCACGGAACCGCTTGAAAGAAATCGTCTGTTGGGTGGGTGCCGCCATCGACCCGTGCCTTCCCGAGATTTTGAGACCGCTGTGTACGGTTCCCATACGTTACCTGTTTAATGTGCCGTTGTATAGCGGTACGTTAGATGTGTAACAAACGTGCCCCGACGAATCGGTACTGGTCAAGGGCATAGATCAACTCGGGCCCGGCGGCTCACCTTGCGAGGCCCGATCGCGATAAGAAGGTCTGCGCGCCAGCGCGGCCGGTGAACGAGCCTGTTTCGATGCGCACCCCGGCCGCGATATTGGCGTACCACACCGTTGCCGACGGTCCGATCGCCACGAAGACCGGTCCATCGGCGATCACCGTGCCACCCGCGGCCCGCCAGCGGGAGATGTTGGCGGGCAAGCGATCCGGCGAATCCCGCGTCACCGACAGGGACAGTTCCCGACCGCCGGTGATACCGCCCGCGAGTAGCGGATTATCGGACCGTATGACGCATTGCTCTGCCGAAGTATCGATTTGCTGACAGGACGCGGCCGCACGTACCGCTTCCGGCAGAGCCGCAGAGGCACCGACGGAGGCACCGAGATCGGGCAGCGACGGAACCAGCGGCCCCGAACACGAGTGCACGATCGCGAAGACGAAGCCGAGTACCGTCGCCACAATTCCGCCGATAGCGGCGCGCCATTGCCAGTGCTGCGGATACCGCTGGGCGAACTTTTCCACACCGGTCGCGACGGATTCGGCACCCGCGACCACGTTTTCCGCACCCGCGACCACGTTCTCCGCACCCGCGACCGCCTTTTCGGTGTCGCCGACGACGGTCTCCCCCGCCCTCGCAGCCGCCCCGGTTGCGGCCGCGAGGCGATGCAACGGCGCGCCGCAATGTGCGCACCGGGATTCCGTGCCCGCGTTCGGGTGCGAGCAGTACTGGCAGACCCGTTCGACGAAGGTCAATGTCCCGTTATCACGATCGACGAGATGGCAACGGTATTGATCGTCTGTTCGCCCTTCGATTGCAGGACCGTGAGAGTTATTTTCGAGGCACTCACCGGCGGCTCCATCTTCGTGACCACCAAGGTTCGCTGATCCAACGTCTGCTGGGTATAGGTGGTCTTGTTCGAATCGTCGAACTGGTACGAAACCCGGCTGACCGTACGGTATTTCGCCCACTGGTCCGAACCGTCGGTACCGACGCTGTCCCAGCCGGGGACGATGCCGATCGAATCGACTTGATAACTCTTGCCGAGATCGATGGTCAGCACCTGACCGTCGACCTTGAAGGCACGCACGCACGACCAAGCCTTGCCCTGCTGTCCGCTGAAGGCGTCCATACCCGGCGTACTACCCGACGGGCAGTGCGACTGAGCGGCTTTCACCTGCAGCGGTCCCCCACTGGTCGGGACCGCGGACTGCTCGGGCTTCGACGACGGCGCCGCGGTCGGGGTGACGACCGCGAGCTGCTGCGGTCGTTTCGTCTCGTCTTTGCCGCCGGTCGTCATCAGCGCGAGCACCAGCAGTACTGCCATGACGGCGCAGACGGCCAGGGCTACCTTCGGATTCTTCAGGTGCGTGACGACCTTGGTGACCCGCTCGGAGAACTCCGGCTGCTTTGCCGACGATCCCCGGGTCTCGGCGCCAGCTGAAGCGGACTCCGCCGGTGCCGTCCGGCTGGCGGCCTCGGAGAAATCCGACGAAAAGTCCAGTGCCGGTGCGGAATCCGATGTCTGGCCGTTCAGCAGCGCGATGATCCGTTCGCTGGCCTTGGGGCCGTCGGCGGATCGGCGGCCGGCCGCCTCGGGTGGCAAGCCGCCGATCGCATGCGCCAGATCATCCAGGGCCTCGGTCGGTTCACCGGTCAACGGCCCACTGAGTTCCGGCGTATCGATCCCCGCACCGGTTTCGCTGAACGACGGATCGGACAGCAGTGCGTCCAATACCGCGGTTCGATGGCGGAGAATCACATCCCCAGAGTCCTCGGCGGGCATAATCCGGATCGTATCCAGGCCGGACGGCGCACTCGGGGAAGACTATTCCCGCTGGGGGGAACAGCCGCTCGTCAGCGCTGCTTTTCCTCGGTGACGAAATACTCTGGGGGAACGTCGAATACCCGGGCCAGCGCGATGATCAGATCGAGCCGCGGAATCGCGTCACCGTGGATCAGTCGATACAGGCCGGATTGGGAAACCGGGACATCCGGATACGCCAATTCCAAATGCTGCGCCAACGAGTACAGCGTCAAACCGCGCGTCGACCCGTCTTCGGTCGAAACCACCGATTCCGCGATCAATTCCGATAGTCGACTGGAGAAGATCGAAGCCGCGGCTTGCCTCGGGGTGAGCGCGTCCTCGCCATCCTGGGTGGGAATCTGGCCGCTATCCGACTGGGGGTCCGCTACCACACCGACAAACATTACCGTCTCGATTCGTCCGTTCTCGCCTCACCCGGTTGCGGAACCGTTGCCGGCTGCGCGGGCAGGTTTCCGTTGTCGTTGCGCGCGGGCGGGCCGATCGAGGCGTCGTAGTACCTGGTCTCGCCGCGTGGCTCGATCAGATCGACTCGGACCGTGCGCATCGGAATGCTGACGTCGACCGCGGTGGCACTGACCTGATTGATCGCCAGATCCACCGACCGGCGCCGCGGGGTGCCCGGCTCACTGATGGTGACGGTCGTATGCGCCGCGGATACCTGCGGGGGCACCTGGTCGAAGACCGCGATGGTCGCGGGCGGCGTGGCCGAATCCGCATCCGGATTCACTTCCCGGCTTTCGGTGGCCAGGCGCAACGAATTGGGATCGCCGACCGCGGATACCAGCTGCGACCACCGATCCGGGCGGGCCGAATGGACCTCGACATCGGCACCGACGACCATCGCGCGCAGCACGATCTGTTGTGCCACCGCCAGATTCGCGTGCACATCGATGGTGCGCCTGCGCGGGTTGTAGCGCGCCGGATCGAACAGTGGCAGCGCCAGGGTATGTCGCGGCTGTCCGCTGATCGCGCCGAGAATCTGGCCGTTGGGACCGATGGTGACGGCGAGATCGAGTAGATCGTCCGGCGTGATATCGACGCCGGTTTCGTCGACCGCCAGATCGTGCACCGACGTGCCGGTCGGCAGTGTCGCCAGTAGAGCCGTCGACTGTCGGCCGCCGAGCGGACGCAGGAATCCGGGCGGTTCGCTGGTCGGCGCTGGCCCAACACAGCGGACGAGACCGCGTGAGCCGAGCGCACCCCCGGCCAGACTCACTACAACGGTGGTCCGGCCCCGGTTCCAGGACCAGCAGTCGTCGAGTCCGGCATCGTCGAGCTGGGTCCAGTCGATCAGGAAACTGGTCACCAGCCGCCCCGGTGCCGAGGATTCCAGATGGCCCCATTTCTCGCGCAGGTCGGACAGTTCGACACCGGCGTGTAGCAGCCGAGTAGCGTCGCGCAGTGCGTCCGCGGGCAGCGCGTGGGCGGCGATACCGCGTTCGCGCAGCCGGCCCGCGATTCGGTGCGCCGCGGAAGCAAGTGCCTTTGGCGCCGATACCGCGACCGGCCCACGGCGCGACAGCGCCGACAGGTTGCGTTCCTGGTCGAGGCGCACCACCAACCAGGTCACTCGGCTGCCCACCACCGGATGAGATCCGATGAGCTGGTCGTAGAGCATGCTGTAGCTGCTGGCCGGACGGACGCGCTGACCGGTGGTCACGATATCGATATCGACGGTGATGCCGAACTGATCGCGCAGCGGCAGCAGTGCACCGACCGGCACCACATCCTCGGTGTAGAGGCTCTTCTCGGAAATGACGGTCGGCAGATCCAGATTCGGTGCCAGCTGGATCATCGCGACCAGCGTCGAGCCCGCCTCGTGCACACCGCAGACCCCGGCGGCCACCTCGACATCGCGCAGCGCCAGCCGTTCGGCACGCTCACGTGCCCTGGCCTCGAGGCCGGACCGATACGCACCCCAGTCCAGCAGCCAGCGCGCCGTGGTACGGCCGTTGACCCGCACAATCACCGTCACCAGCAATGCGGTCACCACCGCGGGGCCGACCCACAACGGGACCCGGGCCCACAACCCGACCAGCACGAAACTACTGGCGATCACCACCACGGCAACCGGTCCGCGTTCGAGACCGCCGACTCGAATGCTCGGAAAGCTCACCGACGTCTCCCGATCACCTTGTTCGCATAACTCGCGCCGAGACCGAATATCACGGCCGCCGCGATGATGATCGTAGCCACGACCGCGGGTCGACGGTCTCGCGCACGCGGCGGCTCCGGCATGACCAGAGTCGATGATCGGAACAGCCCGGCCGGCGGCTTGGGCGGTGTGCGAAAGCTCAGCGCCGCAAGGGGATCGATCACACCCGCGCCCACGGCATTATCGATACCGCGGGCCGGAGCATGTGCGCTCGCCTGCAGCCGCGCGCTGATCTCCCCTGGGGTCTCATTCGGAAAACGTGATCGCAGCAGCGTGGCAGCACCACTGACATACGCCGCGGCGAAGGATGCGCCGCCCACCGGTACCAGCTTGTCGGGCGAGCCGACGCCGTTGATCAGCCCGCCACCGCCCGGCCCGAGCGATTCGATGCCGGTGCCCGGCGCGGCCACCGAAACCCATGGCCCGGACAGCGAATCCGCCATCGGCGCACCGGTGGCCGTCGTGAAGCCGACCGTCAGCACGTCGGGTGCGAACCAACCGGGTACCGAAATGGTCTTCACCTGTTTCCAGTTCCGGGAATCGAGCGGTTTGGCCGGATCGATCGCCGGATTCTGCTCGCAGCCAGAGCTACCGGTATTGCCGGCACCGGCCACGATGAGCGCACCGCGAATGTGCACCGCGTATCCGATGGCCGCCGACAGGATCGACTGATCGACCTTGGCATCCACTGGAACACAGACCGGCAATGCCACGGTAATGACGCCGGCCCCGAGATTCGCCGCATGTGTTATGGCGCGGGCAAGGGTCCGGATCTCAAGTGAAAGCTGTTGATTCGCATCACTATTGGCGCTGTTCTCGGGACTGAACGCACCCGATCGGACCCGGATGGAAATCAGCTGGGCATCGGGCGCCACCCCGACGAAACCGTCGCTCGTACTCGCCGAGGCGCCGATGATTCCGGCGATCAACGTCCCGTGCGCGTCGCAGTCCGACAGCCCGTCACCGCCGGTCGCGACATAGTCGCCGCCGCCGGTCAGATTCGGCAGCCGCGCACCGGGCGATATACCGGTATCGATCACGGCGACGGTGACACCACCTCCGCGACTCAACGCCCGCGCGCGCGGCAGATCGAGCGCTCGTTCCGGTGGCGGCGCCTGGGTCAGATCGCTGTCGGGCAGCACGCCCGCGGCCAAGCAGCCCTTGTCCTGTTTGGTCGGTGCTTCCGGTCCTGGCGGACCATCCGCAGGCGGTGTACCTACCACCACCTGCGGCGGTTCCAGCGCACTCGCGGGCGCGGCGCCAATGGCCAGCGCCACCGCGGCCAACCCGACGGCCGCGGCCTTGCCGATCCGCATCAGATCGCTCGCATCGCCGTGTAGATGCCCATGATCCAGAACGCGATGACGGGAACGATGAGGATCAGCGCGTATTCGATGAGGTCGATGACCCGGCGGGTGACCGGCGAGAGCCGACGTCCCGGCAACCGGGTCGCGGCGACGCAGCCGGCGATACCGGCGAGCGCGACCACCAACGCTACCGCCAGGCGCGCGAACGCCGTGTCATAGGCTCCGACCAGCACGAATGCGACGCCGACCACCGTGATAGCGGCCGCCGTGAGCAGGGAGATGGCCTGCACCAGGTCCGGATACCAGCGCGCCCGCATGGCCAGCAGACCGGCAACGGCCGCTGCCATGACGATTTCCCGGATACCGCCCGGACTGGCCGCGGCCGACAGCACGACCGACACCGACAGCAGCACCGATACCGCCGCGATCAATCCGCGCAGACTCGTCACCGCGAGCCGCGCGCGACCCTCGATACCGTGGCCGAGTTGTTCGCGGCGCAGTTCGGCATCATCCTGTTCCGGCTCCGCATCCCTGGCGGCCTCGGCGTCGAAGATGTCCGTCAGGCTCGTGGGGGCCACATCGGTGCCCGGATCCGGCAGGTCGGGCGGACGGATTCGCGCGGCCACCACGGCCAACCTCGGGGCCGAGGTAAGCAGCACCAGTCCGACGAATACGGCGCCACCGGTGACCTGCCGCACCGAAATATCGAGATAGGTCACCGGCAGCACCATTGCGGTAACCACGACGCCGAGCACTGTCACCGCCATCAAGGTGGCGATGCCGAGCCGGGTCAAGCGCAGCATGGTCGCTGCGGCAATGGCGGCCACCACCGACCCCGCCGCCACATTCGCAGCGGCGAAGCCGCCCGGCTCGTCATAGGCCGGTGGCACCAGCATCGCGCCACCGGCGAACAGCAGCGGAAGGGCGGCCAGGGCCAGGCCGAGGCAGACCCGCGGTGCGGCCCGACGCCGACCCGAGACCAGCGCGGCACCCCAGCAGATCGCCCCGAGCAACAGGGCGGGCAGCCCGCACCACAGGATCGAACCGCTCTCGGTCCACGACCACGACAGCAGACCCGCCATGGTGGCCGAGCCGACGCCGAGCGCACTCAGGCCGACGATCGCCGCGGTCTCGACGTTGAATTCGGCGAATTCGCGCTCATTGATCATGGCGAGCGCATCGGTGATGTCCTCGACGACCGGTGTGAACACCTCCGCCGATTCGACCACCGAAAGCATGAGCACGGTGCCGTCGACGACATCGTGGTCGGCGAGGCTGCGCCAGCGCGGCATCGGCGGTTCACCGGGACGGCCCAGACTCCATTGCCCGCTGGGCGGTGTGAAGTCGAGGTTGTCGTCACCGATCGCGCGCACCAACACGCCGAGCAGGTCATCGATGAAGGTTTCGATCGTGAACTTGGTCGGCACGACCACGTCGACCTGATAGGAGGCGACCAGGACCGCGATCCGGGCCCGAGCGACCTCCGCGGAAGGCGGCGGCGCCGCCGGCGACGGCGGGGGCGCGGGCGCTATGGCAGTGCTCATCGCCACTCTCCGCGGTCCTGAGACGGACGCTGGGCCTGGTAGCCGTCGAAACCGTCGGCCAGTGTCGCGGCCAGTTCCTCGAAGGCGAGCAAAGTTTCGGAATCGAGTAGCCGCAGATCGACCGGCCCACCCTCGGCCAAATGCTCATCGTAGGGCACCACAAACGTCGGCCGCTGCGCGGTCGCGAACAGCTTCTCGATCTGGTCGACCTCGACGGTCGGCTTGGTCGGGTGGTGGTGCATGATCGCGACGATCGACTTGGCGATCAGATGCTGCATGCCGTGCGAGTTCAGCCAGTTGAGGGTGGCGACCGCACCCTTGACACCGCCGACGGTGGCCGGGGTGGCCACCACGACCGCGTCGCTGGTCTGCAGCACGGTGCTCGTCGCCGAATCCAGCACACCCGTACCACAATCCACCAGCACCAGGTTGTAGTGCCTGCGCAGGATCTCGACCGCCATCGAGTACTCCCGGCCCGAAAGCGCCTCGGTGGCCTCGGTATTCCACGGCGACGCGATGACCGCGAGATCGGCGTCATTGATCGAGGTGAACGAATGCACTGCGGAAAATGCCTCGAGATTCGATGAGCGCACCAGATCACGCAGGGTCAGGCCGTACGGATGCGGGCTCGTGCGGGTGGGCAGATCGCCGAAGTCCGGATTGGCATCGACGGCTACTACCCGGTCGGGGCGCAGATGCGCGAAGGTGGAACCGAGGGTCGCCGCGAGAGTCGTCCGGCCGACACCGCCTTTCACACTGATCACCGCGATTTGATAGGGGGCGGTGAGCTGTCGGCGAATCCGACCGCGCCGGTCTTGTTTGCGTTGTTCGGCCGGTGACAGGCCCAGATTGAAGCCGACCTTGTTCAGCGCACCGCGCATTCCGCTGGTGGACTTCAACTGCGCACGCCGAGCGGCCGCGATATCGGAGAGCAGATCCGCCGATGTCAGCGCGGGCAGGACCTCAACACGCTCGGACGGATCATGGGACGCGTGTTGGATGCGGTCCGGCAACCACGACGCGGGTTGCTCCGCGGCTCTCGGAGGTTCCGGGTTCGCGGCGGATTGCCATGGTGCGCCAGCGGTTTGGGCCGAGGTCTGGGTGGATTGCCATGCCGTCCCGGATGTTTCGGCCGTCGCAGCCTGGGACGGATACGCTGGCGGCGGAGTCGCGGCGGTAGGCGGTTCGACGGTGGCCTGCGGCGTGGCAGTAGGCGCAGGCCTCTGCACCGACGGCGGGCCGACGACAGGCGCGGCAGCGGTATTCGGCTGCGGCGGTTGCGCGCCGGATACGGGAGCGCCGACACCTTCCGGCGCGGCGGTCTGGCTCGGCGGTTGCGGTGGGGCCCCGATCACGGGCTCACCACCATCGAAATGCGGCACGGGCGGAACCGTACCGCCCGGAGCACGATCCGCCCCGGCAGAAGGTCCAGTTGTGGCCGATGCACCGGCCGCGCTCGAAGCCGCGGGAGCCGATCCGTCCGCAGCCGGGGGACCGCTCTGTTCGGGAACGGGTGAGAAGAAGGCATCGTATCCGCCTCGAGCCCGGACGGACTCGGTCGAATGACCGTTCATACTCGGTGCTCGGTTCACTTCGCTCATCCTCTCGAAAACACTGGCGGCACAATTCAGTCGGCGCGGCTGGTTTCGAACCAGCTGCGGCTGGGTAAAAGATCGACCAGTGCCCCTACGCCCGCATGCAATGCCGCGTCGTCGCCGGGTGCGTATGTCGACCACAGCTGCCCGTCCATCGCAACGCTCGGAGTCACAATGATCCGCCCCGAAGGGGCGTCCAGCACGCTCACACAGAATCCGGGCTGCGCCTCACGGCCGTCGTGGTGCTCGATCACCACCACCTCGGCCCGCCTTACCACCTCATCCATTACTCGGCTCAGCACTCCGGCGGTATGCGGTTCGGCACCGAGTTCCACCAGGGCGCGCCGCCGTTCGTCCTGGTCGTCGGGCACCTCCCCGAATTGTTCGGCGGTCGCGGTCACCGGCTCGAACCGCACGGCAGGCATCGGACCGAGCGCGGCGCCGATCGCTGCGGTCAGCGTGCCGAGCTGGCGATCCGGCTGGAATACCGACTGGATGACCACATGGTCGTCGGAGCGCACCGCGAGCACATGCGTCTCGCCCGCGCGCACCAGCGACAACCGCAGCATTGCCTGCGATTCGTCATCCCAGCCGGCATCCAGGATCCGGGCAACCAATTCCACATCCGGCCGGTAAAGACACCGCAGCCAATGCTCGACGACCGGGTTGACCACGCCGTCCTCGAGCACGCCCACCTCGGTGAGCTGTTCGACGACAACGGCGTCTACCCGGTCCCGGTCCTCGGGCCGATAGATATTCGGCAGCAGCGCCAATACCGGTGGATAGGAGTCGATGCCGACCAGCCGCTGAAGCAGCAGGGCGGCATCGACATTCAGGTCGATTGCGATTGGATCGTCTTCCACACCTTCACCGAATGTCGAGTAATCGGAAACAGCCCGGCCGCGCCGCGAAACATGCAACGGTACGGAAAGGGACGGCGCGATCGTTACGCCCTGCCGCCTGCGAACCTATTGCCCGCCAGGTGATCGGTGTGGTTGATCTCGAGGGCGGCCGCCTCGACAGCGTTGTTCAACTTCTGGACCTGCGTGTCGTAGGCACTCAGGTCGTTGTTGTAGCTGGTCATCGTGCCGTGGTACGCATCGCCCATGGCGCCCTGCAGCACGGCCTCCAACCCCTTCTGGAGCCCACGCAATCGCTCGGTGTTCGTCATCATCGCGGTGACGAGCGCCTTGACATCGCCAACGGCGGTTGCCGCGGCGCCGTGATTGAGGTGAATAGGTTTAGTCATCGAACTAGTCCTTCCTAATTTCGAGTACGGCGGTTACCTGAAACCTCACTGAAAATTCAAGTTGAGGTTCTGCGTGGAGTTGACCCCATCGCCACCGATATGTGCCAAAACCTTTTGAGCTTCGGACATATCACTATCATCGAAACTGACGCCGTTTATTTTCATTATATCGATGATATGCTGCAAATCCTTGGCAAGATTCTTTCCCTGCTGGAATGCATCACCCATCGCCTGTTGGACCGCATCACCGGTATTACCCTTGATCGCGCTGTGCAACTCGATCGCGGCGCCCTGCATCCTTCCGAGATGCGTTTCGAGCTCACCCATACCGATGGTTGTGTTATTCGCGGTGGTCTGGACCAGGGCCGGATCGACATCCGTAATGGCCATTGTTATTCCTCTCCATCATTTGGATATTCGGCCTCGGTGTGCTTCACCGGGGACGTTCTGCCGAGGCGAGTACGGCTTCGTCTTCGACTCGCTCGATGACGCCGACTGCCAGGACCGGTTCGAGCACGGGCTCGTCGCGTCCACTGCCGTCCGCGTACTCGATAACGCCGATGACCGGAGCTTTTTCGAGTACCGGCACTTCCTGAGGTTCGCCGGGTACGAATACCTTCGACGGCCTCTTCTCGTCGTCGCGGCGACGCCGCATCCGAGACTTGGGCGCGACCGCACCACGCGGCGGCCCGTTGCGCGGCCCCATCGGACCTGATCCCGTCTGGGCAGGCGTAGCACCGAAGACCCGACTCGCACCCAGATTCCAGTTGGAAGGCATCCGGAATCCAGTCGAAGCGCCCGGCATTGATCCGACGCCGCCGCGCAACATATTGAGCGCGACGAGGCTGCCGACCCCGCCGTTCAATCCCGCCAGTGTCGTCGAATACTGCGATGTGCCGACGAGTTCCATCTGGTCCGCCGAACCGTAGTCGAGGCCGTTCGCGCCCGAATCACCGCTCAGCGCACCGGGATCCGCCTGCGGCGCCAGCTGTTCGGGATCGGTGGGTGTTGCCGAGTTCGTCGGATCCGTCGGTGTGGGATCGGTCGGCGAATCATTGCCGCCCGAGCCGCCGTTATCGGATCCACCGGTCTCGTTGTCACCACCGCCGGTGTCGTTCGGACCTCCGGTGTCCGACGGGGTATGGGTCGTCGTCGTCGTTTCGGTCGTTCCGGTAGTGGTGTGGTCGGTCCCGTCGTAGGTCGTCGGGTTGTCGTAGGTGGTGTAGTCCATTTGCATGCCCGGATCACCGCCGGTCACGATGGGGGGCGCCTCGATCGGCGGCGGAAGCGCCGCGAGCGTGGGAAGCAACGCTCCGGCATAGCTGACCATCACACCCGTAGCAGCCGCCTTGATCGCGAAATACTCCATCTCCTGGGCGATCAGCAATGGACCGGTCGGCGCCCCCATGGCGGTCGTGGCCACCAAGGCGGCCTCCTTCAACCGGAACTCGGCCAGCCACGCGGCTACCCCCGCCATGGCGGTCTCCGCGCCGGAGTAGATACTTGCCACCTGGTCGGCCAACAGGCCGGTTTGCTCGGCCACAGTGGCCTGCTCGCGCAACCACATCGCATGGTTGCGAAATGCCAGCTGCGCCTTCTCCGCCGACAGCCCTTGCCACGATCCGCTCATTTGGGTCATCGAGCCCTCGGTAGCCGCAGCAGCAGCGTGCAACTGCATGGCCATGGCCTGATAGCCCGCCGACGTCAGCAGCGTTCCCGTGATCCCGGGACCGCCGAGTAGTCGGGCAATTATTTCCTCGGGTGTTTGCGCGATGAAAAAAGGCACGAGCATATCATCATGCTTTCGCTCGGGCTATCCTCGATTACTTGCCGACCATCACGGTGTTACTGATGACCTCGACGCCGCCACCCACATCCGTAACCGCGTACGAGACACCCACTTCGGGTAGTGCCTCCGCACCGTTCACCCCGTGTACGACTCCGTTTGCGGTGCAAGGGATTACAAGCTCTGCCTGCCGACCGAATGCGGTGGGAATGCATGCGCTCACATCGTCCAATCCCGGCGGAAACGGGACTGCCACCGTCGCGACCGAACCGAGCATCTGCATCAGATCGGCGGCACTGACACCGAGCTGCGAGGCGATAACCGGGAGATAGTCCGGAACAACATCCAGGTTCATGGAAGTCTCCTAACGAGAGGTGCCGACTCTTCGCGAGTCGATACACCAAGAACGCTAAGGCATTCCCAACTCTGGGAATGCGCACGGAAAAGTCCTTGACCAGGGATCATTCCGGCTGCGGAGTCCAGGCGGCCTGCACGAGATCCTTGCGGGAGTGCAACGGCTCGACGAAGATCCCACGCCCGACGGGCTGCTTGCTCGGCTTTACATCACCGATGAGCATGCCGTCCAACTTTGAACCATCCATGATCAGTCCGGAGCTGTTGAGATTCTTGAGCTGCCCGAGCACGTTGTCGTAAAGCGCCATGTCGGCCTGGGCGATATTGCGCGCCACGATGAGATGGAAACCGGTATCGCGGCCGTCGACGATGAGGTCGCGCAGCGCGTCCAACGGGTTGATCGAACCGCGTGGCGCCACCATGTGGTAATCGTCGACGACCACAAAGATCTCCGGTCCGTTCCACCATGAGCGGTCCCGCAACTGCTGCGGGGTGACTCCATCAGGTGGACGGCGTTCGCGCATCTTCGCGGCGAAGGCAGGCAGCCCGTCCTTCAGATCGCGCTCGCTGGTCAGATACCCGACAAGCTGTTCATCCGGAATTGTCTCCATGTGCTGGCGGCGGTAGTCCACCAGGAGTACCCGGGCCTGGTCCTTGGTGAATTGCGTCCGAATCGACTCCAGCATCGCCGCAAGCACCGTCGATTTGCCACAGCCCGACGAGCCCAGCACGACCATATGTGTCGAGACACCGAAATCGATGGCGGCCGGTCGCAGATCGGATTCCCGCACACCGAACGGCACAATCAGTCGCTGTGCCAGAGTGGTCGGATCCGGCCGATTCGCACGGATCTCGGCCAGGGTGATCCGATCTGGCAGCAGCTTGACCTCGGGTGCCCGGCGTCCTTGGTATCGACGGGTGAGCTCTTCGATCGCGCCCGCGATACCAGCGGGCGCCGACTCGGCATCCCCGACACCGTCGATGCGCGGCAGCGCGGTGAGCATATGCAGCCCATCGTTGGAGAGGCAGCGTCCTGGACGATCCGCCGGAATCGCCGTCACCACGCTGCGGTGTTGTGAAAAGACGGTGTCGGTGAGGTCACCCAGGCGCATTTCCAGACGCGTCTGCAGCAGATCCTTGATGTTCGGGCGGATGGCGGCCCAGCGCGAACTGCTGACCACCAGGTGCACGCCATAGTTCAGACCCTGCAGCGCGATCGACTCCATGACCGGTACATATTCGTCGTAGTACGGGCCGTTGACCGAAAAACCGATATCCCATCCATCGATGACGAAGAAGACATCGCCATGTTCGTCACCGTGGGCCGTGAGCTCCGACGACTCCCGCGGCACCCCGCGGCGACGCCGGAACTCGCGCATCGACTCGATACCGAGTTCGGAGAACAGCGCCTGCCGACTCGCGAGAAGATTGGTGATCAGGGCGAAGGTGCGCCGGATCCGGTCACCGTCGCGCGCGGAGGCGACGGATCCGATGTGCGGAACATTGCGCAATGGAGTCAGACCACCGGAGAAATCGAGACAGTAGAACTGCACCTGTTCCGGAGTGTGGGTTAGCGCGGCCGACATCACGAAGGTCTGCAGTGCGGTCGACTTGCCCGACTGCGGACCACCGACGACGGCAATATGCCCGCCTGCGCCGGATAGATCCACCGTCCACACGTCCTGACGTTGCTGACGCGGCTTGTCAATGATCGCCAGCGCCATCTGCAGTGCGCCGGGAGTGACCGTTCGGACCAGCCGATCCAGGGTGGGTGGGACGCCGAGCGGCGGCAGCCACATCTTGTGCGCCGGACGACCATGACCGGCCAACTGCTGCAGCACGGTCTCCATCAGCGTGACCGGTTCGCCGTCGGGATCCGCCTCGGGCGCGATCGGGTCGGGTGCGACAACCGGCTCCGACCGGACATTGATGATCTGGGTGGCGGTGAACCGCTGTGGCGGCCGGTATCCGCCGCCGATTCGACGCGCGCGCTGCGCGCTGGCCGTGGCGGCCTGGGCAGGTGCGGTGTAGCTGGAACCCACGTAGGCGGCCTGGAATCGCTGCAGATCACCCGAACCGACCCGCAGATAACCCGAGCCCGGCTTCTTCGGCAAATGGTAGGCATCGGCGGTGCCGATGGCATCGCGGGAATCAGCGGTCTGGTTGGTGCGCAGCGCAATTCGATACGAGAGATGTGCCTCGAGCTCACCCATACGGTTCGCGGGCACCTTCTGCGAGGCGAGCAACAAGTGGATGCGCAGCGAGCGGCCGAGTCGACCGATGGCCACGAACAGCTTGGAGAAATTCGGATGCTGTTCGAGAAGTTCGGCGAATTCGTCCAGGATGATGAGCAGGGTCGGTAGCGGCGGTAGTTGTGCGCCCTGTTCGCGGGCCCGTTCGTAATCGGCGACGCTGGCGAAGTTGCCCGCATCGCGCAGAATCCGCTGCCGCCGGGCCATTTCGCCATTGATCACGTCTTCCATACGGGTGACGAGATCGGCTTCCTCTTCCATATTGGTGACCACGGCGGTGACGTGGTGCAGCCGGTCGAAGCCGAGGAAGGTCGCACCACCCTTGAAGTCGACCAACAGCATGTTCAGCACATCCGGCGAATGCGTCGCGACTGCCGAAAGCACCAGTGTGCGAAGGAATTCCGACTTTCCGGAGCCGGTGGCGCCGATGCACATGCCGTGCGGGCCCATGCCCTCCTCGGCCGATTCCTTGATATCGAGGAAGACGAGTTGACTGGTCGGATCGTGGCCGAACGGAATATTGAGCCGCGCCCGATCGCTGTCACGCCTGCGCGGCCAGTGCAATTCGACCGAAATATTGCCCGGATCCAGAATGCCGACCATATCCTCCCAGGAGGTACCGCCGCTGGCCTGTTCGGCGGCCACTGCCTCCACCACGGTCGACAGGCGGTGTGGAGAAAGGTTGCGCGCCAACGCGGTTGCCGCGGGTACCGACATGGCATCGGACGTCCCGACCCGGCGCGGACCACGCGCGGTAACCTCGTGCAGGTCCCGGTTCTCGCTCACCATGAATTTCAGCGCCCGCGGCAGCGTCTGTTCGGCCGCGCCGAGCCGCAGCCAGGTGCAGCCGTCGACACCGGAGATATCGCGCTCATTGGCCGCCCCGCCCACATCCACGATCAAGATGTAGTGCGTGCGGTCGAGTGTGGGTTGTGAGTTGGCGGAGAACGGACCGCGATTCAGACCGGCGAGAACCTTTGTGCGCAATTCCGATATGGACCGGTACACCATCCGGCTCGATCCGATGGCGTCGGTCTCACTGGGATGCTGTGTGTGCGGCAACCACTTCAGCCAGGACCACTCCGGTCCGTCCGGGTCCGACAGCACCGCCGCAATCGCCACCTGGTCGGGTCCGTGCAAAACCGCGATCTCGGCGATCATCGCGCGCACCAGCGCCGCCACCGCACCCTCGTCACCGTCGAATCCGACCTGTGGCGCCGACAGCAGGTTGATCGCGACCGGCATACCGCCGACGGTCGAATAGGCCTTGGCGAACCGGGTGACCTCGACAACGCCCACCGGATCCAGATCCGCGGTGGGCGCCGCCTCCGGCACGATCACGCGCACCTGGTTGGCGATCCGGCCCCGCCCCACCCGTACCCGCAGGAACTGCGGACTCGCGACCTGCACCTCCCACATCCGGGTGCCGCCGACCAATCGGGAGATCTCCGCGGGGCCGGGATGGGTGTAGCGCAGGAAGGTGAAGAGCTCCGATTCCGCGGCATGGACGGTCTTGCGGTTATCGGCGATCGAGCGCAGATAGTCCTTGCGCTCCTCATTGAGCGAGGCCGCGTTGCCGCCGCCACCGCCCGCCATCGATCCGCCCATCATGCCGAACATCGATACCAGCATCATGACCGGGAACATCATCATCATCGGTGACATCTGCCCGCCATTGCGGAACATCATCACCATCATTCCGCCCATACCCGCGACCATCACCACGGGCATGATCATTTTGATTCGGGACGGCGGCACCGGTTTGGGCAGTTCGGTGGGTGGCTGCAAGCGCAGCTCGGTTACGGCGGGCGCCTTGGGACCGCGGACGGCGCGCGCCGGGCGCACGAAGCGACGCGTGGTCGTCATGATGTACCGCCCGTTCTCAGGCCGGTGGCCGATTTGTCGGTGGGAATCCCGTCGTGCTGAACGCGGGCATCCTTCTGCGACAGCACCGGACCGACGGCGAACAGTGAGACGATGCTCCACGGCGCGGGCACCGGGCTGCGCAGACCCAGTGCGGACAAGGTCTGGCTACCGGTGTCGCCGGGATCGATGCCGTAGCGCACCCCGCTGTCGGAGATCCAATACAGCGATTCACGCAGAGGTGAGGCGGGATCGGCCCCGGTGACCTGCACGAAACGGCCGCTGCTACCGGGCAGATAGGCCGAATCCGCAGTGGCGCCACCCGAACTCGGCGCGGTCACCAGATCGACGACGCGAACCTGTTCCTCGGTCGTCAATGGCAGCTGCCGACCGACGAGCAACTCGGTACGGGCATTCGGATCACCGTTGTCACGTGACCAGTGGTAGCAACTCACCCCGAAACGGGTGGCATCTACGATCTTGACCGGGCGAGCCGGATAATCGGCCGTGCCCGGCCAAGCTCCCGGTCGCATATTGGCCGTGATGATATCCGGCCCGACAGCCGTGGTCGCGGGCATACCGTGTGAGTCGGCATTGCGGATGATTGCCGCCAATACCGCGCTGACCTGGACCAAGCCCGATTGGGACACCAGGTAGTACGAGGCGCCGCGATCCGGCGTGGACATGCTCAACACCGAGCCGATCGTGACCGACAGTCCGGAACTCAATGTGGTCGAACCGCCCGCGCCCGGGACATCCGGTACCCGTACCGGCGGCACTTCCGGCGTCGCATCGATGAGTCCGCTGGACGCGTTGGGCACCGATGCGGTCGGGTCGATGCCGAGTGCCAATGTGACCGCGGAGTCGGCGAGGCTGATCGCCGCGCGGACCACACCCTTCTCGCCGTCGTTGTACAGCAACCAGGTGTCGTTGCCGTTGCGCACCAACCGGGCCTCATCGGCACCGAGCGGGCGGATGGCGTCACCGTCGACGGTGAGCGAGCCACCGATCGCGGTCGTGCGGACCGCGGAGGAGGCCGTGGTGGGCAGTCCGGTCGACTGATTCACCGGCGCGGCCGAACCGATGTAGGCGGTATCGCAGATGGCCCACGACGAATCCCGAGTACCGCTGTCGACGATGGTGCCCGGCGCCCCGGGGATGCCGACCCACGGTCCGCGCGGATACTTCGCCAGTACATCGCGGGAGACCGGCACCGGATTCTCGGCTGTACCCGCGATCAGCCGCGCCGAAGTCAAATTCAGCGCCGGATACAACCGGTTGTTGAGGCGCACGAACAATGCGCCACTGTCCTTCTCCGAGACGATATTCGAGTTGCCGACCTGTTTGGCCGGCTTGAAAAATGCCAGCACGGCCGAACCCGCCACCACCACACAGGCGAGCGCGATGCCGATCGACAGGGCGGTGGACCGCCCGCGCTGCGGGTCGTCGACCATCGAGGCATCGCGGCGCACCAGGGCATGTTCGATACGGCGCAGGAGAAATCGCCAGCCGGATATCTGGTGTTTGGTCACCACCCGGAAACGCGCCACCGGCTCAGCCCGTCGGCGCCAAACCTGCCAGCGCGGCCGTAATGTCGAACGCGTCGATGGTCATCAATTCCTCATTGCTCATCGCCGCGACATCCACATTCTCCTTGGTGAAGCGATAGTCGCGCTCGGCCTCCGCGGCCTCGACGACATTGCGGATGAAGCGACCGTTACCGGCCAGATCGATCAACCTGCGGCCGTTCTTCGTTTGTCCGGCCAGCTGCTCGCAGCGATCCCGCAGGATCTCCCGCGCCGATTCAGACAGCAGCGAATCCTTTTTGCGCGCAATATGATCGGCGATCTGCGTCAGTTCGTCGGCGCCGTAGCTGGAGAACCGGATGCGCTTGGTGAAGCGCGAGGCGAGACCGTCGTTGGACGCCAGGAACCGGTCGATCTGGTCCTCGTATCCGGCGATGACCACGACCAGCTTGTCGCGATCGTTCTCCATCCGCGCCAGCAGCGTATCGACGGCTTCCTTGCCGAACGCGTCGCCGCCGGAGAGGCCCTCCTGAATCAGTGTGTAGGCCTCATCGATGAACAGCACGCCACCGAGCGCCGAATCGATCAGCGCATTGGTCTTGGGTGCGGTGTGGCCGAGATGGGTGCCGACCATATCGTTGCGCGATACCTCGACGACCTCGGGATTCTCCACCACTCCCAGGCCCGCGAAGATTTTCGCGATAACTCTGGCGATGGTGGTCTTACCGGTGCCGGGCGGACCGGAGAAGATCAGATGCTGCGACTTGGATTCCACGGCCAGACCGCGCTTGGCCCGCACCTGATCCATCAGCACACCCGACTTCAGCCGGTCGACCTGCTCCTTGACCGAATCCATACCGATCTGCGACTGCAGCAGCTCCGAGGCTTCCGCGAGCAGTGTCTCGCGCTCCTCGCGCGCGGCCGATGCCGCGGCCTCGGCCGGATCCGCGCCGGTCTTCGGATCCCATTTGTCGGTGCGCGAGGCGAGCAGGTCCGGCGTGGTGATCTCGAGCCGATACGACTTGTCCTTGACTGCGCGCTGCCACTCTTCCCGCTCGGTCCACAGGCCGGATCCCTGCAGCCCCTTGAGGATTCGGTCGGCGTTCTCGTGATCGCCGTTATGCCGATACAGCATGCCCAACAGGAAGTGCGCATCCGCCCAGATGTAGGACAGATTGCCCGAGGCGGCATCCTCGGCGATGCGCTGCGCGCGCGGCATCGCCTCGCCCATCCGACCCAGATGGGCCAGCGATTGGGCGGTCATCAGTTCGGCCGCGATATCCAGCAATCCGTCCTCGAGCACGGGCTTCGCACTGCGCGCACCGAGCACGTCCAGCCACTGCTTGGTTCGGAAGAACAGTGACATGCGGACGAAATCGGCCACATCGTCGCTGGGCACCTGATCGAGAATCGCCGCGGCCTCTTGCCATTCACCGCCCTCGGCGTACGAACACGCCTGCGCGATCGCGATCTGGTCGCGATCGGCCATCGCGACGCGCAGTCCGTACATGCCGATCTCGACCTGGCACCACAGCGAGCGGTCGACCAGACCCGCGCGCTGCTGGTCGCGATAGAGATTGTGCACGGACCGGTAGGCACCGTAGATCACCTCTGAGGTGACTTCACCGGCCATGGCGCAGCCGAGCCACGCATCGCACATATCCGGATCAAGATCGGTGGCGGCTCGGAACGCTGCCACCGCATGCTGTTCGTTTCGCACTCCCCCGGCGAGCAATCCCAAAGATTGAACACCTGTGTAGAACGCGTCCTCGGCCGCTGACACCTGGACTTCCCTTCCGCCACTCTCGCCTGCGGGAACGATAGACATTCCGAGGCGGCCGCCGTTGCCACCCAATTCCCAACACTGGGAAGCCCCGGTGGGCAGCGAAAACGCACACCCCCAAGTAAAGAGCCGTTACAAATAGCGCCGTCATTCAACGGTAACATTCACCTGGGCGCTTCCCAATCCCACTCCTTCAGGTGGCCATGACAGCGGTCGGCCCGGCTCTTTCCCCAGATGCCGACCGCTACCCCTGCGAAGATCAAGAATCGACCGACCGGTCGCAGCTCACTTAACGGCACACTATTGATCGCACCGCTATTTAGCGGTAGAGTTCACAGTGGGCTGGCGGTCCTCATCCTGACAGCCCACAACCTCGAGCGGCGGCCTGGAGTCGCAACCCGGCAACAGGCCGCCGTGCGGAACGGATTCCCCACATCCGTGGCGAGTCGCCGAACCCCCCATCCCCGACGGCTCCCCTGGCGGCCGATGGCATTCAGCAGCCATCGGCCGCTGTGCTGTGTCCAGACTTCAGATCACTCGCACAACAACGGCGTCATTGGACATGCGCGACCATTTGACCGTCGAACCCGAGTACGGCGCCTCGATCACCAGACCGTTGCCTGCGGCGAGTTGGACATGCTCGGGCCCCCGCGCGCTGAAGGAGCTCGCCGGGAAAACCAGGTCGCCGGGCTGGACGTCGTGCGGGGAAATTCGAACACCGGAGTAGATCTGATCATAAGTGGTGCGGGGCAATACGACTCGACCGTCGGTGGCCTGTGCGACGGCATACTGGGTGAGTCCGGAACAGTCGAAGCCGCCGCCGCTCGGACCACCCGCACCGCCGCCACCCCAGATGTACGGCGTGCCCAGCCAGGCACTGGCCGCGCTGACCGCCTTACTGCCGGTGGTTCCGTCCGACGGCACGGGACGCCCGGCGATCGCTTGCAATCGTGAGGTCGCACGGCCCGCCGTCCGCGCCGTGGTGCGCGCTCGGCTCCGGCGACGGCGACGGCTCCCACCACCTGTTACGCGGCCCCGCGTGACCTGCGGTACGGCTGGCGGCATGATCTGAGCCGCCTGGTGCCGCGCCGCCGAGACATCGGCGTCGACCTGCTTGGTAACTTTGGTGATGGTGTTCTGGGCGGCATCGAGCAGCGCCGGACCGCTGAAGCGGGTATCGCCGACTGTCGCGATCGCCTGCAGACGAGTCTGCAGATCGGCGATCTGATTGTTCACCATGTTGCGGCCGACCATGGTTCCGTCACCGGACGAGGCGACCGCCCGGTTCACGAGATTGTCCTTGCCAGCGTGGGATTCGGCGACAGAATGATGCATACCTCGCATGTCGCCGTAGCCGACCATCAATGAACCGCGATGGCCGTCGTCTGTGCGGGCCGCAACCGACGATACGGTGGTCGCGATCGTACTCGGACTCGGTTGGCCCGAACCGTAAAGTCCGAGTAAAGAGTTCAAGACCCCGTTGAGGTCGAGTGTGAGTTGCGGCGTCATCGGACCGACCCGCCATCGCTCATCATCGACCGCCTTCCGAATCGACGCAGCTGTCATGTCGCCGACGAAATGTAGAAGCTTCTCGAACTACGAAGTCGCACACGACTATGCGGCAATCGCGCCGAGAAACGGAAACGATCCCACTTCCCAGTTGCGGGAAGGCTGGACAATGGTGGACGTCGGGTGGCGGGAAAGGATCTGATTGCGTATGGCGGACGGGAGCACGGAAATCGACCCTGGCGTATTGGGTCAGCTTGCGACCCAGCACCACCAGGTCGCGACCGGTACAGTCGCCTGGGCGAGTGCGCCCAGCGCCACCGCCGATCACACCACCGGTGCCGACAAGAAGCTGCCACCCGATCCGCAAGGCCCGCCGCCCGGAGGCCAGAACTCACCCGACGGCAAGAATCCGCCCGGCGACAAAAACCCGCCGCCGGATAAGGACAAGCGGCCCGATCCCCGCGACAAGCCGCCCACCACGGCGAAGCACTATGGGCCGCCTATCGAACTGGATCCCCCGCCGGGCGCCTCAGCGGCGCTGAAATCATTTGTCGCCATGGCCGAGGCCGCAATTCAGTCCGCAGTGGATCTACTCGGTCGTGGTGTTCCGGAACCGCCGCCCGAGGTCGGTGATCTGCTGCGGACAGTGGTGTACAAAGCGCTCGGCAAGGGCGAAGCCACCGTCGCCTACCAGCAGGCCATGGATGCCGTGCGTGCCCGGCAGACCTCACTGCTCCAGTACGACAATGAGGTCGCCAAAACCGCGATCGAAGTCGTCGCCAAAAAGGATGAGACGCTCGCGGCCATCATGGAAATCGTGCACACCCTGCAGACCGACCTCAAGGTGCCGATCACTGGTAAGCATAAGGCCGAGCAGGAAATGAAGCTCATGGAGAAGATCGCCACCGCGGTCGAACAGGTGTACCGGAAGGTCGAGGCGGTCTACCAGAACAACCAGAACATGGCCGGAAAGGGTGGCGCCGACGGCTCCGGTAGTGGCAGTTCGGACAAAGGCTCCTCCGGTAACGGCTCCTCCGGCAACAATTCGTCGGGCGGTAGTGGTGGCTCCGGTGGCGGCGACGGCGGACTCGGGCAGATTTTCCAGACGCTCGCGATGTTGGTCCCGGTGGGAGTCATGGCCGCGACACCCGTGGTCACGGCGCTGATGGAGAACGATAAAGAGCGCAGGGAAAAAGAGGAAGAAAAAGCCAAGGCCGAGCAGGCGGCGCAGGGCGCCACCGCGCCTGGGGCACAGGGCGCCACCGCCGCGGCGACAGTACCTGCCGACCCCAACGCGGCGGCCACGGCCGCGCCAGCAGTCACCACACCTGCGACGCAGGCACCCGCCGCGCCCGTTCCATCCGTGACGAGCGATCCGAGTGCGCCCCCGGCTGTCACCCCCGCAGCCCAGGCCTGACGGCTTAGTCCAGGCATGTGCTGAGCCCCTCAGCCCTGGATGTGCGGCTGCACGCCCGCGCCGACCGGTTTATTACCCGGAATATGTTCCGGGCAGCGGGCATTCGCTATCACATCTGGATTGAAGAACTCCGGAATCTCGCGGCGGAGTAGAGCCTTCCCGCCGCGAGATCGGGTTCTCAGGTCGCGGTCGTGGCAGCTGTAACCGGCGGCGTAGACGACGGTGCCGTCGCCGCGGCGGTCACCGGCGGAAGCGCGGCCTGTTGGGTGGCATTGCCGATGCCATCGAGTCCAGAGGGATGCTTGAATGTCACGAAGCCGCCGAAGCTGGAATCCGGTGGAAACGCGGTGTTCAGCGGTATCGCGCCGCCGCCCACAATGGCGAAGAGTTTATTTTCACCATCGACATAAACCAGCGCGCTCCGGTGCTCGAATTGCACCACGTCCCCGGTTTTTACCTGACTCTCGCTGATGTTCGTCCAGGTGTCGGTTTGCTGCCCCCCCGTGCCCGTATGCATTTCCTGCCCTGACGTGCCCGTATATGCGGCCTGCGCGTCGGCGACGTTCGGTTCGTTGATCGCATGGTTGAAGGCTTGGGCGATCGGCCCCGCCGGCAGCTTCACATCTCCGAGGCCGGGGATTTTCGCATCGACCATCGCGTTCGGATTCGCTGATACCGGTGTGCCCGTAGCGGCGG
>NZ_JBITIL010000028.1:0-70651 GCF_044458905.1 Nocardia sp. NPDC050408 | reverse complement strand
TACGACAAACTCGCCGTCCGCTTCCTGGCTACCGTCCACATCGCCGCCATCGACCTGTGGCTACGGTGACCCGACTTTCGAAACACGACCTAGCTCTCCATCTTCTTGACGATCTTCTGGATGGTGAGCCAGGTGCGGGTGGTGATTTCCTTGCTGTAGGTCTTCTCCATCCAGGCCATGAAGTTCGGGGTGCGGGGTTCGGTGTTGTCGATGACCGCGAGGACGACCCGGGCGGCGGCGTCGTAGCCGATGATCCGGACGCCGGCTTCAGTGTGTTTGCGTAGCTCTCCGGCGACGTTCGGTGGGGCCTGTTTGAGGAAGGTCGCGGTGAGATATGTGCCGCGGCCATGGGTCAGGCCCGGAAACGGATCGGTGTCGAGCAGGTCGCGCAGTTCGTCGTAGGTGCGCACGATGGTGCCGCCCGGAATTCCGAGTTCGCTGTTCAGCGCGTCCTGGACGCGGGCTTCCAACTTCGCGATATCGGTATCCGCGGTTCGGAAGACCACATTGCCGCTGGCCAATACCGTGGCGACCTGCTCGAATCCCAGCCCCTCGAACACCCCGCGCAGCTTCTCCCCCTTCATATTGGGGTTCGTCGGCATGATCCCGCGCAACAGCGCCGCGTACCTGTTCATGCCGTGACCGTACCGACTGCCACCGACGCATACCGGCATACTCGGCCGAGATAGCGTGAGCCCCGGGTCCATTCCGGATCCCGGGGCTCGGTCGCGCTTACGCCGACTGGGTGGCGCCGTTCTTCTTGCGCTCGATATCTTCCAGCGCGGCAATGTATTTGGCGCGCTCCTCGGCACCGGCCTCCCAGGTCGCCTTGCGATTCTTGACGACCTTGGCGGGCGCGCCGACGGCGATGCTGTAGTCCGGAATCTCGCCTTTGACCACCGCATGCGCGCCGAGCACACAGCCGCGGCCGACGCGGGTTTCGCGCAGCACGGTCACCTTTGCGGCGATCCAAGTGTCCGGACCGATACGGACCGGGCTCTTGACGATGCCCTGATCCTTGATCGGCATATTGATGTCGTCCATGCGATGGTCGAAGTCGCAGATGTAGCACCAGTCCGCGACCAGCGTGGATTCACCGATCTCGATATCGAGGTAGGTGTTGACCACATTGTCCTTGCCGAAGACGACCTTGTCGCCGATGCGCAGCGAACCCTCATGGCAGCGAATGGCATTACCGTCGCCGATATGCACCCAGCGGCCGATCTCCATCCGGCTCAGTTCGGGGGTCGCGTGGATCTCGACGCGCTTGCCGAGGAAGACCATGCCGCGCAGCACGATATGTGGATTGGCCGCCTTGAATTTGAACAGCCGGTAGTACCGCACCAGATACCAAGGCGTGTACGCCTTGTTCGCGAGCACCCAGCGCAGCGACGCCAGCGTCAGAAATCGCGCTTGCTGCGGATCCCGGCGGCGCGAGCCGCGCCACCGCGAGCGCAACGGTGCGCCCCACATGCTCGTCACGAACTCATCTCCTGTCGTGGTCCTTGACATGGCGACCGTCCCGGTCGCGACGGCTAGAGCTTATCCGGTCGGAAAACACGGCCGGGACCCGTACAACGTCGGCCGACCCTCCCGTACAGTGATCGCTGCGCCGCCGACGGCGGCGGCGAACCTCCACGCGGGCAACCCCGACTCGGGTGGTGCACGTACCGGGGTCGACACGCTTTCGGTCACGTCCACGACGACAGGAGTGCAGCAGGTGCGAAGCGGCGGCGTACTGGCCAATCCGGCGCGCGGGCTGACCCTGTCCCGACTGGGGGCGGTGGCGGCCATCGGCGCCCTGGTATTGACGGGCTGCGGTACCGACGTCGACGACATCACCGTCGGATCCGGCAAGGGCTGGACCACCGCGCACAACGACGGCCGCAACAGTGGCGTAAGCCCGGTCACCGGCTCGCGCAAACTATCGCTGGGCTGGTCACGACCCGTCGGTGGACCGGTCGAGGAACCCTTGACGATCGGCCCGGACGGGCAAATGTTCCTCACCACGTCGGCGCCCAACAACTGCGCCATCCTCTCGCTGCAGATGCTGACCGGCCGCAAGCGCTTCTGCAACGCGCTGGGACCGAATGCGATCTCCGCGCCCTCGGTGGTCGACAGCGGGACCAATGTCTACGTCGGTGACGACAGCGGGGTCAGTGCCTTCAACTCCATCGGACAGCCGCGCTGGCGGACGCCCGTTGCGGGCGTGCCGGTTTCGGCGCAATTCACCGGCGACGGGAACATCCTGACGGTCACCCAGTCCGGTCAGATAGATGTGCTGAGCCGCCAGACCGGTGAGCGCGTCGTCAGCACCACCCAACTGCTCGGCGACCCCGATTTCCTGGAGTACCCGGATCTCACCCGCCCCACGTCCGGTCAGGGTCTCGACGACTGCGCGATCGGCGGACCGCAGTGCCCGGTCGCCAATATCTCGCCGATCGAGGTGTCCAGCGGCCGCTTCTTCGTCACGCTGTGGGAGCCGGGCAAGCCGATCGCCGCACTCGTCGCATTGCGCTACGCCGACAATAAGATTCAGCAGGAATGGAGCGCGGACCTGCTCACCGAGGGCAGCGCGACCAGCCCGACGCTGTCCGCCGACGGCCACACCGTCTACGTCGGCGACAACTCCAAGCGTCTGATCGCCGTTGACGCCGCCGACGGTCGCACCAAATGGGTGCAGCCGCTGGATTGGGCTCCGCGCGGCGGCATTTCGGTCTCCAGCGACGGCCTGATCATCCCGTCCGGTGACGACGGCCACCTGCTCGCCCTGCGCGATAACGGCGACGCCGCCGAAATCGTCTGGGAGCGTAAGGATCTCACGCTGCGCGGCACCCCCGTCCAGACCGCGGGCGATACCGGCTATACCGCCGCCGCCATCGGCGACGGCATCAACCTGATCACCTTCGATACCAAGACCGGCGCCACCGTCGACTCCGACGCACTTCCGAATGCCAAGGGCACCACCACCGGCACGTCCATCGGCCCCAAGGGCGAGGTAGTCCTCGCCACCCGCATCGGCGAGGTCTTCGTCTTCAAACCAGACCGGTAACCACTCCACCCGCCCGCCCGCGTACGACACCTCGGATAACGAGCTGGACAGTCGATCACCACACGCTGATGTCGGCAAACGTCGAGAGCGAGCCTTAAGCATTGCATTCTCGACTCCAGCGAACGTGGGTAGGGCGCCGGCGAGTCGACGGAGCTGTGGGTGGCTGGGATCAGGTGGTGCAGAGGAAGGCGGCGGCGGTGCGGGCGATTCGGGTGAGGACGAGGGTATAGGGCTTGGTGCCGCGTAGTTTCAGGCGTTTGCGGAGGGCGTCGGGGTCGATATCGACGCCGCGGATCAGGATTTCCAGGGAGCCGCAGTCGCGGCGGGCCAACTCTTGGCGGAGGGTCTTTTCCCGGAGTTCCAGGCGGTCCTCGATGCGGAAGCCACGGACACCGTCGGGGACGTTGTTACCGGTGAGGTAGGCGATATTCGGATCCAGTTGCCAGAGGCCGTGTTTCGCGGCGTAGTGGCGAACCAGGCCCGCGCGCACGATGGCGCCGTCGGGGTCGATGATCCATTCGCCGGGCGGCTGGTCGGGAATCTCGTCCGGGTCTGTGTCGGTGTAGGCGACGGATCCGCCGCGGGAGGTGAGGACGGTGGCGCGGCGGGTGACGCCGGGTTCGGACAGCCCGGCCGACCACAGGCAGGCCTCGCGGACCGCACCATCGAGGGAGACGATCTCGATTTCACCGGACCAGTCGAGGCGGTCGAAATCCAATCCGGGAGCGCACTTTACGGCCAGGTCGCGACCGGGATAGGCGGCGAGCAGATCCGGCAGCGGCGGTTGCAGTTTCGCCGGATCGTGGGTGCGGCGGCCGTCCGCGCGCCGGGCCGGATCAGCGATGACTACAGTGCCGGTGCTGCACGGGATCAGGGCATCGGCCTTGGCCAGCAGGACATTTCGGGAGGCGGCGAGGTTGTGCGCGGCCATCGATAGACGCACGTCATCGAGGTCGCTGCCGAGTACCGAGGGGCAGGTGCGGCTCAGCTCGGCCAGTTCCGCACCGATCGAGCAGGTGACATCGTGTACGGCGCACCCGGACAGCCGGTCGGCGCGGTGGCGTGCCACCAGCGTCGGGGTCGCCTGTTGCAGCGCGTCGTCGGTGAACAGCCACTGCTCGGTATCGACGAGTTTGGCCGTGGCGCGACGGCGCAGGCGCACCGTTTCCACGAGAGCGCCCGACCGCTCGCCGAATTCGCGACGCACCCGCTCCAGATCGCGCAGGTGCGTCGCGGGAGTCAGCTCCAGCCGATCCACCTCGGCCAACGCGGCGCTACCCGCCGCACTACCGAGGAAGACGACATCCTCGCGGCCGAAGCGGTAACCCACTACTTGGCGGCGGCGCCCGGCTTCACGCCGGTGATCATGGCGTTGTAGAAGAACTGGCGCGGCACCACCCGGCGCATGATGTTCTCGTCCAACCAACTCAGCCGCAGCCACGCGCGGTACATGGCCATCCGGTAGCCCATGGTGAGCTTCTCGTCCGGCACGGCCGCCTCGAAGGTGCGCACCGGCCAGCCCCACAGCGCCGCCGCGAACTCCTCGGTGCTCGCCTTGACGTCGGTCGCACCGGCCCGCCGGGCCATGGCCTCGAGGTCGCTCGGATCGAAGGTGTGCAGGTCGACGACCGCCTCCAGCGCCGCGGCGCGTGAGGACTCGTCCAGTTCAGCTTGCGGCCGCCGCCAACCCGACAGTGCGGGCAGCTTGGTCACGGTGGTGGTGGCCTTCCAGGTGATGCGGCCGAGCCAGCGGGCGTAGAAGTTGCCCGCGGTGGTCGGTTCACCGGCGAAGACGAAACGCCCGCCCGGCTTCAGCACACGCAGGCACTCCTTGAGCGCCAGTTCCACATCCGGGATGTGGTGCAGCACCGCGTGGCCGACGACGAGATCGAAGGTGTCGTCCTCGTACGGGATGGTCTCGGCGTCGGCGACCCGGCCGTCGACATCGAGCCCGAGGTTCTCGGCATTGCGCAGTGCGACCTTCACCATGCCCGGCG
Organism: Nocardia sp. NPDC050408; assembly: GCF_044458905.1. Lineage (NCBI taxonomy): Bacteria > Bacillati > Actinomycetota > Actinomycetes > Mycobacteriales > Nocardiaceae > Nocardia > Nocardia sp. NPDC050408. The sequence continues at coordinate 65,602 of NZ_JBITIL010000028.1, read as the reverse complement.
AGAGGTCGGTGACCGAACCGGACTTCGCGACGCCACCCTGCATGAGGTTCAGCAGGAAGAAGCCGGTGCCACAGCCCAGTTCCAGCGCACGCTCGTACGGCAGCGGCGCGGGGCCGACCGCGGCGTCGAACCGGCCGCGGGCATAGTCGATACAGCGCTCGTCATAGGAAATCGACCATTTGTCGTCATAGGTCTCGGCTTCCCAGTCGTGATAGAGCACCTGGGCGAGCTTCGTATCCTTCAGCGCTGCTTCGACCTCGGCCTCGGTGGCATGCGGGTTCGGCGCCGGGTCATCGGGGTGGACCGTCATGGTGGGCAAGCCTAGCCAACCCCGCGCCGCACGTGTGCAGCGGACCAGTGAGTAGGACCTAATTTCGGATTGCCGTCATGTCCCCCGAGACTCGTTCTGGTTCTGAACCTACCCGGTGATCTACCCACGCACCGCCGCGCGCCCCTGATGCGGCCAGCAACCAGGGGCTCGAGCGGGACTCACGATCATCGAGTGCCGCGGAAGTCACACGCCACACCTCGCAGGAACATGTTCCTATTTACGGTCCCTGTCGGCGCTCGGATCGCCCGAATCCGACCGACCGATCGCAGCAGCGCAGATCCCGCACTACCGCCCAGTAACGAAAAGCACCGAACAATCAGCGGATATGTCGATGCCACTGCACCTGCCGGTCCATCTGGGGCGCGATCAAGCCCGTTCAGCCCAACTGGCGAATCGCCTCAGAATCCGACGAATGCCACCGCACCGCAACCGTCGGCCAGCCGACTCGGCGCCTATGCCATCGCATCCATCAGTCCAGCCAGAGCACGGAACATACCCGTCCAGCCCGCCTGGAAGTGCTCTGGAGCGCTCAACGAATGCCTCCGCAACCGTCGGGCCGGGTTCGACTCGGCCGCCGCCGCTGTATCGACCGATCCCAACTCGGCGCGATCGAGCCCGTCCGCACTGACGAATGCGGTCGAACCCGGGCAATCGGCCAGGTTCGCGGTGCCCGTGCCGTCGTATCGACCGATCGCGCTGGGCGCGCTGGCCCCCGTCAGCGCCCGACGAAAGTTGCCGAGCCTGGGCCGTCGGCCAGGTAGGACTCCGTGCCGATGCGGCGGTCCTCGGTGGTGAAGAGGGCAGCCCATTCGGTGCGGGCGCGGTCGAGGCCGTGGGGGCCTGCCTCGAAGACGGCCTTGGCGGCGGCGAGGGCGCGGGCGGGGCCGTCGGTGAACTGTTGGGCCCAGTGCATCGCGGTGGTGTAGACGTCGTCAGGGGCGACGACCTCGTCGACCAGGCCGAGGCTCATGGCCTCTTCGGCCTCGACGAAGCGCCCGGTATAGACGAGGTCTTTGGCGGGGCCGGGGCCGATCAGTAGTGACAGGCGGCGGATGCCCGCGAGGGGGATGAGGCCCGCTTTGATTTGCGGCAGGCCGAGTTTGACGTTGTCGCCGATGATGCGGCGGTCGGCGGCGAGGGCGAGTTCCAGACCACCACCGAGGCAGTAGCCACTTATCGCGGCGACGGTGGGCTGGGGCACCTTGGCAAGGCAGGCCAGTGCCGCCTGCAAATCGGCGGCCATGGCTTCGGCCTGATCCGGGCCGAGCTCAGAAAGTTCGGCGAGGTCATCGCCCGCGCAGAAGACCCGCTCGTCGCCGTAGACGACCAATGCCGCGACCCCAGGCCGCGCGGCGACAACCGCCGCCGCCTCGGCCACCTCCCGAACCAGCTGCGCATTCAGCAAGTTCAGCGGCGGACGGTCGATCCGGAGGACGGCAACGCCGCGGACGGCGGGATCCTCGGGCAACTCCAGGGTCACGAATTCGGCCATGGCAGGAAACCTACTGCCTCACGGACGCGCGGATCCCCGGAGCCTGCTGGTATCCGGCAATCCGGCGAAGTAGCGCTGGTTTTCCGGGAATTCGAGCACCTGCCGCCCGTTGTCACCGGTGAGCACCGGCATGATCGGTTCGATCACCCGGTCGACGGCCAGAATCTCCGCGGTGGAAGCGAATTCGGCAATGGCATCGAGCTGCGACCAGGTCGGCGGCAACAGCACGTCGCTGCCCGCGCGCCAACGCTCGAGCGCCTCCGCCGCGGTGCGCCATTGCACCTCGGCCGCCTCGGAGGTGGCACCGTCGGCGAGTTGTCCCTGCGGCAGGACCGCGACGAAGAACCGGGTGTCATAGCGCCGCGGCTCGATCACCGGAGTGATCCAATTCGCCCACGGCCGCAGCAGATCCGCGCGCAGCACCAGCTTCTCCTCGGCGAGGAAGGCCGCAAGCGAGACCTCACGCCGCTCCAGCCGAGCACGGGCATCGTGGTAGCCGGTGGTATCGGAGACGATGGTTTCGCCGGTCGGCCCGGCCAGCAGCACACCGCATTCCTCGAAGGTTTCGCGCACGGCGGCGGCCACCAGCGCCTTGGCCCTCGGTTCGGTGGTGCCGAATTTCGCGGCCCACCAAGCGGGTTCGGGTCCGGCCCATTCGATATCGGCAGTGCCGTCGGACGGATCGACACCGCCGCCAGGGAAAACGGTCATACCGGCGGCGAAGGCCATTGCCCCGACCCGGCGCTGCAGGAATACCTCGGGACCGGTGACACCGTCACGCACCAACATCACCGTCGACGCGTCCCTCAGCGACGGAATCGGCTGCTGCGCGTTCGTCTCGCTCATGACCGCGCCGCGCTGACATCCGGCGCCGTCATACGCGATCGCGCATTATGTTGACGGCTCACTCGCTGACGCCCGCTCACGACCGTACCTCGCCCACGCTCGGCTCCGTCATGCGCGATTGCGCGCTCGGTTGCTTGTTCACGCCCGCTCACTCTTGCACCCTAACGCGTGCTTGTTTTACGGCGTAATCCAGATCACTCGTACGATGTCAGCGTGAACGGTGCCGCCCCAAGCGACGCGCGCGCCGAGCGAAGTACCGACCGTCGACGCGATCCAGCGCGATCGACTGACTGAAGGCCTCACTCAGGTTCTCGGCGGTCAGCACATCCGGCAGCAAACCCTGTGCGACAACCGCGCCCTCGTTCAGCAGCAGGCCATGGGTGAAGCCCGGCGGAATCTCCTCGACGTGGTGGGTCACCAGGACCATGGCGGGGGAATCGGGATCCGATGCCAGATCGCCGAGACGTTCCACCAACTCCTCGCGACCGCCCAGATCGAGCCCGGCGGCGGGCTCGTCGAGCAACAGCAACTCCGGATCGGTCATCATCGCGCGGGCGATCAGCACCCGCTTGCGCTCCCCCTCGGACAACGTTCCGTAAGTGCGATCGGAAAGATGTTCGGCTCCGAGACTTTCGAGCATATCGATGGCGCGGTCGGTATCGACATCGTCGTAACGCTCGCGCCAGCGGCCGAGGACCGCGTACCCGGCGGAGACCACCAGATCGCTGACCTTCTCGTCGCGCGGAATCCGGCTGGCCACCGCGGCCGAGGACCAGCCGATGCGCGGTCGTAGCTCGCTGACATCGGTTTTGCCGATGACTTCACCGAGCAGATGGGCAATGCCCGAGGTCGGATGCACTTCGGCGGCGGCCATGCGGAGCAGCGAGGTCTTGCCCGCGCCATTGGGTCCGAGGACCACCCAGCGTTCGTCGAGCTCGACCTGCCAGGTGACCGGGCCGACGAGGGTGTGACCCGAGCGTCGGATGGTCACGTCGGTGAAATCAATGAGCAGATCGGGATCCGGTTGCGGCACGGGCTCCATCTTGGCCCAAATGCGCGCTGTTCGTACGACCGACCCATGCCGGTAGCCACGACGTGGCCATTCGGCCGCGACGACAGACCGCCGCGGCCGGTGGGCGCACCGCTCCCGGCGGATTTTCAGGGGACTCATCGGTGCAACGGAACATCCGCGCGACGATCAGTGCCAGCAGGCAATCACGATTGTCCCGGTACCGCGATCACAGTTATCGAACCCGGCGCGACCTCGGTGAAACCGGCGTCACGAACCGCGACGGCCTGTCCGCGAGACACCTGCTCGCACAGCGACGCCCACCGCTGCGGTCCGGATTCGCGCACCGCGCATCGGAACTCGCGCTGCGACCACCGCAGCGCCTCCTCCGCGGTAAGCCCACCGGCGAGCAACATGCTGGCGTGACCGACCTGCGCCGCGGCCTTGCCGAGCGTCATGCCGAGCTTCGCATTCACCCACAGCACCGGCAGGTCGGGATCGGCGGGTCCGGGATCGTCGTGTTCGAGATCGGTGCCATTGATCTGCAGCCGCCTGATCCGCGGATCGACCTCACCGACCGGCCCCGGCACGAAGGCCCGCGCCTGCGCACCGTCCACCTCGACGGTCACCCCGTCGACCTCATCGGCGGCCAGCCACTGCGCACCGCGCGCCCGCCGTGCCACCTTGCGGATCCGGGATCGCTTCCAGGCCAGGAACCGCTGCTCCCACGTTCCCTCGGGCCCGACCCGCTCATCCAGGCACAGTGCCACCGTGGCCGCAGCCGCGGCCTCCAGCAGCGCGCTGCGTCGCGGCGGATCGACCTTCGGAATGTGCAGCACCATCTGCATGGCCTGCACCAGGGCGGGATCCTCGGGATCGCCGAGACCACCGTAACCGCGCGCAAGCTCCGCGTGTCGAGCGCGGAAACCCTCGACACCCGTTGACAATTCGGGCTCCGCTGTACCACCGTCCCGGAATCCGGCGGTGCTCTCCGGGATACTCGACATCACTCCACCTCGATCGTCAACATGCTGCGCGGCCGCGACTCCCACGTCAGGTCGCACTCGAGTGCAAGCTTCGGGACGCCCGCCGCATTCCCGCTGGAGTCCTGTACCACCGAACCGTCTGGAGCGACTTCCGCACCACAAACTCCGGAGATATTCGCCGGACGTGAGTCAGCTTCCGACGAGCGGCACGCGACGTATTCCGCCGTCGCGGGCATCGGCAGCCTCCACCTCGTCGCGGGTCACGCCGAGGATGAACAGGACGGCGTCCAGGTAGGGGTGCGAGAGAGCCGCATCGGCAACCTCGCGCAACGCGGGCTTCGCGTTGAAGGCGACACCGAGCCCGGCCGCATTGAGCATGTCGATGTCGTTGGCGCCGTCGCCGACCGCCACGGTCTGCTCCATCGGCACCCCCGCCTCCGCGGCGAACTTGCGCAGCGCGGTGGCCTTGAAGGCACGGTCGACGATTTCCCCGACCACCCGGCCGGTCAGCTTGCCATCCACGACCTCGAGCGTATTCGCCTGCACGAAGTCCAATTCCAGTTCGTGCGCGAGCGGTTCGATCACCTGACGGAAGCCGCCCGACACCACACCGCAGCGGAATCCGATGCGGCGCAAGGTCCGAATGGTGGTACGTGCACCCGGGGTCAGCTCGATCCGGTCGGCGACCTCCTCGATCACAGATTCGTCCAGCCCCTCGAGCGTCGCGACCCGCTGGCGCAGCGATTCGGCGAAGTCGATTTCGCCGCGCATGGCCGCCTCGGTGACCTCGCGGACCTGATCCTCCACCCCGGCGTGCGCGGCGAGCATCTCGATCACCTCGCCCTGGATCAGGGTGGAATCGACATCGAAGACGATGAGCCGCTTGCCTCGGCGGGCCAGTCCGGCCCGCTCCACCGCGACGTCCACCTGTTCGGCGACCGCGACCTCGGCCAGCGCCGTGCGCAGCCGGGCATCGGAATCGGGTCCGGTATCGGTCGCGGTGACCAGGAGTTCCATGCCGGTCACCGGATAGTCGGCAATGCCGCGGATGGTGTCGATATTGGCGCCGAGCGCGGCGAGCTGGCGGGAGACCGAACTGAATGCGCGCGCGGTCACCGGTGCGCCGAGGATGACCACCGCGTGCGTGGACATCGGCTGTCTGCCGATCTGGGCGTCGACCTCGACGTCGACATGCATGCCGACGGTATTCATCGCCTCTTCGAGCTCGTCCTGCAGCGCCTCAGGATCGCTCGGGCAGGTGACCAGCACACCGAGGGTCAGTCGGCCACGGATGACGACCTGCTCCACATCCAGCAGGCTCACGTGATGCCGCGACATCGCCGCGAGCAGCACGGAGGTCACACCGGGCCGGTCGGGTCCGGTGACGGTGACGAGGACGGTGGTGTCGGCCAACTGAGGTGCTCCAAGTTAGTTGTTTGCCGTAGCTGTGCTGGACCTCGGTGTCGCAACGCTTCGGTCGGTGCTTGTCCCACAAATGAGTGTGCACCCACTGATGATCAGTAGGTGCACACTCATCATGGCGACGCTACTGCATAGCCGGATATCTCTCTGGCAGCCAACATAGTTGCTCACTCGCCTGGAGGGCTCGCGCTATGCGCGCTTGGACGGACGAATGTCCGGCCACCGCCTAATGCTTTGCCAGGGCGCCTTCGTGCACCTCGGTGGCATGTTTGCCCGAACCCCAGCCCACATGCGCCTCGGCCCGCATCCGCTCGACCATGTGCGGGTAGTGCAGCTCGAATGCGGGACGCTCGGAACGGATTCGGGGCAGTTCGTAGAAGTTGTGCCGCGGCGGCGGGCAGGTGGTGGCCCACTCCAGCGAGTTGCCGTAACCCCACGGATCATCCACGGTGACCACTTCGCCGTAGCGGTAGCTCTTGAACACGTTCCAGATGAACGGCAACATCGACGCGCCCAGGATGAAGGCGCCGATGGTGGAAATCGTGTTCAGCGTGGTGAAACCGTCACCGGGCAGGTAGTCGGCGTAGCGGCGCGGCATGCCCTCGGCGCCCAGCCAGTGCTGGACCAGGAAGGTGGTGTGGAAGCCGATGAAGGTGGTCCAGAAGTGCCACTTGCCCAGGCGCTCGTCCAGCATGCGGCCGGTGATCTTGGGGAACCAGAAGTAGATACCGGCGTAGGTGGCGAAGACGATGGTGCCGAACAGCACGTAGTGGAAGTGCGCGACGACGAAGTATGAGTCGGTGACGTGGAAGTCCAGCGGCGGCGAGGCCAGGATGACGCCGGACAGACCGCCGAAGAGGAAGGTGACCAGGAAGCCGAGGGAGAACAGCATCGGCGATTCGAAGGTCAGCTGGCCGCGCCACATGGTGCCGATCCAGTTGAAGAACTTCACACCGGTCGGGACGGCGATCAGGAAGGTCATGAACGAGAAGTACGGCAGCAGCACCGCGCCGGTGGCGTACATGTGGTGGGCCCACACCGCGATCGACAGCGCTGCGATGCCGAGGGTCGCGTAGACCAGCGTGGTGTAACCGAAGATCGGCTTACGCGAGAAGACCGGGAAGATCTCCGAGACGATCCCGAAGAACGGCAGCGCGATGATGTACACCTCGGGGTGGCCGAAGAACCAGAACAGGTGCTGGTAGAGCAGGATGCCGCCGGTAGCCGGATCGTAGATGTGGCCGCCGAGATGGCGGTCGTAGGCCAGGCCGAACAGCGCGGCGGTCAGCAGCGGGAAGGCGAGCAGCACGAGGACGCTGGTGACGGCGATGTTCCAGGTGAAGATCGGCATCCGGAACATGGTCATACCGGGGGCACGCAGGCAGACCACGGTGGTCAGCATGTTGACACCACCGAGGATGGTGCCCAGACCGGAGACCGCGAGGCCGAGGATCCACAGGTCGGTGCCGACGCCGGGCGAGTGCAGGATGTCGGTCAGCGGCACGTACGCCGTCCAACCGAAATCCGCGGCGCCGCCGGGGGTGATGAAGCCCGCGGTCGCCATGGTCGCGCCGAATGCGTACAGCCAGTAGCTGAAGGCATTCAGTCGCGGGAAGGCGACGTCGGGTGCGCCGATCTGCAGCGGCAGGACGATATTGGCGAAGCCGAACACGATCGCGGTCGCGTAGAACAGCAGCATGATCGTGCCGTGCATGGTGAACAGCTGGTTGAACTGCTCCGTAGACAGGAACTGCAGACCCGGGCGAGCCAGCTCACCACGCATCAGCAGGGCCATCAGACCACCGATGAGGAAGAACGCCATCGAGGTGGTCAGGTACATGACACCGAGGACCTTGGGGTCGGTGGTGGTGACCATCTTGACGATGAACGAGCCCTTCGGCCCGGTCCGAGCCGGATACGGCCGAGTCGCTTCCAACTGAGGGACTGGCTTTGGCTCTACGGCAGTCACTGATCCTCCTGAAAGGTGCCTTTAGGTCGCTCCGCAGGCTCCGCTGCTCACATCCGCCCCACCACCGGGGACAGACGAGGAGTTCGCTTGCGCTCCTGAGATCGTAAACCGTGCTGTCGCAGCCATCCGCACGGGTCCTACTCTGCGTCGTATTTCCCGGTGCGGGCGACTGCGGCGGCAATCGAAATCCGACGCCATGCCTGCGATGACTTTCCCGGGCGGCCGACGTCTCTATCGATGACAGTGATCCACTCTCGGCAAGGAGACCATTGATGAGCACAGCATCGCGTAGCGATTCCATGAGTGGTGGCGGTCGGACGACAGGTGGGCCCGCACCGAAGACCGGCGATCCCTGCTGGGGCGACGTTTACACCTCTGATCCAGACGGTGCCATTGCCTTCTACGGCCAGTTGTTCGGCTGGACCGCAGACCGCGCGGACGAGGAGTTCGGCGGCTACATCACCTTCCGCAAGAACGGAAAGGCCGTCGCGGGCGGCATGGGCAAGACCGGAGACGGGGTCGAAGGACCCGACCAATGGACGGTCTACCTCGCCTCGCCCGACGCCAAGGCCACCGCCGACGCGGCCGCCGAGCACGGCGGCACGGTCGTCGTGCCGCCCATGGACGTGGGCGATCTCGGCGCGATGGCCGTGCTCGGCGATGTCGGCGGCGCGGGTGTCGGCATCTGGCAGACCGGCACCTTCGGCGGTTTCGAGGCCATCGGCATCGCCTCCGGCGGCAAATGGAGCGACCACGTCGGCATCCCGTCCTGGTTCGAACTGCACACCCGCGATTACGCGCGCTCGCTCGACTTCTACCGCGACGTCTTCGGCTGGAACGACACCTTCACCATCTCCGACTCCCCGGAGTTCCGCTACACCACCATCCACGCCACCACCCCGATGCTCGGCGGTGTCATGGATAGCTCGGCGTTCCTGCCCGAGGGCGTACCCGCGGGCTGGAAGATCTACTTCGGCGCCGATGACGTCGACGCGGCCGTCGCCAAGGTCGTCGAACTGGGCGGCACTGTACTGGCCGAGCCCGAGAACACCCCCTACGGCCGGATCACGCAGGTCGCCGATCCGACCGGGGCGCGTTTCAGCATCGGCGGCAACGCCGGGTAGCCGATCCGACGATCGCGCGGAATCCGCTGTACGACAGCTGGATTCCGCGCGGTCACAACTGCGGTCCGGAATGCGATGTGCGCGCGGTGGTGGCCTTCGCGTCTCGGCACCCACACCACGCGGTACCCTCACCCGCATGCCGGTGAGCGCCCTTGTTCGCACCCGAAACCGCACCGATAGCGACTGCTCGCAGGTCGCTCGAAACAACACCGATAGCGACTGCTCGCAGGTCGCTCGAAACAACACCGATAGCGACTGCTCGCAGGTCGCTCGAAACAACGCAGACTCCCGCCGATACGGCACCGCCAGCAATCGCGCGGTCCGGCAGGGGGGCACGGCGGTCGCTCTGCTCTGCGCCGCATTGCTCATCGCGGGCTGCAGCCAGAAAGACGACGCCAGCTCGATCATTCGCACCACGACGAATATCGCGGGTGCGGGTGTGGTCGGCCTGGAGCGCGACACCTCGCAGGCCTGCCCGCTGCCGAGCGCACCCGATCCGTCGAACGGCAAGACTCGCACCGTCACCCATGCCGCGGGCACCTCGGAGGTGCCCGCCGATCCGCAGCGCATCGTGGTGCTGTCCACCTCCGCCTTGGACGCCGCCTGCGCGGTCGGTCTGTGGGAGCGGGTCGTCGGCGCGGTCCCGATCGACGGACCCCGCTCTCAGCCGATGTATCTCGGTTACGGCGTGCTGAAGATTCCCGCGGTCGGTTCGCCGGCACAGCCGGATATCGGGCAGATCGCCGCCTTGCATCCCGATCTGATCATCGGCGATATTTCCAGCGGCCCAGGCGGTTTCGCAGCATTGCAGACGATCGCACCGACCGTTCTCGCCGATCCCGGCAGCGGCTGGCAGACCGAATTCGGCACGCTCGCAGCGGGTCTCGGGCGTCGTAATGCCGCGGCAACGGCATTGGAGAACTACCGCAACGAAGCACGCGAGACCGGTAATATTCTGGGCGCCAGCCAGTCCCAGGCCTCGGTGGTGCGCTTCACCGCCGACCAGGATCAGGTCCAGGGCAACAATAGCTTCGCGGGACAGGTCCTCGCCGATGTCGGTGTGCAGCGGCCGACCGCGCAGCGCGGCACCTCTTTCGAGGTGACCGAGCAGAACCTGCTCGAGGTCGAGGGCGACATCATCTACGTCATCTTCGCGGGCGAAGCCGGTGAGCAGCGCGGTAAAACGGTGCTGCGCAGCGATGCGTGGAAGGATCTCGGAGCTGCCGCCGATAAGCGCGTCTTCGCGGTCGAAGACACCGTGTGGCACGGTGCCGGGCTCACCGCGGCCCGTGCCCTGCTCGCCGACCTGCGCAGCAGCCTGAACGGTTACGTCACCGACTGACTGTATTGAATTGGCCGCGCCTTCGGCGCGGCGTGTTCGCGGCCCCCTCGTGTCTCGCGGCCGAGCCGTCGAGACTCGCGCCTACGGCGCATGCGCTTCGACAGCTCGGCCGCGAGACGGGCCGCGAACGTCGCTCGTAAGACTCGCTCCGTGGCCGTCGCGAGTGAGCTGATCGGTCCTCTAAGCGCGCGCACCTTGGGCGTCGCTCGTAAGACTCGCTCCGTGGCCGTTGCGAGTGACTTGATCGTCCTCGAGCGCGCACACCTTGGGTATGGATTCGCTCACCCTTGGAGTGCTCTCACCAGCGCTTGGGTAGCTGTCGCCAAACCCTCCCGTCAGCGAGATTAGAAGGACACCGAGAACAAGACGGATCCTTTGAGGGGACAGCACAATGAGCACTCTGGTCGAATCGCCCGCCACCAACGTCATCCAGCTGCAGCCGCGCCTGCGCAACGCTGCCGAGCGCGAGCTGCATGCGGTCGCCAGCAACTCCGAGACGCTCGCCAACGTCGAGCTGGATCGTTGGGCGAACCGGCTGGCCCGAGTGCTGATCGACCGGGGCGCCGCCGCGAACGCGCGGATCGCGCTGGCGATCGACCCGCAGATCGAAGCCACGGTTGCCGCATCCGCCGTCGTCAAACTCGGCGCGACTCCGGCGTCGGTGGCCGAGGATGCGACCGCCGTCCCCGGTGCTTACCTCGGCATCACCACCAAGGCCCGCCGCCCTGAGCTCAGCGATGCGATCGACTGGCTGCTCCTGGACGACCGCTCGACGCTGCAGCGCTACCTGGTCAGCTCCGACTCCCCGATCACCGCTGCCGATCGGCTGACCGAGCGGAAGTCTGCCTGATCCGCTATTCAGCCTGCGCGCCCGAACCCACCGAGGTCGGGCGCGCAGCGGCGCGTATGCCGGACCCGGAGGCGGCACTACCGCGCGACCACTCGAGCCCCTTGGACGCCGCCCATCGAACCGCCGGGGACGCCACCGATCGAACACAGTGTTGTCAATACGCCTTCGGTCGGCTCGGCGCCGGTCCAAAATGAACTTGCTACTACGCGACGGTCGGGACCAGCGGTGCGCCACCGCTCCAGACGTCAGAACGCAGGTGTGCTTATGCAACAGCCATCGTCCTCGAACGGAAAAGTAGGCACCGCACCGCCCGACAGCGCGTTCCCGCTGTCGGCAGCCCAGCGCGGCATCTGGTTCGCCCAGCACATCGCGGGCGACACGCCTATCTCGATCGCACAGTACGTCGAACTGATCGGCGAACTAGATCTCGACGCGCTCGCCGCGGCCGCCAAGCAGACCGGGCGCGAATTCGGGACCGGATATGTCCGGCTGCTCGATGTCGAGGGTCAGCCGTACCAGCTCGTCGACACCACCATTGTCGACGAACTCACCGTCATCGACCTGCGCGATAAACCCGATCCCGAGGCAGCGGCACATGCCTGGATGCGCGCGGAGTACTCCGCGCCGCTGGATCTGACGCACGACCGATTGGTCGCGGTGGCCATGCTGCGGCTGGCCGATGACCGCTGGTTCTGGTACTCGCGCATGCACCACATCGTGCTGGACGGTATGGGTGCGCTCGCACTGGTACAGCGCACCGGCGAGATCTACAACGCCGCCATCGAGGGCAGCGAGGCGCCGCCCGCCAAGGCCGAACCACTGCAGAAGATCGTCGACGCCGATCTGGCCTACCGCGGCTCGGACCGATTCGACGCCGACCGCGAGTACTGGCGCGAGCATCTGGCCGGGATGGCCGCCCCGGTCAATCTCGCAGGTCGCGAGGCCGATGTCGACGCGCCGCCGAGCCGGGTCTCGGGCGCACTGCCCGCCGCGACGGCCGAATTGCTCGATACCGTGGCGAAGGCGGCCGACTCGAACGCCGCACCGACCATCGTCGCCGCCTTCGGCGCCTATCTCGCCGCGATGACCGGTGCGCCCGAAGTGGTGCTGAGCCTGCCGGTGTCGGGACGCACCACTGCGGCACTGCGCCGCTCCGGCGGTATGGTCGCCAATGTCGTTCCGATGCGCCTGATGTTGTCACCGACCACCACGGTCGGTGATGTGATCCGGGCAGCGCAGAGTGAGCTGACCGGGGCGCTGCGCAGACAGCGTTACCGGCAGGAGGACATCGTTCGTGATCTCGGCTGGTCGATGGACGAGGCGTCGTCGTTCGGTCCGGCCGTCAATTTGATGATGGTGGACACCAGGATTCAGCTCGGCTCGGTCACCGGACGACTGCACGTGCTGACATCCGGGTTGATCGATGACGTGTTTTTCAATCTGTATCCGGGCGTCGGCGGCGAGAGCACCCACATCGATCTGCAGGGCAACGGGAACCTGTACAGCACCGATGAATTGGCGGCACACCATGCCCGCTTCTTGATGTTCCTGCACGCGTTCCTGGCCGCCGGACCGGATGCGCCGCTGTGTACCGTCCAGGTCGTCTCCCCGCAGGAGCAGGATCGGCTGGTGCCCGCGCGTGGACCCGAGGCGGTCGCACCGCGCACCCTCCCCGAAATCATCGCGGCCGGTGCCGCACTAGACCCGGAGGCGGTAGCGCTGCGGAGCGGCGATACCAGCATGACCTACCGTCAGGTCGACGAGTACACTAACCGCCTCGCCCGCGTGCTGATCGCGGCGGGCGCCGGACCCGAACGCACCGTTGCGATTTCGATTCCGCGTTCGGTCGAATCCGTCCTCGCCACGCTCGCGGTGGCGAAATCCGGTGCGGCATTCGTCCCGATCGACCCGACCTATCCCGCCGACCGGATCGAGCATATGGTCGGCGACAGCGGGGTCGCCGCGGGCTTGACCGTGCACCCGGCACGAAAGTCCTTGCCGGACCGCGTGAATTGGCTGCTGCTCGACGATGACGCGACCGCCGAAACGGTGGACGTGCAAGATTCTGCGGCGATCACCGATGTCGAACGCCGCGGGCCGGTACACCTGGATCAGATCGCCTATATCATCTACACCTCCGGATCGACGGGACTGCCCAAGGGTGTGCTGGTGTCGCATCGCGGCCTGGCGAATCTGGTCACCGGTTCCGGCGCCGGATTCGGTGTCAACGCCGATTCCGTAGTGGCACATGCGGTTTCGCCGAGTTTCGATATTTCCGTCGAGGAGATCCTGGTCACCCTCGCGGCAGGGGCGACGCTCGCCGTCGTGCCGCCATCGGCCTATGCGGGCGAGGAGATGGCCGAAGTTCTGCGCGCGCACCGGGTCACCCATCTCAATGTCACCCCGACGGTGGTGGGCTCACTGGACCCGGCGACGCTGCCGGATCTGCAGACGATCGTCGTCGGTGGTGACGCGTGTCCGCGGGAGCTGGTGACCACCTGGTCCGGGCGGACGCTGTTGAACGGCTACGGGCCCACCGAAACCACCGTCACCGTAACCTTGAGCGGGCCATTGCGCCCCGGCGGGCCGGTAACCATCGGCAGCATCGTTCGCGGCGTCACCGCTGTCGTGCTCGACCCGTGGTTGCGGCCGGTGGCCCGCGGCGTGGTCGGTGAGTTGTATCTGGCCGGCGCGGGCGTTGCGCGCGGCTACCACCAGCGCAACGGGCTGACCGCCAGCCGTTTCGTCGCCAACCCGTACGCGCCGGGTGAGCGGCTGTACCGCACCGGCGATCTCGTACGGTGGACCGCGGACGACGAACTGGAGTACCAGGGCCGCAGCGACTTCCAGGTCAAGGTGCGCGGGTTCCGCATCGAACTCGGCGAGATCGATGCGGCGCTGCAACGACAGCCCGATGTCGACTTCGCACTCACCATCGGCGCCGAGACCCCCGCCGGAGCGACCGCACTGGTGTCCTACGTGCTCGGCAAGCCCGGCACCGAGATTCACCCCGAGGCGCTGAAAGCCGCTGCCGGAGAGACACTTCCGGCCTATATGATCCCCTCGGTCATCATGGTGCTCGACAGCATTCCGCTGACACCGCTCGGCAAGGTGGACCGCAGGGCCCTGCCCGCACCGGATTTCAGGGTCCGAGAACTTGTGAGCCGGGCGCCGTCGACGCCGCGCGAAGCGGCACTGGCCGACTTGTTTGCCGATGCCCTCGGACTCGAAACGGTCGGTGTCGACGACAGCTTCTTCGCACTCGGCGGTGACAGTATCGTCTCCATCCAGCTGGTCTCGCGTGCGAAGGCCGCCGGGATCGGCTTCAGTGCAAGAGATGTGTTCGAGCGCAAGACCGTTGCCGCGCTGGCCGCGATCGCGACCGACGTGCGCGCGCAGACGGTCACCGAACTGCCCGGTGGCGGGGTCGGCACCATCGAGCTCACGCCGATCGTGCACGCCATGGTGGAGCAGGGACCGACCTGGAACCGCTTCGGTCAGGCCGTCTTGATCGGTCTCCCGGAGGCCTTCGACCGCGACCAGCTCCGCGCCGCGGTCCAAGCGCTCATCGACCATCACGATGTGCTTCGCTCTACACTTCGGCACACCGAGCGAGGCTGGGAATGGATTGTCGCCGAGCCTGATTCGATAACTGCCGATGATTTGATCGAGGTAGTCGCGGCCGACGCGGACTCCGACGACAGCTACGAGCGCGAATTACAACAGGCGGCGGATCTGCTCGATCCCGAGGCGGGTGTCGTCACGCGCTTCGTGCTGATCGAGCGCGCGGGGGCCGATCCACTGTGCTGGCTGGTACTGCACCATCTGGTGACCGACGGCGTCTCCTGGCGAATCCTGTTGCCGGACCTAGCGATCGCGGCGGCGGGCGGCGCACTCGTGCCCGTCGGCACCTCCTTCCGGCGATGGGCATACGGTCAAGCCGAACAGGCGCCCGAGCGGGTGGCCGAACTGCCACTGTGGCAACAGATGCTGGCCACCCCGGATCCGGTCATCGGCTCGGCGGCACTGGATCCCACGGTCGACGTCGTCGCCACGATGGGCCAGTACCAGACCACCGTCGACCGGGATATCGCCAACACCGTACTGGCCACTCTGCCCGACCAATTCCATTGTGGCGCAGACGATGTGCTGCTCACCGGACTCGCTCTCGCGGTGAGCCGCTGGCGCGATCGCAATACCGCGCTGCTCACCCTGGAAGGCCACGGCCGCTCCGAGACGCTGCTGCCCGGCGCCGATATCGCCCGCACGGTCGGCTGGTTCACCAGCATCTACCCGCTGGCTATAGATGTGAGCGGCATCGATCTCGACGACGCGTTCGCCGGTGGCGGCGCGGCGGGCACCGCGATCAAGAAGGTCAAGGAACAGCTGCGCGCGGTGCCGGATAAGGGCATCGGCTACGGCATGCTGCGCTATCAGCATCCGGAGTCCGCCGGCGCCCTCGCGGACGCGCCGATCCCGCAGCTCAGCTTCAACTATCTCGGCCGTGCGCTCACCGGCGGGCAAGCGGGAGCGTGGCTACCACAGCGTTTCGCGGCGACGCACAACGAGTCGGCGCCGCTCGCCGCGGTCGTCGATATCAATGCCGTGCTCACCGATGTCGGCTTGGAGGTCACCTGGGCCTACGCCTCGCGGCTGCTCGACCAGGCGGATGTCGGTCAACTCGCTGAGCTGTGGTCGCAGGCGCTGCACGCGCTCGCGGTGCACGCCGGCTCGCCGGGCGCGGGCGGACGCACCCCGTCCGACTTCGAACTCGTCGCTGTGCCACAACAGCAGATCGAGAGCTGGGAACGCACCTACCCGAGCCTCGTCGATGTCTGGCCGCTTTCACCGCTGCAGTACGGTCTGCTTTTCCATGCGCTCTACGACACCGATACCGCCGACGACTACACCGTCCAATCACTGCTCACCCTGGCGGGCACCGTCGATGCCGCCCGCCTGCGCAGTGCGGCGCAGGTCTTGGTGGAGCGGCACGAGAACCTGCGCGTCGCCTTCGCCGAAACCGACGACGGTCCGCGCCAACTCGTTCTCGCCGATGGCGAAATCCGCTGGCACGATATCGATCTCACCGATATCGCCGACGCCGACGAACGCGACCGCGAACTCGACCGTCTCATCGCCCTCGATGCCCGTACCCGATTCGAACTCGACCGCCCACCGCTGATCCGCTTCACCCTCATCCGCACCGGGGCCGATATCTATCGGCTGGTCATGACCAATCACCATCTGGTGCTGGATGGCTGGTCGACGCCGCTGCTGGTGCGCGAGCTGCTAACGCTCTACGTCGCGAGGGGCGACACAGCCGTACTGCCGCCCGCGCACTCGTATCGAGAGTTCCTGGCGTGGCTCGATGAGCAGGACAACGAGGCCTCGATCGCAGCCTGGACGCAATCGCTGGCCGGCGTGGATACGCCGACGCGCGCGGTCCCGACGCTGGCCGGGATCGAATCGACCGAGGCCGGAATGATCACTCACGACCTGACCCGCGCCACGGTCGAGCGGCTGGAGGCCATCGCACGCGAATCCGGCGCGACGGTGAATACGATGGTGCAGGCCGCATGGGCAATGCTGCTCGCCATGTCGACCGGGCGCACGGATGTGGTGTTCGGCGGCACCGTATCCGGTAGGCCACCGGAGCTGCCCGGTGTCGAAGAGATGGTCGGATTGTTCATCAATACGCTCCCGGTACGGGTCCAGCTCGATCCCGCGGAGAAGGTCGCCGACCTACTGACCCGCCTCCAGGCCGAGCAGGCGCGCCTGCTGGACCACCAGCATGTGGGGCTGGCCGCCATCCACCGGGCCGTCGGCCTCGCCGAACTCTTCGACACGCTCACAGTATTCGAGTCGTATCCGATCGACCGGGAGGCGCTGTCGCAGGCGCTCGATATCGCGGGTATGCGGGTGCTAGATGTCGAAGGCACCGACGCGACGCCCTACCCGTTGGGCATCATGGTCATTCCGGTGCACGGCGAAGACGGGCACGACACGCTGCGCATCAACCTGAAATTCATGGCCGACCAGCTCGATCTCACGGCGGCACAACCACTGCTGGATCGCTTCGTCCGGCTGCTGACCCAAATCGCCGACAGCCCGAATGCCCTCGTCTCCCAACTGCAATACTGCGACGACGCTGAACTGGCCACACTGCTGCCGGTACGAGGCGCGGAGTCGGTTCCGCCACAAACACTTCCGGACATCCTGTCGGCAGGCGCGCGCATCGATCCCGATGCCATCGCGATCACCGCGGGCGATCTCAGCATGAGCTATGGCGAGCTCGACGCCTGGTCCAACCGCTTCGCCCGGGTACTGCTCGGCCGCGGTGTCGGTCGGGAGATCTTCGTCATACTCGCACTCACCCGATCACTGGAATCCGTGGTGGCAGTCTGGGCGCTCGCCAAGTCCGGAGCGGCCTTCCTACCGCTGGATCCGAGCTATCCGGTGGAGCGGATCGAGCACATGCTCACCGATTCGAAGGCGCCGATCGGGGTGACCGTCACGGCGACCGGTGAAACATTGCCCGGCACCATCGACTGGCTGCTGCTCGACGACCTGAACACGATTCGACGGGTCATGCTCGTCTCGGACGCACCCATCACCGACGAAGAGCGCGGCGGCCCCATCAATATCGACCAGACCGCCTACCTGATCTACACCTCGGGCTCCACCGGTAAGCCCAAGGCGGTCCTGGTCAGCCATCGTGGCCTGACGAATATGGCGACCGCACAACAAGAGGCCCTCGAACTCGGTCCCTCTACCAGTTCGCTACAGGTCGCTTCGCCGAGTTTCGACGCATCGGTCATGGAGCTGCTGATGGCGCATTCGACGGGTGGCCGCTTGGTGGTAGCGCCACCGGATGTCTACGGCGGCAGCGATCTCGAACATCTGCTGCGCACCGAACGGGTCACCCATGCCGCGATCACGCCGTCGGCGCTGGCCACCATGGAACCGACCGATCTGCCCGACCTGCGGGTGCTCGGGATCGGGGGCGAGGCCGGCGCACCCGAACTGATCGACCGTTGGGCGGTCGGGCGGCGGATGGTGAATCTATACGGCCCCACCGAATTCAGCGTATGTGCGACCAATCCCGCCGAACTGCTGCCGGGGAAACTGGTCACCATCGGCGGCCCGATCCGCGGCGCGTCCAATCTGGTGCTCGATACCTGGCTGCGCCCGGTTCCAGTGGGCATCGCGGGTGAGCTGTACCTGGCCGGTCCGGCGCTGGCACGTGGTTACTTCAACCGGTTCGCGATGACCGCGGCGCGCTTCATCGCGAATCCGTATGGCGCGGCCGGGGAAAGGATGTATCGAACCGGCGATATGGTCCGATGGGTCACCGGCGCCGATGGCGCACTCGTGCTCGAGTATCTGGGCCGCAGCGACTTCCAGGTCAAGATCCGTGGTCTGCGGATCGAACTCGGCGAAATCGATGCCGTGCTCTCACGCGACGAACAGGTCGAATACGCGGTGACCATCGGCCTCACCGGACCGGCGGGCGCGACCGTGCTGGTCTCGTATGTCCTGCCGACCCCGGGCGCCGAACTCGATCCCGAGCGCCTACGGGAACAGGTGGCGGCCGAACTGCCCAGCTATATGGTGCCCGGATACCTGGTCGTGCTCGATAAGATTCCGCTGACCCCAGTCGGCAAACTGGATCGCAAAGCCCTTCCGGTGCCGGACTTCTCGGCCACCGACCGGCCGTATCTCGCGCCAAGGACGGCGGTCGAACAGGCGGTCGCCGCGGTATTCGGCGAGGTGCTCGGCAACGAGCAGGTGAGCGTCGACCAGTCGTTCTTCGAACTCGGCGGCAATTCGCTCAGCGCGACCAAGGTTGTCGCCCGAATCAATTCGTCCCTCGGCTCCACCATCGCGCTGCGCGATCTGTTCGACGCGCCGACCGTGGCCCAACTGTCCGCACGGGTCATCCCGGCCACCGACGGCAAGCCTGGCCGGTTCGCGCTGGCACCGCGGATCCGTCCGGACCGAATTCCGTTGTCTCCGGCGCAGCAACGCATGTGGGTACTCAATCGGATGGATCCCACCTCGCCCGCCTACAACATCGCGATCGCCTTGCGACTCACCGGAAACCTCGATGTGGCGGCGATGCAATATGCGCTGGCCGATGTGGTCGAGCGGCACGAGAGTCTGCGCACCATCTACCCCGCCGACGCCGAGGGACCCCGGCAGGTGGTGATCAGCACCGCGGCGGCCGCGCCGGAGTTGACGGTGATCGCTGCCGAAGACACTGCCGCCCTGCGTCATCGGATCACCGCCTTGGCGGGCACCGGATTCGATATCACCAAGGAACCGCCGCTGCGGGTCGGCATCTTCCGCATCGCCGAGGGCACCGGTGCGGACGGCAAGGGTTTGGTGCCGGTGTCCTCCAGCCCCACCGTGGGCGTTTCGCCGGTGGCTTCGCATGCGTCGATGGACGTTTCGCCGGTGTCGTCGAGTCCGGTCCTGGCCCCGGCTCCAGTGGTGACCGAAGTGCCCTCGGTGCATGTCGTGGTGCTCGTGGTGCATCACATCAGCGCCGACGGCGCATCGATGGCGCCGTTGGCAGCCGATTTGGTCGCGGCGTACTCCGAACGGACCAGCGGGGCCGGCACCTCCCGCGTGCCACTCACCGTGCAGTACGCCGACTTCGCACTGTGGCATCGAGAGTTGCTCGGTAACGAGGCGGATCCGGAATCGCTTGCGGCCCGGCAGACCCGGTATTGGACCGATGCCCTCACCGGTGCGCCGGATGTGTTGGAGCTGCCCGCCGATCGCCCGCGCCCCGCAGTGCAGTCGATGCGCAGCGCCGATGTCGATTTCACGCTGGACGCGCAATTGCACAGCGCCATAATTGAATTCGCCGCCACCAACAATGTCAGCGTATTCATGGTCGTGCACGCCGCGCTCGCGGTGCTGCTGGCACGGCTCAGCGGTACCGACGATGTCGTGATCGGCACGCCCGTCGCGGGGCGTGGCGAGCAGGCCCTCGACGACCTCGTCGGCATGTTCGTCAATACGCTGGCCCTGCGCACGCCGGTCGATCAGGGGACTGGATTCCGGCAGTTCCTCGCGAGCGTGCGGTCCGCGGATCTGGATGCCTTCGGCAATACCGATGTGCCGTTCGAACGGCTCGTCCAGGTGCTCAATCCGACCAGATCGACCGCACACCATCCGATATTCCAGGTATCGCTGTCACTGCAGAATTTCGTGGAACCGGTCCTGGAACTGCCCGGATTGCGGTTCGAGGTGGAAGATTTCGATCGCGGTGCCTCGCAATTCGATCTGACGCTCGATCTGCGTGAACGTTTCACCGCCGACGGCCCGGACGGCGTCGAGGGTGTATTGACCTACGCGACGGACCTTTTCGACGAAGCCACCGTGACGACCTTTGCCGATCGATGGCGTCGTGTGCTCGCCGCGATCGTCTCGGATATCGATATCCGCCTGGCCGATATCGATATCCTCGCCGAATCCGAACGCACCGAACTGGTTCCGGTACGCGGCACCGAAACCGCGGGGACCACGACGCTCACCCAGGCGCTCGCCGCATCCACCACGTCCTACCCGGACCGCCCAGCCCTGGTCGCCGACGGGCGGACAACGACCTACCGTGAGCTAGACGCCCAGTCGAACCGGTTGGCCCGGCTCCTGCTCGAGGTTGGCAGCGGCGCGGAAACCGTCGTGGCGCTGGGTCTGCCCCGCTCCGCCGAACTGCTGATCGGCATGTGGGCGGCCGCCAAGGCCGGTGCCGCCTTCCTACCGGTCGATCCGAAACATCCGGTGGACCGGATCGATCACATGCTCACCGATTCGAGTGCCCGGGTCGGTCTCACCCTCACCGCCTACCGGCCGCTGCTGCCCGACAGCACCGAGTGGCTCGTGCTCGACGATGCCGAATTCATTGCGCGCCAACAGGCGACAAGTGACGCCGCTTTGTCATTGGGGTCGATCCGTCCGGACAACCCTGCTTGGATGATCTACACATCGGGTTCGACCGGAACACCCAAGGGCGTCTCCGTCTCCCATCGGGGTATCGCCGACCTCATTGCGGCACAACGAGAATCGCTCGGCGTAGACGAGAACTCGCGGGTACTGCAGGTCGCCTCACCGAGTTTCGACGCATCAGTTTTCGAGGCGCTGATGGCATTCGGCTCCGGCGGCGCATCGGTGGTCGCACCGCCGGAAGTCTTCGGTGGTAGCGCACTCGCCGAATTGATTGCCGCCGAACAGGTCACGCATATGGTTATCACTCCATCGGCGCTGGCCACCGTCGATCCCGCCGAGGTGTCGAGTCTGCGGGTGCTCGCGGTGGCGGGCGAGGCGGTCGGCGCCGAATTGGTCGAACGCTGGTGTGACGGCCGGACCATGCTGAATCTGTACGGTCCGACCGAATTCACCATCTGGGCAACGGGTTCCGCGCCGCTGGTCGCGAACGCACCGGTCACCATCGGTGCGCCCATTCGCGGTGCGGCCGCACTGGTCCTCGACGATCGGCTGCGTCCGGTGCCAGTCGGTGTCGCGGGTGAGCTATACCTCGCGGGCTCCGCACTGGCCCGCTGCTATCACGCCCGGCCGAGTCTGACCGCCGCGCGCTTCATCGCGAACCCCTACGGCGGTCCCGGCGAACTCATGTACCGCACCGGTGACCTGGTGCGCTGGATCCGGGCGACGGGACTGGAGCTGGAGTACATCGGCCGCACCGACTTCCAGGTCAAGGTGCGCGGTCAGCGCATCGAGTTGGGTGAGATCGACGCCGTTCTCGGCCGCGCGGACGGGGTCGACTTCGCCGTCACCCTCGGCGTTCCCGGGCCGACCGGAGCCACAGCGCTTGCGGCGTATCTCGTGCGCAAGTCCGGTGTCGAACTCGATACCGCCCGGGTGCGCGCGCTCGCCTCCGATACCCTGCCCGCGTATATGGTGCCCGCCGCCTTCGTGGTCATGGATGCCATCCCGCTCAATGCCGTGGGCAAACTCGACCGACGAGCATTGCCGGAACCGGAATTCGTCGTGGAGGAGACCGAATATCGCGCTGCGACGACTCCGACCGAGGAGATCCTGGCGCAGATCTACGCCGAGCTGCTCCATCGCGACAAGGTCGGCGTCGACGATTCGTTCTTCGCGCTCGGCGGTGACAGCATCATGGCGATCAAACTGGTCTCCCGCGCGAAAATGCACGGAATCCAGTGCACGCCGCTGCAGGTCTTCGAACATCGCACGGTGGCCGCATTGGCCGCTGTGGTGGCGGGGCCGGTCGTGCGGCTCGACGAACTGCCCGGTGGCGGCATCGGCGAGGTGCCGCTCACCCCGAACATGCGCGATCTGGTCGAGCGCGGCGGCGATATCGACCGCTGCGCGCAGTCCGTGGTGCTGCAACTTCCGGTCGGAATCGAGCGTGCACAGCTCGTCGCGACACTCGCCGCCGTGGTCGATCGGCACGACATACTGCGCTCGCGACTCTGGCCCGCGGAGGACGGCTGGAATTGGCAGATCGACGCGCCCGGCTCGGTCGACGTCGACGCACTGGTGCACCGCATCGAATTCGATGCCGCCGCCGACTTGCTCGATCTGCGTGAATACGCCGTCGCCGAGCTGAGTTCAGCGACAGACCGACTGTCTCCGGCGAGTGGCATTGTGCTGCAAGCTGTCTGGCTGGATCCGGTCGGTGATGCCGGGGCGAGAACGCGATCGGGCCGCCTGATCGTGGTGGTGCACCGCCTCGCCGTAGACAGTGCGTCGTGGCGAATTCTGGCGGCGGACTTGATCGCCGCGTGGGCGCAGGTATCGGTCGGGAACACACCCGTGCTCGCCGACGTCGGTACGTCGATGCGGCGGTGGGCGCATGCCCTCGTCGAGCAAGCGCGGACCGAGCGCCGCAGCGCCGAACTCGACTACTGGCGGGGCATGATCGACGGTCCCGATTCGCTGATCGGCGCTCGCGAGCTCGATCCGGCGATCGATCAGGCGCACACAACGCGCACGGTCGAATTCGAGGCATCCGAGGAGGTCACCACCGCACTGGTCACCACACTGCCGAAACTGTTCCAGGGCATGGTTACCGACGCCCTGCTTGCCACGCTGGTATTGGCGCTGGCGCGGTGGCGTGCAGGCGAACCGACGACCCTGCTGCGTTTGACGGGCAATGGCAGGCACGACGTGATCCCGGGTGCGGACCTGAGCCGCACACTCGGCTGGTTCACGAATAGCTACCCGGCGCGGCTGGATCTGTCCGCGATCGATATCGCTGATGCCTGCGCGGGCGGTGCTGCGATGGGCGCGGCGATCCGCGCGATCAAACATCAACTACTCGCGATACCGGACCAGGGCATTGGATACGGGATGCTGCGTTACCTCAATCCAACTGCGGCAGAACAGCTTCCGTCTCGATCACCAGGACGTGTCAGCTTCGAATACCTCGGTCGGCACTCGGAGGTCGATATTCCCGCCGGACTCGAAGGGCTCGGCTGGTCCCCCACCGATGAATTCGGCGATCTGCACGCCGATGCGGATCCCGAACTCCCGGTCGCGTCCGCACTCGAGATCAGCGCAGTCGTCATCGATGATCGGTTGCACGCGAGTCTCCGCTTCCCCGAAACACTTGTGGACCGCGCCGAGATCTTCGCGTTGGCTCGCCTCTGGCGCAAAATACTCTCTGCTACAGCCCATTTCGTGCACACCCCGGCAGCGCAGCGCGCCGCAGACGACGAATCGGCGACCATCGCCGCACAGGTGGCCGCACGCGAAACCGCCGCCGCACCAGGCGGACTCGGTCTGGACGTGCTGCTGCCGATCCGACTCGGCGGCACCGAGCCCGCACTGTTCTGCATCCACTCCTCGTCCGGAATGTCTTGGAGTTACCTCGGATTCGCGGAACGACTGCGGCCCGGCCGCCCGATCTATGGTCTACAGGCCCCGGAACTCAGCGGCCGCGAACCGGCGGCGCGTTCCATCGACGAATCCGCCGACCGGTACATCCGCGAAATCCGCGCCGTCCAGCCGACCGGACCGTACCATCTGCTCGGCTGGTCCTTCGGTGGCCTCATCGCGCACGCCATGGCGGCGAAGCTGCAGGCCGAGGGCGAAACCGTCGGTGTCGTGGCCCTTCTGGACACCGACCATGCCGACATCGACAGCGATACCATCGAACAGCTGTCCGCGGGCGCATTCGTCAATAGCTTCGGCGCGATCTTCGGCATCGACGACGTGCCCGCCGAGGCGAGTGCCAAGGAAGCCGCCGAACTCATCGAGGCCCGGCTCGGTGTGGAACTGATCGACGCCGAGATCATCGAGCGAATGGCGGCTTCCTACAACGCGTCCACGCGCACCCGCACCGGCTACCACCGCCCCGTCTACCAGGGCGACCTGCTCTATTTCAGCGCCACCGTGGATAGCTCCGATATCGTCGGGCCGGACGGTTGGCGGCCCTACGCCTCCGGCCGGGTGATCAACCACGATATCGAGCTCGCCCACAACGACCTGACCTCACCGCACGCACTCTCGATCATCGCGCCGGTACTCGATGAGCATCTCGCGGCAGCCCCATCGCCGCAACCGCGCACATGACCCGAATCGTTGTTCCCATCAGCGCAGGGCGCGCGTAGCGGTGGCATACCACCGTCCATGCGGGTCGAGGTCGTGACGGCGGTACACCGCAGCTACCCGGCCGAACCAAATTGTGCGTAGGGCGGCGCGATCAGATCTCGCTGATCGAGCAGCGCGCCGAAACGCGGCTCGCCAGACCGGGCTGGTGGCGGTCGGCGCCCGCTCATGACTGCGCCTCGCTGGTACTCGGCTCCGTCGTGCGCGATTGCGCGCTGTGTTGATGGCCCGCTCGCTCACAGCTCGCTCCCAGCCCAGGCCCACATACCGCCCAGCCTGCGTCCATAGCGTCACAGTCGACGGCAATCGATACGACGGAAGGACAACGCAGTGAGCGCACAGCCCGCGCACCACCGCGACGGCGACGTACACGAGCACGATCTCGGACTCGCCCACGATATGAAGGTGATGTCGCGTCGCCGCGCCCTGGTCTTCTTCGGCGCCGCTGGTGCGGCGACCGTGGCGGCGGGCTGCGCATCGGCGACGACCACCAGCGCCACCTCCGCCACCACGGCCGCCGCGAGCACCACGACCACCAGCACCGGCACGGTCGCTGCGGCACCGCAGGAGACCGCGGGCCCGTACCCGGGCGACGGCTCCAACGGGCCCAATGTGCTGATTCAATCCGGTGTGGTCCGATCCGACATCACCACCAGCTTCGGCTCGTATTCCGGTGTCGCACAAGGTGTTCCGATGACGCTGCGATTGAAGCTGCAGGACCTGACCAAGAACGGCGCGGCGGGCGCGGGTATGGCCGTCTACGTGTGGCATTGCGACCGCTCCGGCGAATACTCGCTCTACGGCAAGAGCATTACCGACCAGAACTACCTGCGCGGCGTGCAGGTCGCGGATGCCAATGGCGAAGTGAGCTTCACCTCGATCTTCCCCGCCTGCTACTCCGGTCGATGGCCGCATATCCACTTCGAGGTCTACGATTCGCTCAGCACCGCCGTCGCGGGCGATAACGCCCACCTCACCTCACAGATCGCACTGCCTTGAGACGTGTGCAGCACCGTCTTCGCCGCCGACTCCGGATACGCACAGAGCATCAGCAACCTTTCCCAGATCTCACTCGCCTCGGACAATGTCTTCGGTGACGGCTGGGATGCCGAACTGGCCACGGTCACCGGCACGCCGAGTTCGGGGATGACCGTTTCGATCACCATCGGAGTCGCAGAGAAATCGCAGAACACCCAGGCCGAGGGCACGCCGCCCGGACAGGGCGGTCCCGGCGGACAAGGCGGACCGGGCGGACCGCCGCCGCGCACCCGCTAGGCAACAACTCGGCCCCCGACCCGTACTCGACGGATCGGGGGCCGATTACGCGAAACCTATCGGACGACTGTGCTCTGCGCGCCGATCTGCCGCGCCAGCGCCCAGATCACCAGCACATCGAGCGCGATCATTACCAATGACCAGAACGGGTACATGGGCGCGAACAGGAAGTTGTCCAGGAGGCTGATCGAGGCCATCACGATACCCGCGAGATAACCCCAGGTCTGTCCGGTGACAATGCCGATGCCCGCGATAATGATCAGCACCGCGATCACCAGGTGGACCCAGCCCCAGGCCGAGACATTCACCTGGAAAACCTGATCCTCGGTCAAAACAAAGAAGTCACGCTTGGCGATGGCCGCTATGGCGGTGAGCAGATGCAGCGCGCCGGTGATCAGAATCAGTACGCCCGCGAAGATCGTCATGTCATTGAGCACGGGTCCGGTTTTGGTCGGGCCGGGACTGGTCATAACACACCCTCCTTGGCGAAACGCGTGGTAACCGACGGCCACAACGTAACCTTCGACGCGCCCGAAACGCCGCAGCGCGGCGGCGGGTCACCTACTGAGACTGATCTCCGGCTCGGGTTCGGCCGCCACACGCGGCCGGGCCAGCGCACTCGGCCACCAGATCCGATCGCCGATATCCAGCGTCAGGGCGGTGACCAGGATCGAACGCACGATCACGGTGTCGAGCAGCACGCCGACGGCGATGACAATGCCCATTTCGGCGAAGGTCACCACCGGCATGGTCGCGAATACCGCGAATGTGCCTGCCAGGACCAGTCCGGCCGAGGTGATCACCCCGCCCGTTGCGGCCAAACCGATGAGTGCGCCCGCCTTGGTGCGATGCTTTACCGCCTCCTCGTGCACCCGCGACATCAGGAAGATGTTGTAGTCGATTCCGAGTGCCACCAGGAAGACGAATGTCAGCAGCGGCAGTCCGGCATCGGCGCCCTTGAAACCAGCCAGATCGAAGATCCAGCGGCTCAGCCCGAGCGCGGCGAAATAGGACAGCACCACCGTCGCCGTGAGCAGAATCGGCGCGAACACCGCGCGAAGCAGCACCATCAGGATCACCATCACGATGGCGAGCACCACCGGCACGATGACCCGATTGTCATGTGCCACAGCGCGTTTGATGTCCAGCACGACGGCCGTCTGCCCGCCGACCCTGGCCTGCGGATCCACCGCGTGCACAGCCGCACGCACCCGGTCGATGGTGGCCTCGGCGGCCCGGCTGTCCGGCGGATCCGTGAGCGTGCCCTCCAGATAGGCCAGATCGTCCTTGACGATCGGTCGCGACGGCGCCGTAATTCCGGGTGTCGATCCCAAGGCGCTGCCGACCGCACTGATGCGTGCGGACGAGGCGACGACCATCACCGGCTGACCGGTGCCCGCCTCGAAATGCCGTTCCAGCACTTCGGTTCCGGTGACTGCGGCGGATGAGCCGACGAAGGCATCCTTATTCGCGACGCCCTCGGCCTCCAACCCGCTGACACCGAGTGCGAGTGCACCGAGTGCCAGTGCGGTGCCGATCCAGACGGTGCGCGGCCGCCGGGCAATGGCGAATCCGACGCGCGCCCAAATACCGGATTCGGTCTCGTTGACGGTGCCGAAATTCGGATGCCGCGGCCAGAAGATCCACCGGCCGACGATCACCAGCAGCGCGGGCAGCAGGGTCAACATTGCCAGCAGCGCCACCGCGATCCCGATGGCACAGACTGGCCCGACGCCCTTGGTGGAGTTCATTTCCGCTACCAGCAGCGCCAGCATCGAGACGATCACGGTGCAACCGCTGGCCAGCACCGCCGGTCCGGCGCGGTGCAGCGCGACCGCCATCGCCTCATGTTTATCGGGATGGCGGCGCAGTTCCTCGCGATAGCGCGCAACCAGTAGCAGCGCATAGTCGGTGCCCGCGCCGAAGACCAGGACGGTGAGGATGGCCTGGCTCTGCGCGTTGACGGTCAGCCCCACCTTGGTCGCGCCGAATACGGCGGCCTGCGATATCACCAGCGCGAAACCGACCGTGAGCAGCGGAAACAGCCACAGCATCGGACCGTAGGTGATCAGCAGAATGACGATGACAACCGCGGCGGCCGAATACAGCAGCAAACCGTCGATCCCCTTGAACACCTCGCCGAATTCGGCCGCGTACCCGGCCGGTCCGGTGGCGTAGAAGGACAATCCGTCGGGTCGCTCCCCTGCCGCATCATTGATCGCAGCGACGACATTCGTCAGTCGGTTGAAGCCCTCGGATCCCATCGAGATCGGCACCAGAATCTCCAGCGCCTGACCATCGCCGGACTGGATCGGGCCGAGCACCTCATCGGACACCACATGCTCGACCTGCCGAAACCGCTTGGCATCGGCGCCGACCACAAGTCGATCGGCCTCGGCGATCCCGTCCCTGCGCTCGTACACCAGTACTACCGGAACCTGATCGCTATTGCCGAATTTCTCGGCCAGCTTGAATGCCTGGGTGGATTCGGCGCTGTCCGGCAGCCAGGTGACATTGTCGTTCTTCTGCGCGCCGGTGAGCTTTCCAGCGAAGGTGCCCAGTGCGAGCAGGGCGATGATCCAAACGCCGAGAACCACCCATTTGCTCCGGCGGCCACTCGGCACACGTGAGAGTCGGCCGAGCAGATCGGACATATCCGGATCGGTCGGTGCGGACATCTGGCCCTCTCGGTCGCCGCCACAGTCGGACCGATGCTACTGCCGGGCTCCGACACCCGCGAGCGAAAATGTGACACTGCGCCCACTTCGGTGCGGCCGAGGCTGCCAGGCGCACCAGCGGTTGTCACCGAGCAATTGCAGCAATCTCGGCGCCGACACCACAACCACGCATCCCCGGTGCACCGGGCCCGCGACGGGCCGGATGGCAAACGGCAGGCGACCACGATGACAGCGCCGGTATCGATGCACGGATTTCACATCGCGTGCCGCACAATGGGTGCCGCACGCGGTGGTCACCGGCGCATCTGCGCCATCGCGAAAGACGCCGCTGCGACACAAGGTGTTGTGCTGCACGGACTTGTCACCCCCAAGGAGTAGTGTTCAGGGCGTAGCAATTCCGTGACGGCAGCGTGCTCGGGAAGGGTGTGGAGGCAGGATGAAACTGATCGACCGGGTGTCGGCCATCAACTGGAATCGGGTGCCCGACGAGAAGGATGCCGAGGTCTGGGATCGCCTGACCGGCAACTTCTGGCTGCCCGAGAAGGTGCCGGTGTCCAATGACATTCCGTCCTGGAACACCCTCACCGCCGACGAGAAGCAACTGACCATGCGGGTCTTCACCGGCCTGACGCTGCTGGACACCATCCAGGGCACGGTCGGTGCGGTGAGCCTCATCCCGGACGCCGTGACACCGCATGAGGAGGCGGTGCTCACCAATATCGCGTTCATGGAGTCGGTGCATGCCAAGAGCTACAGCTCCATCTTCTCCACACTGTGCTCCACCCGCGAGATCGATGACGCGTTCCGCTGGTCGGAGGAGAACCGAAACCTGCAGCGCAAGGCCGAGATCGTGCTGGAGTACTACCGCGGCGACGATCCGCTCAAGCGCAAGGTGGCCTCCACCCTGCTGGAGAGCTTCCTGTTCTACTCCGGCTTCTACCTGCCGATGTACTGGTCCTCGCGGGCCAAGCTCACCAACACCGCCGACCTGATCCGCCTGATCATCCGCGACGAGGCGGTGCACGGCTACTACATCGGCTACAAGTACCAGAAGGGTCTGGAACTGCTCAGCCAGGCCGAGCGCGAAGACCTCAAGAACTACACCTTCGAGCTGCTCTTCGAGCTCTACGACAACGAGGTCGAATACACCCAGGACCTCTACGACGAGGTCGGCCTCACCGAGGACGTCAAGAAGTTCCTGCGCTACAACGCCAACAAGGCGCTGATGAACCTCGGCTACGAGGGCCTGTTCCCCAAGGACGAAACCGAAGTCAACCCGGCCATCCTCTCGGCCCTGTCCCCCAATGCCGACGAGAACCACGACTTCTTCTCCGGCTCCGGCTCCAGCTACGTCATCGGTAAGGCCGTCAATACCGAAGACGAAGACTGGGAGTTCTGAGCTACCGCAACGAAATCTGGCTCGGCCCCAGAGGAGCCGAGCCAGATTTCTTCGCCTGAAACTACTTGTCGTCGTTGGGTTTCCGCAAAATCTGCAGAATCTGAGCAACGTCTGACTTGAGTGTGCCGACATCCGACTTCAGCGTGCCCACATCCGACTTCAGCGTGCCCACATCCGACTTCAGCGTGCCCACATCCGACTTGAGTGTGCCGACATCCGACTTGAGTATGCCCACATCCGACTCTATCGATGCCAGTCGTACATCCATCACGTCTTGACGCGAAGCCATATTTCCCATGTCGACATTCATCGAAATCAAGCGCGACGCGACCGAACGGCCATCCAGATCACCGATGCTGGTGCGGATGCCGCCCATGCTGGCGTGGATAGCAGCTAACTGCTCGTGGATTTGCGTCACCGTCACAGTATCCCGGGTGATCTGGTGATCGCGCCACAGTTCTAGTTCCCATACCCGTTGTTCAAGAGACTTCCCGCTGGTACTCATGGTCGAACCCTCCCCTTGGCCACTCGACATCGAAAGCATGTTCGACAATAGCGTTCGGCTCTGACAACTGCCAAGCTTCGGTCGGAATGCTTTTCCGACACACGGGAGACACGCGGACACGCACGTTCGAGAGACGGCAAGCCTTGTGCGTCAGGGCGATTCGCCTCAGATGCCGAGGACCAGTTTGGCGGTGGTGAAGTAGATGATCAGGCCGGTGGCGTCGACCAGGGTGGTGACCATCGGGGCCGAGACCACCGCCGGATCGATGCGGAATCGCTTGGCGAGCAATGGCATCGTGCCGCCGATGGTCGCGGCCCAGCCGCAGATGATGACCAACGTGATGCCGACGACCAGGGCGGTGCCCGGATCGACGAACAGCGCGCCGATGGCGATGCCCGCCGTGGCCAGCATGATGCCGAGGACCAGGCCGACGCGGCATTCGCGCCAGATCACCTTGAACAGGTCGGAGCCGCGTACCTCACCCACGGCGAGCGCGCGCACGCACGCGGTCGCCGCCTGGGCCCCCGCATTCCCGCCCGCGCCGATGAGCAGCGGTATGAACAATGCGAGGTGCGCCGCCTGCTGCAGGGTGCCCTCGAAGAAGTCGGTGACACTGACCGTCAGGGTGGCCGCGAACAGCAACAGCAGCAACCAGAGTGCGCGGTAGCGGGCCAGCTGGAACACTTTGGCCGCCATGTAGTGGCCCTCCCAGGGTGCGGAACCCGCCTGCTTGGCGACATCCTCACTGTCGGCGGCCTCGATGACCTCGACGGCGTCATCGATGGTGAGAAGTCCGACCAGCCGGTCCTCGCTGTCGACGACCGGCAGGTTGATGACATTGGTTTCGCGCATCAGCCGCGCCGCCTTCTCGGCGGAGTCGGTCGCGCGCACGAATGTCGGCTCGGTGACGACCAGATCCGACACCATGGCGTCGGGACGACTCAGTACCAGCTCGCGCAATTCGACAATGCCGGTGAGTCGGCGACCGGCGTCGACGACGGGCAGCGTGTACACCGTTTCGGCATTGATGCCCTTTATCCGCACGGTCTGCAAAGCATCCGGCACACTCAAATTCCGCGGCAGCGCAACGACTTCCGGCGTCATGTACAGCCCGACCGAACCCTCCGGATAGCCGAGCAATGAAGCGGTCATCCGGCGTTCACGCGCACTCAGTCCGGCCAGCACCTTCTTGGCGACCTTCGCCGGCGCCTCACGCAGCATCCTGGCGCGGTCGTCAGGATCCATGGCCTCGACCAGATCGCGGAAGCTCTGATCACGCAGACCCTCCAGGATCTGTTGCTGGTCAACGGGTTCGAGTTCCTCGAACACGGCGAGCGCCAGATCCTTGTCGAGCAGACGGAAGGCGATGCCCGCCTGGACGGCGTCCATGCGCGCGAGCTCGTCCGCTATGACATGCGGCTGCTGGTTGTCGAGCCAGTCGAGCGCGGCGGCGACACGATGGGTGTCCACGATGTCCTGCAGGGATGCGGACAGCGTCGGACGTGCTTCGATGAGATCGGTCTGCGACATGGGAGGTCCTCAGCACGCGGGCGAGTAAGCGAGTGAATCGAAAACGAAGTCACACCGCGGGCACCAACCCCTGGACCGACTACTGCAGGACGGTTTTACGAAGGGGCGGCGCCGCGCGGCCTTCGACTGGGAGGTTCGCTGCGCATCGCAACCCCACCTCCTCAATGCCGCCACAGGGCCGTCACCACTGCGGATTACTCGAAGGCGCCGCCCGGATCGGGCCGACCGCACAGCTTCCGGTTGAAGGATACATGCGCTGAGGCGGGTGTTCACACTCGAATCGCGTAAAGATCGACGATATCCCGCTCGGATATGACCGGACCCACATCCGGTGTCAGGCTGTCAGCGTGGCACCGACGGCGATCTCGACATCGGGCCAGGTGAGGGTGTGCTCGACCCAGTCCGGTATCGGCCCATCCTGTACGCCGAACAGATACAGATGCGGCACCAGATCGCGCAGGGCCTCATGCACCTGCATGCGGTCGTCGATCATGTGTGTGATCCCCAATTGCGCGCAGTGTTTCGCCTTATCCGACCGGGCCCGACAGAACCGCACATTGTCCTTCGGCACGCCCGTGCGGTCGTAGAACCCGTGGTGGTCCAGCCACTGCAGGGTGCGTTCTTGAACCCGTGGCCCGCATTTCGAGATGACCCAGGCCTGACCGTCGAACCGACGCACCAACCGGGCCAATACCTCGAACGCGTCTGCACTCGGCGGTGATGCCAGCGCCTGCTCGATACCCCCGGACAGAAATACGGTGTCCGCGGCGCCCGCCGCGAAGGCCGCGCCCTGGATGACCCGGCCGAAGTCGATGCCGAGTCGCTGTTGTCTTTCGTTGTTCATCGACCTTCAGCATTACCCGTACCGCGCCTGCCCCGCCAGCGATTTCCCGGTCGGGAGGTGATTCGACGCAGGCCGAGTCGAACTCTGCGCCAATCTTGGGAGGCCCGCGAGGATCGTTGCGGCTAGTTTTTGTGTAAACACACGAAGGAGAGATCTGTGCGCTTCGGCATCTTCATTCCACAGGGGTGGCGGCTGGATTTGGTCGATATCGACCCGGCGGCGCAGTGGGGGGTGATGCGCGATCTCGCCCAGCGGGCGGATGCCGGAGATACCTGGGAATCGCTATGGGTGTACGACCACTTCCACACGGTGCCGGTGCCGACCGAGGAGGCCACGCACGAGGCGTGGACGCTGATGGCGGCGTTCGCGGCCACCACATCACGCATTCGGCTGGGGCAGATGTGTACCGCGATCAGCTACCGCAATCCGGCATATCTGGCCAAGGTCGCCGCGACCACGGATCTGATCTCCGGCGGCCGGGTGGAGATGGGCATCGGCGGCGGCTGGTACGAACACGAGTGGCGCGCTTACGGTTACGGATTCCCGTCGGCGGGTGAGCGACTCGGGCGGCTCGACGAAGGCGTGCAAATCTTCCGCCAAGCCTGGACCGAGGGCAAGGCCACGCTGGACGGTAAGTACTACCAGGTCGACGGTGCGATAGTGCGGCCACTTCCGTTGCAGGAGGGCGGTATTCCGATCTGGGTCGCGGGTGGCGGTGAGAAGAAGACGCTGCGAATCGCGGCGAAGTACGCCCAGTACACCAACTTCAGCGGCGCACCCGAGGAATTCACGCACAAGTCCGAAATTCTGCGCGCGCACTGCGCCGAGGTCGGCACCGATTTCGATGCCATCGTGCGCTCCTCGAACTTCAACGCGGTCATCGGATCCACCGAAGCCGAAGTCGAGCAACGCCTTTCGACCCTGCAAGCCCGCTTGGCCACGGTGATCAGCGACGACCGGGCCAAATCCTTCGTCGACGGTATGCTCCGCACCTCCCCCGCCGTCGGCACCCCGGAACAGATCACCGAGCGCCTGTCCGTCGTCCGCGAACTCGGCCTCGGCTACGCCATCTTCAACTTCCCCGAAGCCGCCTACGACACCAGCGGAATCGACCTCTTCGAACGCGAAATAGCCTCGCCCCTGCGCTGAGGCCACCGCCAAAGCGGTGGCCGCCCCGACGGCGGCCGCCGCTTTCGGCACGACACTGCTGGCACAATGGCATCGAATACGATTCGCGGTGACTGCGAATGCACGACTCCGGGGGGATTCCGACTGTGTACCACGATAATTCGACAGACAGCCGCCAGACCGGTCCTGAGACAAGGCCGTCACCAACCGACGACCGAACCGAGCGCATCCTGCCCGCATACTCGGTCATCGGCGAATGGGGCCACGAGCAACCGGCGACCTCTTGCGGTATGAATACTCCTGCCGCGGTGAAGGCGCGCTTCGAGCACCCGTCGGTCGGGTCGTTGCGCTACGTCGACCCGACACAGAAGCCCGACCGCGAGTCCACCTCGCTGACAGCAGGACGCCGTCGGACGGACGGATCAATCGAGAACCCCGGCGGGCCGACGACGATCGCCTTCATGATCGACATGCTTCTACATAGCGGCGTCGGCACAGCCGCATGGCTTGTCGTCACAGAATACGCCAACCCGGACAAGGCCGTGGCTGCGGCCGTAGTCACCTGGATCGCAACATCTTTCATGCACCGCACCGTCATCCAACGCATCGGCCGCACCACACTCGGCAAGTCCCTGTTCAACCTCCGGCTCCACTACCTGGACGAAACTCAGCCCACCCTGTGGCAACTCATCAAACTCTGGCTCTTCTCAGCCTTCGCCGTCGTCGCGACCCCATTGCAGTTTTTGGGGTGACCACGAGAAATACCCGGCCCCTGTGCTGAGCAGATTCTGCAAACACACGAAGGAGATATCTGTGCGATTCGGGATCTTCATTCCGCAGGGGTGGTGGCTAGATCTGGTTGACATCGACCCGGCGGCGCAGTGGGGAGTGCTGCGCGGTCTCGGCCATCGAATCGATGCGAGTGACACCTGGGAGTCGATCTGGGTCTGTGACCACTTCCATACGGTGCCGATGCCGACCGAGGAGGCAACGCATGAGGCATGGACATTGATGTCGGCGCTCGCCGCATCGACGTCGCGAGTGCGACTGGGCCAGATGTGCACCTCGATCAGCTATCGAAATCCCGTCTACCTCGCGAAAATCGCGGCGACAGTGGACCTGATCTCTGGCGGCAGGGTCGAGATGGGTATCGGCGGCGGCTGGTACGAACACGAATGGCGCGCCTACGGTTATGGTTTCCTGTCGACCGCTGAGAGGCTCGGTCGCCTGGACGAGGGCGTGCAGATCTTCCGACAGGCGTGGACCGAGGGCACGGCCACCATGGACGGCAGGTACTACCAGGTCGACGGTGCCATTGTCCGCCCTCTTCCGCTGCAGGAAAAAGGAATTCCGCTGTGGATCGCCGGCGGCGGGGAGAAGAAGACCCTGCTCATTGCGGCAAAGTACGCCCAATACACCAACTTCAGCGGCAATCCCACAGAGTTCACCCGCAAATCCGAAATCCTGCGCGCGCACTGCGCCGATGTCGGCACCGACTTCGACGCCATCGTCCGATCCTCGAACTTCAACACGATCATCGGGTCAACGGAAGCCGAAGTCGAAGAACGTCTTTCCGCCGTGCATGCCCGCGTGGCCACCGTCGTCGGCGCTGACCAGGCGACCGCCTTTGTCGACAACATATTTCGTACCTCCCGCACCGTCGGCACCCCGGAACAGATCATCGAAACCCTCTCCGACGTCCGTGATCTCGGCCTCGGCTACGCCATCTTCAACTTCCCCGAAGCCGCTTACGACACCAGCGGAATCGACCTGTTCGAACGCGAAATAGCCCCAGCCCTGCGGTAACCGCTGGAGGTCCGCAAGCCGCTGTGCCTGTGGACCTCGGACTTCCCACCACTGGGACCGATGACACAATGGTCGGCGATCAGCTCACGACACGATGACCTGGGAGATATCTGTAGTGCATGGCAATCCGGGCCACTATGCGGACGCGCCGCCTCCGGCTATGCAGTCGCAATTCGCACACGACCCGAACGGGTCACTGCGCTACGTCGAGCCGGTACCCGACCCTGAAGCGACAAAATACGATTCGATGTCGTTGAACGCCGGTCGGCCGCGCCCCGACGGCACCATCGAAGAGCCGAGATGGTCGATGCTGATCGCCTTCGCCATCGATCTGCTGCTGCACGCAGCAATCGGCGGCGCCGTCTGGCTCACGATCACCGAATACTCCCCAGACCCCAAGCAGGCCATACCCTTGGCCGTAACCGCCGCCGTCGCAACATCTTTCGTGCACCGCACATTCATCCAGCGCATAACCGGCACAACCCTCGGCAAAGCCTTCTTCGACCTGCGCCTGCGCTACCCCGATGGCACCTTCCCCACCCTCTGGCAATTGATCAAGCTCTGGTGTGTAGGCACCTTCACCGTCGTAGTAACTCCCCTCCAACTCTTCGGCTGAGCCTTACGATGACCGGGCGCAGGCCTGCGGCAACGGAATCCGTTGCCGCAGAGCCGCAAATCACAGCATGCAGGAGACGCAGCCCTCTACTTCGGTTCCCTCCAAAGCCATTTGGCGCAGGCGGATGTAGTAGAGGGTTTTGATGCCCTTGCGCCAGGCGTAGATCTGGGCGCGGTTGAGGTCGCGGGTGGTGGCGGTGTCTTTGAAGAAGAGGGTCAGCGACAGGCCCTGGTCCACGTGTTGGGTGGCGGCGGCGTAGGTGTCGACGATCTTCTCGTAGCCGATTTCGTAGGCGTCCTCGTAGTACTCGAGGTTGTCGTTGGTGAGGTAGGGGGCCGGGTAGTAGACGCGGCCGATCTTGCCTTCCTTGCGGATCTCGATCTTCGACGCCACCGGGTGAATCGAGCTGGTGGAATGGTTGATGTAGGAGATCGAGCCGGTCGGCGGGACGGCTTGCAGGTTCTGATTGTAGATGCCGTGCTGCATGACCGAGGCCTTCAGCTCACGCCAATCGTCCTGGGTCGGAATGTGCACGCCCGCATCGGCGAACAGCTGCGCGATCCGTTCGGTCTTCGGCTCCCACACCTGATCGGTGTACTTGTCGAAGTACTCACCGGAGGCGTACTTGGATTCGGGGAAGCCGCCGAAGTAGGCACCGCGCTCCTTCGCGATCAGGTTCGAGGCCCGAATCGCGTGGTACACCACGGTATAGAAGTAGATGTTGGTGAAGTCGATCCCCTCTTCGGACCCGTAGCGCACCCGCTCGCGAGCCAGATACCCGTGCAGATTCATCTGACCGAGGCCGATCGCGTGGGATTCGTTGTTGCCCTGTTCGATCGAGGGCACCGAGTAAATGTGTGTCTGGTCCGATACCGCGGTCAGCGCCCGGATCGCCACCTCGATGGTCCGCGCGAAGTCGGGTGAATCCATCGTCTTGGCGATATTCAACGAGCCGAGGTTGCAGGAAATGTCCTTACCCACCTTGGCATAGGACAGGTCGTCGTTGAACAGCGACGGAGTCGATACCTGCAGGATCTCCGAGCACAGATTCGAGTGGGTGATCTTGCCCGCGATCGGATTGGCCCGGTTCACCGTGTCCTCGAACATGATGTACGGGTAACCGGATTCGAACTGCAGCTCGGCAATGGTCTGGAAGAACTCGCGCGCCTTGATCTTCGACTTGCGGATGCGCTTGTCGTCGACCATCTCGTAGTACTTCTCGGTGACATTGATATCGGCGAACGGCACGCCGTAGATGCGCTCCACGTCGTAGGGCGAGAAGAGGTACATATCCTCGTTCTTCTTCGCCAGCTCGAAGGTGATGTCCGGGATCACCACACCCAGCGACAGTGTCTTGATGCGGATCTTCTCGTCCGCGTTCTCCCGCTTGGTATCCAAGAACCGGTAGATGTCGGGGTGGTGCGCGTGCAAGTACACCGCGCCCGCACCCTGGCGAGCGCCCAGCTGGTTGGCGTAGGAGAACGAATCCTCGAGCAGCTTCATGATCGGGATGACACCCGAGCTCTGGTTCTCGATCTTCTTGATCGGCGCACCGTGCTCACGAATATTGGTGAGCAGCAGGGCAACTCCGCCGCCGCGCTTGGACAGCTGCAGCGCCGAGTTGATGGAGCGTCCGATCGACTCCATATTGTCCTCGATGCGCAGCAGGAAGCAGGACACCGGCTCACCGCGCTGCTTCTTACCCGAGTTGAGGAAGGTCGGGGTGGCCGGCTGAAAGCGCCCGTCGATGATCTCGTCGACCAGCTTGCTCGCGAGCACCTCGTCACCGGCCGCCAGCGTCAGCGCCACCATGCAAACCCGGTCCTCGAACCGCTCCAGGTAGCGCTTACCGTCGAAGGTCTTGAGCGTGTAGGAGGTGTAGTACTTGAACGCGCCGAGGAAGGTCGGGAACCGGAACTTCTTGGCGTAGGCCTGTTGGAACAGCGACTTGATGAACGCGCGGCTGTACTGGTCGAGAACCTCTGCCTCGTAATAGTTCTCGTCGACCAGGTAGTCCAGCTTCTCGTCCAGATTGTGGAAGAAGACGGTGTTCTGGTTGACGTGCTGCAGGAAGTACTGGTGCGCGGCCTCGCGGTCCTTGTCGAACTGGATCTTTCCGTCGGGGCCGTACAGGTTCAGCATCGCGTTGAGGGCGTGGTAGTCCATGACCTCGCCCGTCTCGGCGGTACGGACCGGAGGCTGCTCTAAGCGAGCTGTCTTGCCGGTCGGTGCTGTCGTTGCTGTTGCCAAAACAATCCCAATCCCTCGCGGACGCGCTCGACGTCCTCAGCGGTTCCCATGAGTTCGAAGCGATACAGGTAGGGCACCCCGCACTTGCGCGAGATCACCTCGCCCGCATAGCAATAGGTATCGCCGAAGTTCGTGTTGCCCGCCGCGACGACGCCGCGCAGCAGCGCACGGTTGTGCGGATCGTTGAGGAACTTGGCGACCTGCCGCGGCACGAAATCCCTATCGGATCTATTTCCCCCCAGTACGTGCCGACCGCCCCCGTAGGTGGGGACGATCAGCACGTATGGTTCGTCTACGCGCAGTGAGTCAGCGGTGTGCAGTGGTATGCGAGTCGCCGGGAGTCCCAGCTTCTCGACGAAGCGGTGCGTATTCTCCGAGGCACTGGAGAAGTAGACCAGCGCTGTCCCTGTAGACATGGCTACCTCCTCCCCCTTCCATCGGATACACCAGAAAGCTGGATGCGATCAGGCAGCCACGGTCGCGAGCGACTTGATGCGGTCGGGGCGGAAGCCAGACCAGTGGTCCTCACCGGCGACGACGACCGGCGCCTGCAGGTACCCCAGCGCCATGACGTAATCACGCGCATCGTCGTTCTCGGAGATGTCGATGACTTCGTAGTCCACCCCAGCCTTGTCGAGCGCCTTGTAGGTGGCATTGCACTGGACGCAAGCGGGCTTGGTGTACACGGTGATGGTCATTGATGTCCCTCTCTCCTATGCCTGATCCACAGCCTGTGATCCGTATGCTGACCGTTGCGAGCGACCTGCAAGAGTCGCTAGCGGCGCTTTGATCCGACTACGCTGCGCAAACTCCTGGATCCGTACCTGAAATCCCTGCTCAGCCGCTCGCGGCCGAAGCTGATCTCATCCCGTCTTCCAGTATCGAAGACACTACACCTAGTGGCCGACAGATTCATACAACACGACATGTTGCGAGTCACAAAGATGAAATTCCCAAGCGGTAAGTACCTGGACGCTCGATTCGCAACCCGACACAACAGTGGCGCAGATCACAATTTCATACCGTAGCGCCCTTCCAGCAAACCTCTTTCGACGAACGAAAAGGGTCGCCCCCGTACTCCACGGATGGAGTCGGGGGCGACCCTGCTGGCGGGACCTCGGCGCTTAGGCGGACACCAGTTCGCCGGTCGCCTGAACCAGTTCGTGCACGGTCGCGCCGAGCTGCGTCAGCGCCTCGGCATCCTCGCGCGGATGCGATGCGGCGAACCGCTCGCCGAATCCGGCGAAGTGCAGGTGGGCGGTCTCGACAACCCGGGCGCCCGCGACGCCGAGCGCCTTGACCACATCGCCGTGCGCCCACTTGGCCGCATTCGGGCTGATCGAACCACTGACCACGGCGACCGGCTGATCCTTGATCGCTCCGGCGCCGTACGGGCGCGAGGCCCAGTCGATGGCGTTCTTGAGCACGGCGGGAATGCTGCCGTTGTACTCGGGCGTCACCAGGAGCAGGCCATCGGATGCGGCGACCGCGTCGCGC
Organism: Nocardia sp. NPDC050408; assembly: GCF_044458905.1. NCBI lineage: Bacteria > Bacillati > Actinomycetota > Actinomycetes > Mycobacteriales > Nocardiaceae > Nocardia > Nocardia sp. NPDC050408. The sequence goes on along the minus strand of NZ_JBITIL010000028.1, from coordinate 25,095 downwards.
AGCGCCTGTGCGGCGGCGGGTACGGAGCCGGGTACGTCGAGATCCTCGTTGTAGAAGGGGATATCACCGAGGCCGTCGTAGATGGAGATCTCGACGCCATCGGGCGCGGTCTGAGCCGCGGCCTCGGCGAGCCTGCGGTTGATCGAGGCGGCGCGAAGGCTGCCGACAAGGGTAAGGATCCGGGTCCGGGTCCCGGCTTCGCCGTCCGCCAAGGGCGCTGTGTTGTTGATTCGCTCGCTCATGGATGACTCCTGGTGTACTGAATGTGGTGTCCGGTCTTTTGCCTACACTAACCGGACCATGGTCCGATTCCATTCCCGGGAGAACCGCGAGAGGCCTGTGAGCTACAGCACATCCATGCCGGACGGAATGATGCCCGAGCGCCCGTTGCTCGGCATCGGTGCGCCCCTGCCCGGAAATCACGAACGCGCTGATGCCGCGCGCAACCGCCAGCTACTGCTGGACGCGGCGCAGGAGATCGTGCGCGAACAAGGTGTGGACAGCCTGACCATGGACGCACTCGCCAAGCGGGCGGGCGTCGGCAAGGGCACCGTCTTCCGACGGTTCGGCAGTAGGTCGGGGCTGTTGCGCGCGCTCCTGGACCACGCCGAGCGAAAGTTCCAGGAAGAGTTCATGTTCGGGCCACCACCGCTGGGACCGGGCGCCGCACCGGTGGAGCGATTGGTCGCCTTCGGCCGGGCCCGGCTACTCGATATAGAGGTCGCGGGCGAACTGCATCGCGCCGCGGAAATCGGCGAGGCGGGCGACCGTTTCACCGGCCCGCCCTACGGACTGCTGCGTGCGCACGTGACGATGCTGTTGCGGCAAGCGCGGATCGACGACGATGTGGTGTTGGTCGCCGATGGTCTGCTCGGCCTGCTCGGCGCCGCATTGGTGATGCATCAAATGCATGTCCTGGGTTACGACCGCTGTCGGATCGGCGATAACTGGGAGGCGTTCGTTCGACGGGTTGTCATCTCGGCGCGGCCAGTAGAGTGATGCGTCATGGGGAACCTGCGTGAACAGATCATCGCCGAGTTGGGCGTCCAATCGAATATCGAACCGAAGCTCGAGGTACGCCGTCGGGTCGATTTTCTCAAGGACTATCTGAACGCAAGTCCCGCACGAGGTTTCGTACTCGGCATCAGCGGTGGTCAGGACAGCGCGCTGGCCGGACGACTGTGCCAGCTCGCCGTCGAGGAACTGCGTGCGGACGGCGCGGATGCCGCCTTTATCGCGGTGCGACTGCCCTACGGCGTGCAGGCCGATGAGGCCGATGCGCGGATCGCGCTGCGGTTCATCCAGCCCGACCGCTCTGTGGTGGTGAATATCCGCCCCGGCGCCAATGCCGTTGCCGCCGAGGTGGCCTCGGCGCTGAGTTCATCCATCCCGTCTACTGCGCCGACTGCCGTCGCCCAGAAGGTGGACAAACTGCGCGATTTCGTGCGCGGCAATATCAAGGCCCGCGAACGCATGGTCATCCAGTACGCCATCGCCGGCCAGGAGAATATGCTCGTCGTCGGCACCGATCACGCAGCCGAGGCGGTCACCGGTTTCTTCACCAAATTCGGCGACGGCGGCGTCGACATCACGCCGCTCACCGGCCTCACCAAGCGCCAGGGCGCGGCGCTGCTGCAGGAACTCGGCGCACCATCGAGCATCTGGTCCAAGGTGCCGACCGCCGATCTCGAGGACGACCGCCCCGCCCTGCCGGACGAGGAGGCACTCGGCCTGCGCTACAGCGAGATCGATGACTACCTGGAGGGCAAGGACGTCACCGCCGAGGTCGCCGAGAAGCTCGAAACGATCTTCGTGAATACCCGGCACAAGCGCACCGTCCCGGTCACCCCGCTCGACACGTGGTGGCGCTGACTACTTCGGATTCGGAGTCTCCAGCAGCCTGCGGTGCAGTTCCTTGGTCATCTCATGAATGGCCCTGGTCAGCTCGGTATTGGTCTTGAGCTCCAACTCCTGCTCGTTGAAGTCGTGATCGGCCTTCATCTGTTGGAACTGGGCCTGCCGATTCTGGCCGATCATCACGAAGGTGGACAGGAATATCGCCTCCAGGGAGACGACCAGGGTCAGCGTCGGCCATGGACTCTGTTCGGCCCAAATCATCCAGATCGCGAAACCTATGGCGTGGATATAGACGAACCGCATAGACCCGGCGAACTTCGTGATCCAGTCCGCCACCCGCAGTTGCAGACTCTCGCCCCGCACCTGGTGGAACCGCACCACCACCGGGTGCTGCGCAAGTACCTGATTCGGGGGCTGGGGCATATCGACTCCTGATCCGGTCCGGCGCACTGCATTGGCGCAGATGCTAACCCGGTCGAGGAGCACCTAGTTGCCCACACACACCGTCAGCCACCGGCGAAGGGGGGTAGGACGTCGACTCGCGGAGTCAGCGCGACCGACGGGTCACGGGTGAGTTCGTCGCCGACGAGGTAGGCGCAGACGGCGAGCATCTTGTCGAGGTCGGGACCGTAGGACTCGGCGAGGGTGGTGCGCAGGTCGGCGATGGTGGCGTCGGCCGGAAAGTCCAGGGTTTCCCGGTCCTTGCCGACGGCGTCGGCGATCGCGGCGAAGTAGCGGATCTCAACCACCGATGGCTCCCATCGTGCGTTCCGGCGGGACGAAATCCTCGGCATCGATCCCGTGTCCCGCCCATTTGTTCCACATGGCGCCGCGCCAGATCGTCGCGATCTCATCGTCGTCCGCGCCCATCCGCAGCGCTTGGCGCACATCGAATTCCTGATCGCTGAACAGGCACGACCGCAGCATGCCGTCGGCGGTGAGCCGGGTCCGGTCGCAGGTGTCGCAGAATTTGCGGGTCACCGTCGCGATGATGCCGACCGCCGCCGGACCGCCGTCTACGAGCCACTTCTCCGCGGGGGCGGCGGGATCCGACCGTCCGACCTCGGTCAGGGTGAACCGGGTACCGAGCACCGCGAGCAATTCGGCCGCGGTCACCATATTGGCGCGGGCCCATTCGTGATCGGCGTCCAGCGGCATCTCCTCGATGAACCGCAGTTCACAGCCCTCGTCCAGACACCAGCGCAGCAAATCCGGCGCCCCGGCGAGGGTGTCGCGCATCAGTACGGCATTGATCTTCATGGGCGCCAATCCGGCATCTCTGGCCGCTCGGATGCCCGCGAAGACCGATTCGAGCCGATCGCGGCGGGTCAGGCGGGCGAAGCCGAGCCGATCCACGGTATCCAGCGAAACATTCACCCGGCTCAGCCCGGCGGCCGCGAGAGCGCGGGCCCGATGAGCGAGCCCGACGCCATTGGTCGTCATGGACAGCGGGACCTCGGGCACTCGCTCATGACAGCCCGCGATGATCCGCTCCAGATCGCGGCGCAGCAGCGGCTCACCGCCGGTGAACCTGACCTCGCGCACCCCCAACTCCCGCACCGCGAGCGTGACGAGTCGCACAATCTCCTCGACCGTGAGCAGTTCGTCCTGCGGAATCGCGGGCAGGCCCTCCTCGGGCATGCAGTAGGTACATCGCAGCGAACACTTCTCGGTGATCGATACGCGCAGATCGCGTGCGGTGCGCCCGAATCGATCAACCAGATACGGCGTATCGGGCCGTCCGTCGAGTGAGGGCAGCCTGGGCCGCACGGTAGGAATCCCCATCTCGACCAACGTCACCAGTCCATTATGACCGGTCCGGACGCTGTGCCCATGGGCGGACCGCACCATCTCGAGCTCACAGACTCCGAGTTCAACGGGTGAGCGTTCGTGCGATACGACAAGAGAACTCGCTACCGCTCGGCGATTAGGCTGACCATATGACCTCGCGTGCCGACACCTCCGGTGGCCACCGGCCCAGCCCGCCCGCCACCGCTCGGTCCGTCGACGCATACCGAGACACCATCGAGGCGCTGCTGCGCCCGCTGGCCGCCCGTGCGGTCGAATCCGTCCCGGTGCCCGCGGCGCTGGGCCGACAACTGGCCGACGATATCCACGCACCGGTCGACCTGCCGGTGTTCCGCAACTCGGCGATGGACGGATATGCGGTGCGTGCCGAATCGGTGGTGGTCACTCCGGTGACGCTGCCGCTGGTCGGTGTGGTCGCGGCGGGCGCTGCCGGACAGACGCCATTGCCGCACGGCACCGCGATGAAGGTGATGACCGGTGCGCCGATTCCGCCTGGCGCCGACTGTGTGGTGCCGGTAGAAGATGCGCACAGTGACGACGCGACAGTGACGGTCGAACAAGGCCGCACGGCGGGTGAGTTCGTGCGCGAACCGGGCACCGATGTGCGCACCGGCGAGCTGCTGGCCCGCGCGGGCACCACGCTGGCCCCCCGCCATATTGCCGCACTGGCAGCGGTCGGACTGCCGAATGTGCCGGTTTTCCAACCGATTCGGGCGGCGGTCATCACCACCGGTGACGAATTGGTCGCCGCCGGAACACCATTGCGTCCCGGTCAGATCTACAACTCCAACGGCATCGCCCTCGCGGCCGCGCTGCGCGCCAATGGCGTCAACGTCGTCTCGGTGGAGCACAGTAGCGACAATCCGGCAAAGTTCCGCGCATTGCTCTCCGCCGCAACGAAATCCGCCGATATCGTCTTCACCTCCGGTGGGGTGTCCAAAGGCGATTTCGAGGTGGTCAAGGACGTATTGCAACCGCTGGGCGGCGAATTCGGCTCGGTCGCGGTGCAACCCGGTGGACCACAAGGGCTTACCGTCGTCAACGGCGTACCGGTGCTGAGTTTTCCCGGGAATCCGGTGAGCACCATGGTGTCGTTCGAGGTGTTCGCGCGGCCGATACTGCGTCACATCGCTGGCTTGCCCGAGGTGGAGATCTACGAGGTGCCGCTGCGCAATGCGGTGCGCTCCCCCGAGGGACGACGCCAATTCCTGCGCGGTCAACTGGTGCGCGAGGACGCCGCGGCGCCCGGATTACATCGCAGGCCGACGGCCGTCGAGGTCGCCTCTGGCCCGGGTTCGCATCTAATCGCGGGCATGGCCTGGGCGGATGTCCTGATCGATGTGCCCGCCGAGGTCACCTCGCTGCCGGTCGGCGCACCTGTGCGAGTGTGGTCATTATGAGCGAGTTGTCCCATGTCGATCAGGAAGGTCGCGCCCGCATGGTCGATGTGAGCGCGAAATCCGACACCACTCGGATCGCGGTCGCGGCCGGTGAGCTGCAAACCACCGCCGAGGTGGTCGCACTGGTCCGGGCCGACGATATGCCGAAGGCCGATGTGCTCTCGACCGCGCGGATCGCCGGTATCGCGGGTGCGAAGAAGACCTCCGAACTCATTCCGCTGTGCCATCAGTTGGCCTTGTCCTCGGTGAAGGTCGAATTCGGCTTCACCGAGGACAGCATCACGATCGAGGCGAGCGCGAAGACCAAGGGCCCCACCGGTGTCGAGATGGAAGCACTGACCGCCGTGGCGGTGGCCGGACTCACCCTGCACGACATGGTCAAGGCGGTCGACCCGGCCGCGACGCTCAATGGCGTCCGACTGCTCACCAAAGAGGGTGGCAAGCACGGACATTGGGAGCGGCCCGCGGAGCGGGAGTTCGTGGATATTCCCGCGCTTTCCGACGAACCAGAGCCCGACACGGAAGACGTTGCGCCGGAGGAGATCTCGGATTTCGATCAGCGCTCCGCCGTCGTCCTGGTCGCCTCCACCGGCGCCGCGTGCGGCACCCGGGTGGACACCACCGGTCCCGTTCTCGCGGAATGGCTTGGCGAACTCGGCTTCTCGGTGCGCGGCCCGCTGATCTACGCCGACGCCGAAATCGATATCGGCTTGGCCGATGCCCTGCGGTTCGGACCGTCGCTGGTGATCAGCACCGGCGGCACCGGCGCCTCGCCCACCGATGCGACACCCGAGGCGACGCTGGCCGTCCTGGATCGCGAATTGCCCGGTGTCGCCGAGGCGATTCGGCAACGCGGCACCGCGAAATTCCCACTTGCCGCGCTCAGTCGCGGGGTGGCCGGACTGGCGGGCCGATCGGTGGTGGTGAATCTGCCCGGCTCTCCCGGTGGGGTCAAAGACGGTATGGCGGTGCTCGAGCCGCTGCTGGATCATCTGCTCGCGCAAGTAGCCGGAGGCGGCAACCATGACAACAAGTGAATTCGCGGCCGTACACCTGGCCGGTATCAGCGATCAGCCACTCGATCCGGCGGCTGTCGAGGCGGCGGTGACCGGACCGGAACACGGCGCCGTTGTGGTTTTCACCGGCAAAGTGCGCAATCACGATGGCGGACAAGCGGTTTCCGCTTTGGAATATTCGGCGCATCCGGAAGCTGAACGGTTCCTGCGAAATTGCTGTTCGGAACTCGCCGAGCGCTCCGGACTCCCGGTCGCGGCCGTCCACCGAATCGGTCAGTTGACCATCGGCGATCTCGCGATCGTCGTCGCCGTCGCGGCCCCACACCGCGCCGAAGCCTTCACCACCTGTGCGGAATTGGTGGATCGGATCAAACACGAGGTGCCGATCTGGAAGCGCCAGCTCTTCGCCGACGGACTCTCGGAATGGGTGAACGCCTGCGGGTAAAGGCCCATTGCCTGTGCATAACCGGGACGTGAGCGCCTGCTGTTGTTACCCGAAACAACACTGTGACGCGAATTCAGTGACGATTCAATAGGCGCGGGATAGCGTTCTCCCCGGACAAGATACGTCGGTCCGCGGTAGAGGGGGCGCATTGGGAACCGATCAGGTACTGCTGCACAGATTCGTCATCTCGCAACTCACGGACGCCGGGCTGGATCGGGATCGGCTGATCCGCGAGACCGGCCTACCCGAATGGACCATGGTCGGCGAGGACGTCCACCTGCCGAGTCACACCTTCTCGCGACTGTGGGAACTGGGCGAACACGGGCTCGGTGATCCGAATGTCGCATTGCATGTGGCCAGCCGCTACAAACTCAACAGTCTCGGCCTCTACGACTATCTGTTCTCCACCGCGCCGACGCTCGGTGCGGGCCTGGCCACCTGTGGTCCCTACGTGGCCGCAGTGACCACCAATCATCGCTTCGACCTGGTCACCGAGAACGAGCACGAGGTCACGCTTTATCTGGACATGATCAATGGCGAGGGCCGCGGCCGCGACCTGACCCAGCTGTGGGGACTGACCGCGGTGCTCAGCCGCGCGCGACGCGTGGTCCGCGATCCGCTCATTCCGCTGCGGGTGATGCTGCGGCAGCAGGCACCGGACAAAATCGACACCTACGTCGAGGTGTTCGGCACGACCGCCATCGAATTCGACGCACCGGTCGATACCATGACCTTCCGCGCCGCCGATATGGAACTGCCGCTGACCACCAGCGATCCGGTACTGGCGACCGTACTGCGGCCGCTCGCCAACGCCCTGCCGCCACCGCCGCCCTTGGCGACCGCATGGCCGGATCGAGTGGCGGCCGCACTGGCCGAGACATTGGCCGAGGGTGCGGTATCGCTGGATCGGGTAGCACACCGGCTCGCCACCAGTCCGCGGACGCTGCAGCGTCGGCTGACGGAGGCGGGTACCACATGGCGGACGGAATTGGAGCGGGCTCGTGATGCCCGCCTCGCGCAGTCGAGCGCGAATGGCATCACGCTGAGCCGATCGCGCCAAGCCGAATTGCTCGGATATTCGGATGTGGGTTCGATGCGGCGGGCAGCCCGCCGTCGATCCATGACCCAGCTCATACACCGATCGGAACTACCGGCCTGATACGCCGCATCCCGTACCGTCACCCGTGCTCGGTCAGACCTTCAGGAAGGTCGCCGCGATCCGCCAGAAGGTCGAATCCTCGATGGCACGAAAATCCCAGCCATCGGCGATATCTCGGGTGGCGGCGACGATGGCGGGCACATCGAAATCATCGCGAGTCGCGGTGCCCTTGGCCTCCAACGCCGCGACCACGTACGCGGTGGCACTCTCCCAGGTCTCTGACACGGAACTCTCCAATCGGTCGTAGAGACAAATACGGTCGATCACGGTTCGTGGGTCGAACCGACACCGCACGCGCCACGTTCGCTCCGTTGCGCACATGCCGCGCGCGGCGGGGCAATACGTCAGTTCTATGTCCGTGCGATCGCCGCGCCAAGTACCGAACGCGCCAGCTTCTAGCGGAACGCGCCAACCTTTCGGGCATCAGTGCGGGGTATAGCGCCAGACGCCGAGCATGGCTTGCTGGTCCAGCGGTTCGGCGGCGGTGTGCACGGTATCGTGCAGCCGCGCCAAAGCCGCGTCGGCGGGCAGCCCCGCACCGATCAGCACCAATCGGGTCGTGCGCGATTCGCCGCGCGACCAGGAGTCCGGTTCGAAGACGATATGGCGACCGACCATGTGTAGCACGAACTTCCGACGCTCGGCGGCGACCCCGAAGGCGGCGAATCCCTTGGCGCGGAACAGTCCGGGCGGCGGATCCTCGAGGAATTCGACCAGGCGGCGCGGATCCAATTCCCGGTCGCTGGTGAAGGACACACTGGTGTAGTCGTCGTGCAGATGCCGGTGCGGCCCGTAGCGACTGCTTGCAGGCCGCTCGACAAGATCGTCATGGTCGTGGTCGTGAAGCAGTTCGTCGAAACTCAATTGTTCGGCGACCCGCGGGATTTCCCGCAGCGGCTCGTCGAACAACAGGCCCGGGTCGATGCGGCCATGGGTGGTCGCGTAAACCGGCGCCTGCCCGATCAGTTCGGCGATCTCCTGCCGCAACCCGTCCAGCCGCTCCGGCGACACTCGATCGGCTTTGTTGAGTACAACCAGATCCGCCAACCGCAGATGGGTGGCGAGTTCCGGATGACGCTCGCGACTGTCCGGGAACTGCTCGACATCGACCACCTCGACCAAACCGCCGTAGCGGATGCGCGGGTTCTCGCTACCGACCACCATCCGAATCAGATTGCGGGGTTCAGCAAGTCCGCTGGCCTCGACCACGATCACGTCGATCTTGGCGCGCGGCTGCGCGAGCCTGGTGAACAAATCGTCGAGCTCGCCGACATCCACCGCGCAGCAGACGCATCCGTTGCCGAGTGACACCATCGCATCGACCTGGCCTGCCACCAGCATGGAATCGATATTGATGGCTCCGAAGTCGTTGACCACCACCCCGATCCGCGTACCCCGGTTGTTGCGCAGCAGATGGTTGAGCAGCGTCGTCTTCCCGGATCCGAGAAACCCGGCGACTATGAGAACAGGAATCCGCTGAGCCACCCGGCTGAGTCTATTGGCAGCGCCTTCGGCGCTGCGTGTTCGCGGCCCGTCTCGCGTCCGAACCTTCGAGCGACCTGCGAGCAGTCGCTGACGAAGTGTTCGATGGCCGCGCCTTCGGCGCGGATGCGAGACGGGCGGCGAACGTCACTCGTAGGACTCGCTTCCGTGGTAGTTACGAATGCGGGCCACTCGCGACTTGTCCACAGTCCGGCGGCCGTGTTACTTCGTTGGACCGAGCAGGGTGCTGGCCAAGGTGTAGGCCAGGTTGATCAGCTCCGAGGTAATCACGGTGTTGTCCATGCCGAGGGACTTCGCCAACGGCAGCATCATTTGCATGATCGTGCCGACGAGGGCTGGCAGGGTGCCGGTCGTGCTCGGCGCGGTCTGGCCCGGCGAGAACTGGGAACCGGGTGTTTGACCCAAACCGGGTGACTGCGGGGTGTTGGGCGAGAGCCCGAACCCCTGCGACTGCGGGCTGTTGGGCGAGACCCCGAACCCCTGCGACTGCGGGCTGTTGGGCGAGACCCCGAACCCCTGCGACTGCGGGCTGTTGGGCGAGACCCCGAACCCCTGCGACTGTGGGGTGTTGGGCGAGACCCCGAACCCCTGCGACTGTGGTGTGCCTGCTTGCGGAGCACTGGGGGACTGCGCCGACCCCGGTGTCTGCGTGCCCGGCGAGTTCGGCAGCTCTGCGTACCCCGGTGCCTGTGCATACCCTTGCGGCGGATTCAACGATGCGGGGGCGGTCGGCACCGTCCCCGCGGCATTCGGCACCGTTGCGGGTTCGGGGACGGCCGCAGCCTGTGCTCCACCAGGAACTGCGGCGGAATCCTGCGGAACCGACTGTTCCTGCGGTGTATTCGACAGCGGAGCCGAGGCCGGCCGATCGGTCGACCCGGTCTGCGCCGGAATCGTGCCGAGTGCCGTCGTCGCCTGCTGCTGCGCGCCGAGCAGGAAGCCGACCAGGCCGGTCGTTATGGCCAGGGCGTGCTTGACCTGCCCCTCCGGAGTCTCCAGCAGTGCGGCATCTTCGACATTGGCGCCATTGCCCATCTCGATGAATACATCTGGCACGGTGGTCATTGCCGGACCTGCTACATCCGCACGGGTCTGCAGACCGTCCTGTGCGCCCGCATAATTCGCGGCCGGGAATCCGACCTCCATATACGCGTCGCGCACCGCCTTGCTCGCCGCGAGACCGAGTCCGGACTGGACCTGATCGACCTTCGGATCCGGGATCGGCAGCTGCGGCACGATCAGATGGAAGCCGCGGTCCTGCGCCGGTGCGCCATCGGCGTGGATGCTCACCGCGACATCGGCGCCGGAGACATTGGCGGCCTGAGCGCGTTCGTCGACGCAGCCGCCCCATCCGGAGTCGTCCTGACGGCTGAGCACCACCTTGGCGCCCAGATCCTGTAGGGCGGCCCGAACCAGCTCGGCCACCTTCCAGTTGACGGTGTGCTCGGGCACGCCGTTGACGGTGGTCATGCCGGTGGTCTGGCAGTCCTTGGTGCCGCCGCGACCGTCGCCGACTTGCTTCGCCAAGTTCTCGGCGTGGTTGGGACCCTGATGACCCGGGTCGAGGAATATTGTCTTGCCTGCGAGTTTCACGGACATGTCCGGCGATGTCGGATCGGCGATCGCGGCGGGGGTCAGCCCCGAGAGCGTCACCACCACGGCGGCCGTGACGGCGCCGCAGATACCGGTACTGATGATGCTTGGCTTCATGTGCGGTGTCGGTGCCCCGGGACGGAGCACCCCTCCCTTCCCACTAGTAACACCAAACCCAGTGGTTCACTCTGGCAACGCCAGCATCAGCAAAGCAAGCTCCGTTATCAAAATGTTATCGGCGCATTCGAGCGTATTAGCGCTGATCAGACGACCAAAACTCGGATCACACCGCCGTTAGACGGGGTTTGCCAACCGGATGCGGGCTCAAGCGCCTATCGGCAAGCGGCGCAAAGACCGCAGAGCGTAGTGCACCCGGGTCTTGACCGTGCCGACCGGAACTCCGAAGTCATCGGCCACCTCTTGATAGGCCCGGTCCCGCAGGATCACCTCCACCACCGCCGCGCGCTGCGATTCGGGCAGCCGGGCGAGTAGATCGGCGACGAGCAGGCCGTCGACGAGACGCTCGGCGAAGTCCGGCTTCGCGAAGCGGACATCGCTGAGTTCGGTGATCTCATCCCAGCCGGTATCCGCGGGCCGGGCGGCGCGGGCGCGGGCGATATCGATCACGACGTTGCGTTCGATCGCGAGCAGCCAGGTGCGCACCGTGCCCTTGCGTTCATCGAACACTGAGCATGAGCGCCAGGCTCGCAGCAGCGTCTCCTGCACCGCGTGCTCGGCGAGGCCCGAATCGCCGAGTCCACGCATGGCGCGCCAATGTAGGAGCGCCCGGTCCGCGGCTAGCACGGCGGCGAGCCCATCGTCGGTACAGAGCCCAGCACATGCCATCCCGCAAGTCGACCGCCGGCCCACGACATCGACCACCGGACAAATACCACTCATACAACAGATATCGCGGGAATCCGGCCAAGTGGAATCACGCCCGACCGAAATCTGACGATTCCCCCGAAATCGACCACTGAGTCTGGTAGACCTTGGCCCCGGAGATACGGGGATCTCCGCAGGTCAGCCGCCAGTGGCGGCCAGAGCAATTCGAGGAGACAGCAGTATGCGTGCAAGCACGCTCGTGATCGCGGGGGCGATGGCGTCCACCGTGACACTGCTGGGCACCGGCACCGCGGCCGCCCAGCCCCGCAACACCATCACCGAGGACGGTGTCTATCTGGTCGGCGTCGATATCTTCCCCGGCGTCTGGGAGGGCCAAGGCACTCCCGACCCGGCCGTCGGCTGTGACTGGCGGCGGCTGCGCAAGGTCGAGGGCGATAACACCGATCAGCACTACATCATCAATAACGAGTTCACCAGGAACAGTCCGGTCCGCGCCGAGATCGCGCCGACCGATGTCGCCTTCAAGACCGTGAACTGCGGCGCTTGGCACATGCTGCCACCGAGCACCGGCTCATTCGGCGGCTGAGTCGAACCCCACGGGATATTGACTCGCGTTCAGTAACCGCTATGGTTCGCAACCATGACGCGGAGCAAGATCCTGATCACCGGCGCGAGCGCCGGACTCGGTGCGGCCATGGCGCGGGATTTCGCCGCAAAGGGCCGGAACTTGGCCCTGTGCGCCCGACGCCTGGATGCGCTCGAAGCCCTGCGCGACGAACTCACCGCCGCGCACCCGGGCATTACCGTCGCGGTCCGCGCGCTCGACGTCGATGACCATGCGGCCGTCCAACGGGTTTTCGCGGAACTGCGCGATGAACTCGGCGGACTGGATCGGGTGATCGTCAATGCGGGTATCGGCAAGGGCGCGCGGCTCGGCACCGGACGTGCGGATGCCAATATCGCCACGGCCACCACCAATTTCGTCAGCGCTCTCGCCCAAACCGAGGCGGCCTTGGAGATCTTCCGCCCCCAGGAGTCGGGACACCTGGTGCTGGTGTCCTCGATGAGCGCGGTGCGCGGGCTGCCGGGTAAGAAGGCCGCGTATTCCGCGAGCAAGGCCGGACTGGCCGCACTCGGCGAGGCGCTCACGGTCGAGTTCGCCAACTCACCGATCGCGGTGACCACATTGCTTCCGGGATTCATCGCCACCGATATGGCGGCGCAGGCCGGTGACGCGCGCATGGTCGCGCCACTGGCGAAGGGCGTGGCGTCGATGGTGCGGGCGATCGAGCACGAGAAGATTCGCGCTTGCGTGCCGGGGTGGCCGTGGCGACTCATCGATGTGGTGCTGCCACATCTGCCGCGCGCGGTCGTTGCCCGCATGAGCTGAAGCCAGTCGACGCGACAGCGATCGGCTCCGTCGACTTCCTGACGGACGCCGGGCACCGCACTCGCGCCGAATAGTTGGCACCACAGTGGCATTCGCGGCTGGAACCCGCCAGAACTCGGCGCGCGGGATTGCTGGACTGGAGCACATGTCCACAGTCCTTGCGCCCTCCCCCACCGTCGCCCGGCCGCCGCTGATCCGGTGGCTCGCCGTCGTCGCGGTCATGCTCGGCATCTTCTCGATCGTGACCACCGAGATTCTGCCGATCGGCCTGCTGACCTCGATTGGAGCCGATTTCACGATCTCCGATGGCATGGCTGGGCTGATGATGACCCTGCCCGGACTGCTGGCCGCGATCGCCGCGCCCATGGTGACCGTCGCGGCAGCCCGGATCGATCGCCGATTGCTGCTGTGCGGCTGCACGCTATTGCTGGTGATCGCCAATGCGGTGGCCGCAAGCGCGCCTGAGTTCTGGGTGGTGCTGGCTTCGCGCGTACTGATCGGGATCACCATCGGCGGCTACTGGTCGATCGCGGCCGGACTGGCCGGACGATTGGTGCCGGCGGAGTCGGTGCACCGGGCGACGGCGGTGATTTTCTCCTCCGTCCCGCTCGGCTCGGCGCTCGGCGTGCCCGTGGGCACCTTCGTCGGGAATATCGCGGGCTGGCGGGCCGCGTTCGTGGTTTTGGGCGTGCTGTCCGGGGTGGTGCTGGTGATGCTCGCGGTCGCATTGCCCGCGCTGCCCGCCGAGCAGGTTCTTCGCCTGACCACACTGCGCGTCGGTCTAGGCCGTGCGGAAGTCCGAACCGCTTTGCTCGCAACGTTTTTCGTGGTGATCGCGCAGTTCGGCAGCTACACCTACGTCACGCCGTTCCTGGAGCAGGTCACCGACGTGACCGCTGCCACGATCACGGTGCTGCTGCTGATCTACGGTGTGGCGGGCATTGCCGGGAACTTCCTCGGCGGCACTCTGCTCGGTCGTCCCCGCCTCGCGCTCGGCTTCGCGGCGAGTGCGATGGCGGCCGCGATGCTACTGCTGCCGACGCTGGGTCGCTGGGAGTTCGGTGCGGTGGCGCTGCTCATCGTCTGGGGTATCGGATACGGCGGTGTGCCGGTGGTACTGCAGACCTGGTTCGCCGTAGCGCAGCCCGATGCCCCCGAGGTGGCGTCGGTGCTGTTCACCGCCTCGTTCCAGGCGACCTTCTGTGTCGGTGCATTGGTCGGCGGGGTGATCGTGGATCGGACCTCACCCGGGACGGTGCTGGTCTGCGGCGGCGCGACGGCGCTGCTCGTACTGCTCATTACCTCTGGAGTAATCGACGCACGGCGGGTGGATCGGGCAAGCTGACTCCATGATCGATGAAGTGGGCACCAAGCTCTTTCACCAGTCCATGCCGTTCACCGAGCGCCTCGGGGTCGAGGTGCTCGAACACGGTGTCGCACTGGTGCGCAGTCGGATCGCGTGGGACGAGTCGCTGTGCACGCTGGGCGGGGTAATGCACGGTGGGGTGCTGATGTCGCTTGCCGATGGGACCGCCGCGGTGTGTGCGTTCCTGAATCTGCCGGAGGGCAAGCAGGGGACCACGACGGTGGAGTCCAAGACGAATTTCCTGCGGGCCGTGCGTTCCGGCTATGCGACCGCGACGGCACGACCGCTACACGCGGGCCGGTCTTTCATCGTGGTGGAAACCGAAATCCACAATGACGCAGACAAACTCGTCGCCAAGGTCACTCAGACCCAGGCCGTACTCTGACGCCGAGCCCCAGGCTCACTTCACGGCCGGAGCCTCGAGGCTCACTTCACCGCCGGAGCCTCGAGGCTCACTTCACCGCCGGAGCCTCGAGGCTCACTTCACCATTGTGAACTGCATGACATCGAGGTGCCCGCTGCGGAAGTACTGGGCACATCCGGTGAGGTACTCGAGGTATCTGGCATAGACCTCCTCCGAGGCGATCCGCACCGCCTCATCGTGATGGTCCACCAGCGCGTCGGCCCACTGATCCAGCGTGCGCGCGTAATGCAGGCGCAGCGGCTGGATCTGTTCGGTGCCGAGTCCGGCCTGCCCGGCCAAGCGAGTGACCTCGGCGGGCTGGGGCAACTGTCCGCCGGGGAAGATCTCGCGCTTCATGAAGATGTGGAAAAGCGCGGCCTCCCGGGTCACCGGAATATTCATGCGACGCAGGTCGTTGAGGGTATGGCCGATGATCGTATGCAGCAGCATCCGGCCGTCGGGCGGGAGCATGCGGCTGCAGCACTCGAAGAACGCCGGATACCGCTGGCGGCGGAAATGTTCGAACGCACCGATGCTGACAATCCGGTCCGCACCCCCGTCGAACTCCTCCCAGCCCTGCAGCCGAATCTCGACGCCTGCCACACCGCGCCGATCGATCTGCGAGCGGACGTGCTCGTACTGATTGCGGCTCAAGGTGAGACCGACGACCTTCACCCCGTAGCGCTCGACCGCACGGAACATCGTCGTACCCCAACCGCATCCGATATCGAGCAGGGTCATCCCGGGCCGCAGATCCAATTTGCCGAGCGCGAGATCGATCTTTGCGAGTTGAGCCTGCTCGAGGGTCATATCGTCGTGCTCGAAGTAGGCGCAACTGTAGGTCATCGACGGGTCGAGGAATAGCCGGTAGAAGTCGTCGGAGACGTCGTAGTGCGATTGGACTTGCCGGTAGAACGGTTCGAACTCGGCCATTGCAGCTCCTACCTTCCGTCGGTCTGGCCGGATATGGACTGATACGAGACACACCGCCGAACCGTTCGCATGGTCGGCTACCGATACGAAAATGTGGCCTTTTCCGGTTGCCATAGTCGGGCTGTAATCGTTGCGCAACAGCCGTTCGACGATGTACCCTCGGCCTTGTCCTTGTGGATGTTGGTATCCCGGCCGATCAGCGCCGGACCCCCACAAGATCTCTCAATTCCCCGATCACGATGGTAGTCCACCTCGTTCCCGGAGCCTAGAGGGCATTTCACCGCAGCGACCCCGATCGCCGCTGCCTCATACGGCCGCTCGCCGTACCCACGCAAAGGAAAACCATGAAAGACAACGCATTTCCCGTACCACAAGACGGGGATACGGCGGCCGAGACCGCTGCGCACCCCGTCCGATCCGTCAGTGGCATCCTCGATATCACCGACAACCGCGCCGCCACCCTCCGGGTCGACGGCTACCTCCCCAGCCCGCATGACGCGCACGTGCCACCTCGGCTCATTCGCGAATTCGGTTTGCGCCGTGGCGATTTCATCGTCGGCATCGCCGAACCCGCGCACAGCGGCAAACTCGACCCGTTGACCCGCATCGAATCGGTCAACGGACAGGGCCCCAAGCGGGCCCCGGCCAGGCCCAATTTCGAGAATCTCGTTCCCATCTATCCCAATGAGCGGTTGCGGCTGGAAACCGAACCGCATGCCATGACCACCCGGGTCACCGACTTGGTCATGCCCATCGGCAAAGGTCAGCGCGCACTCGTCGTCGCACCGCCGAAGGCGGGCAAAACCTCTGTGCTGCAAGCGATCGCGCACGGAATCGCGAAGAACCACCCGGAGTGCGAACTAATGCTCGTACTGGTCGGTGAGCGCCCCGAGGAGGTTACGGATCTGGCCAGGTCGGTTCCCGCCGATGTCGCAGCCGCCACCTTCGATCAAACCCCGCGTGAGCAGATCGCATTGGCCGAACTCGCCATCGAACATGCCAAGCGCCTGGCCGAAATGGGCCGAGATGTCGTCGTGCTGCTCGACTCGCTGACTCGCCTCGCCCGCGCCTACAACAACGCTGCCCCGTCCTCCGGACGTGTACTCTCCGGCGGCGTCGATGCAGCCGCACTCGCGCCGCCGAAGAAATTTCTCGGCGCCGCACGCAATTTCGAGAACGGCGGCTCGCTCACCATTATCGCCACCGCGCTGGTGGAGACCGGTTCGCTGGCCGACACCGTGATCTTCGAGGAGTACAAGGGCACCGGCAATGCCGAGGTGAAACTGGATCGCGCGACCGCGAGCCGCCGGGTCTTCCCGGCCATCGATATCGCACGCTCCAGCACCCGCAAGGACGAATTGCTGCTCACCCCGGATGAATTGGCGGCGACGCACCTGTTGCGGCGCACCCTCGCCGCAGTGGACGGTCAGCAGAGCATCGACCTGCTGCTGGAGGGTCTGCGTCAGGCTCCGACCAATGCCGAGTTCCTGGCCCAACTCGGTGCCAAGCGGCACTGATCCGCCTGACACGTCTCCATTAAGGCTCCTTTAAGGCCCTGTCAAGTTCTCCGAGGAATATTTATTACAGCCCGATCGGGCCTGTCTTCGGAGGGGGAGACAGGGCCGGTCGGGCTCTCGTCGTATTCGATTCGGTCTCAGGCCAATTCGGTGGCGAACAGTTCGGCGGTCCGCTGCCACGAATCCTGAGCGGCGGCTTCGTCGTACGGTTCCCGGCCAGGGAAGAAGAAGGCGTGCTTCGCACCCGGGAAGACCACCGATTCGTGCCGCACACCGGCCTGATTCAAGGCCGCCTCGACTTGTTCGCGCTGTTCGGCATCGATGACGTGATCGAGTTCGGCGAAGAACAGCAGCATCCGCACATCCCCCTTGGCGATGTTCTCGGTCGCGGCCAGCAACGGCTCCGGCCTGCTCAGGGCGGTGCCCGCGGTGGTCAGCCAGCCCGGGTAGAAGATCGCTGCGGCATCCAGTTCCAGTCGGGTGGCCGCGAAGTAAGCAAGGTGGCCGCCGAGGCTGAAGCCGAGCACACCGGTCTTATCGGTGGCGCCACCGTGCTCGCGGGCGTAGGCGATGGCGGCCCGGAAGTCGGCCTCGACACCATCGCGGGTCAGCTCGCCGAGCAGGCCGAAGGCACGCGTCCGGTTCTCATCGGTCTCGGCCAGTCCCGCGGCCGTTTCCGGACCCGAGCGGTGATAGACGTTCACCACGAAGGCCACGTAGCCGAGTTCAGCGACCCGATCGACGATCCGGCGCGCGTCCTCGGTGAGTCCCCACAGCTCGGCGCCGACCAGCACGGCGGGAAAAGTGCCGTCACCTTCCGGGCGGGCCAGATAGCCGGTCAGCGGTGAGCCGTCCACATCGAGGTCGAACTGCCGAGAAACGATCTTGTAGGTCATGGATACAGCCTATGGCCGTGCGTGGTGTGCGGCGCCTGATGCAACTTCAACGCACCGCCGTCTTCGGCCAGACGCGGGCCAGGCCGAGCAGATGCCGGAGTTCGGCGTCGAAATCGTGTGCGGTTATGGCCAGCCGGGAGCTGGATCCGACGGTGGCGGGGAGTTCGCCTGCCTTTCTGGCGCGCACGGCGTGTGCCAAGCGGTGAGCGTAATCGGTTATCTCCCAGTCCGATTCGACCTGATGCTGCGGTTTCGCGGTCTCGGCGGGAAGGTATGAGCCGAGGTGCAGCAGTGCATCGCGGATTTCAACGGTCATGCGGAACAGTCGGGTGACCGAATCCGCCCCGTGTCGTGCGTCGGCGGGCAGCACGATCTCCGGGACCGCCGCGGTGAGGTCGCGCCACAGCGGCCGCAGTCGGCGACAGATTCGAGCGTCGCGATCCCAACCGGCCAGCGAGAGTAGCGCGCTGAGCAAAGGGATGGCGAGCAGGGTCACGTTGAGGGTCACGCAGAGCACGAAATCGAGTTCTCCACGCGGCAAATGCGGACCGAGGGCGGGTCGCCCCGTCAGCAACTGCGCGGTGGAAAGTGCCTGACTACTCAAGACGAAGCCGCCGCTGATGCCCAGAATCCAGCAGACCACCTGCATCTTGGCGCTGAGGTCGCCCAAGCGCAGCTCGTGGATGCCCGAGAGCAGGAAAACGACCATACTGACCGCAAGCGGTGCGGCATAGGCGATCCCGAAGATCGCCGCGGGCCCGTGTGCGCTCAGATCGACCGGTCGTCCGTTGTCCTGTGCCATCATTCCGGCGAGCAACATGACGACTGTGGCCGCCGCGGCGACGAAACCGCACCGACGCAGCCGCCGCCACACCACTGTCGAATCGGTCTCGGCGAGAATATATCGGGCTATGACAAACAGGTGCATGGTTGTCATTACCACGCACCCCAGCGCGAGGACGTAGACCGGACTGGTGACACTCGCCTGGGCGCATCGGTAGCACAGCAGAGCGGCGATGCTCCAGAGCAGGTTGCTATTGATGAGCTGATCGATGATCGTGTCCCGCAACAACATCAGCCGACCCAGCGTGATGATGCCGACGTAGCCGAGGACCAGCCAGCCGAGTGTCGCGGGAATCAGTGATGCCATCGATACCCTCCTCGGCCGCGGAACTCGTGCCTGTCGGAGGATACAGCTGCGAACTCCCACGCCATCGTGCTGCGGACCGCTGGCCTCGGCACGAGTCAGGCCGAGCAACTGTCGCAGGTCGGTATCCAAATCTAGGGATGTCGCTATCAAGGGATGTCGCAGTGCTGCCGATCAAGCCGCAACACACGATGCGTATCACTACACCAGCAGCCCGTGCGGCTCCGACACAAAGAAGCGTCGACACACCGGAATCCGGTGTGCCGACGGTGGTTTAGAGGTCAGCCGAGCAGGACGAGCGCGCCTGCCCCGAGGAAGATGAACTGCACGATGGTGCGTAGCGGCAGCGGCATGGTCTTGATGCCGATATCCGCCCGTGCCGCACGGATATTCGCCGGGAACATCACGATCAGCAGCAGGATCAGGCCCGCAGCCGCCAGTTTGGCGATGGGCGGGATCAAAAGGCCGATCGCGCCGCCGATTTCGAGCAGGCCGGTGAAGCTCACCCAGGCCGCCGGATTGGGCAACCGCGGCGGAACCATGGCGATCAGTGCGCCGCGCTTCGGCTCGACGAAGTGCGCGCTCGAGGTGAGGGCGAACATCGCGGCCAGTCCGAGTGCGGCGGCGTGTGGCCAGGAGTCGAGCCAACCGAGGTTGCCGAGCCAGCCGATGAACCGCGCGAGTCCGGCGATGACGATGAGTACAACCAGCGGTGCCATCAGAGTCTCCTGTGGGTCGAACACCTAATCTTGACAGTGACTAGATTAGGGTTTCCGCCGGGAACTTGTCAATGACTAGATTTTCGGCGACCATCGAGACATGGCGAAGAGCGGCTACCACCACGGCGATCTGCGGGCCACCATCCTGGCCGCGGCCGCCGACCAGATCGCGATCGATGGCATCGACGCGATATCCCTGCGTGGGCTGGCGCGCCGCGCCGATGTCTCGCACGCGGCCCCCGCGCACCACTTCGGTGATCGCGCCGGACTACTGACCGCGCTCGCCATCGAAGGTTTCGATCTGCTCGCCGAACAGCTGACCGCGGCCGGACCGGACTTTCGCGAGGTCGCGGTCGCCTACACCCGCTTCGCCCGCGAACATCCGGGCCATTTCGATGTGATGTTCCGACGCGAGCTCCTGCACGCCGACGACGAGCGCCTGGTCGCCGCCCGCACCGCGGCGGGTGCGGCGCTGCGTTCCGGGGTCTCGCTCATGCAACCCGACAACACCGTCGAGCAGCAACAAGCCACCCGCCTCGCCGCCTGGTCGCTGGTCCACGGCTTCGCGGCACTATGGCGCGACGGGGCACTACAGGATGCGGCGGATAGCTCGGATCCGGAAACCCTGGCCCGCCGGATGATCGCCACCGTCCACTTCGAATGACCACCCGTTCGCCTTGGCCGTAAATTCTCAGGCATGGATATCCACGCCTACCCCACCGAGGCGAACATCCCGGTGGATCTCCCCGAGGCACAACGCCTCGCCGACCACTACCTGCCCACCGAGGACGGCATCAGCAACCTGCTCACCGAATTCGAGGTGGGCTTCACCGTCGTCGCCATCTTCCCGCCACCACCGGGCATCGACCCACACAAACCCCCACTCCCCCCGGCCATCGGCGGTTCGGTCTGCGTCATCGACAAACCCACCGGCGCCATCTCCTACTGGCCCACCTACCCCACCGCCGTAGTCGCCGAACAGTACACGCAGGCAATGCAATCCGGCCGCCTGATCATCGAGGACAGCTGGCCAGACGAGGACGACGCCGCTGAGGGCGACTGAGGTATACCCCGACCCGGGTCAGATCCGCTCGGACCGCCCGAACAGGTCGGCGACCTTCTAGCGCTGCACGCGCAGGCGGGAATTCAACTCCGGATGCTGGCCAACCTGTGTGCGTTCCGGGATGCGGTGACCGCAAGCTCACTCGGCTTCAGTGGGATTCGGCTGGGGAGGGCGCAGCCGCGGGTCAGGTGAGGTGGGTGGCGATGGTGGTGTGATCGGTATCGGCGGCTGGGAGTTGTAGTACCAGAAGGAGATCCGGGTTTTCTGCGAGGCGGAGTTGGAATAGTTCGAAGTTCACCGGGCCCGCTTCGGGGTGGTCGATGCCGATGGTGGCGGCGCGGAAGTCTTGGACCGGGTATTCCGACCACCAGGTGCGGAATTCGGGGCTGGCCTCGGTCAGTGCGCCGACGATGGCAGTGAGGCGGGGGTCGTCGGGGCGGCGGCCGACCAGGGCACGGAATTGGCTGAGGACCGCGCGGGCCGCAGGCTCCCAGTTGCGCATGGCGGCGCGGTTCTCCTTGTGGGTGAACATCATCCAGAGCAGGTTGCGGTGATCCGGGTCGAATTCGGCGGGGTCGAGGCGCAGGCGTGTGTAGGCCTCGTTCCAGACCACGAAATCGAAGTGCCCGTCGTGGATTACCGCAGGACTCGGCATCATCGAATCGACCAGACGCTGTAGGCGCGATATCGCCTCTCCAGGCTGAGGCGCGGCGACCGGATCGGCGAGACCGGCGAGGCGGCGCAGATGGCGGTGCCGTCCGTCATCGAGACGCAATGCCCTGGCCAGCGCGTCGACCACCTGCGGACTCGCCGCGATCTTGCGGCCCTGTTCGAGCCACGTGTACCAAGTGAGACTTACCCCGGCCAACTCAGCAACCTCTTCGCGACGCAGGCCCGGGGTGCGCCGACGCCCCGGGATCAGATCCCCGGGCAGACCGACATCGGTGGGCTGCAACCGGGAGCGGTGCGCCTTGAGAAAGTCGGCGAGTTCGGCGCGATGCTTGTCGGTCATCGAGATCCCTTGTGGGTTGCACGTTTGCCGAGTTGGACACTCGGAGTGTGTAACCGACATCTCACCCCGGCGAGTTCGGCGACTTCTTCACGACGCAGGCCGGGCGTGCGCCGTCGGCCCGGTTCCAGATCCGGCAGCATCCCGACATCGGTCGGCCGCAGCCGGGAGCGTTGCGCACGCAGGAATGCGGCAAGTTCGGCGCGGTCGTTATCTGTCATCACATGCCCTCTGTGGGTAGCAGTATCGGTAACAGGACCGCGCCACCGCCCGTCTCTAGCGTCGAGTGCAACAGGAGATCGAGAAACGATCACCCAGCACAAGGAGTTTGGCATGACAGGCAGCAAGGGACCGGTTCTCGTCATCGGCGCGACCGGACAGCAGGGCCGGGCGACCACGGGACAACTGCTCGAACGCGGTTGGGAAGTCCACGCATTCGTGCGTGATCTGACCTCGCCCGCAGCCAGCGCATTGCGCGAAAGCGGTGCGAACCTCATCGAAGGCGATCTGGACGACACCGCGTCGGTGCGAGCGGCCATGGACGGCACCTACGGCATCTTCCTGATGCTGACCATGATGACTGGCGTGCACATCACCGCCGAGGGCATTGCGGCCGAACAACGGCGGGGCAAGGCGGTGGCCGAGATCGCCGCCGAGTCCGGCATCGAGCATTTGGTATACAGCTCGCTCAAGGGTGCGGGCGAGAATTCAGGTGTCGAGTACTACGCGGCAAAGGAAGCGATCGAAGCACACATCAAAGCACTCGACCTTCCGGCCACCGTATTGCGTCCGGTCTTCTTCATGGACAATTTCAACGCGTTCAACCGTCCGGTGCTCGACGCGGACGGGCTCGTACTGAATCTCGCTGTGCGTGCGGATATTCCGGTATCACTGATCTCGGTACACGATATCGGCGCCTTCGCCGCCATCGCCTTCGACCGGCCGACGGACTTCCTCGGCCGCACGGTCCCCATTGCAGGCGACCGGCTGACTCCACCGCAGATCGCCGAAACATTCGGCCGGACAGCGGGATTACCCGCGCGCAGTTTCCAGGTGCCGATCGAACAGGTCCGCGCATTCGACGAGCAGGTGGGCAAGATGTTCGGCTATTTCAACGAGCGGCCGGACGAGCCGCTCGATCTCGCGGCGTTGCGGTCGGAGCACCCGGAGCTGATGGATCTGGCGACCTGGCTGCGGGCGACGAACTGGAAGCCGTGAAAATGGCTGCGCGCGTGTGGATATCGAGCACACTGCACAGGAAAGTGCACGCAGGCAATGCAATCCGGCCGCCTCGTCATCGAGGACACCTGGCCGGAAGATGACGGTGCCGAAGGCCAGGGCAGGTGGGCGCTGATGGCGGTTGCCCGAACTTCGGCGAGGTGGCGTCAAAGTTTCGTTGCGAGGCAACGGATCACGGTTCCCACCGTCCGATGAGCGGCCGCGCGCGACACTGGTCGGGCACACACCGGCCGGGTCTCGCATGACCGATCGCACCCTTGGAGACACAATGAACGAGTCCGTCATTCAGCTGCCGACCGCTGGCGAGCCAATGTTCGAGACGTTCGAGCGAATCCGCCGGCGCGGTCCGGTCGTTCCGATCGAATTGGCTGGCAACGTCGCGGCCTGGGTCGCGGTGAGCTACCAGGCAGTCGGTGAGATCCTCGCCGGTGACGGCACATTGTTCAGCAAGAATGCGCGAAACTGCCCGGCGCTGCACGACGGTACGATTCCCGCGGATTGGCCGATGCAACAACGGTTTGACCGACAAGGAGCTGGTCGACATGTTGTGGCTGGTCATCATGGCCGGACATGAGACCTCGGTGCATCTGCTCGGCAATGCGATGGTCACACTGTGTACCCACTCCGAGCAGCTGGCCAAGGCTCGGGCCGAGGACCGGTGGGAGGATGTCGTCGAAGAAATGCTGCGTTTCCGCTCCCCGGTGGGCAACATGTTCAACCGGTATGCGCTACAGGACGTTACGATCGACGGCGTCGATATTCCCGCCGGGGCCATTGTGGGATGGTACGGCGGCGTCGGGCGGGATCCGAGTCATTACCCGAGCGCGGATAACTTCGACATAGACCACGATCACCGAGACCAGCTGGCGTTCGGCCGGGGACCGCATTTCTGTCTCGGTGCGCCGTTGGCCAGACTGGAGGGCCGTACGGCATTGTCCGCCCTGTTCAACCGGTTCCCGCGCTTGCGCCTGGCCTGCGACCCCGCCGCCATTCCCTATAGCCCGCAATTCATCACCTGCGGGCCGCTCGCCCTACCGATGGTTCTCGACCCCCGCGGGTAGCGCCGGGAGTCGCCGGTGGCACCGATGCGGTTTCAGCGAGGTGCCACGACCTGGAAGCCGTGAAATCGGCTGCGCGCCTAAGGGTCTACGAGATGTCGGCAAGGTCGAGAACGGAGCTGGGGTAGGTGATGCCATCAGGAATGGGGGCATCGGGCTGATGCATCAGAAGATCGCACTTGCGCCGGGCGATGACCCACGATCCGTTCTGCTGAATCAATCGGTCACGGTATAGCGTTCGTGAGCGATTGATGAGTTTCGGTCGATCGCGCATCGTCCACTCGACGAACCCGTAACAAGTCGCCCAGATACCGTCGGCGTCCACACCCACGACGTGATTGGTCATGGCGTGCTGGATCCATGTGCAGTCGTCGTGAAAGGGCACGAAAAACTCCAACCACTGCTCGATCCCCGCGAACGGCATGCCCGGATACTCCGCGACAACGTCGGGGGTGAACAACGCCCGAAAGAGATCCCAGTCGCGCGTGTCGATCGCACGCGCATATCCGTTCTGCAATCGCATCGCTTCGATAGCGATGTCGGCCAGCTCGCTGCTCGTCATCTCAGCCTCTCCTGGTGCTCGAGTAGTCCCCCGAACAAGATCAGGTGGAATCCATGGCGGCATCGCCCGACTTGGGCTCAAGGGGTGATTGCAACAGCACCGTCGAGTGATCGAAGGGGTTGTTGGATGGAGTCGTTGGGTCCGAGCCGGGTGGTGGTGCGCCGG
>NZ_JBITIL010000027.1:0-75233 GCF_044458905.1 Nocardia sp. NPDC050408 | reverse complement strand
GGCGCCCTCACCTCCATCCTGCTGTCCGGTCAACCCTTCACCACCAAAGCCCTCACCGAGGGCCTGCTCCCCGCCGTCACCGGCGGATTCCTCGGCGCCGCCGCCCACGGCGCCAGCGAAATCCGCACCGCCACAAAGACTCCGGAGACCGCGGTACCCGAGGTCACCGCGCCCGTCGCCCCCGAGGCCAACACCGGTACCGGTCAACGTCCGCTCACCCAGGCACTAGTCGACGCACTCGCCGAGCACGGCATCCTCACCCGCGACTTCAACCCGGCCGACCCGGCCGGATCCCAGCAACAGCAGCTCAACCAACTCGTCACACGGCTGCGGCAACCGGCGAACGACTTCAACACGGCACCGGCGCCGTTCATCCGCGAGGACTACAACATCAGCATCTGGAAGCCCAAGGATTCGCAGAGCCCGCTTCCCGATGCCGTCAACAACGCCCGTGTCGAGCAAGTCCAGCACCCCGACGCGGTAGTGGTGGCGAACGAGGCACCGCGGCTGCAGACACTGTACGCACCGCACGTTTCTGGTACGCCCCCGATAATTACCCAATCCCAAGGCGCGCCAGGACAACCGGGCAATCCCCAAGCCGGCGACGGCCCGGCGCATCATGGCGCTGACGGCAGCCCGCGCCCGCGCGCCGCCGATCCGGCAGCGACTGATCAGCGGCCGAGTTCGCATCCCGGCGACAAGGAGGCGGTCAACGCCCGGCAACACCCCGACGAGACAGCAGCGGGCGGCCAGCGTCCGCACCCCGCGGACAACGAAGCGCCCCACGCACGCCAACGCCCCGACGAGCCGACCAACGCACGCCAACGCGCTGACGAGCCGACCCCGCAACCGATTCGGCAGCCAGATCCCGCGCCGAAGGAGCCAGTCACCTCGGAGCGGCCCGTCGCGGTCGGCCCCAGCTCAGTGCAGGAACCCGCGCCTGCTCCGGTATCGCACCCCGCCGATGGCCAGCCGGGCGGTGCCCGCACCAACGCGGACGAACCAGCGAGCCCACATCCGGCTCAGCGGGGCGGTCCCACCCCCGATGACGCCGCCGCATCCGGGGGTCAGCACCCTGCCGACACCGATGGGGTCGACGGCGCCCGGCCACATCCCGCCGACGACAAACCGGCCGATGTGCGCACACCTTCCGACGAACCGGAGGCCCTGCCAGACGCTCAGGACGGTCCGGCACCGGATGAATCTTCCGCATCCGGCGGACCCAACCCGGCCGACTCCGAAATGGTCGGCGGTCCACGACCGCATGCCGCCGATTCCGACACCGCTGACGGTCCACGACCGCACCCCGCCGATACCGATAGTGAACAACCGCAACCAGTTGCGACCGCGGCAGCGCCGACCGCCGCTCGCCCCACCGACGCCGCGGCGGCGCCCGCCGCCGCTCGCCCGGCCGATGCGGCGGCCGCGCATCCCGCCGACGGCCGCCCGGCCCGGGCCCGCCAGGACAATCCGGCAGGGCCGCAGCAGCGAGGTCGGGACCGTCAACCCGGTCCGGAAGGGGGCGCACCGCGACGGGGCGGTCGCCGCCGGGTGGTGGCTCCCGAGACCAGCTCCCCACCACCGGATCTGGCCGCACCGGTGCCACAGGACCAGCAGACCCCGGTCCTCGTCAATGCCCTCGGTCCGGACGAGGCCGGCTCGCTGGTACCGCGACCCGCCGATTCGCCGGCGAACAAGCCCGGGGTCACGGCCGAGGCCGACCTCACAGCAACCTCGGTGCACTCCGGCACCACCCACGACCCCACCACCATTTCCGACCACACCGCGACCCCCGAGGTGCGGCCCGACCGCATCGCGACCCCCGAGGTGCGGCCCGACCCCATCGATAGGGCGACGAGTGGGCAGCAGCCGCCCCCTCATCCCGCCGACGACACCCCGGCCAGCGTCCATCTCGACGAACCGGTCGGCGAACAACCGGCTCAACAGTACGATCACGCGCCCGACGATGCGCCCGCATCGATCGGACAGCACCCGGCCGAACCCGGACCAGTCGACGGCGCACGGCCGCACCCCGCTGAAAACGATCCCGCCAACACCCACACCAACACCGACGAACCAGCGGTCCAACACAATCCGCGCCCCGACGAGGCCGGCGCCACAGGCAAACAACCAACGGCATCCGAACCAAGCGACGGCACGCCTGCGCACCCCGCCGACAACGATCCCGTCAACACCCACACCAACACCGACGAACCAGCGGTCCAACACAATCGGACGCCCGACGAGGATCACACCACCGCACCCGAAGCGACCGATGGCGCACGGCCGCACTCCGCGGCCGCCGACGCGGATAGCGGTTCGACTACACAAAGCACTGCCGAAGCGAATGCGGCCGAACCATCTGCGGGACGACAGACCGCCGAGGACGCCCTACAGGACTACGCGGATCGCTGCTCACCGGATCTGCCGGAAGAACAGCGCTTGGTGAACGCCTCCGAGGAAACCTTGGTGGAGATGTTGCGCAGCGGTGACCAGGCCGAGGTGACGGCCGCATTGATCGAGACCATCCGCCGTGGCGAGAACAAGGTGCTGCGCTGGACCCAGGTCGCCGCCATGCTGGCGATGCGGGATGGCCCGGTGAATATGGACGCCGGTGAGGGCAAGTCGCTGGTCTTCCTGGCACACGCGGCCCGTGATGCCATGGAACACGGTGCGGTGCAGGTGATCACCACTCGCGATAACCTCGCCAACCGCGAATTCGTTCGATACAAAGAGGTTCTGGGCCCGCTCGGTATCGAGGTAGTGCGCATGAACCCGGACACCGCACCACCACCCCCCGAGCCGGGCAAACCGACCATCTACATCGGTACCCAGCAGGATGTCGGTTTCGCCGCGCTGCGCGATAACTGGGTGCCGGGTCGGCGCGCCGCGATCGACGAGATCGACGAGGCGCTCGTGCACGCCGACACCCAGTACATCCTGTCCGACGGCGCGGGCCAACTCGCCGAAACCGAGGTCGCCGCGCAGGTCACCGATGCCCGCGACTTCCTGAGCGAATGCCTGGACCGGGGTGTGCTGACCGAATCCGATTTCGGCCGCACCGCGGACCAACGCGGCGGACCGGCGAATCTGACCGAGACCGGACGCCAGAGCTTGGAACGCCAGCTGGGCCGCGCACTGACCGACGACGAGCTGGGCCGACTGAATATGGCGGCCTCCGCCAAATGGGAATACGTCGAGAACGTGCACTATGTCCGGCACGAAATCGACGGGCAGGAACGGATATTCATCATCGACCAGACCACCCACAAGGTGATGTTCGATCCGGAAACCTCCAGCGAGAGTCGTTGGAACGGCGGTCTGGCCCAGGCGATCGAAGCGAAGCACGAGCTGGCCATCCGCAACGACCCGAACAGCTCGAAATCCATTACGGCACAGAAACTTTTCAGCAGTGAGAACTACGACCAGATAACCGGTGCGTCGGGCACCGCCGAAGGGTCCGCGGGCACCCTCAAAAGCCGGTTCGGCATGGGCGATGTCGTCAAGATCGACCGCTTCACCGACTCCAAGCTGGAGGTCAGGCAGGACACGATCTCGGCGGATGAGACAGCCAAGCTGAAGCAGGTTGCCGCCGATACCCAGGAGATGCAGAAAACCGGGCGCCCACAGCTGATTCTGTGTGATCGCAATGACCTCGTCGGAGCGCTGGCGAACGTCATGAAGACCGATCACCCCGACGTGGAATTCATCGCGGTGGACGCCAAGTGGTTCCTCGAGCACGGCACCAGCGCCGAGGACAATCTGCAGCTGATCTTCGATGCGGCGGGTCAAGAGGGCAAGGTCCTGATCATCAATATGCAGGGCGCCCGCGGAGTCGACATCCCGATCAGCGGGGCAGCCCGCGACCTCGGCGGCCTGCATGTCGCGGTCACCGGCCGGTCCGCACTGTCTCGCGATATCGATATCCAGGCCGAGAATCGCGCCGCCCGCAACGGCGAACCGGGCAGTGTCCAGTACTACACCGCACCCACCGACGGCCTCTACGCCCCCACTAACAACCCGATGGTCAAGCAGGTCGTTGTCAAGTACGTCAACGAGTACCACCAAGCCGCCGCCGAACATCAGGCGGCGCCGACCGCCGAGACGCAGGCGCGGCTCACCAAAGCCGAGAAGAATCTGCGTGACTTGGCCACGCCGCTGCAAGAGCTGGCGGGCGCGCAACACCAACTGGCTCGCGGCGGCAGCCATACCCCCGGCCCGTCGGCACACGCGCCCCCGACAACCCAGTCGGAGGACCCGAACCGAAGACACTTCATCAATCAAATGCCACAGGAATTGTCCGGTGGCACACTCAACGCTGCCACAGCAGGGCAAGAGTCGCTGCTCGACGACAAAATCAGCAAGTCCGGCAGGCCGTTGCTGGCCGATACAGCCGAGGTCCTGCAGCAGGCACAGAGCGGTGATCCGGCCGCGGCACACATATTGCAGCGGCGATTCGGGGCGGCGACCTACCAGCATGTGCTCACCGTGCTGGGCTGGGACGGGACGCACGGCACGCCACCCGAACCGGTGCAGCAACTCGCGCACGCAATCAACGCGGCTGGATTCCATTCCGCGCAGCTCGACGGATGGCAAACTCCCCAACCGGGCCAACTCGGCAACTGGCTGGGCGAAAAGCTGCGAAACGCGCTGCTGGACAGCCTCATTCACTTGACGGACGCCGAAGTCGGGTACTTCACCGAAGCACACCACGCGCTGCAGAGCGGCCACGAGCTCAGCCCGGCCCAGCTCGCCGCAGTACACAGTATGACCGCCGCGGTGCAGACACAGTTCCCGACCGTCTCGGTGGGCGCATCCGACAACCCTGCACCAGCGGCGCGATCCCAGGATTCCGCCGCTGCACCCAGCACAGGTGCCGTCACCGGCTCGATCCCTGCGCGTCCAACTACGACTGCGGAACGCAACGACGACCTATCCGCAAATGCCGCCGTACCGACCGACCAAATGCTCAGTCTTGTGGACGGTCAGGTCCCGGCTTCGAAGGCCCCCTCGGCGGGGACCAGCCCAGCCAAGAGCAAGCCCGGCGCGGGGCCCACGGCGAAATCGGGTCGCGGCCAGTGGATACCGAATGCTTCCCCGAGCGCCGCTCGGCAATCAGCCACTCCGCCGCGGCCCGTGGTCACCGCCGACGACCGCGCCGGAAAGCCTGGCTCCGGCAATCCTGCCCGGGCGGTCGGCTCCGACCAGCCGGTCATCCTCGTCGGCATGCAGGTGATGGCATCAGATTCCGACCACGAGATCGACGTTGACGAGACCGCATCTGCGGCGGCGAATTCCCAACCCACCGCTGCGAATCCCGAGTCGGAGTCCGAGCGCAGTATCAAGCAGGCAATCGCGTGCGAATTGCTCGACTCCTACGGCATTGAGGTACTTGGCCTCGAGAAGCTTTCCGTCGAGACCGCGATGTCGGTGCGGAACGCTGTCGTCGACGAATTCCGCGAAGAACCGAATATTGGCATAGAAGTGCTGGCGGTGGTTCCACTCAGGCACAAGAGCATTGCCATGGCGGGACCGATGTCGCGTAGCTTCCGATGCCGTGTCGTGTTTCTCAACGAAAATAGATTGAACAATGCCGCGAACATCGCAGAAATTCGGCAGAACGACAATCTGATATCCGCGACCGACGATGGTGTATACGACACAGTCCGCCACGAGCTGGCCCATCTGCGTGATCCTCGCGCCAAAGCCGCTGATCGCGATATCTGGCGCACATCAGCGCAGGCGAGGGCGTTTGGTTTCCTGTACAACCATTTCCGGGGACTCCTGAAGGCGAAGGCTCTACGCCCGGATACGCGCTTCGACCACTGGCTGGACCAGCTCAACGGCTACAGCCGACATCGCCAGGTCCTCCGCGACGAAGACTTCATGTACCCGGCCTTCTATGCGTGGTTGAACGGATTCGAAAACCAAGAGGCATTCGACGATTGGCTGAATACCGTCGGCGTCCAGAGGGTAAATGGAAAGGTAAAGCTCGCGACGCTGTTCGAGGCATGGCAACAACAGCACGATGACGCCGCTATGCGCCGGATAGTGGCAGAGCACTGGTCGGGTATCGCCGAACCCAGTCTGGGCGATCAGCCAGTTTTCCGGCCAGCGGAAGCATTGGCCGAGGCGCATATCGCTATCGGACTCGCCGCACCCAAGGTGAGCGATGAGTTCAAGAGTGCCTTCCAGGAGGACGCAGACGAGGACATACCGGTCGATTTCACGCATCCGGCTTACGCGCTGCAGGCGTTGTTAACCGGCCGTACGGTGGCCGAGGTTTGGGCGGATGCCGAGCGCCGGAATGCCGTGGCAATGGCACGGGCAAGCGATCGCGGACCGATTCCGGCTATGTCCGGCTCCCGCCCGAGTATCAAGCCGAACGGTCCAGCGGTAGCACTGGGTCGAGCGTGGCGAAACAGAACACCAGCCGCGCAGGCGAACTTCAAGCAGCGCATGCGTCAGATGAAAGTCGCTGCGGGCCAGAGCTATCCGATGGATGTGCTCGCCGGTCTGATAGATCGTCAGCGAGGCGGCCTGCTCGGCGACGGCGGCCCCGCGGGCGAAAGCGCATACTCCGAATTCGACCATGTGCCCACCGGCGAACTGGCGAAACAGATTCAGCGGATGAGTGATGCAGCCTGGCAACGATCGGAGCTCCTGCGTCGAGTACGCGATGCCCTGGCTGCCGCAGCTGGTCTCGCCGAGGTGCTGGGCGCCACCGAATGGACGGAGGACGATACCGCCCCTGCGGATCTGGATCTGAACGCGCTCCGTGATCGGGTGGTAGACGCGCAGTCTCGCCTCGGCGACCACACCTACGCCCGCGTCATGCAATTGGCGGTACTGCGCGAAACCATCGATTCAGCTGCTCCGCAGTACGCGGAAATCGCCGCCGAATTGACCGGTGCCCGTTCACGAGCGGAGGACTTGGCCGTCCAGGAAGTGGTCGCCGCCGGAATCGGGCACCCGGTCGGGGCGACCGGATTGCTCATCGAGAGCCTCCGAGTGGAAATGTTCGCCCGAGACGGTCAGGATTCTCCACTCTCCGAAGCAGCCCGGGCCGCGATCGAACAGCTGGGAATCCCGGTGGTCACCCGCCGGGTGCGGGTAGATCTGTCGGGCCGAATACTGGTCGAGGAGCTACCCGAATCGGTGCGGACCGCGCGTGCACAACGGCAGGACCGGTTGTGGCAGTCCAGCAATCCGGCCGAGGAAACCGCACCGCTACGCGCCGCGGACGAGCCGGGCGAGCAAGCGGCGGCGGCACAGCCGTGGCATCCGGTCATGACGGCGGAGCCCATGGCGGACCGACCGGATTGGGCTTCGCATATCAATGAGGTCAACGAGGAAGCGTTCATATCCCGCACGCACCTGCAGAGCGAGTTCGCCAGGAATCCGGATCCGGATCAATTGACTCCTGCCCAGGAGATGCGGCAGGACCGATTGCTCCGCCAGTTGGAAATGTTCGCCGAGGACCGGCAGACGCTCCGGATACAAGCGGCGGCCGACGTGGCGCTGCGATGGCTGGAGCAGGCGAGCGGGCGACGGATCGGACGTTGGGCCCGGCTCGACCACAACCGACTCACGATCATGTCGCCGTTCGCCGATCCCGAGCACTTCCTCGCCTCGGAAACGTTGAATGCACTCTCGCAGGCCGGAATCGAGGTCGAATATCGATATGTGCAGGTCGACAATGCGGGCCACGTCGAATGCACCGTGCTGAGCCCGTCCGATCTTCCGGTAACCGCCGTGGCCAGTGCGACGGGCACAGCCACTGCGCTGGCACGCATCGATGAAGTCGTCACGCACCTCGATCGAGTTCTGCAGCGCCGCGGCGTGGTCGACACATCCGGCGCTGGACAGTCGTTGCCGCAGTTGCGCGAGGCACGCGAGCGCACGGTTATCGAGCGGGAGCGCATGCGCGTGATCCGCGAGCGGTTGCGAGTCGAGCACGATCGGGTTTCGGCGACCCGCGCATCGGACACCGACACCACCGCATCCGAAAACCTCACTCGAGCCGATCGAGAGGTCCAACGGCTGAATGCGGAAGTCGCACGACTAACCCTGCTGATGCTCACAGTCACCGGCACGACAGCTCAACCTCGTGATCCGTTCGAAGACATGCTCGCGGGCGAGATGGAGGCGCAGTGGGACGCCGCTTCGGAAATGTCGGCGCAGCTGCGTACGACAACCGACACGGCGGCCCGGCAACTCGAGGGCGAAACACCGCTCGACGCAACCCGGAAATCCCAGTCCGCCGCACGCGATGCCGATGCACCAGGCACCGCAACCCTGCGGAATTCGGAACTCACCGGCGATATCGACGAACGCGGTTTCGAATTCGACGAACGCAGCAACGAACCAGCTGATCCGCAAACTCCGACATCGGTGGCCGAAGAACGATTCGTGACATGGTATCGGGCACGGTCGGCGGATCGATCCGGGCTACCGGTGCAGAGTCTCGACCAGTACATTGCCATGCACCGGCTGGAAACCACGCAGGTGAACCGCTGGCTGGCACGAGCGGCAATCGTAGCCACTGAACCTGTTGTGCCCGATGCGCAGTTCCCGCGTCCAAGCGCCGGCGGCATGACCGCTTGGCTGACCGAAGTCCGCCGTTATCTCGTAGTCCCCTCGGAAGAGATGGACGAACTGATTGGCGCGCCTGCTGGCACCTGGCGGGCAGCGGAACAAGGCGACGCCGAGCTCGATACGGCCCACTTGCGGTCGTTGCTACGGCGAATACCGGGTGCCCGCGAAGCCTACATGGACGTCGCACGGCTACGGGCAGAATTGCTGACACCGAACGGTCGCGCCGCCTATCCGGAGGGATATCGCCGCCTGGGGGAATACCTGCGCTCGAGACGGCAGGAAGCTGGTCTCTCACAAGTCAAGCTGGCGGCTCGAATAAGCGTGTCACGCAGTGCCCTATCGACATGGGAGACCGGAACCAATTCACCGGGCGAAGATACAATTCTGGCCCTGAGCGCAGCCCTGCCGTCTCGGTATCGTGTGGCGTACGCGGAGTTGGCCGAGTGCTTTACGCAGCTCGTGATTCCAGAAGTCACCTTTCCAGCTTTCGGCACCGCCGAATCCTTCGGTGAATATCTGCGTTACTTCCGACGTCTGAACAACGATCTCGGAAAGAGGGAAACCGCGCAGATCTTCGGAATCGATGAGATGTCGGTACCGTTTCACGAGGACAGAGGGGGCGTACCAACCGAACTCATCATGTTGCGGGCCTACGACCGCATCACTGAGTACACGCGGGAAAATGGACTCGAGCCCCCGGGCCCTTGGAACGATCTGGCAGAGCCGTGGGGGTTCTGGTACCGGATGGACCCGACCGGAGAAACGATTCCGTCACCGGCGGAATTCGATTTCGTGCACGAATGGCTGCGGGCGCTGAGATTCCATCTCAGGATGACCCAACCTGCTTTCGGTGCGCTGGTCGGGCAATCGTCGAGCGAGATTCAGCGGTTCGAGTTGGGTGGAAAGCCAAGGATCGTTGTACTACGCGAAATTCGCGATGCCCTCGGCATCCCCAACGAAACACTTATGGAGGTATTGCACAATTTCTACCCGCGGACCGATGCGGCGGACGCGGACCCGATGGATACCGAACTGCTCGAAAAATTGATTGCAACACAACCGGGTTCCGCAGAAGAGAAGCAAATCCGCCGCCAACTTGTGGAAAGGTACATTTGGGTTGCCGAGGTAGTGGCGAGCCGCTGGAAGATCCCCGGCCAGGATTTCGACGATCGCGTGGACATCGCCGTCGAGGCAATTATGAAGGCAACCGACGGTTTCGTGCCGCCCGGCAACTTTGCCCGAGCAGCACTGTCATCCGCCGGCTACGCCATGCGCCGGACTTACTTCGAGGGCAGATTCCGGACCACGGACGTGGAGTGGCGCAATGTGCTGATCAAAGTCAACACATACCTGAATTTGTGTCTCAACGAAAACCGGCCCGCGGGCGACTACGCCGAAATCGCCGCTGCGCTCGACCTGGATCCTGCGGATGTCCGGAACGCACTTGCCGAGATCGACGGTCGGCCGTCCGGACGCGGATCGACGCCTATCGATCCGAAGCTCGCGAAAAGAGTGCGAGCCGCGCTGAAGGGGCATCCCCGCTGGGATCTGGCAGAGCCGCTCGCGCTCGGCCACTTCATGCGGGGTACCCCGCTACGGGAAGTCGCTGAGCAACTCGGGATTTCGCTGGACGACGCACAGCACTTGGCGCGAGAGATCACCGAAAGACTGCGGGTGGAGTTCGCCGCACATGGTGGCGACACTCATCCACAAAGCCCTGCGACGACGCCGGCACCATCGTCATCGAATGCGGAGGGCACCCCGAACTCCGCGACCCTGCAAAAACTCCGCGCACGGCTGACCGCAGCACGGGCCGCACGTGCCGCACTGGCCGAAATGCTCGGCGTGGAACCGGATCTCGTCCGCCCTGGCGCACTGTGGCAAGCGCTGAACATTATTCAGCAGCGGATCGCGGGTAAGGATGTAGCGGCGGCTGTCGGCGCGGCGGCAGCCCCGATAATGCAGTGGATCGGGTTACGACTCGATCTCCATCACCGCACCGAGACGGCGTTCGTCGACGCGGTGGAGCTATTGAGCGCAGACCCGGCCGTCCAGCAAGCCTTGATCGACGAGAACCAGGCACTGGACGACCGACTGACGCAGCTCCTCGGCCTGTCGAAATACGAACGACTGGGCTCTCTTCCCGGTGGCGATCGACTCGCGGTTTTACGTCGGGTGGCGCAGACAACGGACTCATCCGAGATCGGTCTGCTCATCGAGGCGATTACGAACTTCGTCGAGCGTTTCGACGTCGAAGTAGTTCCCCCGGAACGCGATGCCGTGCAGGTCGCAGCGATCCGCGCGCAGCTGGCCCAAGCTTTGGAAGTCGCGCCGAATGAGGTGGCTCGCGAGCAGGCGGAGCAGATCGCGGAACAGACCGATGCACCAGAGATCGGACTTGTTGCCGAGTGGTATCTGTGGCTCACCACCGCCGAGTTGGCCAAAGAGCCCACTGAAGCGGACATTGCCGAGTTGGCGGGGGTAAGCGAAGAGTACGTCAGGGCAGTATTCGCAAATGACGAGCCGACATATTCCGAGCCCGAGCAGCGTGTCCTGATCGCTGCCCGCTCGCTCGGCCGCCTCGACAGGTTCGCGGACATCATCGACCCGACCTTCGCCGAACAGCGTTTCGTTCCACCGCGGTTCGACGACGGCGCGTTCATACCGGGTCATTTCGGAACACAGCCACCGCTGATAGAGGTGGCACGGCGAGTCGGCGCATCCCCGCAGGAGATCGGTCAGGCGCTGCTCGGAAATAGGAACAGCACCCGAACACGCCAAGTGGGCGAAGCGGCCGCCGCAGCCGGGTACTGGTATCACCCAGCAGGACCATACGCCCGCGTCGCGGCGGTATTTGCTAGCGAAACCGGCTCGGCCGCATCGGGTTCGAGTGTCCAGAACGCTCGTCGGTATGTCCTTGACTGCGCCATTCGAGTCGCCCGCACAGTGCGGGCGCTCGGCCACGACGAGGCACCCGAGCCCGACGAAAACGATCCCGCGTGGTCCGCGGATGACAACTGGCGCGCCCTCGAAGCGGGCATCCTCGCCCAGCTCACGGTCGAGCCAAAACCTGCGGATGGGACCGACCCGATCGCCGCCATCGCCGAAAGAATGCGCAGCGGGCAGGGACCGGATACCGCCGTCATCGTCGTCGACGACGGCGAGAACGCCCACGGCTTCATCATCACCAAAGTCGGGGACGAACTCATCGTCTTCGACACCCTCATCGAGGGCGACGCCCCGCGCGTACGAAGCTACGACGGCGACGAAAACGGCGAAAACAAGTGGGAACCCAGTTATCAACGCATAAGCACCCTCTATGTCGCTGAACTGAAAAACGACGGCGGCGTACTCACCGCGGTGAAACAACCCAACGCTGACCACGAAAACGAACCACACCCGAACAAGATCACCGGTCCACCGGCGGATGTGAGCGCAGCACTCCAGCAGGCACCGCGGGCTGCGGTCGTGCAGGTACTCGATCAGATCGACGCGGAGTTGCGTTCCATGAACGCCGCACAACGCCGCCGCCTCGCAACACTTCCCGGCCTCGCCGCACTTCCGAACTGGTTCGTGCGCAAGCTCGCACACGAAGCCGACGCACAGAAGCTGGCGGCTGGGCTGCCAGCCACGATGACGCCCGACGAGTGGCACAGTCAGGCGCGCGAGCTGACCGACGAACTCGCCGGACTTCTCGGACTGCGGCAGCCGAGTACCGAATGGACAAACCCGTCCAGCAGCGACCCACTCCATGAACTCCGGAAGATCAGCAGGCGCGACACCGCACCACCTGAACTCGAACACCTCGTCGATGCCGCGACACAATCGCTGGGGCTGGCGGAGATAGCGGCCGCTGTCGAGCCCATCCACGAGTTGATGGCCACCTGGCCGGTAGCGGAACACCTCGACGCGGCAATTGGCATCGCGTGGGAGCTGGCAGTGCAGGCTCGGGCCAATGAGGGTGGTAGCCCGCGCATTTCCGGCTCGATACTGGGGCAACCGGGTAATCGGTGGGTGGAGATCGAGGTCGCCGATGACAGTCGGGACCTGCCCGTACGCGCCGATGACACCCGTTCCGGCTGGCGTGCTGTGGAGTTGCTGGACGCGAAGGCCGGGACGTGGGGCTGGACCGTGCCACGTGACCGCCGAAAGAAGGTGTGGTTCAGGCTCTTCGAGGCGTCCGGGCGCGCAGATCCGTCACGGGTCATGCGTGAACCCGAGATGAAACTGAGCTTCGCCCAAGGTTCTGTGGCGCCGGGTGCCCGAGCGGCACGCCACGCGGCGGAGGAATTCCTGGCTGAGGCCGGTTGGCCAGACGATCAAGAGCGCTACGACCTGCTCATGCTGCTATCCGAGTTGGTATCGAACGTCGATCGTTACGCCCACGAGGGCGGGGCTCAGGTGCGTGCCTTCCGGTTCGGCGATGTGTTCCGGTTCGAGATCGGTGATGTAAGCCGGGGGTTGCCGGAGCGCCAGCAGGAAAGCGATTTCGATTCCGTCACCGATCAAGACTTTTCGGGTGACGAACTGGACCAATGGGAAGCGGGCTTACTGACCGCCGGAACCCACGGCCGTGGCATCGGATTGCTCGAAGAGATGGCCTCGGCCTGGGGTGTCGACCTGGAACGCGCCGGCGGCAAGACCGTTTGGTTCGAGATCCGGATGCCGGACACCGCAGCCAGCGCCAGTGACACATCAGACGACCCGGATCATGGCGCACCGAAGAGTCCGGACGCACCACCGCTCACCGAGACCGGACCAGCGAGTCTACCGGCAGCGGCCCCGGCCGAAGCCCAAGCTCCGAGCACACCATCGGAGCAGCTCCACCCGGAAGCTCCCTCCGCCCAACAGCTTTGGGAGCAGCACGGGCAGGAACTCGTCCGGCTCGTCTTCGTCATGCTGGGTGCTCCGCCGCTGCCCGGACGCCCACCAGCCCCGCCATTGGCGCGGTTGGCTCAGGAGATCATCCGCGATACCTTCCGCGACGTAGCGAGCGGTCACGCACCGGAAGACGGGGATATCCGAGGGTGGTTGCGTGACCTCGCGCAGGATTCGGTGCACCGCAAGCGGCTTCAGCGGATTCGCGAGGGAGTCCTGGAAGCCTTGCGTCGCACCGGAAAATACGATTCCGACCCGACATACCGGGCAATCGCCTCCATGGACCATCGCGAGTTCGAGCAACGAGTCGCAGAATTGGCACCCGGACAAGGCCTTTGGCTGGAACGCCGCTTCTTCCTCGGATTCGATCGAGCCACGGCCGCCTCGGTCCACCCACTCAGGAATATGACGTCGGACTTGCTGGCTGCCTTGGAGCGCGGTGCCATCGATCGCTTGGCAGCGCTGGAGGCTTCGCACACCAGCGAACCCGACTCGGACGAGACAGCGCAGGAGGCCTCGGCCGCATATGCGCTCCCGCCGACCGGCTCACGTGAGTTCGCCGAACTGCGAACAGCCGTTGCGGCTCGTGTTCCCGAGAAGCTGTGGAATGCGGTGGGCGAAGACCTCGAGAAGCTGGTGCGACACATCGCTGCGCTGCGCGACGAACGGCACCGGAATCTCGTCGAAATGCATTACCTCTCCGGGCTGACTGCAGCTGAGGTCCGACGAATACTCGGCATGGCCGACAGCACGTTTCATGAATTGAAAGATCGCGTCACCGACGTGCTGGTGCAAGCGTCGACGCGGGGGCCGGTATTCCGAGTCGGAGTCGATGAGCTTCCACCGCCTGGGTCACCGCAACGCGTCGAGCTGACCGAAGCGGTAGCAGCGCGGATGCCCGCAGCATTACGCGAGGCGATGCGCGGCGACCTCGCGAAACTACTCGAAGCCATCGCCGCCCTTCCTGAAATCCATCGGCAATATGCCGAGCTGGCCTACCTGCAGGGCCTGACCCCGACCGAAATATGGCAGGTCACCGGGGTCAAACGGGCGATGCAGGTGAATTACGTGCCGGGTGCCCTTACCGACCGGTTGACCCGAGGGCCTGTATTCCGTGTCGGCGAAGACGAACTCCCCCTCCCGGGCTCTCCTGAATACGCCGAGCTGCAGAAAGCCGTGGCAGCCCGGGTACCGGACGTGCTGCGCGAGGCGATGAACGGCGACGTGGCGAAGCTGTTGGAGGCCATCGCCGCTATACGTTCGGAGAATGCCCGACGGTATGCTGAGCTGAGCTACCTGCAAGGCATGTCACCTGCTGAGATTTGTACAGAGCTCGGCGTCATGCGCGCTGCGGTCGACTCCATGCGCCTCGATACCTCATTTGGCTTGGCGAACTGGTTGAACCGAGGGCCGATATTCGAAATCGGCATGGAGGAGCTGCCACTCCCGGGCTCGACGCGATACCTGGAGCTCGCCGGGGCGGTAGCTGCTCGGGTACCCGCATCGGTCGCCGCCGAAATGGGAGATGGGCTCGAACCTCTGCTGCGCGCCATCGCAAGGCTCCCGCACGACGAACGCGTGTACTGCCAATTGGTGTATTTCGGGGGATTGCGCCGTCGTGAAATAGCCCACGCAATGGGACATCGCAGCGAACGAGAAACCGACTGGCTCAGGGCTTCCGCGGCGCGTCGGGTGGTGGCCGAGTTGCGGCGCGGTCGATCGGAAGACGCTGCATCGATTCCTTCCATGCGCCTTACCGTCGCAGCACGGCTGGGTTTGGATCCGCACGATTTGATGCCCGGCTCCAGCACCGTCGAGCGGCTGCGTGCCGGCCATGATATGGCGCGGGCGGCGCTGGCCGGGTTACTCGGGGTAGCGCCAGATGCGCTGCACCACGGACCGGTACGGGCGGCGGTCGATAACCTGGCGCTGCAGCTGATCGGTATGAGCGCCGATCAACGGGCGGTGGCCTTCCAAGCGGATGCAATACCGGGCCTGATCGCATGGATGGCACAGTGGCTCCAACTGGACCGGGCCATCCAGACCGAAGCAGTGGCAGCAATCGGGGGCAAGCAGGCAGCCGCTGACGCAAGACAATTGTTGGATCAGCGGGCCGACGAGTTGGAACACGAACTCACGGGACTGCTCGGTGTTTCGCAGCTGCATTCGACCGTTGGCGAAACCAGCGATTCCGCAGCGGCCGAACTGCGGCGATTCGCCGACCTGGTGGATTCGCCCGCGATAGGCGAATTGCTCACCGTAATCGAAAACTACCTGAAGACCTATGACGCCGCCGTCCTGGTCGAGTACGTGGAAAACGACAACCGCGACGATCGCCATGTCTTCGGGATTCCAGCGGCGGCGCGGATACTCCGCGAAGCCACTGCAACATCCACCGAAGTGTTACCGGCACAGACCCCGACTGAAGCACAGGCTCCACGTCCCGATGGGTCATTTGATGTCGTGCAGGTCCAAACGCTGCGCCTCGAGTTGGCCAAGGTATTGGGAATCAATCCCGCTCTCCTGAACCAGGATTCGATGCGTCGGGCGCTCCGAACGGTCCAGGCCCTCCTCGAGCGCCTGAGCGAAACAGGCTGGCAGCGGGTCTTCGAGACGGGGCGACTAACAGAGGTCTTACGGTGGATCGGGCGGCGACTCGAGCTTGATCCACAAATCGAAGCCGACGATCGGCCGGATCGCCTCCGCAGCCAGCTGGATCGTGAGCTGGGACGACTCCTCATGCTCGACCGGCCCGCACCGGATCCGCGGCCTCTGGCAGACGATCCATTGGCCGAGTTGCGATTGGCGAGTGCGGTAACAGAGGCACCGACGATGCTTCGCCTGGTCGAGTTGAGCGAGTTGTTCCTCGGGCTGAGCGAGGCGGAATCGCAGTGCCGCCCCAAAGGCGTCGATGTGGCACGGCTGGCCGGTGTCGACGAGGGAACCGTCTCCCATGTGTACGGGGAGTACGCAAAGCGTGGTAGGCCCGCGTTTACCGAAGAAGAGCAGCGGGTGCTCGTCGCGGCGCAGTGGCTTGGTTGGCCGATACCAGCCGGGTTCGACCGAGTTATTGATCCGATTTTCGCGCAAGAGCGATTTACTCCACCCCAATTGACCGACGGCGCCTTCGTACCGGGAAGCTTCCAGCCGCAGCCCACGCTGGCTCAGGTCGGCCGCGCAGCCGGTGTCGGCAGCAAAACGGTGAGCGCCGTATTCACCGGGGAAATCGCGGCGGATTCCGAAAAAGGGCGCAAGGTCCTGGAAGCCGCCGACCGGCTGGGCTTCTGGTACCCGCGAGCACGCGAAATCGCGTTCGTACAACTCCATACCCTGCGTGCCGAATTGGGCGAGTTGCTCGGACTCGAACCCAGGACGATGGACCAGGCACAAGTGCGCGCCAAGATGCAACAAACGGATCACACGGCGAGCTCACCGAAGGCTGGCCGGTTGGCCGAAATCTACCAGGTGCTCGGCGGGTGGGAGCTGGACCAGCAACCCACGCCCCTGGATGTAGCGCAGCTGGCTGGGGTGAGC
Organism: Nocardia sp. NPDC050408; assembly: GCF_044458905.1. Lineage (NCBI taxonomy): Bacteria > Bacillati > Actinomycetota > Actinomycetes > Mycobacteriales > Nocardiaceae > Nocardia > Nocardia sp. NPDC050408. The sequence goes on along the minus strand of NZ_JBITIL010000027.1, from coordinate 58,223 downwards.
CGACGCACCGTCAACCGGGTCCTGGCGCGAAAGAAGGCGTTGTACACCGAGGAGGAACAACGGGTCCTCGTCGCCGCGCGATGGCTGGGATTTCCCGTGCCGTACCGCCTCCGCATTGCTATCGATCCAGCGTTTGTTGCAGAGCGTTTCCACCCTCCAACGTTCAGCGAGAGTGGGGGCTTCCTTCCTGGAAAGTTCGATCCGCAACCCACCCACGTCGAGATCGGACAGCTTGCCGGCGTTGAGCGGGCCGCGGTCAGCCGCGTGTTGAGTGGCAAGATCGCGGCCGATTCCGATCGAGGACAGCGGGTACTTACGGCAGCCGCACAGCTCGGTTACTGGCAGCCCGCACCCGAAGAATCGGATCGTGTCGAGGACTGTGTCATCCAAGTGGTTCGCGTCATGCGCGCACTGCGTTTGGCCGACGACGATGAGCCTGAACCCGACGCCAATGACGACAAGTGGCACACCGAAGACAACTGGCGCGCATTGGAAGCCGGCATCCTGGCTCAACTCGAGAAGATCTGGCCACCAACGACGGCACAGCCGGTCCCCTCGGAATCCGCCAATGCCGCGCTCGCGGCGGTCGCCGACGCCATCACGAACAACAGCAACGGCGTCGATACCGCAGTCATCGTCGTCGATGACGGTGTCGAAGCCCACGGCTACCTGATCACCGCCGTCAATGGCGAACTCATTGTTTTCGACACCAATATCGAGCACGCGGATGACGAGGATTCGGAAATCCGCATCCCTCGCGTACAAACCTACGACCGGTGGCGGCAGTCCTACACACACATCAGCGAAGCCTTTGTCACCTATCTGAAATCCGAAAACGGCAGCCTCACCGCCGTCGACGCCCCACACGACGACCATGAGGCCCATGAGCACCCGAGCCGCAAGATCACCGGCCGACCGGGCGATAGCGAGGGCGAGGAGACCGCGGCAGAACTGCATGCCGCCTCCGAAACATATGAACTCCAAGACATTCTGACCCGAGTCGATGAAACCGGCGTCGATCCGGCAACGGCGGAACAGGTCAAGCAAGCCATCCGCGGACGCTTTGAGCGGCAGCGTCGGAAGATCCCCGGGAGCGGCCAGAAACAGGATCATATTGCCGCGGAGCAGACTGCCCAGTGGGTAAACGACATCATGCTCTTGCGAGCACTGCGGGATCTCGCATCGTCGCCTGGGCGGGAGACCACTCACGCTGCGCCGCCTATCGCCCACCACATCACTGCGCAGGAACTCGCTCATGACACCAGTCAGTTGCCGACCGCCTTGGTGACGATGGTTTCCCACATCGCGAGCGTCAGCCGTGATACCACAGTCACCGATCAGGCGAAGCTTGCCATTCTCAATGTCTACAACGGGTACCTAGAGACAGCCACCAAGTCCATATACCGCGATCACCACGTGAAAAAGCAGGCTGGCTCGGTAGCCCACTTCCCAGAACATGTCGCGTCCGTACTGGCCCAGACGTCAGCCGATACGTTCCTGCAAACGCAGGCGGCGCGCGCGCTCATTATGGATACCGCCGTAACCCTGACGTACCAGTGGTTCGATAAGACTCGAAGAAGGGCTGAGCGAACCGACACTAGTGTCGCGGACCTACTGGCCGAGATCTACCGGCGTAATCACCAGCCTCTATCCGAGGCGCGGCTCGGTGAACTCCAGGATCAGTTGCGTGGCTTGCGAGCCGAATTGGAGGAGCTAGCGCCGCGACGGCTTGCGGTCCTGGCGCGGGTATTGAACATGCCGGAAGCAGATGCTGCACGCTGGCCAACAGGTTTCGTCGCACTACTCGCCGAAGTCGAACAGCTTTCCCACGCCGTCGAGGCCTGGATCGCCGCCGGAGTACCGATCACGCCGCGCATGACACGGGAGATCATGAACAGCGACCCCGCCATGCTTGGGGGAATCAAGGGGGAGATCGGGTTAGCCGAACAACTCGATGGGATCCATGCGCTGGGTACCCTCGTCCACCTCGAAAATCCAGATCGCGGTCGGCTGGATAGTGAGGTGGATGTCTCGACCGACGAAGGCCGAACGTGGCACGAGGCGAAGAACTACCACCTGGCCATGCAGCTTCGAAGGCAGACCAGACTAGAGGCGCAGGCGCGCAAGCAACTCCACATCGCGTATCGGAATCCCGAGTATTGGGTGGACGGCCTTCCGCCACAGATCAAGTGGCATTTCATGAACGGCGTGCATCCGACGGTCCGCGCCGCCTTGGAAGCCATTCGGATCGAAGACGAATCCGGCCGGGTCGTCGATGGGTACCGCATCGAGGTCATCGACGGTTCCGCCACCGAACGCGATAGCACTGCGCCACATCCAGACGGCACGCCATCTGTTCAGCCCGATGTGCGAATTTCCTCCCACGCGCAAAGTGCGGCTCGTCCGAACGATGAGCCGGATCCGAGCATGGCACCGGATCAGACACGGCCGGATACACCCGACACCGTCACGCCGGCCATTGTTCGCCGTAGGGCATTGACACAACGCCAGATCGAGATCCTCGAGCTGGTCGCGGTCGGCAAAACAAACTGGGAAATCGCGCAAATCCTCGAATTGGCCTACGGGACGGTGCAAGAGCACCTGCTCAATATCGGTCGCAAACTCGGAACCGGGCGGCGAGAGGTTATGGCAGCGGCGGCCGTGGATGCTGGCCTGCTCCGCCGTTCGGAACCACCGACAAGTACCGAAACCGAAATCGACAAACTCCGAACCGCGCTGTGTGCGGCGCTGAGAGCGGGCGCGCAACAGCCCGATCCGGAGCAAATCCTCGCCGAGGCGTCCTCGGAACAGTTCGATGATGCGATCCTCGAACTCAGCCCCCAGCAGCGAAAGGCGCTGCGCATGCTCCGCCAGGGTGCTCCGGCTACTCCGATGGTCCGGAGCACAGCAACCCAAGCCGCCGTCCGACTGGTCGCTACGATTTCCGCCGCGCATGAACAGCGCGAGGCGATATTGAGCAGGGCTTTGGCGGAGGCGAGCCCCGAGGAGTTGCGGGAGGCACTCGGTCGGCTCACGCTTGTGCAGCAGCGGGTCGTGGTCGGTCTCTACGAGCGCGGATTGTCACCTGCCGCCGTGGCGTCGGCGTTGGGCTACGACGACGAGTCCACCGTCAGGCATTTGGCGCAGGGGGCGGTTCGCCGGATGGCGAAACGCATCGGCTTCCGGCGCGGCCTGTATCGCCCGCCTGCCCTGGCGGCCGCGTCCGCCCCGATGGCTGTGCAGCGCGCCGACGAACCCGCGCTCACCGCTGCGCAGACGGACATGCTCATCGAAACCGCGCGCGCCGACGAACCCGAAGTTCTGCAATGGTGCATCGAGTGGGCTCATCGCGAGGGCATTCTCGATCACGAGGAACTTCCGGTCGCCCGGTTGCTGTTCGCGGCGGGGGCAAGCGTGCCCGAAGCAGCCGCCGCGACTGGTATGACCGAACGAAGGGTCGCGAAGGTATCGGCGGAAGCGCGGTCAAAACTCGCGCAACCGCTGTCGGCACGGTTGGGCATTTCCGAGCCGACGCCGTATGAGCAAGCTTTCCAGCGCGGCCAGCGCGTGAGTGCGCAGGAAACGGCGCCCCATTCGGCCGACCCGACCGAAAATACGGCGCACGAGCTACTTCGCACCGTCCTGGACTGGTTGAACACACGGTTTCCGCTCGATCCCGCAATCCCGTCTCGCCCCGATGCTGGTTCGACGGCGCCAGCCGAGCGCCAAGCGGGACACCAGCCGCTGACCGGTCGTGAGGCCGATGTATTACGCCTCGTTGCAGCTGGTCTGACTTACCGGGAAGTAGCACAGGCACTTCACATCGCGGAGCCGACAGTCCGCACCCATATGCGCCATATCCACGGCAAGCTCAATGCCGCCGCACTCACCGAAGCCATACTCGCGGCACGCAACCAAGGCGTCGACCTCGCAATCAGCACCGAAGCCGACCCTGGACTCACCGATAACACTCCGCACTCGGCCGCAGTCGAAAGTAACTCGGCCACAACGACTTCCGCCGGTTCTGACGAACCGACGGATGCGCAGTCGACACTACTGGGCACGCGCTCCACGACGGATACCGAAACGGCATCCGATAGCAATCGCGACGAGCAATCACATGATTCATCCGATTCCCGTGCGCGCCCACTCATCGCCCCGGCGGGTGTGCGTGCGGTGCTCGGTCCGCTGGCTCGTCACTTCCGGTTCAGCAGGCGTGGCCGCGTCAGGTTCCTCGGTGGCGGCATGGTGCGATCGCAGGTGCGATCGCAGGTGGAGGCCTTCGAGCAGCAGTTCATCGCGTTGCGCCCACAGCTCGAGACAATCGGCGCGCAGGACTGGTACACCCACACGCTGGAGCGGATCCGTACGGCTGTCTCGGTCGCACCATTGGCGCGGTACGCCAACAGGTACGGCCTGGAAACACCGAGAAACGCCGAAGGCGAAGCGATGCACCCCGACGAGGGCATCAACGGCCAAGTGGCCGCCGACGGCACGCTCACATTCGTTGTCCACGCGTCCCCGCGCACTCCGCACGGGCGCACGATGTTCGAGGAACTGTGGAACGCTGTCGGCGACAACGTGACTCAAATCCGTGCTGTGTGGCGGGCCGGCACCGAGCTGACCGACAACCTCGATTCGTTCAATCGCCGCATTCGGCAACGGCTTTCGCCGAATGAGGCCGCATTGGGTACGTGGACCGGAAAGATGGCCGCGCACCACGGTTTCACCGAGACGATCGTCGAGATGGATGGTCCCGTCGGGGAGTACGACGACGTCCAGGTGGTATTCCGCCGTCCGCCCAGCGTTCCCGAGGCATCGGGCGAGGTGTTATCCGCGCCGTCGACAGCGACGAAGGCGCGGGCCGGTGCGACGGCCCCGGTTCGGCAGGACTGCATAATCCAGCTGGTCAGAGCACTGTGGTACCTGGGCCACGACAGTGCATGGGTGCCCGGTGAAGGCGAAAACCTTTGGCCCGACCTGGAAGCCGCCGTCGCCGCACAGCTCGTCGAAGTGGCACTCCCAACCACCGCGACCGAGCCGAACACCGAGCAGTCAGAGATCGCCGACCCCCTGGCATCGGTCGTCGACATCGTACGCAACAAACGCGGCGGCGTGGACACCGCCACAGTCGTCGTCGAACGCGGTAACAGGTCTCACGGCTACGTCATCACCAATGTCAACGGCGAAGTCGTCATATCCGATTCACTCGCCAGTCCACAAATTCGCCACTACGACGAATGGAGCCCGCCCTACCCGCGCGTCGACAGGGCATTCGTCGCCTACTTCAAGTCCGAGAACGGCGTCCTGTCCGCCCTACACGACCCCGTCTCGGATGATGTCCCCCGAACACATCCCCAGAATCCGATCACCGGCCCAACAGATGACCCGGGCGTGGGCCGCGGTTCCGAATCGAATCGCCCTGTGGTCGCGGATCTGTTGGCGACTGTCGATAGCGCACAGCTGGCGTCGGTACGTGAAGCTGCCGTAGCGGAACGTCATGCCGCAGTGGTGGATTCACACGCGGCAGCGGGTGAAGATCTGGAGCGCTTCCAGCAGCTGAGCCGGACGATCGATCGGCTCGGAGAGCTGACCGATGCGATGGAGCATCCGGAGGCGGTTGCCCCGGAACGGCTGCGGTTGCTGGCGCACTTGTTCCATGCGGAGGCCGAGCGGCAAGCGGCGTTGGCTGAGGCAAACCAGCTCGGCGGACACGATATCCGCGATCCGCGACGCAGGCAGGAGGCGGCCGATCGCTTGGCGGCCGCGGCCGACCGGGTCGACCAGGTCGCGGCCGCGTTGGAGACGCCGCAAACAGGTGTCCCGGCGAATATCGACGTCCGGAGTTTGCTGGCAACAGTGGATTCCGGCGAGTTGGAGTCGGCATGCACGAATGCCGAGGCCCAACGTCGAGCCACGGTGGTGGATCCGCGCACCGCAGCACCCGAAGAGTTCGAGCTCTTACGGAAACTACGCCGGAACGTCGGGCTGCTCAACGAATTGCGCAATGCCATCGACCATCCGGAAGCCCTTCCCCCGCAACGGCTTCGCCTGCTGGTGCATTACTTCCACGCCGAAACCGAGCGGCAGGCGGCGGCGAGGGCACTTGCAGCGGTCGAGCGCTATCGGGCGGCCGCCGACCGGGTTCGCGCGGTCGCGAACGCGTTGAACTCGAGCAGACGGGACGGTGCAGCGGCTGCCCAGTCAACCGCGGGAACAGAGGTAGGGGCCGCGGCTACGACGCACGGGGCAAGCACCGAAGCAGCCCCCGCCGGTGTGGACACACCGGACCCGCTCAATTCCACCGACCAGGAGTTGCACAACTGGGCCGCAACACTTTCCGACGATGACGCACAGCGACTGCTCGCCGATACAACAACCGAAATCGCAGCCATTCTCGATGCGTTCCGCCGCGGCGAGTCACCGTCGGTCCGAACCGCGGTCGGCGCGGGGAGGTTGCTCAATGTCGTGTTGTGGGAGCAACTCCGCCGATTCAAAACGAAGACCCATTCCGGCAACATCCCCGACTACCCGACGCTGTTCGCGGTCGCCCGCGACGTCGCGGCTCGCCTGCCGGAGGCGCGGGCGCTATATGCCGCCGCGAACGCACTGTTCAACCTCACTGGCGCATTTCCCCTCGGCGCGCCGCTGGTACCTGAACTCTTTCCCGCTCCAGACAATGAGCTGAATTTTCTGGACAGTGTTCCCTCGCACCTCGGGCACATGGTCGAGCTTATGGAGAAGACCATACAGTCTGTACCCTGGGCCGAAGAATCTTCACTTTCAGAGAATGTCCGACCGGCGCTCGCACATCGCGAAGACACCGAGGAAGCGACCAAGAAAGCATTCGGACTCGGCAGACACCTCGATGCGCAAAGGGCCGATCCTACGGATTGGGCAGACTTCATCGATAGATATCTGCTGGCCAGATCGGTCGATGGATTCGATGCCGATATCGACCAAGCCTTCCGGTCATTGCAAACGGCATTGGCGGAATTCGACCGTGCGCAAACCGGATCGAGCCAGAACGTCGCCGCAAGTGCGGCATCCCTGCTGCCCGTTATTGCAACGGCGGCCGAATATTTCCTGGCCCGAACCCTGCAGCCCGACCTCGCATTGGACATAGCGCAAAGAATGGATCAGGCGTTTGCCGTGGCCGCGGCTCACGCGCCTGATCTGCAACCGTTGCAAGCTGCGGCACGAATAGTCCGCGATCTGCTCGTCGCTATCGCTGAACGTACGGCGAGGCTGACAGATTACGGTCACCCGCTCACTATGCGAAAACTCGCGTTCAAGCATCTTGCGCTCGGCACGCCGTTCCGTGACTTGCTCGAGCAGGCAGTACACGAACTCCGCGGAGAAGAACAGGCACCGCCACACGATGGCAGTGCTGCGCCGCAAGAGGTGGGTGCTTGGCCGCTGCCGCAACCTCGGGTCGAGCTGAATCTGGGTCCTGTTGCCGCGGTAAGCGATATCGGCGTGGGGCCGGAAAACGATGGGCATGACACCAATGAGGATGCGTTCAGGATTGCGGTGGCGACCGGTCCCGACGGGCAACCCGTGTACCTCGCGGTGGTGGATGACGGCATATCGAAGCGGCCCCGCGGCGATCACGCGGCCCGGGTCGCGGCCGACGCTTTTCATGATCACGCGATGGCAGCGTTGGCCGAGCTCCGGCCTGGCCAGCCGTGGAATCCGTTGTCGATCGTGCGGAAGGCGACGGCGGCTGCCGATAAGGCAGTTCGCGATCTGGCGAATCTCCCCGAGTACGCCGGTCCCGAAAAGCCGCCCGCATGCACGATCGTTTGCGCAATGGTGGTGGGCGGGCAGGTCATTGTGGACTGGAGGGGTGACAGCCGGGCGGCGTGGCTCGCCCTGGATGACGGCCCGTCCAAATGGCTGACCAGTGACGATACGAATATTGCAGAGATTCGGCACCGCTTCGGCGACTGGACCGAAGAGCAGGTCAAGAATTCGGCGATGTACAGCGGTCTGCAGCGTTACCTCGGTGCGGGCTCGAAGGACGGCGAATCGCACGCGAAGGTCGCAGATGACGTGAGCGGTGACGGTGTTGTTGGCCTGTTTTCCGACGGCGCATTGGAGGCGATCACCGGCGAAGCAGCGCCCGAGAAACTCACCGAAATCGTCAAACGAGCCCTGGCCCAATCGAACGGGAACCTGCTCGCGGCATCGCACGCACTCCGAGAACGCGCCCTGGCCGCCGGAGCCGACGACAACATAACCATTGCATTGATAAAGGTTCCCGCACACGAATCCGCGCCCCGGACGCCCGCGTCGGCAGCACAGCAATCGTCAACAGCACCAAAGGAGTACCGAGGTACCGGTGATCCTTTCAGTTCCAAACCAGGTCGCGCGCGCCGAAATGATGGTGGCCACCCAGAAGCGATTCCCGCCACGAAGAATGGGACGCCGGTCGAGGGCTTCCTCTCATTCATGGCACCGCCCAACGAGGTATGGGGTGCCGGACGCGCCCCCCGATCCGACCAAGAGCGTCCCGCGACCCATGATCCCGAAGGCGACCGCAGTTCCGAGGTCCATGAGCCGCTCATTCCGGTCGATACGCCGGCGACGGATACGAACGCTTCCGTGCGACCACCACGTTCGCTGGTGGTCGGGTTGGCCGCACAACTGCTCGATACGCGGCGCACCAACCAGCCGACCGACACCGCTGGGTACGATTCGAGCCTCGATACAACCACCGATCCGGCATGGATATCCGCCCACGGCAGCGATCGAGTCCCCCTGGACACCACCGCTTTCCATGAGCTTCCGCACGACGTGCAGGCCGAATACCTTCGCCTCGCCGAGATGGCGGCGCCCTTGGTCCTCGATGCTTTGCGTGCCGGGACCGACATCTCGAGTGCCGACTTCCTCGAACATACGAGTAGCAGGATCCACGATGCACGGCTGCAACGCCATTGGCGCGCGGCCACTCCGGAACAGCGTCTGCCGTACAACGACCCGGGCTATTCCGAGGAACAGCGCGAGCAGGATCGGCATTTCGCACGCGCGGTCCGTGATTTCATCCTCACGGAGAACGCCATCGCCCCTTCCGGCGACCCATTCGAATCCTGCACCACCGCGATCGAGATCGCCGCGGAGTTGCGTCGCAGACACCACGTCGATGTGTTCGGATTCGACTTGCCCGGTGTGTCGGTGGAATTCGCACGAGCGTTCGCCCTGGCGATTCACGTGCTGTTGACGAAATACCCGCATGTCCAACTGCATCGGGTAGGTATCGGCCCCGTCTCGGGCATCCCACCGTTCGCCACGAGCGACCATGTCGCGGGGAGCGAAACGAGCTACCCGTATACGCAGTCGATCACGGTGGGCAAGAGCCTCGCTACCAGCCCAGAGTTCTTCGCCGTGAACTGGAGGGCAATGGTGAACAGTGGGCGTGCCCCGGGCCCGCTCGACAACCCAGCGCTGGGGTTGGTCCTGCGCGAGTTTGCCCACGCACTGAACAACACCGGTATGCGGAAGGCGTCGAATCGACTTGTTTCGACCCTGCTCAACCACTACGAAGACAACCATGAAGGGCCGACCGCGTGGTCCTCGAGCGCCGGTTATGCCCGGCGAGACAGTGAATTCCGGACCTATGGACGCGACCACCAGACTGACAAATTCGACGCCGCCGCCGCGCTGGCCGGCGCATTCGCGGCGATGGAGCACGACGCTGCCACCGCAACGGTCGGGGAGGTACACGCTTACCAGAAACTGCAACTCGCCGCCGAGCAGATGGCCGAGATGTACCACAGCAGGCAGCAATTGGCGGCAGAATACCATCCGGTGACTCCGGCAGAGCAGCGGGACAAGATGGCGATGGTCGCGGCCATGAAGGCCGACCGTAATATCGACCTCCCCGGTTTCGAGAACCCCGGCATCAACCTCGATACCGCCGGTCAACTCGTCGAGGCCGTACTTATCATGATCCGCGCCTTCCGGGTGCTCGCGGCAGCCTTGTCGAAGAGCTCAATTGCCCCCTTGGACGGGGACACCTTCGGCCAGGAGTCTGTTGAGGGCATTGTTTTCAACGAGCTGTGGGCCACTGCGCCCGCGCGGATGCGCGCCGCGGCAGTACAGCAAGTCGCCTCCGGACGACTTCGCGGCGACCCCGAGCGCATGTTCCTCAGTCTCGGCATCCACGAACTGACCCACCTGCTGCGCAGGCTTCTCTCCTCCCAGAACGAGGCGAGCACCTACGGCACGGTGCAAAAGTACTTCAAAGACACCTACGGCTCGTCCGATGTCGGCGCGCTGCGAGCGTGGATGGCGCGTCAATTCAGCTCCTACGGTATCCGCCAGGAAGACGGCGCCCTCATTCCGGCTGAGGCAGAGGCGGAGGCGATGGTGCCCGCCATGGTCAGCGGTCTGACGCCGACTGAAGGCGAGCAGGTCGTCATCGACCAATTCATCGCAATGGATACAGCCGCGGACCTTGGACCCAGCTCGGCAGCCACCGCATCGCGAGAGATCGAATACCGCGCGGGCGACAACGCCGACGATGTGCAGGACCAGCTCGAGCAGCTGGTCGACCAGGTAATGGTGGGTCAACCGGCCGAGGCGCACGCGGAGGGGCTGCGGATGGCCGGTCGGATGGTCAACGCCATCTTCGACGCCGGTATGGCCGAAAGCGCCCGGCTCACGGCGCGGCTGGTCGATCGGCCGGACGGCCAAGAGCTCGAAGTCGCGATGGTCGACAACCAAGGGCGGCGTGTGGCCGGTTACGTGGCCTTGGCCGAACGGTTGTCGGGTGCGGATATCCGGGTGGAGCGCAGCGTCGAGGTCGCGCGCGTCGACGGTGAGCTGCCGATGTCGGTCGATAACGTACTGACGTACTGGCACGACGACCAGCAAGCCGCGGCCGTCTGGGGCGTACTCGACGCATTGACTCTGGCTGCGGGCGAAGATGATTGGTGCGTCGTCCACATCGCCCATACCGAGGACGGTGCGGCCACGTTGTCCGTCGCGCAGGGGCACGGCGAGCGACGCGAGGCCGGGATGACGCTGGCCCTCGGTGCTGTGGCCGGTGCAACCGGCGGTCCGGTACGTATCGCGATTGCGATCGATCCGGAGCAAACGGTGGCCGCGGATGTCGCCAGAGTGCGGTCGGTGCTGCGCCACTTGACGACCGGTTGGCCGCGAGAGCAAAGAGTGCTGGCGGTCGACATGGCCACACGAATGCTCCTGGACGCCCGCCCTGCCGACGATCCGGACCTCACGGGCTGGGTACAGATCGAATTTTCCGGCGAGCCGGGCGATCGACTCGTAACGTTGAGCGTGCTCGACGACCAGACATTGCTGTTGTCGGATGAGATCCGCGAGGAGCTGGGGTCGGGTGCGGTCGAGGAACCTACCGAGACGAGGCCCAGCACAGTAGCCGCTGCGGAGCTGCGGTCGTTGGTGATCGGGCGTGGCAGCGGTGCTGCGGACCGGAACCAGGTCCGGGCCGAAGCGGCCGACCTGGTCCGAGGTCTGCTGGCGGGCCAGGACTCCTGGCCAGCCGAGCAGTTCGGCACGGCAACGCTTTTGGCCGATGAGCTGGTTGGCGCAGTTCCGAACGATGCGGAGACCGACGCAACCCTGGTCCTGACCAAGCTGACGACGGACGACGGTGCCGCGGTCTGCCTCGAGTTGCACGTTCGCGGCAGCGCGGATGCCGAAGCGTTGAACCTCGCCGAGATCTATGCCGAACACTACGGAATCGAATACGTCCCGGGCGGCTACACCGTGTGGGCGGTACTCGGCGACGGAACAGACGCCGCGGCCGAAATGGTTACCGCACTTGCCGATCGCAACGACCAGGCACCCGAACCAGATGAGCGACTGTCCACCGAACCGATGCCGGAGGAGCTGCCCGAGGAACTGCATTCGGCGACGCAACGCGGCGCGAACAAGCTGACCACGATCGCACTCGGTCATTCATCAGATGAGCTGGAGCTGAGCACAATTGTGGCCGCGCCCGGCCGTGTCCAGCTGACGGTAGCCACCGCCCACATCAACACGACCGACCTCGAATCAGCGCCCACCACAACCGATTCCGACACAACCGCCGAAATCCCTGAACACGTCCGCAAATGCCTCGTCCAGACCATGCGTGCCACTTGGGCCGTCGGATACGACCAAGCAACCATCCCCGACGAAAACGCCGAAACCTGGCAGCAACTCGAAGACAGCCTCCACGCCGAACTCACCAGAACCCCCATATCAACCACCACTCCTGACCCACTCGCCCACATCATCGACCGCGTCGAAGAGCCGAGCGACGTCGACACCGTCGTCATCGTCATCGACAACGGCACCAGCGCCCACGGCTACATGGTCACCAACGTCAACGGCACAGCCCTCATCTTCGACACCCTCATCCCCCCATCCTCCGAACCCAACCAACAACAACGCACACCACGAGTCCGCACCCGCACCCAATGGGAACGATCCCTCCCCCGAATGCGTGCCGACTTCGGGGAAATCCGCGACGCCTTCATCCTCGAATTCACCAAAGAAACGGAAGACACCGAAGACACCACCAAAGGCAGCCTCCGCCCCATCCACCAGCCAGACGCCCACGGCCCAACCCCAGAACAACGACAGCACCCGATCCTGGGCAAGCGAAGCAACAACACTCCCGAAGACCCCGACGAAGGGTCGGCACCCGACACCGAGCACAACCCCACGCCTGCGACCAACAGCGAAAACTCCACGGGCAGCGATTCACTGCGGGACGTGGTTCGGAACAACCCCTATGTCGGCGTACGGCTCGGCGCCGAGTTCTTCAACGACGCCGGCGCCGAGCTCATGCTAATGATGACGGGTCTGTACTTCGTGCAAGAGCTCGGACCAGGACCGGCAGGCGCAATCGGATGGGCCGTGCAGCTGCCGCACATCGGCGGCGCACTGATCGCGGGGCATCTGACCGACCGCACCCCACGACCCAAGAAATTGGTGATCGGCACCCAAGTCGTGTCGGCAGCAGGAGGGCTGATAGCAACTGGCGCGCTCGCATCCGGCACGTCGTACGCCGCCCCCATCCTCATCGGAACAACGCTCGTCGGAGCGTCCGCATCCGTCCTCTACAGCAGTGCCGCCGACAAGGTACTTATCGAAATGGCCGGCGCCGCGCAAGACGGACTGAACCGATTCAACAATCTCAGAATGAATCTCACTCGTGTGCTGGGACAGGGCCTGGCGCCCATTGTGCTGAAGGCCGGCGCGTGGACGGCTCCCCTCATCGATGTCAGTACGAACATTGTGAATCTGGCAACATGGGCGGCCTTGCCGACGGTCTCGAACGCACCGAAAACGGAAAAACCGGAGAGCATTCGGAAGTCGATCGCCGAGGGCTGGCGTGCCGTCCAGAACCTTCCGGTGCAGCGACGTTACAACTTCAACCTAGGCCTCACAAATTTCTACTTGGGAATGCAGGGACTGCAATTCACGTCGCTGATCGCCAACTCCGGTCTTCCGGGATGGCAACAGGGAACAGCGATGTTGATCACCCCACTCGGGGGCGTGGTCGGGAACCTGATACCCAAGCGCTGGTTGGAGAAGACCAGCATCGACACACTGCTCACGGCCAGATTGGCCGGCCTGGCCGTGCCCGCGATACTCCAGGCAACCACCACCAACCCCTGGATAGCGTCGGCAGGACTCGCCAGCACATGGGCAGTCCTCGGTTCAGCTGGCATACCCATCGGCACCTATACGAACAAGACGACCCCGTCCGAGGTGCTCGGACGAGTGAGATCGATCGGCACCGTGACGACCCGAAGCACGTTCGCGATGGGCCCAGCGGTCGCCGGCGGCGCTATAGCGCTGTTGGGTCACCAAACGACCGGCATGTCCATAGCCGCGACATTCGGCACCATCGCGGGCTGGTCCCTGTACCACCGGCTGTTCAAAGCCCGCAGACTGCTCGACTGCATCAACCAAACATCCGAAGCAACCTGGGCACTCGGCCTCAACACGGGAATCAAACCAAAGAGGCGGCACAAGAGCCCGGAACACCTCCGGCGAGCCATCGCAACCCAACTCGTCAAAATCCCAGGCGCCGAAGACCCCGTCGCCAAGACCATCGACGACGTCCGAAACCTCAAAGACGGAGCCGACACCGCCGTCCTCCTCCTCGACGACGGCAAGAACATGCACTCCATCACCATCACCAATACCGACAACAAACCTGGCGGCAACGTCGTCATCTTCGACACCAACATCACCAACCCCGACGACCCGCATACCGACCCCAACGACCCTGAGCGCATTCCCCGCGTCCGTACCGTCGACAAATGGAAACAGTCCTACCCCGACATCAAAGAGGCCTTCGTCGCCTACCTCACCACCGACGAGGACGACAACCTCACCAACCTCCACCCGCATGATCCCAACCAAGAAGCTCCGCGCAAAAAGGGCAAAGTCCTTGGCCCACTGGAGGGTCCGGAGGGCAACGGCGCGTCACCCGACATAGAGAAAGCGCTGGCCTCCGACACCGAGCACAACCCAACGCCTGCCATAAACAACGAAAACTCCACGGGCACAGATAGTTCAGCCACGGGCAAGCAATCTCGGGCAATCGCTAGTTCCGCGGATCGCACACCGATAAGCGCTGCAGGCCAAACAGACTCGGAGCAGCACGGAACCACGGAAAAGTCTCCGAGCACCGTCCGCATCGGCGGCACGGCTGCACAGGGTCCAGACCTGAAAACGCCATGGAGCCGTCACTCTTCCATGAAGCCAGCCGAGGCTCTCGGCCGTGCCGTCGAGGAAGATTCTCCGGAGCAGGTAGCTGGTGCGCCCACCGCACCTGGTGTACGGAACGAGGCACCACTGGCTCGGCGGCGGGAACTCATTGCGGAAGAGGTGTATCAGCGGGCGTTGTCAACGCTGCGGAAGCTGACCGGCCGCGGGATTATCGACGTCGATTCGAATGAGCGGCAACTGCTCGCACGACAAATCACCGAAGACACTCTCGTCGCGGCGGATCCGCTATTTACTTCGCCTCAAAAAGATGTCGGGCAGGCAGTGGCGAATATCGCCGGACGTGTGACCACCGAGCACGTCGAGTTCGCGCGACTGCGGCAGGGGATTTTGTCGGCGCTGCCCGAAGATGTGCGCGTCGGTCAATACGGACAGGCGCTGGCTCGCGCGACGCGGCGGGATCTGCGACGGCGTCTCGAGACTCTCCAGAAGGCGCATCCAACCCGGTATCAATGCCTCGTGCTCAGGCACCAGGAGGGACTATCGGTCGAACAGACATCTAAGGCTATGCCATACACCGACCCGACCATCATCGAGTCGCTCGAGTACTACGCCGCACATGCCGTCGCCGGAGTTCCCACTGATCAAGTCGAAGAGCTCGACGCGGGCGACGAATCGGCCGGACCGTCTTCGCTCGACACCGAACTGGCCAAGGTGGCTGCGGCATTCGAGGAGGCCATCGCTGCGGCTGCCGGCGGTGACACGGACAAGCTGAAAAAGCTGCAGCGCGCGATCCGCCGGCTCGATGACCCCGATGCGCAGCGGTGCCTGGAACTCCGGCATCTGAAAAAGCTGACGAACGCCGAGACTGCGGCCGCAATGGGTGGCACTCGCACCCCGAACGCCGTCAAGAAATTGCATCATCGGGCCGCGCGCGTGCTAGCTGAGATCTTGCCGGTGGATTCGAAGACTCTCGTCCAACGATGGTCGAGACAGGAACTCGCGGCCGATGGTGCCCGGATGGGTTGGCGTGACGCACTGGTCCCGCGGTTGCGCGAGACTATTCGCTCCGGTGCACTGCCCGTGGCCGGCGTGCTGCCGACGGCCGCTGAACTCGCCGAATACCTGGAATTGCCTACAGAAAGCACCGTCGGGCAGGCGTATCGGCAACTGGCCGCCGAAGGATATGTGGTCAGCAGGCGCGGGATCGGGACCTCGGTGACCCCCGCCGACAGCTGGCCGGATGCGCCGAATCCCGGTGCGGGGCCGACTTTGACTGGGCGGGAATTGCTCACGCTACTTGTGCAGGGGTCATCACGGGCGGAACTCGCTGCGGAGGCAGATCGCAAGGGCTGGCAAGCCACATTGCTTTCGGCCTTGCGCACGGTGATCGAGTCGGGTCGGTTGTCTGAGGGTCGGTTGTTGCCTGCCGCCCGAGAACTCGCCGAACGGCTGGGGTTGTCGTCGGCAACCTCGGTGGGCAAGGTGTATCGGCAGTTAGCCGCCGAAGGCTATGTGATGATCAGCCACGGAGTGGGTACCGCGGTAGCGAGCCCAAACCAATGGCTGAACAAGCGGCAAGCCACTGAACAGACCACGGAAGCCGCCGATGAAGCTGAGCCACAGGCGCGCTCGCGTACACCGTGGTCCGATCGACGCTCCCCTGCCGCGTCGCCTAATCCAGCCCCAACCACACCCGAGGCCGCCCAAGGTCCCGAAAGTGCTACGAGCACAACGACACTCGCAGCAGGGGTACAGCCGACGGACGGCAGGGAAGACGCGGCCGCAGACGTCCCTCAGCCCTGGGATGGCGCTGTGGATCCCATATGCGCGGTAGGAGCATTCCAGGATGCCTGGAATCTCGGATTCGACGTACAGCAACCAGTCGATGTGAACAAACCGGTACCACCAGCAGCAGTGGCCTGGCTGGCCGGAGCACACCACCAGCGGCTCGACGGTGGCCTCGCTGAAGCAGCGCAGCTGCTGACCGGATTGGGCGCCGGTGCGGGAATGCTGGTGAACGCCCGGCCCGTCGGTGCCGCGATCGGACACCTATTCCTGCTCCACAACGACGGCAAACAGATCTGGATCCACGACCAGCACGCAACACAGCCGAAAACAGTGCTCGACCCGCAAAATCCACCATTCCCGGCGCAGACCACACATGTCCTGCAACTGACCCGCCGGGAAGGCGACAGCACGCTGGAGTCACGACAGCAACGACTGGGCGAAGACAACCCACACGCCGACCCCGACATGACACGAGGTCGGGCCCTGCGACCAGTCGACGCCGGCGCACTACCTCCAGACGACCACACACGAGAACCGCAAACTACCCAGAATCCCACCGCGCCATCAGTCCCGCGCGACAGTGAAGCCTCGAATGTGATAACTATCGCCCAGGAGGACTGGGAGCTGGGCCAGCTGGACATCAAGAGCCTCCTGCCAGGGCATTGGCCGAAGGCGCCCCGCACGGCCTTGGCCGTTCGGCTGATCTCCGCTTTGTTGGACGATGCGTTTCGTCACAGCAGTAGTGCGCGAGTGACCATGTGGGTCAAATACGCATCGTTGCACTGCACCGTCACGGCCGAGGGCCGTACGTTGCCGACGCCGGATCTGCCAGGGCCGCAAGATTCCTGGGTCGCGGAGTTGAACCGCTCAGCTGTGTCATGGAGCTTCGCGTTGCGCCGGACGCCGCCGAGTCGCGATGTCAGCTTCGTCCTTTGGCAGACCGATCACCTCGTCAGGTCTACGCCTTGGGTTGTCCCTCCCACCGACGCCTCCAGTGCGGACGTGCCGCTGGATCTGACCACCGGCGTGCGGATCAGCCGAGATCAGCGGCAATTGCTCGCCGAGGTCCGCCATGCCATTGCCCAGCTCACTGGCGTCGGGCGAAGCCAGACCTTGTTCCCGGAGTTGGCATTCACGGCATTGGTCGACAACGTGTTCCGGCACACCGATTCGGACGCCTGGGTGACCGCGACAATGTCCGATCGGGGCATCGTGCGGGTCGAGGTCACTGACGATAGCCATCATCTGCCGGCGCTGGACCCGACGCGGACTTCGAGCCGGGGCATCGTCATGGTGGACGACACCGCCAATCAATGGGGTTTCGACCTCTATCGACGCGGCAATTGGGGTGTCGACCTCCATCGACGCGGCAAGACGGTGTGGTTCGAATACAACATCAACCAGGCCGTGGCGGATCCTGTATCCGACCTTTCGGCCGAAGCCACGGCAGTCGCACTGGACGATTCCCGTGACTGGCTGGACGCGGCGGTGTTGTACAGCGGTTCGGCTGTCGAGGTCGCTGGATGGGCGCGGCGGACCTGGCAGGTGGAGCTCGTCGGCTTCAACAATCCTGAAGCATCCCGGAATGTGGCTGGCGGCTTGAACCACATGCTTTCCAGGCATCGACAGATTGTCGTGCGGAATGGAGCCGTCATCACGGTCGGCAAAGTCGCCGGCGACAAAGGCATCGACATCGCGGCGGATCGCGATGATCACGGCCGGATTTTCCTGGAGTCGATAACTGTCGACCCTCGGCTGCTCGGTACACCGGATGAGCCCGCTGGCCGACAACTCTTTGCCTGGGTTGTCGGCGCGATCGGTAGCGTCCTCGTCGACGCTGGTGTCGGCGTGGTGCGGCGTCATGGATTCCAGTACGCCACTGGTGTCGCCGTCGTGCGGGAGCGGGGCTTCCAGTACCTCTTCGACCACTACGTCAGGTCTCGGCCTGAGCGGGCAGTTGATGACGAAACCGCGTTCGAGGAGTGGGTGCGCGACCAACTCGGCGAGTCTGTCATCAAGCCCCGAAGCCTGATGCGCCTCGCACGCCGTGGCTTGTCGAAACGTTTCGATGTACGACGGGCTGCTCGTGCGGCTGTAGCCGACGTGGAGGTCAACGGATGGGACAACGCTTCGGACGCGGCGCGGACGCTGTATCGGCTGCTGTTCGCGCAGTTGCGCCTAGACCCGGAGTCGCTGGATCTCCTCGATGTTGCCATCCCAGAGGCCAGCCGATACGCACGGATGCAGTGGGGCAACGAATATGACAATGTGCCGGATATTGCAGCGGCGTTTGAGGCCGAGCACGGCATCCCAGTGATGGGGGCCTCTATCTCGGGTATCGACGCGGGCAATTTCCGAGCCTTCCTCAAGGGCCTCCAAGCCATGTGGGATGTTTTCCCTGAGGTCGAAATCCACGCGGTGGGTGCTCGACGGATGGATATTTCGATGAAGGCCATGCCGGATGAGAACGCCGTCGACGGCGTGAATGAGATATTCATCAACCAGGCGTATCTTCGCGATGAGTACCCGACAGATTATGTCAATGGATTCAGATATGGTGTTCACCAGGCGTTCGACGAGGCCGGGTACCGCTTCGCATTGGCCATGGTAGCCCAGGCCGGTAGCGCGGTTTTGGATGATGTGTTTCCCGCGTTGCTCACACAATGGCTCCACGGGAGAGCCAATGGGCTCTATGGTTATGACAAGAATTTCCCGGATTGGCTGGGAGGGCAGTTCACCAACTACAGCCGCCGGGCTGGCTATCGCGAAAATCATTGGGCCCCCCATCGACAACTGCACTTGGACGAGAGAGCCGCTCTTGCAGAGTCGGTCGGCGCGGTCGTACTCAATTCCGGAAATCCGATCGATGGCAAGGCACCGAAGCCGAGCGATGGGCAGGCAGTACTCTTTGCGCTGCTGATGAAGCATTTGAAGCCCAAATGGAATCGCGCGCCCGCGGACACGGCGGAAATTGCACACCACACCCGGCAAATCGAACCGAACGACGTCGTCACCGACGGCAATACGCGCCAGGAAATCGCCGACGCGGCTACGAGCACAACGGCGCTCGCAGCAGGAGTGCAACCGACGGACGGCAGGGAAGACGCGGCCGCAGACGTCCCTCAGCCCTGGGATGGCGCTGTGGATCCCATATGCGCGGTAGGAGCATTCCAGGATGCCTGGAATCTCGGATTCGACGTACAGCAACCAGTCGATGTGAACAAACCGGTACCACCAGCAGCAGTGGCCTGGCTGGCCGGAGCACACCACCAGCGGCTCGACGGTGGCCTCGCTGAAGCAGCGCAGCTGCTGACCGGATTGGGCGCCGGTGCGGGAATGCTGGTGAACGCCCGGCCCGTCGGTGCCGCGATCGGACACCTATTCCTGCTCCACAACGACGGCAAACAGATCTGGATCCACGACCACGACCAGCAGGCAACACAGCCGAAAACGGTGCTCGACCCGCAAAATCCACCATTCCCGGTGCAGACCACACATGTCCTGCAACTGACCCGCCGGGAAGGCGACAGCACGCTGGAGTCACGACAGCAACGACTGGGCGAAGACAACCCACACGCCGACCCGGACATGACACGAGGTCGGGCCCTGCGACCAGTCGACGCCGGCGCACTACCTCCAGACGACGCGGCGAACGACCCCTTCGCAGTCGAACCGGCTTCCGAGTCCGACCACGAGCTGGCAACGCGAGCACTGGGAAAAGCGGCCCCGGACGCGACGGCTGCGTGGATGAGTCGACCCGAAGACAGCAGGCAGCGCAGTGTGGTGCTCGAAATCCAGCGTTGGTGGCACGAACGTTTGAGCGATGACGAGCGGGCGGCGTTGATCAAGGTATATCCGCGTGAAGTGAGCGCGCGGGATTACTTTCCGACGAACGTACAGAATGAGGCGGCTGAGCGGTCCCTGAAACTGCTTGTGCAGAACCTGCGTTCGGTGCCGACCGAGGAACTCGACGATGCGCAGGCTCGGCAGTTGGCGTACGCCATTCGCCTGTGGGACGACCTGACGGCGGCCAGAGCACGCGACCTGGACGTCCCGTTTACCGTGCAGCTGCTGCAATTCGACCCGACGACACTGGTGAGTCGAGTCGGGCTGAGATTGATCGTGCCCGACGCCGAGGACGGTGGATTCTGGCATATTCGGATCGGTCCGGACGACACGTCGTGGCCAGACCAGCTTTTCGAACCAGGTCCGGGCGAGGACGACATGGCGGTGCACCCCGGACGGCGTATCGGAGTCCTCCCCTTCGAGATGACCGTGGGCCCACCCGGAGTGCCAGGCGCGCAGCTGACCGCAGCCGAGGTCGCGCATGCGGCGGCGGTCGTGGCCGATGGGGTGGCCGAGTGGTTGGGTCGAAAGGTCTGGCGCAGCGACGAACAGATCGAAATCGTGCACGCCGGCGTCGCGGAATTGGCCGCACGGGCGCGGGCCGACAGCACCGGCGAGGTACGTGTCGTTGCCCGAATCTCCGGGCGCCAGCACCGACACGGCGAGCGCGAACTCATTGTCGAAGTGATCGACAACCACTCTGGATCGCCTGCGGTGCAGGAGTTCACTGTCGCCCAGAAGGCGGATAATGCCGGCGTCGTGCAACTCGAAGACCACAAGTCGACGTGGCTGGTCTTCCGGGAATCGATGATTCACGCCCTGCTGCCGCCGAATGTGGTCGCGGATGAGCTGCTCGGCGAGCGGCGCGTCGAGAGATTGGGTGGCGAAGACGCGGGTTTCAAGTGCGGCCGAATGGCGCTGCACCGCCTCGGGTTCTCCACGATCGCCGCGCCCGGCTTCAGTGCGAGTTTCCGTCCCGCGTACCCCCTTCCGATGCCCTGGCCCGACGAGGTGGTGGGCGCCATCACCATGCTCCCCCCGTTCTGCCCACCCAACTTCGCCGCTGCGGTGGTCGCCCATGCTCGGGATTTTCGGGCGATCGGCATCGGCGTCGGCGAGCATGAACCGTTTCCTGCACACGCAGGTGGGCGACCGGGCCTCTTCCTCAATGACGAGGAATGGAATTGGCTGCAGAACGTCGGTGGGCAGGCCCTCATGCGCGACGGGGTGCATTTGGAACGACTGTTCCGGGTGATCAAGGACGCGGTCAGCGAAACCTTGGAGGCATTGCTTCCGGAAGCCATACCCGACCGCGATATCCACGTCACCATCGATCTGGCGACCGGCACTTTCCACGCCCAACTACCGGTCGCTGACCTCACGTTCTTCGGTACACCGGTGGCGCTTATCGAAGGAAAATGGCGCGTACGCGACGGCATCGCACTCGCCGTGGCCACAGTGCCGCAAGATGGCGACACCGACCGAACTGCGCATCTCGCAGCCGCAATCACGGAGCGCGCGGCCGACCGTACTGCGACAACCACAAAGTCCACGGCCGATGCAATACCGGCCGAACCACCAACCAAGGCAGCGCAATCCGATGTTTCCGCCGACGCGGGCCCCATCTCCAACAACTCTCACGAAGCCACCGCGGTACCCGAGCACGTCCGCAAATGCCTCGTCCAAACCGTGCGCGCCGCCTGGGCCATCGGCTACGACGAAGCAACCATCCCCGATGATGAGGCCGAAACCTGGAAAGAACTCACCGACAGCCTCCACAGCAAATACACCCGAATCCCCACAACCGACAGCACAACCCCCACCGACACCACAACCGCCATCATCCGCGCCATCAGCCGCGCCATCGACACCCTCGAAAACCCCAACAACGACACCGAGGCCCTCGCCTTCGTCATCGACGACGGCCACACCGCCCACAGCTTCCTCATCACTTCCTTCGGCAAGGGCAAAACCCTCGTCTTCGACACCAACATCCCCACACCAGGCAAAACCGCACCCGACGAACAACAGCCCCAACGCATGCCCCGTGTCCGCGACCGCGACCAATGGGAACAAACCTTCCCCGAAACCTTCCCCGAAATCAAAGACGCCTTCCTCCTTGAATTCACCAAGGACAGCCGGGGTCGTCTCCAACTCGCCGCCCGCCCCGATACCGACGGCCCCACCCGAGAGCAACGCGGGCACCCGATCAAAGGCCGCCCTGGCAACCCGGACAGCCCGAACGGAACAGCGGTTACTCTCCCGGGTGATTCCTCCTCGCAACTTCGACTCGGTCCCGCCCTGACCGAGCTTCGAGAGCGGGTGACTGCGGACTTCCGCATGATTGCCGACGAGGCGGGCGCATCGGACGTGTGGCGTATGCGCGACCGCAATCCGATGCGGCGTGGATGGCGTCGGCAGTTGATCGCGCGCATGATCGGCAACGGTCAGCTGGACATGGCGCGGTTGCGGGAGCTCGCCGGCGACCGTCCGGCGGGGATGCGGCTCGAACAGAGCCGCCACGCCTTGGCCCAGCTGTTTGCCGCGCAGATTCGGGCACTGCCGGACGAACTGCGAGCGGAAATCGGACTGTTGCCGCCGGACGCGCCCGCTGAATGGGTGCGGGCCGTCGTCGACGCGATCGCGGTGAGCGGCCGAGTGCGCACGGTGCTCGGGCGATATGGCCGCAGCGTGTTGCTGCGGTCGGGCCGACGGTTGTCAAGGCTGAACGCGCTGCGCGCCTACGTCGACGAGTTCAACTCCGCAGTCCGGCTGCGCAACGACCTTCTCGAACTGGAGCGGTGGTACGCGGACGCCTACCGTCGGCGCGACGAGCCGAACCGGCGGGCATGGTACGAAACTGTGCGCGCCTGGGTCACAGAACTCGAGCAGTCCGCCGCTACGCTGCGCCACCTCGACTCCGCGGACACCCAGCAGCTGCAAAAGCGACTGACCGAGCTACTGACGCAGAATGTCGTCGTCGCCGAGGCAACAATCGTCGACGGAACCGGTGCCGCATCGTTCGTCGGCGATGTGGTGGTGCGGGGCGGACGCATTGTGGCCACCGGCCCCGCCCTGCCCAGACGGGCCGGCGCACCCGTCATCGATGCGAAAGGGCTCGTCCTCGTGCCCGGCTTCGTCGACACCCACACCCACGACGATGTAGCCGTAACGAAGTGGGGCACGCTGGACTTCAAGGTCAGCCAAGGCGTCACGACCGTGGTCACCGGCAACTGCGGTTTCAGCATGTTCCCGACCGTGGATCCGCAAGATGCGGCACAATTCGCCGAACAAGCCGCCGCGGTGCTCGGCGTGATCGACCAGCCATGGGACTGGCCAACAATGCGGTTCTGGCTGAACATGCTCGGTCGAAAGGCATTGGGGCAGAACGTCCGTCCGCTGTTGGGACACAACGCGGTGCGGGTTGCCGCGATGGGACACGACGCGCGCGAAGCCGCCGAAGACGAAATCCGCACGATGGAAGAGCATGTCGAGGAGGCGATGCGGGCCGGTGCGGTCGGCCTTTCACTGGGACTGATCTACGGCGGAGCCACGGCGACCCCGCAGGAACTGACCCGTCTCGGGGCTGTCGTCCAACGCCATGACGGTCTTCTCGTGGCGCACATGCGAAACGAAGGCGACGGCCTGCTCAATTCCGTCGCCGAGATGTTGCGGATAGCCCGTGACGCCGGAGTCGCAATCCACCTCAGCCATCTCAAGGCCACCGGCCCCGCGAACTGGGGAACGATGACCGAGGCGCTGCGCATGATCGACGAAGCCGTCGCCGACGGCTTGGACGTAACCGTCGATGTCTACCCCTACCCGAGTACCGGTCTCATCCCGATCTACCTGCTGCCGCCCTCAGCCCTGCAGGGCGGCATGGACGAGACGATGGCCAGGTTGCGCGATCCCGAGCGGCGCGCGCGGATCCGCGACAAACTCGTCGATGGGGACCCCGACTACCCGGATTGGGAGAATATCCTTCAAGGAGACACCCCTGCGGCGCTTGTCCTGACATTCGTTCCGGACGAGGAATTGAAGCGCACGGAAGTCCGCAGACATGCCGAGGAACTCGAGCGACTGCGGGGAGCCGCGAATCAGGAAGAACTCGAGCGCCTGGAAAATCTCAGGCACGCCGAAGAACTCAGAGCGCTGGACGAGCTCAAGCGGCTGGAGGGTCTCAATCTGGAGCAGGCGGCGGAGGCCCTCGGCATGGAGGTCACCGAAGTGGTCTGCCATATGCTCGAAAAGACAAGGGGCGACCTGACTTTCGTCTCGCTTTGCCTGAGCCCGGAGGATATGGCGCGGGTACTGCGCAAGCCCTACAGCATGATCGGATCGGACGGCTTGCCGACCGATGCGGAGAAACCGCATCCCCGGCTGTACGGGACCTTTCCGAAGTACTTCGAGGAGGCTGCGCGGCTGGGAATTCCATTCGAGGAAGCTGTCCGCAAGATCACCTCGCTGCCCACACAGCGATTCGGGCTCGGAGATCGCGGTGTCATTCAGCACGGGAAAATCGCGGACCTCGTCCTCTTCGATCCCGAGGCGTTCCAGGCCGAGGTCGCCACCCTTACCGATCCGCGGCAACCCGCTGCGGGGGTCAGCGCGGTCATCGTCGGCGGCCAGGTGGTCCTGGCGGATGGCGAGCTCCAGAAAGCACGTCCGGGCGAGCTCTTGGCACCTGCGACACCGAACGCCGAGGATCCGGAACCCGCACCGGTTCATAGCGATTCCGTTGCGCCCGCCGTCTCGGGCGATACGGAAGTATGGACGCAGTTCACAAACGATTCCGAGCACTGTGTGGTCGGTGCGGCGGAGCTGGTCGCGGACCTCATCGGCGACGAGAGCATCCGGGAGCGTGCGGCCAAGCGGATCGGCAAGGGAGCCTCACGGGTTCGGACGATGCAGCGAATCTTCAGCGCCGCGTTGCACCGAGGCGGCTGGGACTCGGTGAGTCGGCACGGCATATCGAAGACTGAGCAGGAGCGGACCGTCGAGGGGTGGATGGCCCAACGTCCGGGGTCAACGGTTGCGCTGGTCTTGCAACGTCCGGGTCCGGTCGGGCGCAATGAGGTGGCGAATCACCTGATTGTGTTGCACAACCGAAGCGAGCGGGTGGGCGAGCCCGATGTGTGGGTGTCCTTCCACACCGACGACTCGGCACGGCTTCGGGAATGGGAGCCTTTAGCGGATTGCCTGCGGCGCCTCGGTGACGAATACGGCCTGGATCTGGATAGCCTCGGTCCGTTCGCAGGTATGGCATTCGTCGACGGCGAGCCGGATCAGCACCTGGGCAAAAGCGTGGCGGCCCGGCTTCGAACATGGCGGGAGGGCCGCAGAGTCCGCGGCCGGATCGGCTCCGCCGCAGGGCTGGAATCGCCGGATTCGTCCGCGCAGCCCGAATCCGATTCCGCCGACTCGGATCCCACTCCGACCGCCGACGCGGGCGAAGCGATCGGGCAGGTACTGCCCGCCGATGTGAGCTCGGCCGAGATCGTCGGGCACGAGCGGTCCACCACCTTGTCGGCCCCCGGACCCTCTGTTGCCGGATCAGCGACCAACCGGCCAGGGTCACGCGAAAAACCTGTCACGCCATCCGGATCGCGGACCGTGCAGAATCCCGATCCCGCCGACGCGGCGGCGCGACTCGAATGGTTCCGCCGTATGGCGGTAGACGGTGACGAGGCGGTGGCTCGAATCCGCAACGGTGTCGGCTGGATACATATGTGGCACGATCCGGCGGATGGCCACGCGGACGAGATCGTCGGTGCCCTCCGGGCGTTCACCGCGTCCGCCTCGGTCAACCCGGTGCTGCGCGCGATGGGCCGAGGGCTGACACCGCAGCAGCGGATCGAGCTTTCACAGCGCGAGGTCACCGCCGAGGAGGTGTTCGCCGCTGGGCGCGGCATCGGCTGGCCGGACACACCCCAATTCCGAACTCTGGCGGAAACCCTTGCGGCCCAAATCAACTGCATGGATTGGGCGTTCCGGCATGCGGCAGCCTCAGTGGGCCCGGTCAAGCTGTATCGGAGACTGGACAGCCTCGAGCGAGTGTTCGGCCGACGCCACGGGCTCGTCAACTTCGGCTTGACGGACACCGGATTGATGTCTGCTTCCGTACTGCCGGGTCGCCATGTCGACTTGCCCGTCCAAATCATCATCTACGTGGACACCGGCGCCCAGCTTATCGATGTCGAGTCGATATCGGTCATCGACGAGGGGTTGGCAAGGATAGACCAAGAAGCGGAACGAGAGATCTTGATCCCGCGGAGTTCGACACTGGTCCCGCTCTCCGAGCCCGCCGAGGAGAACGGCATCATCACGTTCGAGGCCGAGCTCATCACTTCGCCGCACGAATCGAGCGAGGTCGACACCGTCCGAAGGTTGGCCGTCGCGATTACGGCCCCACAAACCGGGACAAATCTTGCTGCCGCCCGGGCCACTGCTTTCGTGGAATCCCCGGCGCACGAGTCGCCCCGGGACAATGTCGACGGCAGCCGAGCCGGGCACGCGGCCGAAGCCGAGCAGACCGACCCCACCCGCGATCACGCCAACGACAAGCTCCGTGCGGCATTCGCCAGCCGCGACACGACCGCGACGCCAGGGCAGGCGCAGGTCGCCGACGAGACCCAATCGCAATCCGTCGGCACCGACATGCCGGTGACCGACCCCCGCCCCGACGAAGGACTCCCTCCCACCCCACCAAGCCCACTCGAGATACGAGGGCAGGATCCCAACCGCCGTATCCGATCGCGCATGGTCGATTTCGCGGCGCGGATGTTTCGGCTGACTGGAGAAAGCGGCTCCGCACCGTCACCCAAATGGGTTGCGGGGCAGTATCGAACCACAGATGAAATTAGTCACGCATTCGCGGAGCAATATCCCCTCACCAGAGCGACCTGTGATTCGGGAACCGACCTGGAAGCGTTCCAGGTGTTCACCCAAACGTTCCACGACCTATACGAAAAGCATTCTGCGGTGGATGTCATCGGAATCGGCGTCACCAGCCTGAGTGACGGAAATACCTGCCGTGTTGTTCCGCAGCTCGCCTTTTCGAATGTACGCACGGGAGAGCTGCTTCTGGATGCTGATTTCGTAGCCGGGTTGGGGCCGAGTCAAGTTCGCGATGCCATGACCCAATTGTTCGCCGGGGCAGTGGTGTTCGCGGGGCGGTGGCGGGCGGAGGCGCACGCCATGCACGCCTTGCGGGACCGCTTCCAACCGGACGGCGGGGAGCTGGACGAGGAAGCGTTCCACGCGTGGTTGAGACTGCAATTCCCCCATTTCTGCTTCACAGACGAGGGAAACCTGATTGTCCGCGAGGCTCTGGTGCGGTCGTTCAGGGATGTTGAGCTCGAAAGCTCGAACGTCACCGCGGGCGAGCAGACTTTGTACAAGCTGCTGGTCGACCGAGCATACGAACTGCGCGGGCGTGCTCCCCGCACGTCGACGAGCGACGAAAAGTCGACATCGGCTCGGATCGAGAAGATGGCCCAGGATCTGGAACGCGACTTCGACGTCAAGGTTGTCGGGTCCGACTTCGCCGATGTCGACGCCGATATCTTCGAGCAGTTCATCAGCCGAGTCCGCGTTCTGCTCACCGATCACCCCGATCTGCTTATTGCCGATCCGAAGGAAGATCGGCCGGTCATCGGAATTGGGCCGTATGCGAACGAACTCGCGATGGCTTGGACGAGTTGGACGACGACGAACGGCGACACCCGCGCCACGGGGTTCATGTTGAGCGAACGGTTCGCTATAAACGCGCCGTTGTTCCACGAGGTTCTGGCCGAGCAGGTAGAAATCGGATTCTTGGTCGGCGACAGCGCTCGGCCCGGTGACTCGGTCATGGGCCACGAAGGCGGCCACGCGGTTCATTTCCTCAGCGGACTCGACGACGACCCCGACGACTTCGACAACATCATGGCTGAGCTGGTGCAGCTTTTCGTCCGAACCACTCGCCCCACTGATCTGGGTGAATTCGACGAGTGGCTGGACCGAGAGCTCAGCGGCTACAGCCGCGGCAAGGACGGCAAACTCAACCTGCGCGAGTTCTACGCCGAGGTATACAACGCGGTGACGTTGCACGGGAAACTGGCAACCGACGCCCAGAAGCTGGCGTACTCACGGATCATGGACCGGCGGCGCCAGCTTGCCACACCAGGTCTGCCCCGAACCAAAAATCATACGGACACAACGAAATTCGAGGTAAGCGGGGAGCAGCCGACCCGCCACGGCGAGCCTGCGGACATCCGAGCCGAATCGGCAGCGGAAGCCGATCCCCCACCGGGCGGCACAACCGAACTGGAGCCGACCGCCGGCAACGACCAATCGAACACCGTCGAGCCGGGCGAAGTGCGAGCACCGGCTGGACGGACGATCATCGAAGGTCTCGGCCTGCCCGCCGGAGTAGCCACGGCCGAGATCATCGGCGAGGATCCGACGGCGGCGCTGCTACCGGAAGAGCAGGTACTGCTGGATGCGCTCAAGACGGGTCCGGACGGGATGCGCGGACGCGAAATCGTGTACGGACGCACGGTCGCGCACCGTGCGCAGGCACGCCTTGGTGTGCCGGTCGCGCCGGTGCTCCGTGAGGGTGGGGAGCCGATGCCGCTATGGCAGGCCGGTGTCGTCGGAAGCATCAGCCACAAACAGGGTCTCACCCTTACCGACAGAACCGGCTACTTCGTCGCCGCGGTGTCTCGGCACCATCGGTCGATAGGAATCGACGCCGAATACAACGAGGCAATCCCTGGTGGTCGGCAAGATGGCTTGGCGCTGCGCGCCGAACGCGAGTGGCTCGACCAGATCGGTACCGACGGCGGCGTGCACTGGGACCGAGTCTTGCACTCCGCCAAGGAAGCTGTCATCAAGGCGTGGTACCCGCTGACCCATCGCAAACTCCGTCTCCACGAAATTCTGGTCACCTTCGATATCGAACGAGGTGAATTCACCGCGCAACTGCTGATTGCGGATCGCTCCACCCTGGACGACGGCCCACCGCTGACCGAATTCCACGGTCGATTTGTGGTCGAAGGCGGCATCATCCTCACCGGAGTCGCTGTGCCGCACCAGGACTCGGAAGAATCCGATGCGGTGGCGGTCGAGACCGCCACGCAGCAGTCGACCGGATCCAATTCCGCGGCGCGATCAGACATCGACAAAGCCGCAAACCCGCGGTCCGAGCCCGATGACTCTGAATCAGCAAGCACCGAAACCGCGCGGGAACGGATCGGATTGCCCGGCATAAACGAAACAGTGTTCGACGAGGTGCTGGCTATCGTCGGCGACAAGAAGGTCGCGAACGACATCACCGTGCAGGCCCTCGCTCGGGCCGGTGCGGAAGATCCGGTATCGACGCTGGCGGCCGCAAAGGAGCTGGCGGTGGAGCAACTACGGTTCGCACTGTTCCGGCAGCAAATGATGCTTCGCATAGCAGCCTTCAGCTCGGTTCAGACAGAGTTCACGATCCGTGCGCTGTTCGAGGCAAGCAGATCGGAGATGGAGCGTTGCCTGGACGCTCTCGACTCCGACGAACGCGATCTCCTCGTAAGAACTTTCTGGGACGGAAATCCCGACCCGAAAATTAACAGCGTGGAGGTCCGTACCATTCGCCGGTTGGCAATGCTGCTCGCCGCCGAAAGGTCGAACACCAGCGATGCCGACACCGACGCCGACCGATCTCATTCGCCGGACGATCCCCGTGCGGAAGCCATGCCCGGCCACCTCGCTATCGAGGAATGCCGGTATCTCGGTGGAACCACCGGGGTGGAGATACCCGACGATATGGTCAGCGACCTGCTGAACTCCGCATTGGCCGACCTCGCTGCGGCCCATTCCGGAAATTACAACTGGAATATCCGCGTCGGTAAATTCATTATCCGAATACCCAACCCGGATTCCGACGACCTGGACACAAAGGTGGAGCCCGAATGGCAGATACTGGAAAGGCTGGCCCGACATGGGATACCGGATGTGCCACGAGTTTTCAAGGTAATCAACGGCGTCCTCCTGCCCGATGGCCGCCGTGTCGACGGGGTCCAAATCCAGGGGTTCGTCGACGGCGCCGAGCGCGTTGCCGATATGGGCGATATACCGGTCGATGAAATTGTCGCAGACCTAGAGGAATTCTTCCGCCGAATGCGCGCGATCCCGGTGAAATCGGGAGCTCCGACCACCGATGATCCGCAGGGTCGGCTACGTGACCCCGGCGAGTTCATCCGCGAACTGGTCGCCGAAAGGACCAAGAAATACGAGCAGGCGATGGCAGAATTCGGCGACAACTTCGCCAAGGCCGAAATTCCAGCGGACCCATTCGCACCAGTTGTCGAAATGTCATGGACCTTTGACCCGACCCGGTATCAAGTCCTCCACGTCGACCCGCACTTCGGTAATGTTCTGTTCCGGATCGCCGACCGCCGGATTATTCTGCTGGACTGGGAGCTGTCCCGGGAGGGAGACCGAGCCTATGATTGGGCTCGCCTCTACCTACTCGAAGGGGTCGGGCCATCCGGCGGGTATGCCTATCATGCATTGGAGCAGATCAGCAGAGTTATCAACGATATGATCCGGCTGACTCGCGTGGCCAGATTCGGACTTCTCACCCCTGACCAAATCCAATTCGTACAGACGAAATTGGTGCAGGCTTTTAGCGTCGCCAGATCGGAGTGGGGCTTTCACACCGCACTGCATAGCCACAGGATCTTCGATGCGCTCCGGGTCGGCAATCCGCACCCAGCGCGAGCGACGGGTGGCGGCAGGCCAGAGCCGACAGCACAAGGCAACGGCGAATCACTGGAACCTGTCGGGGTCCTCTCGGGTGCGCATCATTCGACGCCAGGATCCGGGGCGCGCCTACACACGGCCGCGGTATCGATCCCCC
This sequence comes from Nocardia sp. NPDC050408, assembly GCF_044458905.1. Classification (NCBI taxonomy): domain Bacteria; kingdom Bacillati; phylum Actinomycetota; class Actinomycetes; order Mycobacteriales; family Nocardiaceae; genus Nocardia; species Nocardia sp. NPDC050408. The sequence continues at coordinate 26,989 of NZ_JBITIL010000027.1, read as the reverse complement.
CGTCGAGCGTTACAGCGAATGTGGCTCCCCCGCACCCTTCGCCCGTCCAGATCCCGACCTCCGAACTGATCGGGCTGAGCTGGGGCGGGCTCTTCGACGAACTGAACAGCGCTTCCGATGACGACGTTCGTTCCTTCATGGTCGATATGCACGCCAGGGTCACCTCCCACGTGGCGGCCTTCCGCCGCGGCGAGACGCCGCCGATCGAGGAGTTTATCGGCGCGACAAGAGCACTGAACGTGGCGATAAACGAGGTGCGTGAGCGGATGCGCGACGCGGCACCTGCGGGACCGGTGACCGACTATTCGACGCTATTCGCCCTAGCGCGAGACATCGAGGTCCGCACCCCGGTTTTGCGCGAGATATCCGCCGCCACCATCGCGGTGTTCGACAGCATGGGAATCTTGGCCGACTCCGCCGATGAACTCGCGGACGCCGACTGGCAGGCGCGATCCCTCGGCCGCACAGCGTACTACGCGGAGCGGGCCGTTCGGCTCACGCCGTGGGCGAAAGAGACATCGGTGCCTCCGAATGCCGGGCCTTCCACAGAGGAGCGCGGTCCCGCCGAAGCCGCTGCCAAATACCTGAAACTCACTCCAAGGCCGGACGTCTTGGAGGGGTGGTCCGAATATATCGATGATTTGCTGCTCGAGCGGCTGGAACATGAATTCGACACAACCTTGCTCGATGCCTTGCGGTCCATGCCCCACCGGGATGCAACATTCTCGAATATCCAGGAAGCCCCGGATCATGCGTTCGCTTCGGCAGCCGCCGACTATCTGTCGGATTTGCTGACCGCCGCGCGGTACTACCTGACTCGCGCATACGACCCCGGCAATGGACTGGACCTCCTGCGACGAATCACAGACGTGTTGCGCGCAGTCGACGCTCGACTCTCGCCCGGCCAAGTCGTGCGAGACGTTCGTCGCGAGATACACCAGCTGCATCTCGAGCTCACAGATCTCCATGAGGACACCGTGCACTACCGCCGCGACGCAATGCGCGAGCTCGCGGCCGGAAAAATCGGACATTCCACCCTCCTCGTCGGGGCGCTGGACGAGACGCTCGCATTGCTCCGCCGTATGGCTGATCCCGCGACCGAAACCGCCCAGGGCACCCCCTCGCCCGGTGCCGCAGCTCGGCAGCAGAAGCCGACCTCAACGAAGCCGCGGGGAGCTGGCGGCACTACCCCGCCCGGACCAGTAGTCCCCTTCCATGAGTTCGATCAACACGCCGCACTCGACCTGCCTGTCCGGCGCGGACCACGTCGACCGCGTATGGGTGGGACGGGATTCGCCGGAATCCCTGACGGCGGAGTCGCTTTCCATCACGACCCACATAACGGCCAGGAATGGGGCCACGGCCCGGCCGAACCACCGGCAGCGCAACCGCAGGCTCGGCCCGTGCCCGGCGATACCGTGCACCCGAACCAGCCCGACAGACCGTCCGAACCCGAGTCCAGCGACTCGGACCCGATTCCACCCAACGACCGCGCATCCCCAGAGCAACCCCGACAACTTGTCGAACAGCATGTCGCACCTACCGAGCCGACGGACCCAAGCAAAGACACGGCACCCAACCCGGACGAACCGGCGACCTCGAGCGATCCACATCCGCAAGAACCTGCCGATGAGGACGAGCAGCCGTCCGACCCCGGCACCCGTCTCATGCAGCTGGTGCTCGAAGAAGTGCGAGAACTGGTAGGTGCCGAGCTCGTCGCTCAGGACATTACGGCCGAGGCATTTTCGCAGGCGGGTGCGCAGGGCACCGACGCGCTGCTCACCATTGCCCGGAATCTGGCTGTGGATCACGTGCGATTCGCCCGATTCCGGCAGGCACTGCTGGTCGCGCTCATCATCGATGCGAAGGTCGATATATCCGATCCCATGGTTCGCGCCCTGGCTGCGGCGAGCAGAAAAGATCTAGAGCTGTGCCTTGATGAATTACTTGATGAACGCCGCTTTCTCGAGGCGAGATTCTGGGAAGGGCTGACGCGTCGACAAGCGGCCGATCAGCTTGGACTGGACAAGGCTCCGTGGGCGGTGGAGCGCCGCGCACTCCGGAGCGTCGCAACGAAACTGGCGGCGACCGCTGCGCGGGCGGAGCAGGACAGCCCGGTATTCGAGCTTACACCGGCGCCAGCGTCCGCCCCCCCGATCCCTGGTCCCGCGATCCAAGACCTTCGGTTCCTCGGCGGGAAAGACGGCATCGACATGCCGCATGAGATGGCCGAGGCGATCATCGCGGAAGCATTGCGTAACCTTCCCGCGGCATTGGACGGAAACTACAACCTGAATATCCGGGTCGGCGAGTTTCTGGTGCGTATACGGAAGCCGGGCGCCGACAATATGGACACCAGACTCACCTCCGAACCGCGGGTGATCGAATGGCTCGCCAAGCGCGAGGTCAAGGTAAAGATTCCTCGGTTGTACTACATCATGAACGGTATCGTACTGCCGGACGGAACCATCGTCGACGGTGTACAGATCCAGGGGTTCGTGGACAATGCCGGTCTGATCGATGATTTGCCGGAAAAGCCGATCGCTATTGTGATCGCCAGTCTCGCGAAACTACATGAGCAGACAGGTACCAACGCGGAACTCAGTCTCGACAGCTTTGTTCGTAGGCTGGTCGATGAGAAAATGCTCGTCTTCCGCCGAGAAAGTGATTTCTACGGCGATGTCTTCGATGCTATAGGGATACCAAGAAATCCATACGAACCTGTTCTGCGCATGGTGCGGCCGGGCGCGAAAATCAACCCGGCTCTCATACACACCGACGCACATTTCAGGAATGTTCTCTACGCTGTCGACAGCACGGTGACACTCCTGGACTTGGAACTCGCCAGGCCGGGCGACCGCGCCTTCGACTGGGCCCGTCTCCGGCTCCTGGAGGGGTCCGGGCCGAACGCGGAACAACTCCGACGGCTCCTTCCGCAGACCGACCGCGACGAAATGTACGATTTGCTCTCGCAGATCGAGAGAACCATCACCGACACTGTTCGGCACGCACGCGCGGCGGCATTCGGTCTGCTCACTCCCGAGATGATCCGTTTCGCCGCAACCGACTTGGCGAGGGCCTTCAGGGCGGCCAGACAGAGCCAGGGAATCCGGACCCACTGGCCCATACGGCAGTATTTCGAAGCAATCGGAGTCTGGAGTCCACATCCCGCGGAGATAACCAGCCCCGAGGCGCTGGCCCTCGACTACGAGCCCCTCTATGTCGTCCTCGGTCCGCCCGCATCGGCCGAATCCGAGGAGCCCGATTTAATCGACGCTCCGTTCGAGGAACTCTGGCAGTGGGCCCACCAGGTGCACTTCGACCAGATTCGAATGGTCATGGCTCGACAACGCACCAAGGTCGCCCAAGCGCTCGCAGACCTTCATCGTGGCATATTGCCATTGCCCGAAGATGCAATCGGCGCGGCACGGGCGCTCAATGCGATCGCCCTTGTCCTGTCGGAGAGGATCACCGATGGAATAGCATTCCTCGGCGATGCACAATATGTAGAACTGCTCGACGACGCAGCCCTGGCCGAAATCGCGAACTATCTCGCGAGCTGGACGCCGATCGTCCGCGAAATGGAAGCCAGCACGCGCGCGGTTTTCGACTGCGTCGGAAGTCTCCGGCTGGACAATGCCCCACTGCCTAATCTCCATGAACTTTCGGTATGGGCTGGGCAGCTTGCGCACAAGCTGGAACGGTTGACCGAATCTGTACATACCGAAGAAATATCCCCTCCGTCCGGGATGGCAAATCGAAAGGCAGCGAATCTCGAGCGAATGGCATCCGCGCTGCGCGCGGCCATGGCGAGTTGGAAGGGAGAACTCGTTTTCTACACCGATGTCGCCGACACCTACCTGCACAAGGTGGCGACAGGACTCGATCCCGCGGTGGCCGATGCATTCGGTCGCCTGCCCGACCTGGCCACCGCATTCGCTCGCGCACACGACGAATCGGAGCGAGACTTCGCCGCCGCATCTGCGGCCTATCTGGCATGCCTGGTCACCATAACGAGGTATTACCTGCTGAGGAGCACCGACTACACATCCGGTCTCGAGCATGTCGGTCGTCTTTCCGAGACACTGCGCGCTATCGCGGCGCGCCTGCCAGGACACCAAGTCCCGCAGACAGCCGCGGCCGCCGCGCACGAACTGCACGAACTGCACGAACAATTAGAGACGCTGCAACGCACCCGCCCGAGGCATCAGTGGACACGATCGCTCGGCACGAATGCATTCGATCGACTCATTGTCGACACCTCGATCGCCGATGCATTGGATCAGACTCTCGCCCTCCTCCGTGGGATGAGCAATCCGCCAGTGCGGGCTCTGCCGACCGACCCACCCGAGCCCGTTACCGGCGACTCCGGAACACTGCCCGATCACAACACCGCCATCCCCGAGCCCTTCCACCACCCCGGGGACAACCTATTCGCTCCCGAACGCCACCGCCTGGTCGGCCTGAACCGGCCGCGGAAACTCGCGAACCAGTTCCTGGCTTTCCACCACAATGACGATGTTCCCGGCGACGCCGTGCACTGGGACGAACCACACCGGCAAGTCCCGCAACAGCCGAACCAAAACGCCTCGGGCGCAAGGGAACCGGACCGAGACGGCCGACCAGCAGCGGCACCACCACCGTCCGTCGAACCCACCACGAGCTCGGTGGAGCACGTTCCGTCAGCACCTCCCAGCGCACCGCCGCATGCTCATGAAGAGTTCGTCGTCCGTGACGCTAGCGATATACCCGAGAACCAGGACCAACGAATAAGTGCCGCCTATCCGGCACGCGACCAACTATTGCGGTTGCTCGGTGAACGGTTCACGTGGCTCACCGACGAGCAGATCGCGGCGGCGAACGTACTGTTCACCCAGTTGGTGGTGAAAGCGAGACAGCAACCGAATAGCCGGATCGAGGCCGTCGTGACGGCGACGGACGCGCAGGACATTCGCAAAACGCGCATCGAGGTGGTCACTATCACCGCGCCGGGCAGCGCCGAGACGCCGTCCGAACACCAGCCCACTGTGGCGCTCAGAGCCCTCTCGGATGACCATGGCACCGATTACTCTGACGGCGGTATTCGGCACTCCGCCTGGTTCGAACTCCATCACCAGTTGGAAACCAGTCCTGAAGAACCGCCGCCGCCAGGTGCCCGGATCGCGAGAAATCCGCACCCCGACAGCCCCGAGGAGGATGTGGTATCCGGCGTGCTCGTCGTCGATTCGCGGGCGTCCCAGCCGGAAACCCGTGAGCGTCCGCTCAGCATCAACGGGGTTGTCGTCAGCGCGGAGTACCGATCCGGTGTGCTGATTCTGCATGCCTCCGAAACGATGCGATGGCGGGACATCGAAGACGGGCCCCGGGGTTCGAGACTGATCACCATCGATACCGGAACCGGTGATCCTCCGGTCGACTGCCGGATCGAGTACGCACTCGACCCGTACGGGAACGCCCATGCATGGATCAGGTTTTACGGTTCGGATAGCACCGATCTCAGCTTCAAGTATGCCGCCCCTCCCCAGGCCGACGACATTTCGAAGATGATCGATGCTGCCCTGCACACCCGCTTCCCCACCAAAATGATCGCGGTACACGACTGGCAGCCTCCGTTTGGTTCAGGTTCATGTCGGTACATCAGGCCGAGAGCACACATGCTGCAGCCGACCGAGAGCACCCCCGCCCCGGTCGAGTCGGCGCACAGCGCCGCTATACGACCTGACGCTCCTACCGGCATCATCCGCCCGAGCGATCTCACTCGGGAACAGTTCGACACTGCGAGGAGGCGCGCGGCATTCGCAGCGAAATGGTTGGCGACGCATCAACTGTTCGAACGGCATCGTCTTCATAGATTCTCCTGGCCAAAAGGAACGTCCGGCGCGGCGATGATGGATCTGACCTGGATGTACGAAGTTCCCGACATTGTGCGGACCGACCCCGCTGTCGAGCCGCTGCTGCAGGCATTCTGGACCCTCTTTCCGGTGGATGATGGGCCACTTTCCGCGGGCCGGGTACGGGTGGCGAACAGCGCCCGTTATCCGGCGATCTTCGAGATGTGGCCCGACGAATACGTCATGCATCTGCAGTACGGGTCCCCGCTCGGAGCATCCGCGGAAACCGTGCGCCGTGTCGCAGCGGAGAATGTCAGCCTCGCACGCCTGGAAGTTCTGGCCGCGGCCGCGGAAGGCCCGCTACTCGCGCAGACGCTTCGTCGGTTGGCCATCGAACTGGCGCAATTCCCGGCCGACCCCGGCCCGATCTTCGAAGGTTTGCACGATGAAGAGCGAACCGCATGGGTATGGCCGACGCAACAGCGTTTCAGCTTCGAACAGCGCAGATCTGGGGGCCTCGAGCCGATCCACTTCCCGGTGCCCGAAGAGCTCATAACCACAACCGCTGCGGCGCCTGCCGCGCGGCCGATGGGATCGGTGCCCGGCGCACCGGCACCCGACACATCGACAACCGGCCGATCGGAACGCTTCACGCCCAACGATCTGGCAAGAATAATCGGCCGACGACGCCCACCCAGCACGCCGAGCACTCCTGCCGAATCCCTGCACCACATGGTATTTCAACAGGTGAAGGCGGTCGTAGGCTCCGCCGAAGCGGCCGAGGACATCACCGCGGAGGCGATCGCGGAGCACGGGAACAACGACCATGAAGTAGTTATCGCCCACGCCCGCAATCGCGCGGTCGAACACGTTCGGTTCGAACTCTTCCGGCAGTCCATGCTGCGCGCATTGGTCGAATTCGTGAAGGTCGACCCCGCCGATCCCTTGGCTCGCGCGCTAGCTCCCGGACGGACCAGGCACGATGTCGAACGCGGTCTCGAGGCCCTTCCCGATGTCGAGCGCGATTACCTCATGGCCCGGTTCTGGAATGGTTCGACACGTACCGAGACAGCCAACCGGATGCGGCTCGACGAGCCACCACGGCAGTTGGAACGCCGCGCACTCCGCCGACTGGCGGCGGCGGTCGCAGTCGATACCGATGACGACGCGCATGCGAGCGGTCCGGTACCAGAAGCCGAGCGTCCGATACCCGGCCTGAGTACCAACGATCGATACAAGCCGATCGGCGGAACAATAGGCGAAGCCATGCCAGAGGAAATTGCCAAGGCACTTCTCGAGAGAGGACTTCATAGGCTGGCATCGGCTATGAAGGGGAGTAAGAACGCTAATGTTCCCGTCGGCTTCATCGAAGGAAAGCCACAGTTCATGGTGCGCTTTCCCACGGCCGCTGCGGACGATCTGGATAAGACGAAGCTCGTCGAATGGCGCGTCTATCGGAAGTTCGCCGAGGCAAATGAGCCCTCAGTGCCACGAGTATACCGGGTGTTCCACGACGTCGAAATGCCCGACGGGCGCCGGATCGATGAAGTCGTCCTCATGGAATACCTGGACTCCGAACAGCTCGCGGATTCAATTGAACATGGGGGACTGACAGACGAACTGATCAACGAGTTGATCGAGCTTTTCGATACCCTCCACCGGCAGACATTCCTGGGGATCGGGGACCGCCGGAAATTCATCGAGGAACTCGTCGCCGAGGAAATGTCCAATATCCGGGCAGCGCTCCCCGAAATCGCCGATTGCTTCACGGCGCTGGGGATCCCGGAAAAGCCCTTCGAACCGGTACTGCGCTGGATCCATTCGGGCGTCATGTCGTCGGAAATTCACGCGCCGTTCGCCGTCGTGCATCTCGACGCGCACTTTCGGAACCTGCTCCGCATCCTGAGTGGTGCACGAGCCGGGAGAGTGGTCGCGGTGGACTGGGAGTTGGCCAGGCCGGGGGACCGTGTCATCGACTTCGTCCGCATGTATCACCTGACCGGGGCCGGACCGGCCACGCAGCGCTTGCGGCAGAAGACATCGGCTTCGCCGAACGTGTGGGATGTATATTTCCTGTTCTTCGAAATCCAGCGAATCGTTCACGATCTCATCCGCCTGCGGCGGGCAGCGAAATACGGTCAACTCACCGCGGAGCAGATCCACTTCGTCGGCAAAGAATTGCGAAGTGCCTTTGCGACCGCCAGACCGACATGGGCCCATGCCTCAGATATGCCCAGCACACAGATCTTCGACGCCCTTGGTGCTTCGATTCCGCCCGCGCAGTGGAGCCCGCCCGGCGACCTGTCCACGGTATCGCCTCAAGGCCGCGACGCCGACGCGGCAGAAACCCCTCGCGCGCTGCCATCGCGAGGCGAGATCGCAATGCCGGACCTCACCACAGCCACATTCGACGAACTCGAGGAGTGGGCCTTTGCGCTGCCCTTCCATGAGGCTCGGCTGCTGATGACCGAGACACGGGAAGAGGTCACTGCACACCTGGCGGCATTCCATCGTGGCGACCCGCCACCGATCGCGGAGTTGACCGGCGCGGCGCGGAGACTGAACGCACTTACCATTGCGCTGGCACGCGAACTCGAAAAGCAATTCGTCGACCCGGGCCAACTCGGGCTCGACCCGGGAATGTTCAACAACGAAACTCTGTCCGAGATGTTGTTCATGCTCGCCGGCTGGAAGCCCGTCGCCTATGAAATGTGGCTCAGCGCGGGCCTGGTACTCGACAGCGTCGGCACCGTAAACAGGCCGCGATCCAGGCCGCACCCACTACACCACCTCCCGGTGCCGTTCTGGGAAATTCATCGCAATCTGGAACAGATTGTCGAAGCCGCGCACGAGGCCAGGGAAGTCGTTTCCGCCCGCAGTGTCAGCCGGGACGACCCCCGCCGTGAGCGTTTGATCGCAAACTTCGAGAAGACGGTGCAGCGACTCGCGGAATTGTCCGGTCCGCGGGTTCGGAGCCGTTACGAGTCGGCCGATATCAGCTTGGAGGTGCACTCGCAGGGAAGCTTTGCGCCCGAACTTGTAGATGTCTTTGGTACGCTGCGCGAGCGAGCCAAGATATATAGTAACGTAATTATATACCGTAAACAGGATAATAAAGCGTTCGCCGCCGCAGCCGACCCCTACCTGTGGAGCCTCATCATTGCGGGAATGTACGTCACGAATCAAACAAGCCGCTACGCCTCCGGACTCCACTATTTCGGTCAGGCTGCCGACGTACTCGACGAGATCGCGCGTCGCTTTCCGGTGCACTGGGCCCCGCAAACGGCCGCGCGCGAGATCCGCCTTTTGCACAACGAACTCAGCGCACTCCATCGCGACCTGCCCGCCGGCCTGCGCGGAGAGCAAATGAGCGAGGCCGTTGCTGAGCGTCTCATCTACCGCGCGGACGCCGACGAAGCGCTTCAGGAGACCCTGCGCCTGCTCCGCCGTGAGGCGGAACCAACGCCGGCGGGATGAATTCCACCATCTCCGCGGTCGAGATCGAACTCGTACGCACGGCATGAAGATGTTCATACCAATTCCGGCGCCAGCGGATAGCCGAACTGGGGTCTGCCGTTGGATCGGGTCCATGTGACTCACCAGCGGGGCGGTGGTGACCGGGGCAAGCCGACTCGCCGGACGCAGCGACTTCCGCGGGCCGGAACTCGGGGTCACACCTCCCACCGGGGTTAAACGTAGCCAACTTCATCGAGGATTTCCGCTGGCAGGGCGTTACCGTTCCGTGCTGCGAGCGAGCACCGGATCCGCGCTATCGCGATGGCTCCGGTGGCGGGGAACGGCGGTGTGCCGGAATGACTTCGGTCCAGAAGTCGTGGCGGACGGCGTCCCAGAGTTGGGCCAGTTTCGGGAGGCGTTCGCGTGCTTCGACGAGGTCGGGATAGCCGCCAGGGTCGAAGGTGGCCAGTGGTGTCGGGTCGGATATGTTGTGTACGCACATGATTTGGATTACGTGACGGTGGTCCAGCTGCCAGGTTGCTTGCAGGCGATCGACTTCGGTTCGGTGGATGCCGTCCATTCGGCGGCTATGAACCGATGGCACGGGTGGGGTGGGAATCCTTGTCGGTGAGCGCGTCCAGCACATCCAGCAGCGTTGCGAGATCAGGGCCGTGCCACGCCGACGGCTCGTTTCTGATCGGTTCGAATGGCAGGCCGCGAGCCGCGGCGCGTTCGCGCGGGCTCATGGCCGGTGGGACGAGCGCGCCTGCGCGGACCAGACGTCTGAGAGCCGCGGACTTCATGGGGCAGGTGATAGCGCGGCATGTTATGTGCTGCTGCATGATTCGATGTGACTCGGCGACGGTGAGCGCATGGTCGGGGTGCGCGTGGTCCGGAGTGATGCTGCTGAGCATGGCGCGCGCCCATGTCACCGGCGGGCAGACTGTTTCGAGGTCGCAGGTTTCGCAGACGCGGGCGGGTGTGTTGTCCACGCTGGCCAGGTCGTAGACGATCAGGGCGGCGGCTTGCACACCGGTGGCGATGGTGAGGCCGTAGCCGATCGGGTCGGTGTCCGGATGCTCCGGTGGACGGACCGTGTAGAGGTAGTGGTACCCCAGATGTTCTGCGTGGCGGCGGATCTCGGCCGCATGTCGCGGCGCGGCAAGGCCGGACACGCCGGTCCGGACCAGGCCGACCGCCTTGGGTTTGCGCGCGTCACCCTCGTCCGGACGAGCACGGACGTAGGCTGTATTCGGCTGTCCCGCTTGGATGTTCGTCATGTCCGCGAACCTTCGCATCGGCGTATCGGTGGTCAATGGTGGCGGTAGACCCGTGGGATCGGCCGACCGCCTCGACTAGGACACACCCCGTGCGGGCGTCTTGGAAGGCGGAAACGGGAACCCCTGTCAATCGGCGAAAAAGCCCAGCGCAAAGCCGAAGTTTGTGGGAAGGTCTTCCCGATTCTGGAGCACATGCCGGCTCGAAATATGGGGGTAATTCATTGGTGGACAGCGATAGCAGCATCACTCGTCGTCAGCTCGGGCGATTGCTGCGCGAAGCACGTGACGCGATCGGATTGACGCTGGAGGATGCCGCACGGCTGATGGAGTGGAGTAAGAGCACCCTTCAGCGGTACGAGAAGGGGCAGAACCAGAAGATCCGGATGCGTGAGCTCGATGGGATGATCGATATCTATCGCATCGATCCCGAACGCGCGGAAGGGCTTCGGGGGTTGGCGAAGCAGGCGGCGGAGAAGTCGTGGTGGCATGAGTTCGGAGATCTGATTCCGGAGAACTTCAGTGTCTTCATGGGGTTGGAGTCCGCTGCCGAGACGTTGACGACCTATCAACCGGATCTTGTTCCGGGACTGCTGCAAACGGCTGATTATGCGCGGATCATGGCGCGTATCGCCAGCCCTGGCGATACTGACGAGGAGCGCGAGCGACGCGTCGAGATGAAACTGCGGCGGCAGAATCTCATCACTCGCAAAACGAGACCCGCCAAGATCAACGTGATCCTCGGCGAGACGGTGTTGCGCCGCGTGATCGGCGGTCCCTCGGTCATGGCCGCCCAGCTAAAACACTTGGCAGACGCCAGCACGATGCCTAACGTCAGTATCCGAATACTGCCGTTCTCCTCGGGAATGCCGACCGGTGAACTGATCGGAACCTTCGTGATCCTGGAGTTCCCAGTCGACAGCCGAGGCGAGCCGATCGAACCCACTATCGTCTACGCCGAGAATTACACGGGCGATATGTATTCGGAGAAGGTCGGTATCGTGCAGCGGTACAGGCATGCGTACCAACGCATCGAGTGCGCGGCGTTGGATGAGGTCAGCAGCAGAGCACTGCTGCGGAAGATGGCAAGGGAGTACCAGCATGAACATTGACCTGTCCGGAGCCCGGTGGTTCAAGAGCAGCCGCAGCGGCGGGACCAAAGACTGTGTGGAGGTCGCCTTCCTCGACACCGGCATCATCGGCGTCCGCGACTCCAAAAACCCAACCGGCCCAGCCCTGACCTTCACCCCGACCGAATGGGACACCTTCACCGCACGCGTGCAAGACGGAGAATTCAACGGCAACGCCTGACCACCTATGCCCGAACGGCAAGGAGTACCAGCGTGAATACTGATCTGTCCGAAGCCAATTGGTTCAAAAGCAGCCGCAGTGGAGCGTCCAAAGACTGTGTGGAGGTCGCCTTCCTCGACACCGGCATCATCGGCATCCGCGACTCCAAAAACCCAACCGGCCCAGCCCTGACCTTCACCCCGACCGAATGGGACACCTTCACCGCAGAGGTCCAAGCGGGAGCCTTCAACCACCCCGCCTGACCACCCAACATCGAAGCGCCCTCACTCCGAACCCCTTCCGGAGTGAGGCCGCCCAGCACAAACGCACCCGAAACCAGCTTCCCCACCTCCCCCGCGCGAACCAACTTCCCGCCCTGCGCACCTTTTCGCCCGCCGCGCACGTTTTCACCGGGCAAATTCGTGCGTGGCGGGCGAAAAGGTGCGCGAGACAAAGTTATCCACAGGGGGCGGTTGTCCACAGGTGGGCGGGTTCGGCGAGGGTGTCGAGGTGGGGTGGGGTGCAGGATGGGCGAATGGAGTTCGGGGCGATCCAGCGGCGGGATGTGTTGGCGGACGGGGGTAGCGACAGTGAGTTGCGACGCAAAATCGCGCGTGAGGGGTGGGCTCGGGTGCGGCCGGGATGCTATCTACCGCCGGATGCATACGAATCGATGGATCGGCCGACTCGATACTTGTTGCTGATCGAGGCCACGGCGCGACGGTTGTCGTCATCGGGGGCGATCAGCCACCAGTCCTCGGCCGCTCTTCACGAACTCCCGTTGTGGGACGTGCCGTTGGATCGGGTCCACGTGACCCGTCGGCAGGGCAGCGGTCATCGAGGCAGGCACTTACACGTGCACTGTGCCCCCTTCCGGGACGAGGACGTCACCACGATCGCATCGCTGCAGGTTCTCGTACCTGACCGGACCGTTGTCGATTTGGCCCGAACACTCGAATTGGAGCAGGCGGTTGTGCTCGGCGATGCCGCGATGCATCGGTTCTCGATCACTCGTGCTTCACTGCGCCGGTCGATCGCCTATGCCGAAGGACGACCGGGGTATCGTGCCGCCCTGCGCACGATCGAAGTGCTCGACGGCCGTAGCGAAAGCGTCGGCGAATCGCGCAGTCGGGTACTCATGGCCCGACTCGGCCTGCCGAAGCCCGAACTGCAGACCGTGATCCTCGACGAGGTCGGCCAGTTCGTTGGACGCACCGACTTCTGTTGGCCGGAACTCGGTGTCATCGGCGAATTCGACGGCAAAGTAAAATACGACAACTATCTGGGACCGCACCGAAGTGCCGCAGATGCGGTCTACCGCGAGAAGCTGCGCGAAGACCGCCTCCGAGACCTCGGCTGGGAAGTCATCCGCTGGACCTGGCCCGACCTCACCACCCCCGACCTCCTCGGCTCCCGCTTCCACCGCGCCCAAACCCGCACCACCCACCGCCCCCACCCTCTCGGCTCAATCCTCCGCACCCCACCCCCCAACTAGCGCTCCGACGATGACGCGCACGAATTTGCCCGCCACGCACACAATTCCAGGCAATTTCATGCGCGGCGCGCAAAAACATGCGCGGCTCGAGGAGCCTAGCCCCGGCGTACGGGTGGCTCGCGTGCGGAGACGAAGGGAGTTCGCCATGGGCGCCGGCGGCCTCGGCCTCGGCTGCCATGGCGTCGGGAAGGCTGATCGTAGTCCGCTCCAGCCACTGGTCACCCAAGAGGATGCGGAGGTTTCATGCGATTTCCGATGCCGCCGGATAGGCGAAACGGCGGCCGGTGAGGGTGGCGGGGAGCGGACCGCGGCGTGGGGTGCCGGATAAGTCGTAGAAGGTTGCGCTGGCTGAGCCGGTGAACTCGTCACCGTCCACGGTCAGGTCGAACCGCACGATTCCCTTCTGCACCGACGAGGGGTCCGCGCGGTCGACGGTGAATTCGAGGAACGCACCCGAGACCGTTGCACCCTCGGCCTTCCAGGTGCCCATCCCATTGCTGTCACTGGTGGCGCGATTGCCGTGATCCGGATTCGATTGCGCCATGGTGCCATCCGCGTGGAAGGTCATGACGTGGTAGCGAAACGGTGCGCCGTCGGCCACCACCTCCCAGACGCCGACGATGCTCATTCGCACAGTCCGGCGAGCAGTTCGATGCCCGGTTCGATCCGATGTTCGGGCACGGTGGCGAAGCTCAGCCGGATCGCGTTGCGGGGTGCGTCGGGGGCCGCGAAGAACGCGGATCCGGGCAGGAATGCGACTCCCCTGTTCAGCGCTGGGACAACCAACATGTCGGCGTCGAAATCCGCTGGGCCCTCGACCCATACGAACATTCCGCCATCGGGTTCGGTCCAACTGAATCCGGGCGGAAAGTACTTTCCCAATGCGGTCACTACCGTATTCAATTTGGCCGCATAAGATTTCACGAGCAGGCTCAGATGCTCGGATCCCACTGGTGTGCCGAGGAATTCGGCGGCGATCGCCTGGTTGAAGGCGGAGGTCTGCATATCGATGCCCTGTTTCAGGGCCAGTACGGGCTCGAGCAGGTCATCCGGCAGCACCGTAATGCCGATCCGCAATGCCGGGGCAAGAGTTTTCGACAGTGAGGTGATGTAGGCGGTGCGGTCCGGCGCGAAGGACCACAGCGGCGGCAATGGCTCACCGCAATACCGCAGGTCGGTGTACACATCGTCTTCCACGACCAATGCGTCGTGCCGGGTGATCACCTCGGCGACCTGCGTACGCCGTGCCGTGGACATGGTCCGTCCCGTCGGGTTCTGGAAAGTCGGCAAGAGATATACGAACGCCGGATCATGTTGTGCCAGTGCGCTATCCAATGCTTCCGGCAGAATGCCGTCCGCATCGGAGGCAACCTCGACCACCAGCGCGCCGTGGCTGCGGAACACCTTCACGGCAGGACCGTAGGTCGGGGTCTCCACGAGCACCACCGCACCGGGATTCAACAGCGCCATGCAGATGTTGTGCAATGCCCCTGATCCGCCCGTTGCGATATGCACCCGTTCAGGTGAACATCCGATTCCTCTGCCGGACAACAGTATTCGCGCCTGCTCCAGCAACGGCGGGAAACCCTGGGTGAGTCCGTACTGCAACACGGTATTCCCGTACTTCGCGATCGCGGCCCCAGCTAAGGACGACACCAGCTCACCCGGCAGCAGTGCCGGGTCCGGTGCACCGACCGCGAACGAGATCACATCCGGTCGCCGCGCCAATGTCGCGAACGCGTCGTCGATCGGCCCGCTGCGCATGGCCGCTTCCCGGCCGAACGCGACACCCGTGCTCACGCCTCCACCTCGCTGGCGCTCGGCTCCGGCCCGAGCACGCTCGTGGCTGTGTTGATTGTTCGCTCGCTGCGCTCACTCATAGCCTCCACCTCGCTGGCGCTCGGCTCCGGCCCGAGCACGCTCGTGGCTGTGTTGATTGTTCGCTCGCTGCGCTCACTCATACCCGAGCCAGCTCCTGCCGCAGGCGCGCGGCGATCTCGACTGCCGCGGCGTCGAATTCCGGCGTCAGCACGAGATCGTCGCTGAACAGCGGATCGGTGCGCACATCCACCGCCACCAAACCGTCGGTGTCGCTGAGATTCACCGCCACATGCACTACCCCCTCCGGGATGTACAGGAATTCGCCCGGTCCGTGCACGTACGGCTCCAATTCCGGACCGATCAGGGTTACCGCCCGTCCGGTCACGCAGAACACGATGGTTTCACTGCGCTCGTGCAGATGCGCCCGCGCCACCTTCCCCGGCGCCATATTCACCATCGCCGCCGAAATCCCTTCGGCACCACAGGTATCCCTGGTTATGCAGGGCAGCAGATGCTGCTCCTGCGGTCCGACCACTTCCGCGACGTCGGCTGCGGCAACCACTCGCACGGCCTTGGCAATCTTTCCCATTCAGCAATCCCAGACATCATTGTATTGGACAGGGTAAATACTCGATTTCACGACTTCGCACGCAACTGGTCGAGCTCCGCGCGGAGTTCGGCGATCTCGTTGTGCAGAGCCTGAATACAAACCAGCGCGACACCGCTGGCATCGACGTTGTAGATCCTCTTATCGCTGTCCCCGAAACCGAAGGCAGCACGAAAGTCCTGCGCCATCGGACCCAGGTGTCGAACATCCGGCGATTCCCATTCGTAGCGCCAAGTGCTGATCGGCAACCGCACGACTTCGGCGAGGATTTCGTAGCCATTCACGGCTCGCTCATGTCCCGGTCCATCCGCTGGTCCGGACGGGATCTGCGGGGCCGGCGCCCGATGGCGCCGACCCCAAGGTAGACCGAACACGTTCAGCGATCCCACACCACCGCGACGCGGTCACGCTTTATCGCTTGATCGCTTTCGATGGTCGCGCTGGCGACGCCTGCCGCTACCGTGGCCAGGCCGGTGCTGGTGGCAGCCACAATTGCGATTCGTGCCAGCACAGCCGCGTGCGTGGTCATCGCGCTGATCTTCTTCATCCGATGTTTCCTTTCTCTCGAGGTCCCAGCCTTCGGCTGCGGATCCACGTATCTGTGCTCGCTCGCGTCTATTCGGGCACTCGCCGGAACACGAACCGGAGCAGAACCAGGTGCTCGTTGTCGAATTGGCCAGCGGACACGTCGAGGTACCGCTCGTAGGTGTGCACGGACCTTTCGCCGACGACTTCGATCGCCTTATCGCGATTCGCCCGAAGACGTTCGAGCCATTCCCGGCAGGTCTTGGCGTAGTCTTCCCTGCCGTTGGTTACCGAGCGCACCCCGAACAGCTTCTCGGCCGCATGCGCCACCTCGGCGAACCTGGGCATATCGGATTCCGGGAAGATCTCCGCCCAGAGGAAGGCATTATCGGCGACGACGGCCTGGTCGATCGGCCGGTTGCCCTTGGCGATCGTCTGCACGACAAGTCGGCCACCCGGCTTCAGAATTTTGTAGCAGTGCTCGAAGAATCGCCGATACGCCGCGACCTTCTCCTGTCGCGACGACCCGAATCGAATAAAGTGCTCCATCGCACCGACGCAGAAAATAGCGTCGTCCGGCTGATGGTCGACCCAACTCTCGAGTCGAACGTCGATGCGGTCATCCGCTCGGCCCTTGATGTAGTCGTATTGCTGACTGCTCGAGGTGATTCCGGTAGCGTGCGAGACTGCGAACCGGTCCAGGGCCGCGCGCATCAGACCGCCTCGACCGCAACCGATATCGAGTATGCGCTGCGATTCGCGCGCCGCGCCCGATTCCAGCACGTAATCGATCTTGCGCAGGCCTGGCGAGAGGCCCGTTCGAAACGAGCTCGAATATCCGCGGCGCTTTCGGCTCGACGGCCCGAGGCGAGAACCGCGGCGACTCCAGGTAACGGCGATGCGGATCTGGTATCAGTGTCCATTTACTGCTCCAAAAAGTACGCAGGATCATCGCTCGTATGGAAAGAATTCAGAGATCCTGGGTTTTGAAGGTGTCTCCGGAGACGGACGTTACGCATGTGGCGAAGGCGCCTCCACCGGAGGAGGAAACATTAACGCAGATCTCACAATGTGTTAAATATTGTTACTTAACAGTTATCTTAAGAATTTCTAAAGTTGCGCCGATACGACTTTTCCACTTTTCCGATATGAAATGACGCCACCGAGGACAGCAGCATAAGCCCACTCCCCCGACCGCGCCGAATTGCGGACATGGCAACATAACCGCATGTCAACCGCACAAGGGCGGGCGTCGAATCGCCACCACGCGTATCTCACTGCGGAAACCGGAGACAATTACGCGTGATACCGCACCAAATATTTGCGCAGTCGCTCATTGCGCGCGGCGTGCGTAGATCGGCACTGCGTGTAGCTGATCTGATCAACAGTTGCTGAAGTCGATAACCTCCAAGCATTCGATAGCAGATATTTATCGCAGGCTCTCGAAGAGAGGTCCGCAGCCGAGCTGGTCCGCGAGCGCTGCGCTCGACCGACCCCTCGGCATCTCGAACGCTATGACAACCACATACCCAGAACATCCGCCGTGCCCGGCGGAAATATCCGCACTACGGCGCCGTGACGCTGGGATTCACCTCGTCGGAGGTGCGGTGACCGACGCGCGGCGCGGCGCGGGCGGCGGTGTCTGGGCGGACATTTGCGTGAAAGCCGGGTGGTCGACGAGTTGTCCGTGCGCGTAGATCGCATCGCGCAAGCGCTGCCGGGTCGGTTCCTCCGCCAACAGCAGCACCAATTCGTCACAGCGCCGTTCGAACAGCATCGACCGCAGTACCGACGCATCCGAAGCGGAGCGGCCAGCGGCGGTTTCCGATCGTAGCTCCCCCAATGGAATTCGCGAAACATCCGCCTTCAGCGGCAACATGGACGCCACCAACAGATCATCGGCATCGCGCAGCTCTTCCCACCACTGTTCCGGAACCGGTTTGGCCTGCCGGAATGCCTGTAAGATCCGCTCGCGCACGGCAGCGGTGCCGAGCGCGGTCGCGGCATTCGGTCCCAGCCGTGCCGTGCGCGCATGCGCGTCGACGGCGAGTTCCACGCAGCGCCAACCGATCCGGTCGGTGGGCACCGATGCGGCCCGCTCCAGCAGTTGCGGCGCGCCGATCAGTTCCAGCCGGTCCACCAAACCTGCTGCCGGACTGGCGAAGTCCATCATCACCGCGGCGCCGACCGAAGCTGCCGTCGGCACATCGCCCATTTGTCTACTCAGCGCGTCCTCGATCGGTAGCGAGGATGCCAATGCGGTCAGCCGAGCCCCGGTTTTCTTACCCCAGGCCAATGCGAATTCCGCGAGTACCCGGGCCGGATCGGCGATCCCCTCCCAGGCTGTATCCGAGACCGACCATACCCACGGCGTCGATAATTCCCGAGGCAGGTACACCCGCGCCGGCATCCATCCCTGTCCCTCGTTCGAGGTGACGAACGCGCCGATACCGCCGGGATGTCGCATTACCGACACCGCCCAGGCCGTGCCGACCGTCGCGGACTCGGCCGCCGCGAGCAGGCTGCTCAGCAAGGTGCGTGCCAGTGCGAGATCGCCATCGACCCGTTCACCGACCATGAACGTCGGGGCCGCCGCCGCGATCATCGCGGCACCGACCGCATCGCGCAGATGGTCACTGCCGGAGGACTTTTCGGAGTCATCGGGGGTCGCATCCGACCCGACCGGAACCCCGGGTACCGGACGCGGTGGCGCGTTCCTGCCAGGCGGCACCGAAACACCCGGAGCCGAAACACCGGACGCCGCTGGTGGTCCCGGCGAAACCCGGGGCCCCGCACCGGAAATCCGCGAATCGCCTCCCTGGGGCGCTCGCGTATCTGCCCCCGGTGCCGACGGACTCGCCGCGGCACCTGTCGCAGCCGGTGGCGCGGTAGCGGGCGGTGCCGTAACCATCGGCGGCCCGACGACCGGCGGCGCTACCGGCCCCGCGAAGGCACCCGGCATGGTTGCGAACAAGCCACCCGGCGCCGAATCCAAGCGTTCCCCATCGGGGTTTACCCCAAGCGACTTATCCGTACCGGGCTTCGACCCCGTACCTATCACGTCATGGTCGGTGGAACCGCCCTCGGATGTCGAGAGAGTTTCCGCCGCAGCGGATGTCGAGCCGCTGTCACCGGAAGTCGTCGCCCCCGGCTGGGACGCGCCGGCGTCGGCCGCACCTGCGGATTCACCGATATGCTGTGGCCGGTAGCCGGAGTCGGGGGCCGCCCCGTAGCCGGGCGCACCTATGCCGGTCGACGATGCACTGGGCGCCTGCGCCTGCGGCTCGGTACCCGGCGGCGGTCCCATCGCTGGCTGCGTCACAATCGGGCTGTCCGTGCCGCCCGGCCCGCTCGGCACGCTCGGCACGCCGAGCTCACCACCGGGCAGCGGCGAGAACGGCCGCGGCAGCCCGAGTTGATCGAAGAGCCGATTCAGCGCGTCCAATGCCGGGATCCGAGGCACCCCAGGACCATCCGGCAATCGCCAGCCGTTGGGCCAGCCCGGAACGCCGGGCGGCCGCTGGTGTGGCGCCCCGGGATGCCGCGGCCCATGTCCCGCGTGCGGATCCGAATGTCCGCGATTTCCAGGCCCTCCGGAGGATCGACGTTGCCACGGCCCCGGCTGCCCCAATGCGGCCGCGATCGCCTCCAACTCCGGCAGGCCACCCGGTCCGATCAGGGTCAGCGCGTGCCTCGCCACCTCGTCGACCTCGGCCCGTGCCTGTCCGATGATCTCCTTGACCTTGGCCTGCTCCTCATCGACGGTCGAACCGTCGCCGTCTTCGTCGGAGACCTCATCGGGAACAGCGCGAATTTTGCGGTCGGCGTTATCGACGATGTCGAGAATGTGGGTGCGCGTACGGTCGACGATTCCGGCGATATGCCCGAAGGTGTCGGCGGTGGCCACCAGCGCATCGACGAAACCCCGCAAAGTTCCCTGCTGGGCGCGCAGATCGTCCTTGATCGGATCCAATCCGGCACTGGAGCGGACGCTGTCCTCAAAGGCTCGGCGGGCGCGGTCGGCCTCCTCAGGATCCAACGCCTCCGCGCCGTCACGCGAGACCGTCTCCAGCGCACGCCACTCGCGTGGCGAGATCTCCGGCCAGTTCGCGCCGACAATCGCCTTCCAATGCGGACTATTGCGCTCCTCCGGGTCCATCCGGGAATCAGATCGACTCGGTTACCTGAGTGCCGCCCGCGACGTCGGTGCCGCGGATGGCATGGTTGGTCTCGACGACATGTCTGTGCATCGAACCGGCATGGCTGTTCAGGTCATCGACCGCGTCCCCGAACCATTCGACGATCAGATCCCGCACCCTGACGGTACGGTGATCGAGCGCCGATGACGGACTGTGCTGCAACACGAAGGCATCGGTATTCGCACTGACCTGGCCGGTGTAAGAGGTCACGACCCCGACGTGGTGATTATGGGTTGCCGTCACGTCGTCCGGATCGTCCATATCCAGGATGTAGGTCATGGCAGGTCCTGTCTGAAGATTCCGGCTGTCAGGAAGTGGTGCCGAATTCGGCGATTTCGGTTGCCCGATAAGAGGATTCGGTGGGCAGGTCGAACGAATCGATGGTGTACGGGCGGGTGCCGTTGTGCTCCATCTCGGCCCGCAAGCCGACCCGCGACTTCAGATGCGCCAGCCGGGCGAGCCGGAGGATCTCGTTGGCCAGCCAGGTGTCCCCGCTGTCCCTGGCGTCGTCGGTGATATGCAACCCGACGACCTCGCCGTCGCGACCGCAGGCGACACCGACGGTGTGGTCCGGATTGAACACCTCATAGGTCAGACTGTGCCAGTCCGGCGCCGGGACCTCGTCGAGGTCGTCCGGGTCTAGATCATGGATTTCGGTCATCGGCTACTCCTAGGTGCGTGCGACGGTGCCGGGCGCGATCACGCGGTCCGGCGGCCCTGCGGCGGGTTTATCCGAAGTCGGCTCATCGGGTTCGGACAGCTGCTGCGCCAACGCATTCCACGCGGCATCGCCGATGGTCATGACCTGACTCAATTGCCAGAATCGGGCCCCGAGATACATTTCACCGGTGCCGTCCGGGGCGATGTCGAGATGATCCGGCCCATCCGCGGTCGGATTGAGGCTGATCGTGGTGGCCGGGGGGAACTGGTCGTCGACATTGATGATCGTCGCGCCGCCGCCTGGAATGAAACTCTGCCGGCACCGCTCACTGGCCGCCACCGCCAGATCGGAGCTGTTGGTGGTGAGCGTGACATCCGGATTCAGCAGCAACTGCAGCACCCAGGAACGAGCCGCTTGCTCCGGATTGTCAGCGTTGATCGAAATGGTCAGTGTCGCCGCCAGATCCACGACCAATACCGCCTCGGCGCTGGTCACGCCGACGACCACCAACCGCTTCGGTGAACCAGCTGGATACGGCAGATCGTCCGCGGCAAGGGCGACCACGTCCGAACCGACACCGACTCCGGTGACCGGATGCGCGTTCACGGTTCCGGTAGCTACATCGATCGCATACGCGCACAGCAGATCCGGGGTGCGATCGGCAACCCCGGCCAAACGGACCAGCCCCTCGCGGTGCAACCATCGAACGGTGTCGGCGACGGTTACGCCGTCGCCATCACTCATGACGCCTGCTCCGCGGTGACGGCGGCCGGTTCGGGATCCTCGGCCCACGGATCACGGTCCATGAGCTGCTCGTACTGACGTGCCGCGTCGGCGGTGCTCTCCCGGATGGCCGTGACGATCTCGGTGACCAGTTCATCGCTTTCGAACCGGTCGACGGTGCCCGGAGCGAGGTACAGCCCGACGAGTCGTCCCATGGCATCGACCTCGGGAATCACCGCGCCGCTCGGCGACGGCCGACGGGCCCGGATGCCGTCGATCTTCTCGCGCAGATCGGCGATCTTATGGCGCAGTTCGCGCGCGGCATCGAGAGCGGCCTGCACATCGGGGTGGATATCACTCATGCGGAACCTCCGGATTGGGACGCCTGATTGGGCTGGGACGGCGTCGGCGGTGTCACGGTCGGCGCGATCGTCGGCTTCTCGCCGATCACCTGTTCGGTATGCGGGGTGTCGTCGACGTACATCAGCCGATCCGGATGCCAGGCCACCACGCGATTGCGTTCGTTATTGCCGCCGCCCGCACCACCCATACCCGGCGACATCGGCATATACGGCATCATGCCCGAACCGGTGCCCGCGGCGCGCGCCGCACCGGCCGCCGAGGTCGACAACGGCTCGATCACCGAGGTTCGAGGCAGGCTCGAACTGTTCGCGGCACTGCCCGAGGAACTCACCATCGGCATCGGGCCGATGCTACTTACGGGCGAGATCGTGCTCGACGACGAATTCATCGCGCCGGTGATATCGGAAATCGGCATGGCCCCACCACCACCGGCCGAACCGCCACCGAGCGAACCGTAGTCGGTCGAGCCGTAGTCGCTGTAGCCGTAATCGTCGAGCCCGTCCGTCGTCGAGTCGGTGCTGTTCTGATTCAACAGACCGGAGGACATCAGCGAACTCATTACGGTCGGCAACATCTGGGCCAGACTGCTCAGCATCTGACTGCTGTCGCCCGAACCGCTCGAACTGCTCTCGCCCGAACCGGTTTTCGACGAACCGGCGTTTTCCGCGTTCTTGGAGCCGACGGTGGTGGCGTAACCGGTGATGGTCTCCGCCGAACGCGCGTTCTGCTCCTGGAACTTCGCCAGCGCGGCCTGGATGCCGAGCTCGTTCTTGGAGCGCATCGCCTTGAGCAGTTCCTTGCGGGCCGCGATGATCTCTTCGGGCGTCGGGTGTTTGGCCTTCGCCGTGGTGAAGGCGTTGCTGTAGGTGTCGATGCCCTCGACCAGCTTGCCCAGCCCGGTGCCGAGTTCGTCGAGCCAGCCACGATGTTTGGTCAACTCGGATGCCGCGGCCGAACCGACCGGAACCCAATGCTGCATCGTCTGGGTTGCCTCGTCCACGCCCGTCAGGGCGGCGGGATGGAAGCCGCCGAGGAAACCACGCACATCCGCCGACAGTTTGTTCGCCGGACCCGTTCCGAGACCGCCACGCAATTGGTTGGCGAAGGTCAGCGGATCAACGCTGGCACCGGCAGCGGGCATATTGAAAACCGGCGGTTGCCGCACATTCAGCGGCATCGGCTCCGCGACGGGATTGGCCAACACCTCGCCGCCACTGCCGTTAACTTTGCGCGCTCCCTCGTCGTCGGCGACGGTGTAATCCGCCGCCGCGGCACCCAGCTTCTGCGCGGTCTTGTGAATCTCGCTGAGCACACCCGACATACCGTTCAACAGATTTGCGGCGTGAGCATTGAGCTGCGGAACCGCCTCGGCCGATATCGGATCGCTGCCAGCCGGCAACACCCAGCCCGTGGGCAACGATTGTCCGGTGGCGTGCGCCAGCGCGGCGAGTTTCGCCGCCGCGGCGGCGAGCTCCGCCGGGTTGACGTCCACCATCACTGCCTCCTCTCACCCTGGCGCGTGCTCAGGCAGGCGCCCCGCCCGCAGCCGCGAGCATCGGCGCACCGGACTGGTCGCCCGTCGGGGCACCGCCGGGCACCCCGCCCGACTGATCGCCCGCTGCCGATGCCTCGATGCCGTGCGGGTGGACGAATCCGGAGAACTCTCCGAATTCCCCCGCACTGTCCGACAGCTGGTTCAAGTTGTCGGAGGTCAGCTCTTGCAGCTTTCCGCCGATAACGGCCTCCAGCGTGCCGCCGGAATCCGGGGTGCCGAACTTCACCACCACCGCCGAGCGGTCCTTCCAAACCGCGACATCGCCGGTCATCACCTCGTTCGGATCCTTGGAGTCGCCGATCTGCTTCTTGTCCGACCACTTCGCTGGTGTCTTTGCATAGGCCGCCTGCGCGTCGGTACCGCTCTGGTTGCCGAAGGCGGCGTCGAGCCCCTGCGCGGCCACCGCGGTGACCTTCTGAGTACGGCCGTCGGGGAAGGTGTAGTCCACCATGCCGTCGGCACCCGGAGTGTGGCCGGGCACCGTACCTGCGGGCTGACCGGGCTGCGAAGAGGAAGCGCCGGGAGGCGGTGTCGACCCCGCCGGGGCACCTGGTGCGGTTGTCGCCGCCGGCTGGGCCTGGGCCTGCGCCTGGGGCTGCGTGGCGACCGCGGGCTGCGCGGCCAGAGGTTGCTGCTGGACTTGGCCATTCTGGCCGTTCTGGTCGAGCATGCGGCGCATCATTTCCTGCTGCGCGAGCTGCTGCATCATCGGGCCGATCGAGTTCATCATGTCGCTCATACCGGAACCGAGGCCCGACCCCATCCCGGAATCAGGGGAGGCTGCCGAGACCGGGGAGGCGCTCGTCGGACTCGTGGGACTCGTGGAGCCCGGGTCCACCGACCCGACCGAGCCGGGCCCGGTGCCCGAGCCGTCCGCGCCGCCAGTGCCGGTTCCGGTCGAGGCGCCGTCGTTGATAGTGCCATCGGCACCGAGGTCGAGGGGCTTCCAGGTGTCGTCGGTTCCAGTGCCAGTGCCAGTGCCAGTTCCAGTGCCGACCGGCTGGGCCTGCGTTGGATCGTAAGGATTACCGGTCCCGGTCGGGTTACCGGGGCCCTGCTTCTTCAGGGCGTCTATCTCCTTCTGTTGCTTCTCCGAGATCGCCTTCTGTTCCTTGAGATCGTTGGTCAGGCCCTCGATCGTCTTGGCCTGATCAGTGATCTTTGTGGCGCTGGCGGACATTTTATCCGCAACATCTTTATAGATTTTCGTTCCAGCCTGCAGACCATCCGAAACATAGGACATGATGTAGTCATCCATGGTCATGCCATTATCTAGCGGCTTTGTGGCATATTCACTCATGAGGTTGATAAACTGGCTCATGTCACTCTGATATTGCAGGCGGTCTTCTTTCGTATCTTTCGCCGAGGCTTTCACGACCTCGTTGATCTCGGCCTGCATGGAGTTGTAAACACCCTTGAGCGCACTAGCCTTCTGCGTATAGTTGGTGACGGTCTGCGATCTCAGCTGACTCATGCTGACCTGGCCGACCTGAGCTACCGAACCCGGATCTGGCAGATCGGATGTCTTCCCGCTGCCCAGGGCATCCCAGTTGGTGATAATAAACTTCAGCAGCTGGTTATCCAAGAGCTTCTTGGTGGGTGGTGATATCTGGTAGCTCTTGTCGGAAGGGTAACCGGCGTCGGGATTATCATCCGGAACCCAGAGGATCGGCATTTCCGGAGTTTCCGTCATGCCGACACCGGCCACGTCTGCTGCGACTTACCTTCCGAGTTGTAATCCCCGATAATTGCTTTCCCGTCCTTGGCCCCGTAGTAATTGCCGTGTATATCCGCCCCCGCCGGACGAGCCGGAATTACCACAGATTTTTCTGGGCCACCACCGCCGTTCCCCGGCCACCAACCGGCCTCATCCAGACGACTTCCGACATAGGCGCCCGCGGCGCGGCCGGTCGCGCGCGAGCCCGCTACGCCGACAGCTTTGGCGCCCCTGCCGAACGCGGTGCGATTCTTGAGACCTGGTATCTTCGTCCATTTGAAAATATCTTGCTTATTCTTCGCAAGATAATCGATCCCTTTGCCGATCCCTCCCTTAGTGGCAAGCTTCTCCGCAATCGGACCGCCCACCTTCGCCAAGAGCCCCCCCGCAAGTTTCCCGCCCGGAATAGACGACATCGCCCAGGTCGTGGCGCCGGCTTGCAGCCCCTTGCTGAAACTGCCTTCCTCGACCCCGGTCCAGATGCCGTCGGTGAGACCGGCAAGGGGAGCACCCACGCCAGGCACTACAGAAACCGCGGTCACGACGATATCTTTCAAGTCCAAGCCGAGAAAGCTCATCTGTTCACCTACTCAGTACGGGGTCGATGGCAGCACCTGCGACCTGAACAACGACCTGGTAATCGGCCATCCCGACAGGATCGGTAATCCGGGCACGACTGACGGGGTCAGCACATATCGACATAGCCGCACCCACCTTCCGATCGTGCACTCCGTCCAAGAACGGGCCCTGACCTGCAAATTCAGTGTCGACAGACAGCACCACTCGGGCATCTCTCGACGAACTCATTGTCGAGGATTCCCAGCGTTGGGAACCATGGCGCAAAACGGCGCGGTCAGGATAATTCTGGGAAGACGCGCACGAGTTGCCGTGGCCACCAGGCATGCCGGCCTGGCCCGGTGACCGATGGGAGGAATGCCAGATGAGTCGCCGCTGCCTGGTACTCGAGGTCTCCGCGCTGCACGTCATCCGTATGCGTGCGTTGGGTGGTGGATTGTGACGAGTCCTTTGGTGGAGCCGGTTGTCGCCGATCCCGAGCTGGATCCGGAGGCGGATGCCGGAGCGGACGAAGGAGATTCGTCGGCGGAGTCGGCGACGCCATGGACGCGGTTGGGGCGTAGAGACGGCACACAATCGGGGCAGCCGAGTGTTACGGCGCCGGGCGCAAACGGACAGGGTTCATCGCCGGATCCGGGTGGTCAGAATGCGGTGCCGGGCCAGCCGCAGGCCGGTTCTGTTCAGCCCGGTCCAGGTAAGGGCGTGGCACCTCCAGCCGCTGGGGGTGCTGTCGCGCCGGGAGCGGTTGCGCCGGGGGCTGCGGGGCCGCAGGCTGGGTCGGCGCCGGGTGCTGCTGGTCAGGCGGCGCCTGCGCCTGCGGGTGCGGTGGCGCCGAATACGTCTCGGACCACGGATGATTCAGCCGCTGATCATGGTGGCGGGTTGTTGGATCC
>NZ_JBITIL010000026.1:0-80262 GCF_044458905.1 Nocardia sp. NPDC050408 | reverse complement strand
CTCGCGACTTCGTTGTCTGCGCTTCGGTGGCTCGGTCGCGAGAGGGGCCGCGAACGGGTCGCTCGTAAGACTCGCTCCGTTGTGGTTGGTGATGGTGGGGTCGTTCGGCAGCTGAGGCACGCGTGCTGGATGGTCGAGTCTCGCGACTTCGTTGTCTGCGCTTCGGTGGCTCGGTCGCGAGAGGGGCCGCGAACGGGTCGCTCGTAAGACTCGCTTCGTTGTGGTTGGTGATGGCGGGGCCGTTCGGCAGCTGGTGCGCGTGTGCTGGATGGTCAAGTCTCGCGACTTCGTTGTATGTGCTTCGGTGGCTCGGTCGCGAGAGGGCCGCGAATGTCGTTCGTAAGATTCGCTTTGTGGTGGCTGGGAAGGCGTGGATGTCCTAGCTATCTAGCACTTCTGCCGACTGCCCCAGGTTCGCTCGAGCACCTCGCGATGCGTTGGGAGCGCGGCCTCGTAGACCTCGCGGCCCTTTTCGGTCAGGCAGACGAAGATCGCGCGCCGATCCTCGGCACACATACTGCGCGAAACCAGTCCGTCGCGCTCCAGTCGCGCTACCGCGCGCGAGAGGGCGCTCTGGCTCAAGTAAATGTCGTTGGCCAGATCGCTCATCCGATAGTCGCCACATGCCGCGTCGACCAGCCGGTCCAGCGTCTCGAATTCGCTGAGGCCGATATCGTGCTTGCCCTGCAGCTCCTTCTCGAGTGCACAGCTCACGGCGGCGTGCCGGTCGAGCAGCTCACGCCACTCGGCGACCAACCCGGTGGGCGCCACATCGCGCCCGAGTAATTGTGTTGTCGACGGCTTCGACATGGCCTCATCCTAGTGCCCCGGATCGGCCGATGCAAGCGCATTAAATGTGTTGGCATTTAATGTCGACGCATGTAATGTTCCGCCCATGACTTCTGCAGCAACCCTTTCGGCCGCGACGGCGACCGATCCGATCAGATGGTCCACCCGTCTCTGGGGCATGCTGATCACCCTCTGCATTGTGTTGTTCCTCGATGGTCTCGACGTCTCGATGATCGGTGTGGCGCTGCCTTCCATCGGTGCCGAGCTGGATCTGTCAACTTCCACCCTGCAGTGGCTGGTCAGCGGCTACGTGCTCGGCTACGGCGGCCTGCTGCTGCTGGGCGGTCGCACCGCCGACCTGCTCGGTCGGCGCAAGGTCTTCCTGATCGCACTGGCCGTCTTCGCGCTGGCTTCGCTGGCGGGCGGTCTGGTCGCCTCCGGCCCGCTGCTGATCCTGACCCGCTTCATCAAGGGCCTGGCCGCGGCGTTCACCGCCCCGACTGGTCTGTCCATCATCACCACCAACTTCGCCGAGGGTCCGGCCCGCAATAAGGCGCTGTCCATCTACACCGTGTTCGGCGCGGGCGGTTACTCCATGGGTCTGCTGTTCGGCGGCCTGATGACCGGCATCGGCTGGCGCTGGACCTTCCTGCTCCCGGTGCCGATCGCGCTTGTCGCACTGGCCGCGGCCTGGGTGCTGGTCCCCAAGGACGAGGCCGCCGAGGAGGGCGGGCACGACATCCTGGGTGCGCTGCTGTCCACCGCGGGCATGCTGCTGCTGGTCTACACCGTGGTCTCCGCGCCCGAGGCGGGCTGGGGTTCGGCGCGCACCATCGGTTCGTTCGTCGGCGCCGCGGCGCTGTTCGCCGGATTCGTCGCGGTGGAGAAGAAGGTCAAGTACCCGTTGGTGCGCCTCGGCATCCTGCGCAAGGTGACGCTGGTCCGGGCCAGCCTCGCGATCATCGCGGTGGCGGGTTCGTATTTCAGCTGGCAGTTCATCGTGACGCTGTACATGCAGGATTCACTTGGCTGGTCGCCGCTGAAGCTGGCCATGGCGCTGCTTCCGGTCGGTCTGCTGGTGGTCGCCTCGGCGTTCTTCTCCGATAAGCTCGTCGACCGCTTCGGCACCGGGCCGATCATCGCGATTACCATGGTCGTGATGGCCATCGGCTACCTGCTGTTCCTGCGGCTGGATACCGCTCCGTCGTACCTGACGATGATCCTGCCCGCGGTATTGCTGATCGGCATCGGCTGGGTCGGCTTCCCCGCCATCAATATTCAGGCCACCAACGGCATCGAGGACGAAGAGCAGGGCCTGGCGGCCGGTGTGCTGCAGACCTCGATGCAGGTCGGTGCGGCCATCGTGCTCGCGGTGAATACCGCGATCATCTCCTCGGGCGACCACGGCGCGAGCACTGCGTCCGCGATGCTCGACAACTTCCGCCCGGGACTGCAATTCGCCGCGGGTGTCGCCATCGTGGGCGCGCTGATCGCGCTGACGGCCTACTTGCCCAAGCGTGCCAAGGTGCGGGCGCAGGAGCCGGAGTTGGAGCTCGTCGGCTGAATCCCCTCCGCCGACGGTAAGTCGAACGTCACCGCTCCCTCCTCATCGGGGGCGGTGACGTTCGGCGATTACGAGAAGGGCGCAGCGGCAGCGTCTTTCGGTGAACGGATGTACGTCAGCGGCTGACCGTCCAGACCGACCTGGGGCCATTCGATACCGAGCCGCGGATCGAAGGCATCTATATCCCTGTCGAATTCGGGCGTGTATTCGATCGAACACAGATAGGTGACGGTCGAGTGGTCCGCCAGCGACAGGATCGCATGGCCGAGTCCTTCGGACAGGAACATCGAGCGCCGATCGACATCGTCGAGCACCACGCTGTCCCACCGCCCGTAGGTGGGCGACCCGGGCCGCAGATCGACGACGACATCGAGGAACGCACCGCGCACGCAGGTCACATACTTGGCCTGCCCCGGCGGATCTTCGGTGTAGTGGATGCCGCGCAGCACCCCGGCCGCCGAGACCGAACAGTTGACCTGGCGCAGATCGAACGCCCGACCGGTCACCTTCTCGAATTCCGAGGCCTTGAACGATTCGCAGAACATGCCGCGCTCGTCGCCGAATTGGCGCGGGGTGATCACCCACGCCCCCGGCACGGCGAGTTCACGGAACTCCATCGCTCACCAATCCCGTCCGCGCTCGAGCAGATCGAGCAGGTAATTTCCGTAGCCGGAGCGAACCAGTGGTTCGGCCAGCGCGCGCAGCTGTTCGTCGTCGATGTAGCCCTGCCGCCACGCCACCTCTTCCGGCACGCCGATTTTCAGGCCCTGCCGCTGCTCGATGGTGCGCACGTAGTTGGCGGCGTCCAGCAGCGAATCGAAGGTGCCGGTATCCAACCAGGCGGTACCGCGGGCGAGTACATCGACGCGCAGCCGATCCTGTTCCAGATAGGCGCGATTGATATCGGTGATCTCGTATTCGCCGCGCGCCGACGGTCGCAGCCCGCGCGCGATCTCCACGACATCGTTGTCATAGAAATACAGCCCGGGGATGGCGTAGTTGGACCGCGGCACCTTGGGCTTCTCTTCGATCGAGACCGCGCGGCCCGCGGTGAATTCGACGACGCCGTAGGCGGTCGGATCCGAGACCCAGTACGCGAAGACCGCGCCGCCGTCGATCGCGGCGAAGCGCTCGAGGCTGGTGCCGAGGCCGGGGCCATGGAAGATATTGTCGCCGAGCACCAATGCGGCCCTCTCGCCGCCGATATGGTCGGCGCCGAGGACGAATGCCTTGGCGAGTCCGTCCGGTTCCGGCTGCACCACATAGCTGATCGAGACGCCGAACTGCGAGCCGTCGCCGAGTAGCCGGGCGAACGCGTCGGCGTCCTCCGGGGTGGTGATCACCAGGATGTCCCTGATGCCCGCCAGCATGAGCGTGCACAGCGGGTAGTAGACCATCGGTTTGTCGTAGACCGGGACCAGCTGTTTGCTCACCCCGCGCGTGATCGGGTGCAAGCGGGATCCGGTGCCGCCGGCCAAGATGATTCCGCGCATGGTCCCCGAGTCTGCCAGGCGTATCGCGCTCGGCTTCGGCGAGGTTCCGACTGGCCTACAAATTGATCACGAACGTTTAGTGCTTCGGCGCGGCGGGCGATATATGTTACGTAGATCACGCTATGGTGTTCTGAAACATCAGCGTGTGAGATGTCAGCGTCGACTCTCGCCTGGAGAACCGTTCGGTCGGGTTCGGCGCGCCAGTGTGAGGTAGGTGCGCGATGGTGGCGATCAGCGGGAGTGAATCCGACGCAGGTGATCCGGGTCTGTTGATGAACCCGGACGGTCCGAGCGCATCAGCCCGATTGTTGCTGGCGACCTGCCTCGGTACGGTGCGGCCGGTGCTGCGCATGTTTCCGGTCAGCCGCACGACCATCCCGATCGGTGCTCTCGCGATCGACGGACTGGCGCGCCTGCGGCCGCAGCCGCGCGGTGTCGATCGGGAACAGGTGACGCTGAACGGATTTCGGATGGAGATCCTGCGTCCGTCGGGCGGCTCGCGCGCCCTGCGGCACGGCGCGGTGCTGTATATGCACGGTGGCGGCTTCGCCATCTGCGGTCTCGGCACCCATCGCCCGATCGCGGCCAGTCTGGCCCGGCGCACCGGACTGCCGGTGGTCAATGTCGACTACCGCCAACTGCCGGGGAACAATGTCACCGCCGCGATCGAGGACTGCCTGACCGCCTACCGCTGGCTGCTGCGGCACGGCGCGGACCCGGCCAGGATCATGTTCGCGGGCGATTCGGCGGGCGGCTTCCTCGCCTTCGCCACCGCACTGCGCGCGATCGAGTCCGGGATGCCGTCGCCGGGTGGACTGATCGGGCTGAGCCCACTGCTCGATCTGGACTACGCCGCCAAGCGCGACTATATGAATGTCGCGCGCGATCCCTATCTGCCGCTGGCCGCGCTGGAGGCGGTGGTGCGGATCGGCGCCGAGGTGGATGGAGTGCTGGATCCGCTGGTTTCGCCGGTCAACGGCGCCTTGGCGAGTCTGCCGCCGGTACTGCTGATCACCGCCGAAGACGAGATGCTGCGCTATGACTGCGAGCTCATGGCGCGCAGGCTGACCGTGGCCGGTGTCCCGAACGCGCTGGAGATCTGGCGCGGTCAGGTGCATGCCTTCATGGCAATAGCTCCGAACCTGCCCGAGAGCAGGATGGCACTGGCCCGGGTCTCCCGGTTCGTGCGTGCCCGCCTCGAGCAGCCCCAACAGGCTCGGACGGCTTGACCTGGATCGGCCGGACGAGTCGCGAACCCCGCACCCGGACCTCGCCTTCAGGCGGCGGTCCGGGGCGGGGTTTCTTTGGTTGGGAACCTTGCCGTGAATTCCCCTCGGTTATCCGGAGAATTCTCGCGGGGGGCGCACGAGCGCCATTTCGTTCAACTTGATTTACTTTTTGTTCACCCGGGCGACGGTTGGAATTACTCCGGCGTCGCGCCTATCACGGTCCTATCAAATCCGCAAACGCGCGGCCATTTCGGACACGAGCCGCGATCAACAGCGGAAACCCCGCCTGGTCGATGACCGGGCGGGGTTTCCTGGGCTCTTTTTCAGATGTGCAGAGCGTCGCTCGACTTACTTCGGCGCGTTGAACGGGGCGCTGGTGGTGGCGAAGTACTGGATCGCCGCACCGATCGCGACCGGAGCCGTGATGAAGATCTGACCGGCCAGGGTGCCCAGCGCACCGATGGCGATGATGCCGGCCACGCAGCCGACGGCAGCGGCGGGGATGAAGGGACCGAACAGGCCGACGATGGTCGCCGAGGCGATCGTCGCACCGGCGATACCACCGAGGACGCAGCCGAGGGCGCCGCCGCCGAGACCGCCGACCAGGGTGCCGATGGTGGCGCCCATAGCGATGGTGTCCTTCAAGCGGTTGAAGGCGGCCACCTCACGGTCGTACGGGGTCTTGAAGGGAGCCTGGTCCTCGAAGGGCAGCGCGACCGGCTTGTAGGTGGCCTTGGCCATGTCGAGCTGCGGGGTGAGCGTGGCGGTGTGATCGGAGATGTCCGCGGCGATTGGGAACTCGAACTCATCGACGCGGAAGGTGAGCGGGGTGCCCGCAACGGTGGTGCCGTTGGCGGCCTTGATCTTGAGCGCGTTGTCCTCGACAACCAGCGAGCCGGAGTCGATCGAGATGATCGACTGGGTGTCGGTGGTGTTCGCGGTGAAGTTGACCGGGGCATCGGCGGATTCCGCCGGTGCCGCGTTGACAGTGCCCGCGGTGACGCCCATGGCGGCGATCAGCAGTGCCGAAGTCGCGGCGAATTTCCTCATCAGCATTTTGTTTTGGACCTCGATGTGAAGCGTTCGGAGGGGACTAGACGATCGAAATCTAGACCAGCTAACGCGTGGTGAACCGGTTGTGACCGTTAATTCAAATTTTGTTCACCATCGCGACTCGAGGCTTGGTGGGTTCTTGGAAATGTGCGCGCTGACCATGGTTTTTCAGAATTTACTGAACCACGCTTATTTCCTTTCGGATGTCCAGCGTGACGAACATCACAGATTCGAAACCTGGTTGCGCAGGGTGCATACGGCGGAGCGGATCCGGCGCCAGCGGGCCGGGCGGGCGACGTAAGGTCATGGGTGTGCGACTGCTCGTAACCGGCGGAGCCGGATTCATCGGTGCGAATTTCGTCCAACAGACCGTGGCCGAGCGTCCCGACGCCACCGTAACCGTCCTCGACGCTTTGACCTATGCGGGAAACCGGGCCTCGCTCGCGCCGGTGGCCGACCGCATCGACTTCGTGCACGGTGATATCGCCGATCTGGATCTGGTCGACGAACTCGTCTCCGGTGTCGACGTCGTGGTCCATTTCGCCGCCGAATCGCATAACGACAACTCCCTCGCCGAACCCTGGCCGTTCGTGCAGACCAATATCGTCGGCACCTACTCCCTGCTGCAAGCGGTCCGCCGCCACGACGTGCGCTACCACCATGTCTCCACCGACGAGGTCTACGGCGACCTCACACCGGACGGGCCCGCATTCGACGAGAACACCCCCTACAACCCGTCCAGCCCCTACTCGGCCACCAAGGCCTCGAGCGATCTGCTGGTGCGCGCCTGGACCCGCTCGTTCGGCGTCCGCGCGACAATCTCCAACTGCAGCAACAACTATGGGCCATATCAGCATGTGGAGAAGTTCATCCCGCGCCAGATCACCAACCTCATCGACGGGGTGCGGCCGCGGCTCTACGGCGCCGGACATCAGGTGCGCGACTGGATCCACGTCGAGGATCACAACCGCGCGGTGTGGGACATCCTGGAGCGCGGGCGAATCGGGCAGACCTATCTGATCGGCGCGGACGGTGAACTCGACAACAAGTCCGTGGTACGGATGATCCTGCAGGCCTTCGACCGCGATCCGGACGACTTCGATCACGTCACCGACCGGGCAGGCCACGATCAGCGCTACGCTATCGATGCGACGCTGCTGCGCACCGAACTCGGTTGGACGCCACGCTATCGCGACTTCGCCGCCGGACTCGCCGCCACCATCCAGTGGTACCGCGACAACGAATCCTGGTGGCGTCCGGCCAAAGCCGGCACCGAGCGCGCTTACGTCGAGGCCGGCGAAACGACCATCACCGCCTGAGTCAGCCCCAGACGATCGAGTAGTACTTCCACAGCGCCGCGATCAGCGCTACCAGTGTGGCAGCGATGACGGCGACGGCCGGACCCCTGGTCGGGGTCTGGCCACGAACATCGGTGAGTCGCAACGGCATCCAACGCAGCAGCACCACCAGCGCGATGATCGCCAGCGGCACGAAGTACCGGCCCTGGACGCCGTCGATGATGTAGTAGCCGACCGGCGTGAACGACATGTACAGCGTCACGTAGATCATCGCGACGCTCGCGAGCACCGTCAGCGCGACGATCAGCGTGCGCCGGAAGGTGGCGGTCGCGGTATTCATCCGATCCGCGATACCGATGCTGACCGCGAAGGCGAGCAGGCAGGCCAGCACCGACAGCGCGGGGACATCGATGTAGGCGAAGCCGAGTTCACCGAAGAACTGGGTGAACCACCGCTGGTCGCGCAGTGCGATGCTCTCGCCGAAGGTGTTCACGAAATTCACCGGGTCGGTGAGGATTCCGTGCAGCTGATCGCCCGGACGCACCGAATTCCATTGGTGCTGCGGGCGCATCAGGCCCATCCCGTCGCCGGTCGGCGCGGCGATCTTCATCCAGACCGCGAACGTCAGCGCGCCCGATGCCGCGAAACCCCATGGGATGAAACGCTTCCAGCGGGACGCACCGCCGAGGACGAACCGGTTCGTCGGCACCAGCACCACGAGCATGGCGAGCAGCACATAGGTCGGTTTGCTGACCGGCAGCAGCACGGTCGCGGCCAGTAGCGCGGCCGTCTCGGTGCGACCGAGACCGTCGCCGAGGAACAGCGCCTTGACCAGCAGGGCCGAGACCATAATGGCCAGTGCGTTGGTCAAGGTGTCGGCGGTGACGGTGCCCGCTTGGAAGACGGCGATCGGCAGCACGGCGATGGTGAACGCCAGCCACTGCACCCGGTGTGCGCGCAGGGCCCACAGACCGAATCCGACCAGCGCGAGGTAGGTGGCCAGGCCCGCGAGGCGGGTCAGCAGCATCATCGCGCCGACATTCAGTCCGAACAGCTCGGCGACCCGAATGCCAATGGCCGCAGGGATATACGGCACCGGCGAGTAGGCGGCGGTATTGGTGAACCAGACCGGCTCCTGCGCCTTCGAAACCGCGGCGTCCTCCATCCGGGCGTAGCTGCCGGGATCGGCCACCATCGGATCCGGCTCTTCCGGATTGGTGGTGTAGTCGTGCAGCGCATAGCCCATCAGCTCGGTGATGCTGATCGGCACATCGCCGCCGTAGGAGATGCCACGCTCGTCGTGGATCCGCTGGGGTCCGAAGCCGCCGTGCGCGACCTGGTAGGCGCGACCGAACTGGGTGATTTCGTCGTGACCCCAGAACGGCGGGGTGATCCAGGCGAACAGTGCGCCGAAGACCGCGACGACAATAGTGAAGGCGACCGTGGCCGCGCCGAAGCGTTCTACGATCCTGTGTCGGAAAGCGCGTGCCGGACTCGGTCTGCTCGAATCAGGTTCGGCGGCAGCGGATTCGGGTGCCGCGACATCGTTGTCCGTGGTCTGCGATTCCGTATTCGCGGTGGTTGCGGTTCGATCCGCCGAGGTGGTCAACGCTGGGCCCCTCCGGCGTGTGCGTCACCACCACGCGCGTCATCCGCGCCGACGGCCGAGTAGCGCAGGTAGACCAGCCGGGCGGCCTCGTGCCGGGAGCGCCGGATGCCGTCCAGGATCAGACCCGCGGTCCAGGCCAGGCTGCCGAGCAGCAGCAAGGTGAATCCGAGGAACAGTGTCGGGAACCGGGGCACCTCATGGGTGTTGTAGAACTCGACCACTATCGGAATGGTCAGGATGATCGAGACCAGCCAGCTCAGCGTGCCGAACAGTCCGTAGAACGCAACGGGCCGCTCATGTCTGGCCAGGCCGATGATCAGCGCCAGGATCTTGAATCCGTCGTGGTAGGTGCGCAGCTTGCTCTCACTGCCCGCGGGCCTATCGCGGAAGCCGACCGGAACCGCCGTCCGCGGCACCCGCAGATGCAGGGAATGCACGGTCAGCTCGGTTTCGATCTCGAATTCGCGGGAGACGGCCGGGAAGCTCTTCACGAACCGCCGCGAGAACACCCGGAAGCCGCTGAGCATGTCTTCGACGTTCTCGCCGAATACCTTTCCGACCACGCCGTTGAGCACCTTGTTGCCGGCCTCGTGGCCGGAGCGGTACGCCGAGGCGCCCTCGTCCTGTTTGCGGACGCCGAGCACATGGTCGTACGGACCGTCGAGCAGCGTCTTGATCATCAGCGGCGCGGCCGACGCCTCGTAGGTGTCGTCGCCGTCGATCATCAGATAGATATCGGCCTCGATATCGGCGAAGGCGCGGCGCACCACATTGCCCTTGCCCTTGGTGTGTTCGTGGCGCACGATCGCGCCGGCCGCGCGGGCCCGCTCGGCGGTCGCGTCGGTACTGAGGTTGTCGTAGACGTAGACGACGATTCCCGGCACGGCGGCCTGCAGGTCGGCGACGACCTTGGCGACCGAAGCCTCCTCGTTGTGGCATGGCACCACTGCGGCAATTCGGAGCTCGGTGGAGTCCACCCGGTCAATCCTCGATGTCGGCGGTGAATGGGGAACACCGGGAGGGTACAGGGCTGTACCTATTGGTGCTCACTCGGTTCACCGAGCCTACTGGGGTACCGTCGCCGAGTGTCTTACCCAGAGCAGCCCGTGTCATTCTCCGAACGGTCCGGCTCACCGCAATCCGCGCCGGTCGCCGAGCCGCTGACCGTGAAGGTGATCGCCGCGCTGCGGCGCGGCGGTGCCTTCTTGGTGGTCGGCGCGATCGGCTTCCTCGTCGACGCGGGCACCTACAACCTGCTGGTGTTCTGGGGTGGCGAGGGCGTGCTCTACCACGCGCCGCTGCCCGCCAAGATCATCGCGATCGCGGTGGCCACGGTGGTGACCTACTTCGGCAACAAGTGGTGGACCTTCGGGCACAAGAAATCCGACAATCCGGCGCGCGAGTACCTGTTGTATGCCATATTCAATGTGGTCGCTATCGGCCTGCAACTGGGTTGTCTCGGGTTCTCTCGCTATGTGCTCGACCTGTCGTCGCCGCTGTCGGACAACATATCCGGCACGCTCATCGGTCAGATCGTTGCGGTGGTATTCCGCTATTGGGCCTACGACAAATTCGTATTCGTCGGTTCAGCGGATAGTCCGGCTAATGACAAGCAACCATAAATAGCGGGACCGTCCCGGTTCCTGGACAGGCAGTCGCCGAGCCCAATTGATATCCTCGGCCCCGCCGCGAAGGCATCCAGGGGCGTGTCTGTCCCGTCGGCACCAAAGGATTTCGAGGACTTCATGGATCAGTCGGCTACCCAGGCCGTTACCGAGACAAATGACCGACCTTCGGCCGCGCCCGCCTCACTGCGCGTCGATCATCAGGCGCCCGATCGGCTGGTGCTGCAGCGTGGCATCTTCACCGGCCCGTCGGCGAAGGTGAGCGATGAGCTGTATGCCGTCGCCAAGGGCCGCGCCCATCGGGAACGCCTGGAGCTGAGACTGGACAAGGGCGCGTCCGCACACACCAACACCTACTTCGGGCGCTTCGCGGCCAGCTACTGGCAGCGCTGGACCACGGTCACCGAGGTGTGGGCGACCATGGTGCTCGATGTGACCAAGCGGGCCCAGGTCCGGCTGGTCGCCTCCGATATCGCCGGGCACCGCCGGATCATCGAGACCGCCGAGATCACCGCGAGCGGCCCCGTGACCCTGACCGCACCGCTGGATCAGTACGTCGACGGTGGCGCGCTGTGGCTCGAATTCGATGCCATCGGCGGCGAACTCGGCATTTCCGCGCAGACCTGGACCGCCATCGCACCCGAGCGTGTGCGCCCCGTCGCCATCGCGATCTGCACCTTCAACCGGGCCACCGATTGCGCCGAGACCGTGGCCGCGCTGGCCTCCGACGCCCCGATTCTCGAGGCCATCGACGCGGTCTATGTGGTCGATCAGGGCACCGATCTGGTGGAGAACCAGGCGCGCTTCCAGGACACGCTGCCGATCTTCGGTGACAAGCTGCGGTACATCCGGCAGCCGAATCTGGGTGGTGCGGGCGGCTTCACCCGTGGCCTGTACGAGGTGTCGGCGGTCAACGAGCACGCCGACGTCATCCTGATGGACGACGACATCCTCTGCGAACCGGAAACGGTACTGCGGCTCAATGCCTTCGCCAATCTGACCGTGGAACCGACGCTGGTCGGCGCGCAGATGTTGTTCCTGCTCAACCCGGATTACCTGAATGTCGGCGCCGAGGAAGTGCATCTGCACGAGCTGAAGCACGGCCAGAAGGTGCCGAAGGCATTGCGCAACACCAGCATGCTGAAGAAGAACCAGGAGCGCCGCGTCGACGCCGGCTACAACGCCTGGTGGACCTGCCTGATCCCGGCCGAGGTGGTCGCCAAGATCGGGCTGCCGGTGCCGATCTTCTTCCAGTGGGACGATGTCGAATACGGCATCCGGGCCCGCGAGCACGGGTTCGTCACGGTGACGCTGCCGAATGCCGCGGTGTGGCACGCGGACTTCTACTGGAAGGACTACGACGACTGGGCGCGCTACTTCAGCACGCGCAACTCGTTGATCGTCGGTTCACTGCACACCGATCTCGACGGCAAAGCCATTACCCGCCAACTGTTCCGGAGTCTGGCCGAACATCTGGTCGCCATGCAGTACGGCCTCGTGCACACCACTTTGCAGGGCATCGAGGACTTCCTGCAGGGGCCGAAGGTCTTGCGCGACGGCGGAATCGCCGCACTGGCCGCCGCCCGCACCAGTCGCGCCGATTACCCCGAGACCATCAAGCATCCCGCCGCGACGCCGTCGGTGCGCTCGGCCGATATCCACTTGCGCCGGGCCGGTGGCGAACCGAGTCGGGTCACGGCGGTGCTGATCAAGCGGGCCATCACCCAGTGGACCGGACGCACCCAGCGCGGTCTGATCGGCGTCACCCGCGAGGACGCGCATTGGTGGCATGTCTCGCTGTTCGACCACGTCGTGGTTACCGACGCATCGCAGTCCGGTGTCCGGGTCCGGCAGCGCGATAAGGCGCGAGCTCGCGCCTTGCTCATCCGCACCATCCGCGTCCTGCGTCAGCTGCGCCGTGAACTACCCAAACTCACCCAGCAATACCGCGCCGCAATGCCCGAGCTCACCAGCCGAGAAAACTGGGAGCGCCTCTACGGCATCAAGCCGAACTGAGCCAGCGCCGCGCACGCTTTTGCCCGCCACGCGCGAAATGACCGGGCAAATCCATGCGCGGCGCGCCAAAGGTGCGCGTGACGACCGCGCTCAGCGCAGTGCGGCTTCGAATGCGGCGTGCGCGCGCTCGTCGAAGACGACGAAGTGGGCTTCTTGTACGGATGTTTTCGTGTGGCGCACCGTTTCGGTAGCGATGCGCGCGCCGTCATCCATCGGCCAGCCGTAGATGCCGGTCGAGATGGCAGGAAAGGCGATTGTTCGCGCACCCAATTCGTCTGCGATCCGGAGAGATTCGCGATAGCAGGAGGCGAGGAGGGCGCCGCGGTCGTCGGTCGCGGACCATACGGGGCCGACGGTGTGGATTACCCATCGGGCCCACAGGTCGCCCCCGGTGGTGGCGACCGCCTGACCGGTTGGCAGTCCTTTGCCGTAGCGCGATGCGCGCAGATTGCGGCAGGCGTCGAGAATCGCGGGTCCACCGGCGCGGTGGATCGCGCCATCGACGCCGCCACCGCCGAGCAGGGAAGAGTTGGCCGCATTGACGATCGCGTCGACCCGCTGCTCAGTGATGTCGCCTCGGCGAAGGATGATGGTGGCGGTACCGGGCGCGCCCGAGATCAGCTGCCTGGCGCGCCCCTCCAGTAGCGGCATCAACGCCTGCCGCCAGGCATCGAGGCTGACCATCCCGCTCGACATGCCGCCGTGCGCGAACTCCGGTCGGTGCACGCTGTCGGGTGCGTTTTTCGCGCCGAGACGCGATCCGAGCACCTGCTCGAAGGTGTCGTGCAGCAGTGCGATCAGCTCGGTCGAAGTCGATGGCGGGTCGAGATTTTCGAGCCGCCTCCGCATTTCCTGCCAGACGTAGGGATCACCGCGCGGCCCCCATCCTTCGGGCTCTGGTTCGAAGATCGCGGCCAAGGTGGTTTTACCGGTCACGATAGCGACGGTAGCGGGCTGACGGCCCGAAAGTGGCCGGGCGGGCCACCTCCGGGGGCGGCGTCAGAGGAACAGGTCGGTGGTCAGTTCGGCGTCGCCGGGGACGACGCGGTATTTGTCCAGGTCGGTGATGCCATGTGCGGCGAGGACTTCGTCATCGAGGAAGAAGTTGCCGCTGGTCTCCTTCGATGGCGAGGTGAGGACCAGGTAGGCGGCGTCGGCATAGATGTCGGGGGTGCGGGAGGTGGCGATCATTTCCTCGCCGCCGAGCAGATTCTTCACCGCCGCGGTGGCAATGGTGGTGCGCGGCCACAGTGAGTTGACGGCGATACCGTCGCCCTTGAGCTCCTCGGCCAAACCCAGTGTGGTGAGCGACATTCCGTACTTGGCGATGGTGTAGCCCAGCGCCATGCCCGCCCATTTCGGATCCAGGTTGAGCGGTGGGGACAGGGTCAGGATGTGCGGGTTGCGGCCGGCCGCGGCCGATTCGCGCAGCGCGGGAATGCTGAGCTTGGACAGCAGGAAGCTGCCGCGGCAGTTGATGTCCT
Organism: Nocardia sp. NPDC050408; assembly: GCF_044458905.1. Taxonomy (NCBI): domain Bacteria; kingdom Bacillati; phylum Actinomycetota; class Actinomycetes; order Mycobacteriales; family Nocardiaceae; genus Nocardia; species Nocardia sp. NPDC050408. The sequence goes on along the minus strand of NZ_JBITIL010000026.1, from coordinate 66,102 downwards.
GCATCAGGTCGTACTTCTTCATGGAGATGGCGTCGGTGGGGGATAGGTCGATCGCCGAGGCATTGTTGACGACGATATCGATGCCGCCGAACCGCTCGACGGTCTGGCGCACGGCCTCGGCGACCGACTCATCGATGCGCACATCGCCGACGAAAGGCAGTACCGAGCCGCCCGCCGCCTCGAGTTCCGCCGCAGCGGTGTGGATGGTGCCGGGCAGCTTCGGATGCGGCTGGTCGGTCTTCGCGATCAGAGTGATATTCGCGCCATCGGCGGCTGCTCGCTTGGCGATCTCCAGACCGATGCCTCGGCTGCCGCCCGACATGATCATCGTCGCGCCCGCGAGCGGTTTCGATCCCGGTTCCGTCATGACCTGCTCCTGTCGTCCAGGCCGCAGGAGGGTGGGCCCGCGGCCGTGCCGACCCGTTCGAACGACCGGCGAGCAGTCGCCGACGGGTGTTGTGCACGTTAAGCGTAACCCAGGCTTCTATGCAACCAGTTGCATAGGTGCCGCGAAGAAAAGGCGCCGGAGCCCCGACGCCTTTCGACGCTGTCAGATGCTGGACGCGCCAGCGATCAACACGATGTTGAGCAGGATCATCAATGCCACGAAGGCCCAGCTGATGTAGATGAAGATGGCGCCGGGCGTCTTCTGCGGAACCGGGCCGATCGCACCGTTGAGGAAGATGATCGCAGGCGGCTTGTAGTAGAACAGCGCGCCCTGACCTTCCTGGATCGATGCGGTCGCATTCGCTTGACCCATATCGAACAGCCAGGGCGTGACCACCCGCACGTGGTACTGACCGGGACCGACCGGAATATGGTTCTGGCCCCACCGCGTATTCGGCACCCGCTGACCGTTGATCAGGATCTTCGGCTTGGTGATCGCCAACAGGAACGCGAACCACTCATAGGAAGCGTTGACCGTGATACCCGGCGGGGCCGGAGCCTGCTGCGGAACCGGCTGCCCGTAGGGCGCCTGGCCGTACGGCTGCTGCCCATAGGGCTGAGCAGGCTGACCGTACGGCTGCGGCGGCGCCGGCTGTCCGTACTGCGGCTGCGGAATATGCGGCTGGCTGCCGTACGGCGGTTGCGGCACTTGCGGTTGGCTGATCGGTGGCTGCCCCGCGGGCGGCGCGTATTGCGGTGGCGCACCGTAGGGATTCGGCGCGCCCTGCGGCGCCGGCTGACCATATGCGGGCTGTCCGGGCCATTGCCCGGGCTGGCCCTGTGGCGGATACCCGCCGGGGTAACTCATCGGAACCCTCCCGTTTAGCGATTTGTGCGTGCCGACCCTACCGTGCTGGTGCGACGTTCGCTTTCCCTCACATGGATACGCAAACTGCCGCTCCCCGCGGGAATCAGCGTCGCGAGCCGCGCTCCTGGTAGAACTGCCGCTGCTGCTTGCGGATATCGCGCCACACCTTCGCACGTTCGGCTTGTAGCCGCTTATCCGATCGCGCTGCCATCCAGGCGTTTTCCCGTTCGAGTTTGCGGTAGCTGTCGAAGCGCCGCTGGGTGAGCGCGCCGCTGTCGACGGCTTCCTGCACGGCACAGCCGGGTTCGCCGTTATGCGCGCAGTCGTCGAATCGGCAGTGCGCCGCGAGGGATTCGATATCGCTGAAGGCTTTCTCGATGCCTTCCGCGGCATCCCAGAGGCCGATGCCGCGCAGTCCGGGCGTATCGATCAGCGTGCCGCCGCCGGGCAGCGGCCGCAGTTCCCGATGCACCGTAGTGTGCCTGCCCTTTTTGTCCACCGAGCGAACGGCATTGGTGGCGAAGACTTCCTGGCCGATCAGGGCATTGGCGAGCGTCGATTTTCCGACACCGGACGGACCGATCAGCGCGACGGTGCCGTCGAGCATCGCGGTGAGCACATCGAGTCCCGATCCGGTATCCGCACTGACCGCGAGGGCGACCGCACCGGGTGCGACGGCCTGTACGTCGTCGAGCGGAATATCCAGCGCCGCATCCGCTTTGGTGAGCACCACGATCGGCTGTGCGCTGCTCTCCCAGGCAAGTGCGAGCATGCGCTCGATGCGCCCGAGGTCGATATCGCCGTCGGCCGCGCTGCAGATCAGCACGGTATCGACATTCGCGGCCAGCACTTGACCCTGTGCGCGTCGGTCGGCGGCCGATCGCGTGATCGCGCCGCGGCGCGGAAGCAGCTGGCGCACATTGAGTTCGGCATCAATGCTTACCCAGTCGCCGGTGCAGAGTCCGCTGATTTCGGAGTCCGCACCCCGCCGCCTGAGCGGGTCAGGCCGGGAGGAGGCAGCTTGCGTAACCACGGACGGCCCCCGCTCGGGCCAAATCAAACGCTGACAACGGGCGCGCGCGAGTCCGGTCGGAGTCGCGACATCGCATTCGCTGCGATCCATGCGGATCACCCGCGCGGGGACGCACCCATCGTCGATAAGCGAGTCGTATTCATTGGCAACGGCTTCGGTCCAGCCGTAAGGGACGAGGAGGTCGTAATCGACCATGATGGAAGGAATCCTTCGTCGGGCGCCGAGCCCGAACCGGACTCAGCGAGAGGTATCTGAGGCGGAAATTCGTGCGACAGCGTGCGTTTGCACAGCTGCTCCAGGCACGACAATCCGAACGGTTCGTGTCACGATCTCCACCTCCTCACTCTCGTCTCGACGTTGCTCGCCCACTCTGGCATGGCGGGCAGACCCGCGCAATCTATTTTTCGTCGGTGGTCTTCTGGTCCGGGGTCGGCTTGCCGAACTGCTCGTTGCGGCCCAGGCTGCGCAGGTGGAACCATTCGCGCAGACCGGCCGGATCACGGCGGGTGACCAGGAAGAACCAGGAGAAGCGGATCCACTCCTGGGGCAGCAGTTTGCGCATACCGGGCTGGGACATGAGATAGCCGCGGTTGCGGTAGGTGAAGTAGCGCTTGACCGGGTCGTCCGGGTACTGGGTGTGCATGCGGCCGCCGAGGATCGGCTTGAATTCGGCGGCGCCGTTGGGATGCAGGTAGGCCGTCTGTAGGCAGGTGCCGAACGGCAGACCGGAACGGACCAGCCTGCGATGCACCTCGACCTCATCGCCGCGCACGAATAGCCGTAGGTCCGGAACGCCGATCAGATCGACCGCCTTGGCGGAGATCAGCGCGCCGTTGAACAGCGAGGCGATGCCGGGCAGGAAGTCTTCATCGCCTAGCTCGGAACGTAGCCGCCGCCAGACCACGCCGCGGCGCAGCGGGAAGGCGAGGCGATCCGGTTCGTCGATATCGCAGACCACCGGCGACACCTCGACCAGACCGTGTCGGCCAGCGCAATCGAGCAGGGTGGCAAGGACTTCCGAGCCGTCGGGGCGACCGTCGTCATCGGCCAGCCAGACCCAGTCCGCGCCGAGGGTCAGCGCGTGCAGCATGCCGAGCGCGAAACCGCCCGCGCCGCCGAGATTGTGCGCCGAACCGAGGTAGGTTGCCTCGATCGGCTGCTGGGCGACCAGCTCCGCGACCTCGGATTCATTGGCATTGTCGACCACGATCAGGTGGTCCACCGGGCGGGTCTGGGAGACAAGGACTTTCAGCGATTCGGCGAGCAGTTCGCGGCGTTTGTGGGTGACGACTACGGCGACGATTTTGGCGTCGGGCCCGGTGCCCGCTGGGGTGCGGGCGGCTTCGATTTGTGCTGGGGAAAGGTCGTCGGAATCGTCGGCCAGGTCGTCTCGGGTGTGGTCTGTGGGCTGAGGCGCTGCGTCGCGCGGCACGGGGTCCTTCGCCGGGACGCTCTCGTTCGGTGCGTCGGAATCCGGCACGGAGTCGATCGGGTCCTCGCGCCCCGCGTCGATCGGGGCGTTCTGCCCGGTCGGCTCACTCATGCCTGATTCCGCTCCAATTCTCGCTCGGTTCCCATTTTCCGTTCCGCTTCCATTTCGCGTAGCACGGTGGCGACATGATTGCCCGCGTCCGGGCCCTCATAGGCACGTACCACTTCTTCGATATCACCGCGTAAACGGATCTGGCCGTGGTCGATCCACATGGCGGTATCGCAGAGCTGGGCGAGAAATTCGTTGGAATGGCTGGCGAACACCAGGATGCCCGAGCGGGCCACCAGTGATTGCAACCGGATCCGAGCCTTCTTCATGAATTCGGCATCCACCGCACCGATACCCTCGTCGAGCAGCAGGATCTCCGGATCGATGGAGGTCACCACACCCATCGCCAGGCGCACCCGCATACCGGTGGAATAGGTGCGCAGCGGCATCGACAGATATTCGCCGAGTTCGGTGAATTCGGCGATCTCATCGATCTTCGACAGCATCTGCTTGCGCGTCTGTCCGAGGAAAAGGCCACGGATGATGATGTTCTCGAAGCCGGAGATCTCCGGATCCATACCGACGCCGAGGTCGAATACCGGCGCCACCCGGCCGCGGATGCGTGCACTGCCGCGCGAGGGCTCATAGATTCCCGAAAGCAGCCGCAGCAGTGTCGATTTGCCCGCGCCGTTATGTCCGACCAGGCCGACCCGGTCGCCCTCTTTCAGCGAGAGGGTGATGTCGCGCAGCGCCTCGACCACCACCACATCGGACTGATTGCGGCCGATAGAACCACCGGCCTTGCCGAGGAATGCCTTTTTCAGCGACCGCGATTTGGCGTCGAAGATCGGGAACTCGACCCACGCCTGGCGGGTTTCGATACTCACATGGTCGGTCATCGGGCCCGATCTCCTATACCCAGTACGGCACGCGCGAACGGTACTGCTTCATGGCGAAGATCGCCACGATCCAGCCGACGACGGTGATGGCGCCGACGATCACCCAGTGATACAGATGCTGATCATCGCCGAGCAGCGGCGCGCGGACGATTTCGAGGTAATGGAAGGTCGGCACGATTTCGGCCAGCTTCGCGCGCTCGCTCACCTGACCGCCCTGTTCTTCCAGGCTTTTGGTATTCCACATGACCGGCGTCAGCACGAACAGCATCAGCGTGAGGCTGCCGAGGATCGGCGCGATATCGCGGTAGCGGGTGCTGAAGATGCCGAACACGATCGAGACCCACATCGAGTTGAGGAACAACAGCCCGAGCGCGGGGATCGCGAAAATGGCCGTCCAGTGCAGTTTCTCCCAGACGCCGAATGCGGCGAGCACCACCAGATAAATCAGCATGTTGTGCGCGAAGAACAGCAACTGCCGCCAGACCATCCGATAGACGTGCACACTCAGCGCCGAGGGCAGCTGTTTGATCAGCCCCTCGTTGGCGATGAAGACATCCGAACCCTCGAGGATGCTGGCCTGGATCACGTTCCAGACGATGATGCCGACGGCCACATACGGCAGATACGACTTGATCGACTGGCCGAGCAGCGCGGAGTACAGAATGCCGATCGCGGCGGCCTGTACACCGGTCGCGATGGTGATCCAGAACGGGCCGAGCACCGAGCGTCGATAGCGCTGCTTGATGTCCTGCCAGCCGAGTGACAGCCACAGCTCACGTTGCGCGAAGCCGCTGCGGAAGTCCTTGAACGCGCGACCGAAGGTCTGCGAGTCCGAGACGATCGCAGTCGTGACCGCATCGTCCGACGGGGGCGTTTCCGCGTCGGCACTCACCGGATGCTCCGGCGCGGTGTTCTCTTCGGGAGGCACGGAGGTCTCATCGGAACTCTCGTCGGTACGCGCTTGGCTGGTATCTGAACGCACTGAACCCTCTTCAGGACGATCCGGGCTCTCATCGGGACGCGCCGTATTCACATCGGAGACCGAGTCGGGGCGGGCGGCAGCGGACGGCACGGTGCTCGACACTACCCTCGCAATTTCCTGCGGCGTGAGCGGCAGGGCCCGGAGGCGGTAGCGAAGCGTAACCACGTAGGGCCCCGCGATCGCCGCAAATCAGACACCGCCGACCCGGCTGGTACTCGTCTCGGATCTACTCAGAGATATTGTCCGGCGCCGCCGATCGGCGGGTTCGACTGGCCTCCGCGCGGGTCGGTCGCGTGGATGCCCGGCGGCAGCGCACCTTGACGCATCTGTTCCAGCTGCGCCCGCGCCGCCATCTGCTGGGCGAACAGCGCCGTCTGGATGCCGTGGAAAAGGCCTTCCAACCAGCCGACGAGCTGGGCCTGAGCGATGCGGAGTTCGGCATCGGTGGGCACTGCGTCATCGGTGAACGGCAGCGTCAGCCGCTCCAGTTCCTCGCGCAATTCCGGTGCCAGACCCTGTTCGAGTTCGCGCACCGAGGATTTGTGGATTTCGCGCAGCCGGGTCCGGCTGGCGTCGTCCAGCGGAGCCGCGCGGACCTCCTCCAGCAATTGTTTGATCATGGTCCCGATGCGCATGACCTTCGCTGGCTGCTCGACCATATCGGCGAGCGATTCTTCGGCGTCGACCTTATTGTCCGCATTGTCGGATTTCTCATCGCCGTCGGTAACGACCTGCGCGGTGAAGGGCGTGTCCGAACCGGACTCCACGGGTATAGCCAGCGGCCTGCCGTCGGGTCCGATCACGACAATGGATTCGGGTGCTCCATCCGATTGCGTCATGGTCCCCATCATGTCGCGTCCGCCGCGAACGCGCTAAGTCGGTCGCCTTCGATCAGGTCACCGGGTCGGTGCAGCGGCGCGGAGGTGGCGTCTATTCTGTTCGGGTCGTGTGGTTCGGATTTGTTGAAAGTCGGTTGCCATGCTGAGTCCCAGTTCACTGCACCCCCGCCCGCCGGTGAGGGGGAACGCGGTTACCCAGGCTCGCCCGCTGCCCTTAGAGTGGCCAACATGACTTACGACGTCGCGAGGGTTCGGGGCCTGATACCGTCCCTGGGCGACGGTTGGATCCATCTCGACCCGCAGGGCGGAATGCTGGTCCCGGATTCGGTATCTCGTGCCGTATCAACAGGTTTCCGAACCTCTTCGTTTTCCCATATCGGCCGCAACGGTGCCGCCGTTCGCAGTGCCGCGATTCTGGATGCGGCGCGCGAGGCCGTCGCGGATCTCGTCGGCGGTGATCCGGCGGGCGTCGTGCTCGGACCGGACCGTGCGGTTTTGTTGGCCTGGTTGGCGGAGTCGCTGAGTTCGCGACTCGGCCTCGGCACCGGGATAGTGCTTTCGCGATTGGATGATGAGGCGAATGTCGCGCCGTGGTTGCGGATCGCGAATCGCTACGGTGCGCATGTGCGCTGGGCCGAGGTCGAGATCGAGACCTGTGAAATGCCGTCGTGGCAGTTCGAGGAATTGATCGGCCCGACCGCCCGGCTGGTCGCGCTGACCGCCGCATCGCCGATCGTCGGTTCGGCCCCCGGAGTGCGCATCGCGGCGGATCGGGTACACGAGGTGGGCGGTCTGCTCGTCGCCGATTGCTTCGGCGCCGCGCCCTATGCCCTCATCGATATCGACGAACTCAATGCCGATGTGGTCGCGTTGAGCGCCCCCGCCTGGGGTGGTCCGCAGATCGGCGCGCTGGTCTTCCGCGATCCGGCCTTCCTGGATCGTATTCCGTCGATGTCGTTGAACCCCTATGCCAAAGGCGCCGAACGTCTCGAGGTCGGCGGCCACCAATACGCACTGCTCGCTGGATTGACGACCTCCATCGACTTCCTCGCGGGTCTCGACGAGCGTGCCCGCGGCACCCGCCGCGAGCGCCTGGAAATCTCGATCACCTCGCTGCAGGACTACCACGACCAGCTCTTCGAGCACCTGATGGACGTGCTCGACAAAATCTCCAACCTCACCGTCATAGGCCGCGCCTCCACCCGCATCCCCACCGTCAGCTTCACCATGGCGGGTATGCAAGCCGAAAAGGTAGCCGCGAAACTCGCCGACGCCCGCATCGGCACCCTCAGCGGCGTCCACGGCGGCAGCCGGCTGTTGGACGCCCTCGGCGTCAACGACGAAGGCGGCGCCGTCACGGTCGGCTTGGCCCCGTACACAACGAAATTCGAGATCGATCAGTTGGGTCGGGCGCTGGCCGCGCTGGAGTGAGCGCGGACGGTACCGCTGGTCAATATCGCTTCGGCTGCCCCCACTGATTGCTCGGTCGCTCCGGCATCGTGTCGCCGCCCTCGCGTGGCGCGACCGCGTCGGCCGACGCGATGAAGTCCAGATAGATCCACTGCCCATTGGTCTCGACCGGCACCTCGATACTGGCCACCCAACGCCCGTCCACGAGTCGATGCCACGCCCGCTGCCTGGCCGCCATCCGCCCGGACAAGACCAGACCGTACTTCTTCACCCGCGCCGATACCTCGCGTGTCGGCGATCCATCCGGCGGAAGCACACGATCGATGTCGACGTAGATCGGCAGGAGCGGTGAATATGGCCGCCAGACGTCTCGATGTCGATTATCGAACATACATTCGAGTATGACATCGATGATGCGTCACGCAATAACCTGGCGCCGCCGCCGACATCTCCGCGCCCGCCAACGGTGGAAAACCCCCGGAGGCCCCGCTGGTTCGGAGCCTTGCATCTGAGTAAGGATCAGAAGGTTAGAGGTTCGAATCCCTTTGGGTGCAGTGAGCCAGTAGCTCGCGTCAGGCGTCCCGAACGCTCAGGACTACCTTGCCGAAGGTTTCGGACGAGTCCAAGAGGCGGTGAGCCTCGGCGGCTTCGGTGATGGGGAGTTCGGCGTGGATTACCGGGGCGATGGTGCCGTCGGCGATCAGCGGCCAGACGTGATGGCGAAGTTCGGCGATGACGGTGGCTTTGCTGTTGGGGCCGGTGGCGGGGCGGTTGCGGACGTTGTTGGCGTGGATGGTTCCCCATTTCGACAGCAGCGCACCGAGATTCAGTTCGGCGGTGACGCCGCCCTGCATGCCGATCACCACGAGGCGGCCGTGTGGTGCCAGCGCCTCGACGTTTCGTGAGAGGTAGGCGGCGCCCATGATGTCGAGGATGATGTCGGCGCCGGGAGCCTCGGCGCGGATCGCGGCAACGAAATCGTCCTCGCGGTAGTTGATCAGCAGGTTCGCGCCCAACTCGCGGCACCGCTTCAGTTTCTCGGCCGAGCCCGCGGTCACCGCTACCCGCGCGCCGCGGCTGACCGCGACTTGGATGGCGTGCGTACCGATTCCGCTGCCGCCGCCGTGAATCAACACCAACTGCCCCGCGTCCAGCCCGGCGGTCATCGCGAGATTCGACCACACCGTCGCAGCCGCCTCGGGCAGTGCGGCCGCCGCACCCAGGTCGAGCCCGTCGGGCACCGGCAGCACCTGCGTCGCGGCAACCACAACCTTCTCCGCATACCCGCCACCGGACAGCAGCGCGCACACCCGATCGCCGACGTGCCAGTCCCGCACCCCATCACCGACTTCGGCGATGACCCCCGAACACTCCAACCCCATGACCTCACTGGCCCCGGGCGGCGGTGGATAGAACCCGCGCCGCTGCAACAGATCCGCGCGATTCACCCCGGCCGCGGCAACCTCGATCAGCACCTCCCCATGCCCAGGCACCGGATCCGCCGCCTCGCCCCACTCCATCACCTCGGGCCCCCCGAACCCGTTCAGCTTGATAGCGCGCATCACCCCATCGTGCCCCACCCCCGACCGGCCCGCTGCTCACCCCTGCACACCCGGGGTAGAGCCTGTTGCCGAATCAGCGCGGATTTCGGTCGTGCCACAGGTCACCTGCCTGGATGGACTGCTGCCACGTGATCATGCTCCGCTGGTAGGTGATTTGGTCCCAGCAGCGACGTCACGGCTCGGTACTGGATGCGGCTCACACATGGAGTGCGGCGTCCACGTCCTCGGGCGGGGAAATATCGTGAGCTGCCTGCGGGCATGAGGGCGTGGGACTAGCGTTCCCGGCGTGAGCAGCTTTGTCGACTTCCAGAATGAGATCTACGCGGGTGGACTGGGGGGCGTGGTGCCCGAATTGCCGTTGACGGCTGCGGGTTTGGAAGAGCGGGCGCGCGAAGTGCTGAGCAAGGAAGCCTTCGCTTATGTGGCGGGGAGTGCGTCGAGCGAGCGGACGGCGGCGGCCAATCGGTCCGCATTCGACCGGTACCGGATTGTGCCGCGGATGCTGCGCGGCACCTCGGGACCGGGGGCGCGCGATCTGTCGGTGGAGGTGCTCGGGACGCGACTGGCCGCGCCGGTGCTGACCGCGCCCGTCGGGGTGCTGGAGTTGCTGCACGAGGGTGGTGAGGTGATCGTCGCGGAGGTTACGAAGGAACTCGGTGTCGGGACCGTGCTCTCGACGGCGGCCTCCTCCACCATCGAGGATGTCGGCGCGGCGGCCGGTAGCTGGTGGTATCAGCTGTACTGGCCCGCCGATAACGAGCTGGCCAGATCCTTCGTCGAGCGCGCGGAGCGGGCGGGTGCGTCGGCGATCCTCGTAACCGTCGACACCCCGGGTCTCGGTTGGCGACCCCGCGATCTCGAGCTCGCACATCTGCCGTTCCTGCACGGCAAGGGCATCGCCAACTATCTATCGGATCCGGTCTTCCGCGCGAAGCTTTCCGCGCCACCGGAACAGAGCGAGGATGCGATGCGAGCCGCGATCCTCACCTGGAGTGGCCTATTCGGCAACCACGCCCTGCGCCCCGCCGACCTCGCGCACCTGCGGGAGTGGACCGATCTGCCGATCGCGGTCAAGGGCGTCCTGCATCCTGACGACGCCCGCCAAGTCGTCGACGCTGGTGCGGACGCGGTGGTCGTCAGCAACCACGGCGGCCGCCAGGTAGATGGCGCCATCGCCGCACTCGATGCCCTCCCCTCCGTGGTCGCCAGCATCGGCGACCGCGCGGACGTCCTGTTCGACTCCGGGATCCGCACCGGCTCGGACATACTCACTGCGCTGGCACTCGGCGCGAAGGCGGTGCTCTACGGTCGCCCATGGGCATACGGTCTCGGCATCGCAGGCCGAGCGGGGGTGCGCCACGCGCTGCGCGTTCTGCTCGCCGACTTCGACTCCGTCATGGGCCTGTCCGGATGCGCGAACCCGGCCGAGCTCGACCGTTCAATGATCGCGACAATCCGCTGAACCGCCCGACCCACATGCCCTGGTTCAGGGCATGATTAGTCGTGTGTCCAGGTCTTTCGCCGGACCGCTGGGTTATGCGTTTGCGCAGTTCAGGCGCGCTTAGAATGGAGCATGTGCAACCAGAACCGAGCAGCTACGCGCCCGCCGAGCCGAGGTGGCTCTCGCCGTCGCAGCAGCGTGCCTGGCGGGCCTATATGGACGGTAATCAGCGCTTGGCGACGGCACTCAACCGTCAACTGCAACGCGACTCCGATCTCACCCTCGCCGAATACCGGATCCTGGTCCTGCTCTCGGAGGCCCCTGACCGTTCGTTGCGCATGAGCGAGCTGGCCGACGGCGTGCTGTCCTCACGCAGTCGACTCACCCATCAGATCCGCCGCTTGGAAACCCAGCGGATGGTCCGCCGCAACACCTGCGTCGAGGACGGCCGCGGTGTACTCGCCGAACTCACCGATGAAGGTATGCGTCGGCTGGAGGCCGCCGCACCCGGTCACGTGGAGGCGGTCCGACGCAACTTCATCGACCTACTGGGTCCCGAACAACTCGACGTCGTCGGCGAGGTCTTCGCCCGCGTCGACAACGAGGTAGGCAACTCCGACTGACCCCTCGGCGGACGACGTACGGCGACGGGTACTCTCGTGGGCCTGGAGACGTGGCAGAGCGGCCGAATGCACTCGCCTTGAAAGCGAGCGTCGCGAGAGCGACCGGGGGTTCAAATCCCTCCGTCTCCGCAACACTTTTCGCCGAACCGTCCCTCGCGATCAACCGGTCGCCGTGACCATCAATTCGGTCAGCAATCGCAGTGCGTGGTCCATCTCCGCTTCGGTCATCCGAGCCATACCGCACGATGTGCTCAGCCCGCCGAATGGACGAGGGTAATACTTCCTCGCCTGCGTCAAGGCCGAGCGGATATGGTCCGCACTCGCCTGCTCGTGCACGATGCCGGCGTAGATGGTCGCGTCGGTGGTCAGCTGCTCCAACGGCTGATAGATATCGGGATTGTCCACGTCGGCGAACGGCAGTACGTCGGCCGCCGCCAGCGGAATATGAATACCCTGCAGCGTCCGGCCCTCGGGCCATGCCGCCACAATGGCATTGACCAAAAGCACAACCGGCTCGAATCCGTTGATCTGCTTCAGCCACGTGCTGTGCTCCCAGTCGCCCCGACACAGATGGATCGTGACACGGGCGCCGTCGGGCATGCGGCGCACGAATGCGGCCAGATCCGACGCCAGCTCAACAGCTTTCGCGGCCCGCTCTTGCGCCGACTCGATCACTTCGATCGTCAACATGCGCCCGGGGCTCTCGAGTTGGAACACCACGTCACCGTCGAACAGCCGATGAATAGCGAAGATCTCCTCCAGCGCCGGTTTCCGGAACGACTCGTAATGCTGCTCGAGTCCGGCCTCACCCAGGGCGAAGTACGCATGATCGTACGGATCGACAATGCACGCCTGATAGCTCTTGCTGCTGCCGCGTTCGGCGATCATGCGCTCCAGAATCGGCTTGGCCGCCTCGGCTTGGTCGAAATACCCGAGCAACACTGGCGGAATCTCGAGCTCGCGCTCGCCGGTGTACTCGTAACCAGGCATCCCCGGATAGGCCAACTCGATGTTTCCGTCCTTCACCTTCCGCATTCCAGGAAGCGCGAAGGTACTGCGCAGCCTCGGCATGATCCAACCGGGAAAGGCCGTGTCACCCTCCGGAAACGATGGCAGGTACTCCCACATCGTGCCGAATTTCTCCATCGCGATCTGTCGTGTCGGCGCGTTGGCGCTTCCGACCAGGTATGTCACGGGAAGTGAAAGAGCCATCGAGTGTCCTCTCCGTACGGATGTGCCGGGACTATAGCGCCCAAGACCTCCGCCCGACTCTCACTACGCGGCATCGATCCGAATCGGATACTGCACGAAATCACCTTTCTCACAGGCAAATTCACCGAATTGACGTCGATGCTCGACCTGCCCCGATCGCCCTCCCGCTACTGGGAACTCGATGTTGGGCGCGGCCAGCCGTCACTCCAGACGTCCTGCCGACAATCGCGTTTGGCCCGCACAGCAGAGCCGTGACCATTGAGCGGGTCGGGTCCGCCTGTGGAAGTGCTCACGAATTGGGCTGTGTCAGGCCAGAATTGACCGATGACTGAGCTCGCGTTGACGGCGGAACGGGGTGGGGGTGGCGTGGTCAGCAAGGGGCCAGAGGCTGGTGATGACGTGCCGGAACCTGCTGGGCCGCCGACGGCCGCCCGGGGGTTGCGGAGCAGCGACGAACTGTCGATCAGTGTGACGCGGGCGGGATGCTCTGCTCGTACTGGAAGACGTTGTGGGGGTCGTACTTCGCCTTGATCCTGCGCAGCCGCTCGAAGCGCTGGCTCCCCCAGTAGGCGGTCTGCCACTCTTGCATTCCGACGTTCGGCACGTTGACGTAGGCGCCGTCCGCGTAGGGCCGAAGCGCCTGGCTGAACTCAGCGGTCCATGCCTGGGCCTGCGAGGTCAGCGGGTCGCCGACGCCTGGTTGTGTTGACCGAGTCCCCCAGGCCGCGCCGATCTCGCCGTAGAAAAGCGCGTCGCGATGCGCGAACGCCGTGCCGCCGGGGGGCTCCCTCTTGATCGCCCCGCCGAAGGCATCGACGAAGTAGTTGCTCTCCTCTGTGGGAGCGTTTCGCATGAAGTCGCCGATGATGTCGATCGCCTTCTTCGGGAACCGCTCTTTGACGAACTCCGAGAAGAACTTCCAGTTCGCGGGCTCTTGCGCGAGCGGGACCTGGGCTCCCGCAAAGAAGTCGCCCCAGTTACCGACCTGCACCGTGACATCGGGTCTGCCGACCGACAGGATCGGAGCCAGCATCTCTGTGGCCTGTGCCGCTGCCCCGTCCACAAGCCACGCGGACAGCAGGATCTGGGACTTGTGGATCTCGAGCTCCGATCCCAGACGGCTGTCGGCGGACGGTACCGTACGCTGCCACGCTTCGAAGACCCCGTACAGGTCCCCGAGTCCATCCCATGTCGCCTGCACGTAGGCGAGATGCTCGAGCGGATACACCTTATAGGTGAGTTGTGTGACGATCCCGAAGTTGCCGTTTCCGGCCCCGCGAAGCGCCCAGAGCAGGTCCGAGTGGTGCTGCAAGTCCGCGTTGATCACCTCGGCGCAGTCGTGACCCGACGGGACGACGACCTCGGCCGCCATCAGGCTGTCGCAGGCCATGCCGAGCCAGCGGTTGAGGGGCCCGAGGCCACCGCCGAGCGTCGCACCACACAAGCTCACGCTGCCCTCGCTCCCGGTTGTGACCGCAAAGTTCTGCTTCGCGAGCGTCGTCACCGCTTCCAATTGGTTCAGCCCGGCACCGACCGTCGCGATACGAGCGTCAGGGTCGATCTGGACCGACTTCAGCTGGCTGACGTCGATCACGATGCCGTTGTCGAGGTTCGACCAGCCTTCGAGGGCGTGGCGGCCGCTGCGCACCCGCAGCGCGATGTTGTGCTGCCGCGCCCACGTCAGGGCGTTCACCACGTCCTGGGTTTCCTGTGCGAAGGCGATGACCAGCGGATAGTGAGAAAAGAGCTGGTCCCAGCCGAGTCGCGCATCCGTGTACGACGCGTCACCCGGGCGGACGATGTGGCCGGTCAGCGTCGCGGCCACACTTCCAGGGGCGCTCGCGTCCGCAATATTCGGCGTGTCCGCGGCCGTAAGGCCCGAGACAACGACTGCTCCGACGCCAGCGGCCGCCGACGTCCTGAGCAGGTCACGGCGAGAAAGATCGCTCAAGGTTGAGATCCTCTCAATCGGTCTACGCCAGTACCGGCTGCCAAGGGAACTCTTATCCGCTGGCCGCCGGGCAGTCCCTTGTGGTCGACCCCGCACGGTAACGGGATGACGTGGTGGTGTGTCCCGACACGCCAACCGAGAACGATGACGACAGCCTGAAGGAGTAATGGACTGAGCACACGCTCTACGCAGCGGGGTTTGACGGCTTTCACGATCGCCGAGTGCATACCGTCGGCCACCGAATGGGTCGGGATGATCTCGACATCACCAAATCCCGCCGCCTCCAGGTGGTTTCGATACTCGGTGAACGACAGGGCTGTCGCGGTGCCGTCGAGCCGTGCGCCGTTATTGCAGTTCCTGATCAGTACCGGCCGTCACCACGAATACGAGTCGCTGGCAGAGGCTCGGCTCCTATTGATGCTGGGCATCGCTGGAGAACTGACCGAGGTGCTGGCTCAACCGCCGAGGTTGCGCTACCTCACGGACGAGGGCGCGGCGAACCATACGCCGGAGTTCTCGGCCTGCACCGAGTCCGGGGATTGGCTGCGCAACGGCGAGTCGCCCCAATCTTCGAGCGCGCGCTTGCCCGCGGCCGTGATGCGGTATCGCTTGGTGTCGCGCGGGCACCGTCCCGGCACGACGGTGTCTCGCAACCGCCTGCAGACTCGAGTGCCGCGAGTTCGCCGTAGACCTGCGAGTGGCTGGTCGACCACATGTACCCGATCGGCACGTTCATGCGTCGCGTGACGTCATAGCCGGTCATCGGCTTTCGAGCGAGCAGCACGCCGGAGGCCGCTGACGCTACCGCCGAGAACTCCTGCACTAGACAGCAGCGGGCACCGCATTCGGAGTCTTCAGCCGATCACCCGGTGCCCGGCCCTGCGCAGCAGCTCAGACGCCTCGTCCACCCGATCAACGGGGATCAGCACGATGTCGCCGTCGAAGCTGGCCGCGACCCAGACAGGCACATTGCCGGCTGCGAGCGGCGCCACGATCGCAGCCAACATGCCGGTCGCGTCCGGCGGGTGCGCCTCGTCGCCATTCCACAGCGCCACCCAAGCGTCGTCGGCCGCGTCCTGGCGTCGCATGCAAGCTCCGCCGTCAGGGCCGCGCACGACCGCGAGCACCTCGCCATCATGGGCGACCTCGACGTCCGATACCGCGCGCTCCAGCACGTATCGACCCTCCAGCATCCGCAACGTCTGATGATCAGCGACCGACACCAGCGCATCGTCGCACACCGATCGCGTCTGATGTCCAGCGTTATGGACAGTTCGTAAGGAATCACAAACGGGAACGCCACAGACCACCGCGGCCCGGCGATGCACGCATCCCGCAAGACCCGTCCGGTGAATCGTCCGGGAAGCGACGTCGGCCGGAGCAGGAGCCGGCGCCATCGCGACCGCGAAATCGTTTACAGCTACTTGCGGACCGGCGCTGCCTCGGACTGGCCAATCTGTTGGCTCTACGTGCGAGGGCTTCCTATCACCATCTTCGGCCCAATCGAACTCGGGCGGCGGCGGTCCCCATTGCCGCGGATTGGTGAAAACAACTCGGCAGGCACCGAAATGGCCGCGAACCAGTTGGGGCATTCTCGTGAGGGCGTCACGGAGCGGCATTACATCGTCTCGCCGGAGTAGGCACCGGACTCATCGGCCGTGCTGGAGCTGGGACTAGGAACGGCCAGGTGACGAATTTTTGGTGTTTCTTTGGTGGTGGTCCGATATTACGGATTGACCCGACCTCGAAAAGGTCTCGACCTGGTAAATATGGTGCGCCCGAAGGGATTCGAACCCCTGACCTTCTGATCCGTAGTCAGATGCGTCGGGCCGAAGCAGCGTGATGCTCAGCGGTTTTCGTCCGTCTTCGGCGGTGGAGATGTCGCCGGTGTCGTCGCCGTTGTCGTCAGACCTGTCGTTTGCTCCGGAGGGCAGAACCCCCTAACTGGTTAAGAAGCTGAGCACAAGAAAGACCATCGCGGCGGCGGCGGACCACAGCGAGAATTGGATGTACGTGTGTTTTTTCCAGGCGATTTCGCTGACCCGGTGCAACTGCTCTGCCAGGGCGGGAAGAACCTGCTTGCTTTTGAGAATCTTCTCTACAGCCGGAGGATCGCTGTATTTGCGAAGGTTACCGAAATAGATGAAGTTCTCCTCAGTTGGTATGGACCGCAGCTTGGGAATTACGACGGAGACTGCGAACGCAGCCGAGGCCGCCAGCAGCACCAATCCGACGAAATACCAGATACGCGAAAATCCGCCCAGCCCGGCGAAGATACCGCCGTCTTTCGACACAGCAAGGACACCACCGAGCGCAGCGAAATCGAGGGTTAGCGTGATAGACGCCTTGAGGTCGACCTTGCCCATCCAGTCCATGATTGCAGTGTGGATCCGCCATGCCGTTTCCACCGGATCCGCATCGCGGTCGGTTTGAGGTGCAGCACCCAGCGGGTTCAAGTCGTCAGCCATGAGACCGTCTCCTTCTTTGATCGGTGGAGAGTCGTTACAGGTGCGCCCTTGTTGCCCAGCGATAGCTAGAAGCTATGTTCCTCTCGTGGCCAGGCGTGCGCAGGCGATTAGCCACCTCGGCCTCTTGACCAGCCTCTTGCCTCATTTCCGTGTCGAAAACCGCGATCACCACCGGCTTTCGCATGTCTGGGGACTTCCCATCCCCTGCTTCCTCATACTGGCCATCCCTGGGCTGAGGGAGGACGTGTCAAGGGCGTTCTTTCCCTTGACTCGGCCGAGTGAGGTCAGACAATTGGGCCATGAGGAGGCAGGGGTTTACGGCAACCGCGTGCTTCCACCTCGCGAAGGTGCCGAGCCGATTTACAGGGTGTCGTTGAATGACCGGACCACAGCCAGTCACCCCGTCAGGTGCTGGTCGATTTCGTGGGCGGGTTGCGGGAGAGCAAGTCGGGGACGGCTAGCGTCGTGCCCAGCACTGCCTGGTGAACGAAAATGCGGCCAGAGTCGAACAGTCCGCGTGCTACCACGTCGTCAAAGCGGATGCCAGAACACGCAAACAGGGCCAGAATGCGCCCCGGCGGCCGGTGTGCCGCCGACGCGCCGCGGTGACCGCCGTTCAGGGAACCGCGCTGCGCGTCGCAGCGCCGCCGGGGCGCCCTTGATCCTGTATGGCGGAATTCGGCAATGACTTTGGTGCTTTGGTGTACGTGCAGCGCATCGTGCGTGAGGCGCGAACGGAAGCTCCCTGGGTACGGGCGTGGTAGACCGAGGCGACCCGGAGCATGAACGTCCCAACGGTCGTGGGATCGGCGGAAGTGTTCGCCAATTGGGCTGTGTCAGGCCAGAATCGAGGGATGACGGAGCTGGCGCTGACCACGGATCGTCGTGATGAACTGGCTGCGTTGCTTGGGGATGAGGGGAAGCTTCGGGCTGAGTATCCGAAGGTGGCGGAGTACTTGGATACGGCGCCGATGTTGGCGGGGACGGGGGACGATCGGGCCGACGCCGCGTTCGATCTACGGTTCGTGCACTACATGACTGGTGGACGGTCGGTCAGTGCGAATCCGTACTGGGAGATCGTGGCGCCATCGGTGTTCGAGCATGAAGGCCGTCGTGTGGTGAACGGTGGTCGTGAGAAGGGCAGTGTGCGGCTGGGGTTCGCGCAGACGATCTTGCAGGCCGCGTACGCGTACGCCATCCCTTCTCCCGAGACGATCGAGTGGCTGACTCAATTTGCTGATGGCCGCAAGGTGGTCGAGCTGGGAGCCGGTCGCGGGTATTGGGCGGCGCAGATGACCAAGGTGGGAGTGGACGTCGACGCGTACGACTCTGAGCCACCGAACAAGACGGAGAATGTGTCGTTTTCAGGCGCAGCGGGGCAGTCGGACGTGTGGCACGCGGTCGGTGATCTCGCTGAGTTCGCTGCGCGTCCAAGCGGCGGCCCGAATGATGTGCTGTTCCTCTGCTGGCCGCCTGGCTGGGGTAACACGATGGCGTCTGATGCGCTTGCCGCGTTCGAAGCCAAAGGTGGCGAGCGGCTGGTCTACATCGGAGAGCCGAAAGGCGGAAAGACCGGTGATGAAGCGTTTTTCGATGGCCTCGCTATGCGCTGGGAGCTGAAATCCGAAGATCCGCAGTTCGTTTCGTGGTGGAATCTGGCGGACCGCGCACAGGGTTGGGTTCGTCGCTGATTCCGCCGACGGCTACATGAACCCGGGAGTTCATGCGCCACGCTGCTATTCACGGTGGACGTGGGCTCGGTAAAAATGAGGCGCGTCCTGGATTAACGGCACATTGGCATTGGGTGTTGCCGAGTGCCGAGTGCCGAGTCGGCGGCGCAGGATTGTGCGATGGCTGACTGGGGCACGTATTCGTCCTGGGGCGCTGCGGGCATCTCGGCTGGCGTGCTTGGGGTCTCAGTGTGGCGAGACTGGTGGCATCGTCCACTCGCGGACTGGTCGGTGAGTGGACGGATGGTCTCGGTATCTCAAATGCCTTCTGTGTCCGGGGCATTTCGACCGAACGATCCGTACTACGTGTTCGGGATGGCATCGGTCGTCAACTTCGGGGATGGGGATGCACATCGGGTTTCCGTCAACCTGCGTGATCGTCCGGGGGCCGATGTTCGTATTATCGGGGCGGCTTCATTGCTTCGGCCAGGAGAAAGGCTGGACGTCCACTTCGCTATCGAGGTGAGTGACTGGACGGCGAGTTTGAGCGAGATGTGGGTGACGTGGACACCACCCCCGATTCGTCGTCGACGTGTCCAGACGTCCCACGCGTTTCGCCTCAGCCTGCGTCTGGAACGCGACTCGGACGTGGACGAAGAGATCGAGAAGGTCCAGCGCAAGAAGAAAAAGAAGGCTGAGTGAACATGACAGCTTCGCGGCGACTGCGCAAATGATCTGCGCACAGTTCGACCACTGACAACAAGCAGCCGGTATTGAAGGGCCGTCCGGGGGCGAGGCCCTACTCACTGAACCCGGCTCAATTTCACTGAAAGATGTCGTTAACGTGTCGCTGGTCAATTGACCTTAGCCCTTGCCCGCCAGTGATTTTCGCGCAGTGAGGGACCGACGACGGCTCATCCACGCCCAGATTCGACCCCTAACCGGCCCTACCACCCCTCCCGCTACCGGACCGCTGACTTGCTCGTCCTGAATACGGATTCCCAGGGGGCAAGTTCAACGCTGGGGACTTTTGCGCTTCTGCGCTACCCGCCCCGGTATCGACTTTCTCGTTCCCGTTCGGCTTCGCGTTCGCGTTCCCTGGCAGCTTCTCGCGCTCGGTGCTCGTTATGGTCGCGTTCATGTTCGAGTGTTCTGGGTTTCTCTCCGGGCTGTATTCGGCCGACTTCCAACACGTGTATGACTTCGCGCGGAATACCTTCCCGTGTGGCACGTTCACGGACTTCGCGCACTTGTTCGCGTTGTTTCTCGACAACTTCCTGCTCCGCCCGCTCTGTGTCTTCACGTGCGAGGGTAGAACCGATGTTTCCGAGCTCATGCGTTACGTCTCGGCGTTTGTCTTCGTGGTTCTGTTCGATGAGTCGTTCCGTTTCTTGGGCGTGTTCGCGTCCTAGTCCGGCGTTTCGAACCATCTCCCGAGCCTTCGCGCGTTCTATTTCGCGGATATCCGCGAGGTCTTTGGTTAATCGCATGTGCGATTCCCGTAGCTTATCGATTTCTAGTGTCCGGCCTTTTTCACGTGGTTGGGCGATCTTCCGCGCCTCGGCCATGCGTTTGCGTAACTGCTCGCGTTTTTCGTTCAACTCTCGCGGGCCGACGCTACGCGCTAATTCCTTGTCGCGTTCTCGCTGCTCGCGCTCTTTCTCCTGAGCATGCTGCTCGCGTATCCGCTCGTCCCGTGCTTCTCGTGCAGCCTGTTGGCGTGCCTTATGCTGTTCCCGCAACTGGGCGATATCAAACAATTCTAGCTGCGGTGCTTCTCGTTCGAGCTGTCTGCCTAGTTCTATGGCCTTCAACCGCTCGGTCTTCGTGACTACTATGATTTGGAACCGTTCCGGAAATTCTCTCGCCAACTTTTCCAGGGGGTCCCGAATTTCTCTATCGAACCGTTCTCCAGCGACCGTCACCCATTGCCCCGACCATCCCTCTTCCCGAACTAGATAGATGTCTTTATCTACCTGTTCACGGCTCGTCTTGCCCGAGACCTGACCAGATTTATATTCGGTGAATCGTCTATCATCCTTGTCGACTACTCGTGACGAATCCATACGTCGATAGCCGTCCGGCGTCCAGACTTCCCGCTCGTGCCGCCAACCCTTCTCCGGTGTCTCGCCCCTTTGATGAGCCATTCCGTGATGGAAAAGTCTGGCATTTTCTCGGCGTTGGTCGTCGTAGTCGGACAAAGATCAACCCACCCCCGTATGTCGAGATTATCGAACAAACCTGAGGTCAGCCGAGCGCATGCCTCACATACGCGAGGTCATCGTGAGCGGCCCACTCCAATATTTCGATCACGAATGTTGTCTCGGCTTCGTTGCTGGGTTCCCGCACTGCCGGACCGAATCCCTGATACAGCCCACCAGAGGCGTGAGGATGGTTGTACCACTGCATACCGCGACGATGTACGTAGCATTCACCGATCCAACGGATGAATTGGTCTGCGATATCAGCCTTTTGAGGGTCCGTAACGGAATCCTCATTGGGGAAGAACTCGCCGAATACCGCTGCAACCCGATCTATTGCAGCGTCCGACCATATCGGCTGCGGCAGACCAGGAACCGTCTCGGTGGTGAATTTCTCCAGTTGTGCGTCCATCTGCCGGAACCATCGAACCCATTCCGGCGGTCCAGGTGGCGGTGTCTTGACCTGTGTCGGGTCGACCTCGCCGAAATCCAGACCGATCTGTCCGTCACTCCCCACGATGATCCCTCCGCTTCCGTCGCTGCTCGGCCTCGGCCAGTGTCTCACTTCACGCTGACAGGTCGCGGCGCTCACAACTGCCTTACCGTTCGACACGTGTGCTTGGTCGGAGCACCCCCGCGTCGATCAAAGTCCAGACGGCCTCGTGCTTTGCGCCGCATGAGTCGGCGTCGCAGTTGATGCGCTGACGGAATACGCGGCGCGCTTCATCGATGCTGTACGGATAGTCCGGTGCACGGTGGCACTGGTCGCGAGCGAGGCGAGCGAGTATTTCCGTGCTGGGGCGTTCCCCGTCGACGTGCACCGGGCGGTCGACAAGGTAGGGCAGTACGTAGAAGACCACGACGCCCAACGTCACAACCCCTGCGACGGCGGCGCATACAAGTCCGGTCGTCGACACAGCTAATCGACCTCCGTGCCGTCGATCGAGATCGGCTCGATGGTGATCACGGTGTGTTCGTCGAATTTGTGGCGGTCATCCGATGCGAAGGCGAATGTCCGGCCGATAAATCCGTGATCGTCAACAGGTGCCCAAGATCCGTCGTCGCGCTGCAACCACCCCGCCTGGCGATCGGTTCTGGCGTTGGTGTCGCGTAGCGCGAGGACGATTGCGCCGCTTGCACATTCAATATCGGCCGTGCAGTTGTGGCAAATGCCGGTGTCCGGCTCGGCGTCCTCGTAGGTGCAACGGGGGCAGAGCTTCGCTTTCGGCTCACTGAGCACCATTTGGCACCCCCGTGCGTGGTTCGTAGTCACCGGTGCCGGAGGACTCGACACCCCGGCACCGGGACGATTCGTTCGACGCTGGACCAGTTCCCCACTCCCGGACCGCTTCCGCGAAGAGTTCAACTTTTTCGGCCGGTGCTCCTGTGTACCTGCGGGGCGGCCCTACGAACGGGTCGCGTTGTTGAAGCTCGTTGTTCGGCATCTGCCGACCTCCGGTGCGTCGACTGCGGCTTAGGTGCGCTCGGTCCTGAATGGCGGCGTGCCGACTCGGGGCACAGGAATCGGCCGACATCGGGACGACGGGCGCAGTGCACGGCGTCGGGCTTCTTGATGAAACGTCGCTGACGTGCACTGAGTAGTAGTCTCGTGTGAGAAGGCTTGACACAGAACAAGTTCAGCGTCCACCAGCGTCCACAGATCGGTACCGCAGATCCATGGATAAGCCCGGCTCACTGCTTCGGCTGGCCCGCGAATCACAAGGCGTCAGCCTGTCGGCTGTCGCGGCCAAGACCCACTTCTCCAAGTCGATGCTTGGGATGTTGGAGAATGATCAGCGGGACGTGAAGCAGGAACACATCGTCGCGTACTCGCGGGCGTTGAACATCCCCATATCAGCTTTGATGGCACCGCCGGATGACCCGATCCGGCTGGCTCATGAGTGGCTGGTGTCCGACTCCGCTCCGGTCACTCATTCGGCGGTAGGGCACCGGGTTGGGCGTTCACTCGCGGACAGTGTTGAGCAGCGCGTTATTGACCTCCGCCATCTCGATGACACAGTCGGCGGCAAGGACCTATTTCCGCTCGTCGTCAAGGAACTCGAAGACCTCCGAACGGTCATCAACGAATGCAGCTACGCCGAGAACATCGGTCGTCGCCTCCTGACGGCGGCTGGCGAGCTTTCACAGCTCGTCGGATGGGTCGCGAGCGATGCCGGGTACTACGGGCGCGCCCAATACGCCTACCTGGACGGCGCGAAAGCGGCCAGTCAGGCTGGGGATCGTGTCCTCACCGGCCAACTGCTCTCGAGCTTGAGCTACCAGATCGCGAACGTCGGCCAGCCGGATGAGGCAGTCCTTCTCGCCCGGACTGCGGTCAAAGGGGCGCACGGGGCCACACCCGTGGTTGTCGCACTACTGACCGAGCGAGTGGCGTGGGCCGCAGCGCGCGCCCGTGACCGTGACGGGGCGATGCGCGCTCTAGATACTGTGGACGACACCTATGAGCGCCGGACAGCCGGTCTCGAAGAACCTGAATGGGTCTATTGGGTAGATCGGTCCGAAATCGATGTGATGGCAGGGCGATGCTTCGTGGAACTCGGCGATCCGTCGCGCGCCCGGCCTTTGCTGCATCAGGCGATCGACAACTATCCAAAGGATCGGGCACGAGAGGTTGCGCTCTATCAAACCTGGTTGGCGGAGTCGTATGCGCGGAACCGGGATTTCGACGCGGCACAGGAGACCATCAGGGCAGCTCGGAAGGCTGCGGACGCTATCCCTTCGGCGCGGTTGGAACGGCGGGTTGTTGAAGTTGAGCTGATCCTCAGCGGGCGCGGTAGCTGGTAGACCCCAACCGGCCCGGCGCTTGTGTTCCCCCCGGCTCAGTGGGAGGCGTGCAAGCACGATAAACCCGTCGATGATTTCTAATTCACGTCGGACGGCATCACCGAGGTCGAGGTATTGCTCGCGAGTAATGGGCTGACGCTGTGACCCATGCCAGTTGACGGTCAGCGATTTCCAAAGGCTGAGTGGTGCTGAATAAGAGCCCGCCCGATGGGAGCCGAACCGAACCCGCTGCCGAATCCACCCGGGGGCGAAGCCCTCCGGGGTGGGGGTGTGGGGGTTCCACCCCCACAAAACACGACGAAACGAGCAACGGCTCACGCTCTTCGTGAGCATGAGCCGCTGGCGAGTGAAGTGCGCCCGAAGGGATTCGAACCCCTAACCTTCTGATCCGTAGTCAGATGCTCTATCCGTTGAGCTACGGGCGCATGCTTGTGTTCAGTTATATAGCCCGGCGAACCGGGGTGTGGCGGAGGCGAGAGGATTTGAACCTCCGGTCCCCGTGAAGGGACAACTCATTAGCAGTGAGTCCCATTCGGCCGCTCTGGCACGCCTCCTGGAGCCTTCTCTTCGAGGGCACCGGTCCTTTCGAACCGCCGAACAGGAAGGTTACAGTAGCCGACGTCCAGATCGCAAAACGCCAGGTAATCACCGAAGATTGCTGTCGAACCAGTCGAAAATCCGGGTCTGGGAATCGATGAGATCGAAGTCGTCGTCGCCGCCGGGTCGGTCGGCGCGGTGGTGCAGGCCCGGATAGGTCACGACGAGGCTGGCGACTGCGGCGCGGGCGGTGGCGTCGCGGAGTTGATCAACTTGGCTGGGTGGGGTGTCCGGGTCGTCGGAGCCGAAGAGCCCGAGCCATGGCGCCTGCAGATCGGGGGCCGCGCGGATGAGGGCATCGGCCTCGTCGGTGAGCGGTTCGACGATGCCGGCCGCGGCAACGCTGACCGCGGCACCGACGGGGCGATTGGTCGCCACCAGGAAGGCCGCGGTGCCCGCATGGTCGAAGCCGAGCACGCCGATGCAGTCCGGGAAGACGCCGCGGCGGGTGAGCCAGTCGAAGCAGGCGTCGAAATCGTCGAAGAGCTCGTCGCCGAAAACCTCGTTCGCCGGCTCGCCGTCGATGCGATGGAACAGATCGGGCGCGACTACCGTCCAACCCTCGGTCGCCAGGGCTTTCATGAGTTCCAGCAATGGCCCGGTGAACTCCCGGGCTTCGTGCAGCATCACGATGCCGCCGCGCGCATTGCCTTCCGGCTCGGCGACCGTGATGGGTACCTGTGCGCTGGCGGTCCGAGGCCGATCGTCGGTCGATTGTTGTGGGTGCGAACCGGAAATGATCTCGTCGCGACTACGTAGCGGCGCAATATCGTCGTAAATGCCCGACATGAAACAAGGGTAGGTGGATCTGCTGATCTTCGCGAGAAATTGCACGTGAGCGGCCCTGACGCGCAGATTTTCCGGTACCCGGCATATGGTTGAACGGTGACAGCGCACATCCGGCCGGACCTCGATTCGATCCCGGCGTACGTCCCCGGCCGCAACCATCCCGGCGCGGTCAAGCTCGCCAGCAACGAGACCACCTTCGGTCCGCTCCCGTCCGCCGCGAAGGCCATTGCCGAGGCCGCGGAACTGGCGAACCGCTATCCGGATAATCAGGTCACCGAGCTGCGCGCGGCCCTCGCGGACTTCCTCGGCGTCTCCTCGGCGAACGTCGCGGTCGGGTGCGGCAGCGTCGCGCTGTGTCAGGAACTGGTGCAGATCACCTGTGACGCACCGACCGACGAGGTGCTGTTCGCTTGGCGCTCCTTCGAGGCGTATCCGATCGTCACCCAGGTCGGAAATGCGACCTCCGTGCAGGTGCCGCTCACCCCGGAGCATGTGCACGATCTGGATGCGATGGTCGCCGCGGTCACCGAGCGCACCAAGCTGATCTTCGTCTGCAACCCGAACAACCCGACCGGCACCGCGGTCGGCGAGGCCGAGCTGGTCCGCTTCCTGGACGCGGTCCCGCGGCACGTGCTGATCGTGTTGGACGAGGCCTACTTCGAATATATGCGGCTCACCCCGGAGCAGCGCCCGAATGGTGTCGAGTTGGGCCGGAATCGGCCGAATGTCATTGTGCTGCGGACCTTCTCCAAGGCGTACGGTCTGGCGGGGCTGCGCGCGGGCTATGCGGTCGGCGATCCGGCGGTGATCACCGCGCTGATGAAGGTACACATCCCGTTCAGCGTTAACCGGGTCGTGCAGGCCGCCGCGATCGCCTCGCTGGAGGCGCGGCACGAACTGCTCGACCGCACCGACGGTCTCGTCGTCGAACGCGATCGGATCCGCGACGCACTGCTCGCCGCGGGCTACGAGGTGCCGCCGAGTGAGTCGAACTTCCTGTGGCTGCCGCTGGGCGAGCGCAGCGCTGAATACGGCGAGGTGAGCGCGGAGGCAGGGGTGCTGTTGCGGCCGTACGGCACCGATGGCGTACGGGTGACCGCCGGTGAGCCGCACGAGAACGAGCAGTTCCTGCGGTTCGCGACCGATCCGGATGTGTTGGCGCGCTTCGGAATCGGCTAAAGACCCAACGCCCGCGAGATGGTCGGCCACGACAAACCCAACTCATCGGCCCAGTACGGCCACGAATGCGTCCCGGTCGCCCGGAAGTTCGCGGTCACCGGAATCGCGAGCGCGGTGAGCCGATCGGCCAGCCTGCGGGTGCAGGCATTTGTCGCGGCCTCCAGCGGACCGCCGAATCCGATGGTGCTGACCACATCCGGGTTGTTCGGGGTGTCATATTTACCGGGCAGTCCGCTGCCGACCGACAGATAGATCGCCTTGCCGCGCAACGCTTCCGCGTGCAGCAGCACATCATGGTCCAGCCAGGCGGGATCGTGCTGATCGCCGAACATATTGTCCGGCCCGCCACGATAGGTCGCGATCACCGCGCGAGCCTGTGCCTGCCCGAGATCGGTTCCCATGGAGAAACACCCGCTGTGCGCCGCTATCGCCGTGTACAGCTTCGGCTGCCGGAAGGCCAGCATCATCGCGGCCTCGGCGCCCATGGAGACGCCCATGACGGCATTGCGCCCATTGCCGTTGAATTTCGCGTCGATAAGCGGCGGCAGTTCCTTCGTCAGGAAGGTTTCCCACATATTGGTGCCGAGCACCGGGTCCGGGCGCTGCCAGTCGGTGTAGAAGCTGGCCGGTCCGCCGACCGTCAGCACCACGTTCACGTCTTTGTCTTCGAAGAATTTGTCCGCGTGCCCGAGCTCGGTCCAGTTGTTGCTCTCCGCCTCGGCGCTGCGCCCGTCGAGCATGTAGACGGTCGGGCGCGGATGGTTCTGCTCACGCGGCAGCAACACCTGTACCTCGACGGCGCGACTCATCGCGGGTGAGTTCACCCACACCCGCAGCCACCGGTCGTTGACGGGCACGATCCGATCGATCGAAGCGTGCGTCACGCCGGGGACGATGGGCTCCGCGGGGGAGGGACCATCCGCCGAACCGGTATTCGGGCGGGGCTGATCGCCCGGCGCTGCTAGCACCTGGGGTGGGCCGAACATCGCCGCACCGGCAATCAGTGCGACGCTAACTATGGCGCTGGATACCCAACGCCGCACCTCGCGCCGAGACAGCATGCCGCCCATCCTGCCAGAAATGCGAAAGTGGGCGCGCCAGGACGAGGCACTGGTGCCTGGCGGATTCCGAACAGGCATTACGGCGAATTCAGGCACACGGCCAGCACACCGGTCTTAGGCTGCTGTGCGGGCGTTTTCAGGCGTCGATTGGGACGAGCATGATCGTGCACAGCAAACGGCAGCAGTCAGGTCATGCTGCTGTGCGCGTGCTCGGCAAACCGACAGCCTGCGCGACCCCGCTTCCTGAACCGTCTGTCGCATGCGGGTTCTCCGCAACGCGGAGGCTACCGCGCGGACCTCCGGCGTAGCCCGGTGTCAGCTGCGCCCTGTGCGCGAAATTCTCTGCTCGATCAATGCCTGTCTGTTTAGCCGCAGTACCTCGTGCCCGACCGGAGAACACCGTGAATCAAGCGTTACCTGTCATGCCGCTCGAAAGCACCGCTGACACAAAACCTTTCGGACTCGATCTGAAAAGGCGGATGCGGGAGTGCGATGAGTTCTTTCGACTGCCCGAACTCGCGCATCTATCCGCGCAGCGCCGCCGCGCCGCATTGGAGCAACTCCAACAAACCGGCAGCTACGTGCAGACCGCCGAGGAAATCCTCATCGGCGCCAAGCTCGCATGGCGCAACCACGCCCGCTGCGTCGGGCGAAAACACTGGCGATCACTGAAATTGCTCGACGCACGGCGAGTGCGTTCGGCCCGCGACTTGGCCGAGGTGTGCTGGCAGCACCTGCATATGGCGACCAACGGCGGCGCCATCCAATCGATGATCACCGTCGGACCACCGCGCCAGGCCGACGGCCGCGAATTCCGCATCGTCAGCCCACAACTCATCCGCTACGCCGGCTATCGCAACGGCGACGGCACGGTAACCGGCGATCCGGCCAATATCGCGATCACCGAATTCGCCATGAAGCTCGGCTGGCGCGGCGCGGGCACGCCCTTCGACATCCTGCCGGTGCTCATCAGCACACCGGACGAGCCGATCCGCTGGTTCGACGTCCCGCCCGAACTGGCCCGCGAGGTCGAACTCGAGCATCCCGAATTCGACTGGTTCGCCGGTCTCGACCTGAAATGGCATGCGCTGCCAGCTGTTTCGAATATGAACCTGGAAGTCGGCGGTATCACCTATCCGTTCGCACCGTTCAACGGCTGGTACATGGGAGCCGAAATCGGCGCACGCAATCTCAGTGACACGACCCGCTACAACATGCTGCCGCTCATCGCCGAAATGATGTGCCTGGATACCCGACACGAGCGTTCACTGTGGCGCGATCAGGCGCTGGTCGAATTGAATCGCGCTGTGCTGCACAGCTTTCGGAAGGCCGGAGTGTATATCGTCGACCATCACACGGTCGCCAAGCAGTTCTGCGACCATGTCAGTCGCGAGCAGGCCGCGGGTCGCAAATGTCCGACCGATTGGAGCTGGATCAATCCGCCGATTTCATCGGGTGTGACCCCGACCTTCCACCGCTACTACGACGAACCCGAGCCGGAGCTGCGCCCGAATTTCGTGCGGCGGGACTTCGGCGGGGAAGGCGAAATCTGATCTTCGTTCGGCAGCGGTGGTGCGGTTGATGGACAAGAATGAGGCCATGGCACGGCGTTCCATGGGCTCGCAATGGGAAGAATTCGGCGCGCATCTGGAAGGTGCGCCGGGGCGGCTGCCGGTCGAGGTGCGGCGGTCGATTCGGGCCCGGGCATCGGGGGAAGATGGGGCGGCCGGGGTCCCCGATGATCTCGCCGACTTCGTCGAGCTGGTCGCCGAACGCTCGTATCGGCTCACCGAAAAGAACATCACGATGCTGGCCGAGGCGGGTCGTAGCGACGACGAGATCTTCGAGGCGGCCGTGGTCGCGGCCTACGGCGCCGCCGATCGACGGCTGCGTGCCGCCCGCCGTTCGTGGGAAGGTCGGTAGAATGTGGCTCGACGCAGTCGAATCCGGCCAAGAACTCCCGGCCCGAATCATGTTCGCGACCATGCAGCGGTTGGGCCGTACCGAGGTTCCCGCGGTCATGAAGGTCATCTGCTATCGCCACCGCTACTTCGGCACCCCGCTATCCGACCTCATCCAGGACGCCATGCGCGGACCGTCCTGCTGGACCGTCGCCGAACGCGAAATCTTCGCGACCAGGGCCTCGCAGTCCAATGAATGCCCTTTCTGCCAGTCCGCCCACCGCGGCATCGCGGGCGCTTACATCGCCGAAAACCTGGTCGATGAAGCACTGGCAGACGGCGACAACTCACCCCTGCGCCCCGAAGCCCACGCCATGCTCGAATTCGTCGGAAAAATGGTCCGCGACCCCGACGGCCTCACCTCCGGCGACGCCGATAAAGTCCGCGAGGCCGGAGTCACCGCCGAAGCTTTCGACGAAGCCGTCTGGGTAGCAACCCTTTTCAACGTCATCAACCGAGTTATGAATACCGTAGGGGCCGAAGCGCTCGAAGCCGGCCAAGCCCGAGTCGGCGCCCGCTTCATCAAGGCCTTCGGCTACCGAACCCCACCCCCGGTGCGCTACCTTTCCCGCGGCGCTCGAGAACCAAGCGGCTTCGAGCATGCTTGACCGGCACTCGGGAGATGTGCCGGGTTGGGCCTGCGGCCCTGAAGTAGCTTCGGCACTTCGGCTCGCGCCGACGCTGCGGTGATCAGCGCACGCACCGCCTCGCCCGTTAACGCTTGGTCGGCCGAATGCCGAACGCTGTGCCGTAGCGCCCGATCCCACGCGGCTGGCCACCGTCAATCGAGGGTGTTATCGAGTAGCGGGGGCAACTGACTCGCTGCTGGTGCGTGTGTGGGCGGCGCGCTGAATGGACCCGCAGCGCAGTCCGGGATCGTGACGAAAGTCTGACGGCGTGGGCGGGTTGCGGCGAATATCGAGGTGTTGGCAGCAGAATCAGCGGCATGACCTCACTAAACGACGGAGTGGGTAGCGGGCGGGTCGGGCACTGCGATCTGGGGTGGTGGTGACATGCGTGTGCTACTGACGGGGGCTGCGGGGTTTATCGGGGCCCGGGTGCATCGGGAGCTGGTGCGGGCGGGGCACGAGGTGGTGGCGGCTGATTTGATGTTGCCTGCGGCGCACGGGGTTGGCGCGGTTGTTCCGGAGGACGTGCGGTTGGTCGATGTGCGGGATGCGGCTGCGCTGGATTCGGTGTTGCGGGGGATTGATGTGGTTTGTCATCAGGCGGCGGTCGTGGGTGCAGGGGTGAGCGCGCAGGATGCGCCCGCTTACGCGAGCCATAACGACCTGGGGACCGCGGTTTTATTGGCGGCGATGGATCGGGCTGGGTGTCGGCGGCTGGTGTTGGCTTCGTCGATGGTGGTTTATGGGGAGGGGCGGTATCGCGGGGCTCGGGCCGTCGAGGTCGGGGTGCGCCGACGCGGGGATCTCGAGGACGGGATGTTCGAACATCGGGATCCGGATTCGGATGAGGCTTTGAATTGGGTGCCGGTGCCGGAGCATGCGCCGTTGCGGCCGCGGAGCCTCTATGCGGCGGCGAAAGTGGCGCAGGAGCACTACGCGTCCGCGTGGGCGGCGGTAACCGAATCCGGGGTCACCGCGTTGCGTTATCACAATGTTTATGGCCCCGATATGCCAAGGGATACACCGTATTCCGGAGTCGCCGCGATCTTCCGATCCGCGCTGGAAGCGGGCGAGCCGCCGCAGGTTTTCGAAGATGGCAGGCAGGCGAGGGATTTCGTACACGTCAGCGATATCGCGGCGGCGAATCTCGCGGCGGTCGAATATGCGCATACCGGGTTCGTTCCGCTCAATATCGCCTCGGGACGTCCGATCACTATCGGCGCGGTCGCGGGCGCCTTGGCCGCGACGCGCGGTGGTCCTGAACCGGTGATCACCGGACGCTATCGCCCCGGCGATGTGCGGCATATCGTCGCGAGCCCCGAACAGGCACAACGCATTCTGGGATTCACCGCGCAGGTGGATCCACTCGACGGCCTTGCCGAGTTCGCGTTCGCACCGCTGCGCGCGGTTGCGGGGGCGGGCGCGCCGGTGGCGTAATTCAGTTTCCGCTGAGCGGTAGTCGAACTTCGAAGCGGCAGCCCTGCTCTCGGTTCTCGGCGCTGATATCACCGTGGTGGGCTTCGACCAGTCCCGCTGCGATCGCGAGCCCCATACCGCTCCCGGAGGACACACCGTCGGAGGCGACAGGGGAGCGAGCGGCGGTACCGCGGTAGGCGACTTCGAATATTCGTGGCAGATCGGCCTCGGAGATGCCGGGGCCGGTGTCGTCGACGCGTGCCCAAGCCTGACCGTTGGAGGTACCTGCGGATATCGCGACCTGGCCACCGGGTGGGGTGTGGGCGATCGCGTTGGAGACGAGGTTGGTCAGCACACGGCCGAGGGCGCGATCACTCGCCGCGACAACGATTTCGGAGTCGGGTTGTTCGGCATGCAGGAGGACTTCGGCACGTTCGGCATTCGGTCGGTTGGCGGCCAGTACCTCATCGATCAACTCGCGCAGATCGACCGGCTCCAGCTCCAAACGCAACGCACCCGCATTGATCTTCGACATTTCGAACAGGTCATCGACCATGACCGACAGCCGATCCGTTTCGCGCA
This sequence comes from Nocardia sp. NPDC050408, assembly GCF_044458905.1. Taxonomy (NCBI): domain Bacteria; kingdom Bacillati; phylum Actinomycetota; class Actinomycetes; order Mycobacteriales; family Nocardiaceae; genus Nocardia; species Nocardia sp. NPDC050408. The sequence goes on along the minus strand of NZ_JBITIL010000026.1, from coordinate 34,057 downwards.
CAATCTGTTCCGCGTAACGTGCCACGTCGTCGGTGCCGGTGACTACGCCGTCGGACAGGCCCTCGGCCATCGCGCGGATACCGGCCAGCGGGGTCCGCAGGTCGTGGCTCACCCAAGCGACGAGTTCGCGGCGTGAGTGTTCCGCCATCCGCTCCTGTTCGCGGATCTGCTTCTCCCAGACCGTCTTTCGGGCCTGCTCTCGGCCGAGTAGCAGTGCGGCGGGCACGGTGACCGCCGCGACGACCGCGAGCACGACCGCCGTGCGCTCGAGTTCATCGGTGAACATCAATCCGCTGACCCCGATAATGCCTGCCAGCGTGGACAGCGTCGGGATCAGCACCAGCACCGCCATGCTCGCGGTCATGGAGCGATTGCTGGTGGTGCGCAGGATCGTCGCGCCGATGGCGACGATCGGAAGCGAACACGCCAGCGCGTAGCCGATCAACTGGAGGGTGTTCTCAGGCACTGGATTCTCCATTCCGGCCCCAGATATAGCCGCGGCCCCAGACTGTCTCGATTCGGTGCCGGGCACCGAGTTTCGCCCGCAGACGCTTGATATGCACGGTGACGGTGGACAGGTCACCGAAATCCCAGCCCCACACCTTGGCCAGCAGTTCCTCCCTGCTGAACACCTGGTGCGGATGACGCAGCAGGAAGACGAGCAGATCGTATTCGCGCGCGGTCAGGTCGACCGGCCTGCCGTCCACCAGCACCGACTGCGAACCCGGTCGCACCTCGACCGCACCGTCGCGCAGGACCTCCGTACTCGGCTGCCGCGGCGCCTGCGAACGCCGCAGCACCGAGGCGACCCGCAGCGCGAGCTCGCGGGCGCTGAACGGCTTGGTGACGTAATCGTCGGCGCCCGCTTCCAGCCCGAGCACACGATCGTCCTCGTCGCCGAGCGCGGTGAGCAGGATGATCGGGGTGTCCGGGCGTGGGCCGGAACGCACCGCGCGGCAGATTTCGATGCCGTCGGGGGCGGGCATCATCACGTCCAGGACGGCCAGCTCGATGGGGTCGCCGGTGGGTTCGGTGAGTTGTGCCAGGGTCGAGATGCCATCCGAGGTTTCCACGACGGTGAGCCCGTCGCGTTCGAGGTAGCGTCGCACCACATCACGAACCAGCGGGTCGTCGTCGGCGATCAGAATGCACATGGATTACCAATTCGTCAGGATCGTGTGGGCGAGTACGAGGGTGCCCAGCGCTTGCAGAAATAGCCAGACGCGGGTGCTGGACCGTGGCAGAAACGCGGTCGCGGCGAGTAGCCAGAGGTCGAACGGCAGCCAGATGCGCTCGGTCTCCGCCTTGCTCAGGCCACTGAGGTCTGCCACCAATATCGCGCACAATGCCGCCACCACCAAGAGCGCGGTCGCATCGAATGGTCTGCGCAGCGCGCTCGGTAGACCGGCGGCGGTGGCCAGGCCGACCGCGCAGACGGTGGCGGCGAGATTCGCCCAGACCCAGTACGCGTACGGACGCTCGGCGGCGATGCCCTGGTAGTACCGCTCGACCACCAGGTGATAGCCATCCAGCCACCAGAAGCCGGCCAACGTGAAGGCTGACACGACGATCAGCGCGCCGAGCGCGGCAGGCAGCAGCGGCCGGAGGGTTCGGCCCGCGATCAGGACCGCGAGGGCGGGAACGACCATGATCACGAGGCCGTAGCTGAGATAGCTGCCGAGCCCGAACAGCACACCAGAGCCAACGGCGACCAACGGCCGTCGGACCGCGATAGCCAGCAGTGCCACCGCCCATGCTGTGACACCCGCGAACATGGCGTCCGCCGAAACCGCGATCCACACCGCAGCGGGCGCTATCGTCAAGAACGGCAATGCCTGTCGTGCTCGATCCTCGGCACCGAGCGCGCGCAGGGTGACCGCGACCGCGACGATCGCACTGGATCCGATCAGTAGACAAGCCAGTCCCGCCCATGCGCCGCCGCGCAGGCCGATGCGATCGAGTAGGACGAAGAACAGCAGCGCGCCGGGTGGATGCCCGGAGACGTGGGTCGTCCAGGAATCCGGTTGGAAATCCAGAATGCGGTCGGAGAACCCGCGCAGCATGGCCGGAATATCGCGGACGGCGGGGACCTCGTACAGATATTCGTGGCCGTCGGTGAGTCTTGCGGCGAATCCGCGCTGCCAGCCGTCGATCATGGCCAAGGCGAAAGCCCATGCCATAGCAGCCACCCAAGACACCGTGAGCAGTCGCCGCCAAGGCAGCCACTGCGCCATTGCTGGACCGAATCGGATAACCAGTATCGCGATCGCGATGGCCGGTACCGAACCCCAGCCGACGTGCGGCAACCAGTTGCCGAAGATGGGGGCTGATCCCGCGTAAAGTTTGCTCCGCCACTGTTCGCTGGCAATTCGCGGGACCAGGAATGCTGCCAGAGTGAGCACTGCGGCAATACCTGCTCCCAGATACTCGCCACGTATCCGGCCGCGTGGGGATGTCGGGGCCTCCGTCACGTCATGCACGAACCTCACGATAAGGCCGCATCACGCGGAAAACCTGTGCTCGAGCGGTTCTGAACATGGATGTCACTGTTTCGTCACCAGTTTTTCGGCCTCGATTCGGCCGGGCTGACATAGCGTCGGAAAGGTGACCGAGACCCTCCACAACCCGGACGGCGTGACCGTTGTCATCCCGTGCCGAGACGAAGCTGAGGCGTTGCCAGATGTGCTCGCGGCCATCCCGGCAGGGTTCCATGTGCTGGTCGTGGACAATGGCTCGACCGACGCGACGGCCGAAGTGGCCCGCCGATGCGGCGCCGCTGTCGTATCCGAGGTGCGGCCCGGGTACGGGGCTGCCGTGCAAGCCGGGATTGCCTCGACCAGAACGGATTTGGTCGCCTTTCTCGATGGTGACGGATCGATGGACCCGAGCGAGTTGCCGCCGCTGGTCGAATTGGTGCGTGCGGGTGCCGATTTGGCGGTCGGACGGCGTAAGCCGGTGCGTCGGGGGGTATGGCCGTGGCATGCGCGGCTCGGCAATCTGGTTATCGCCGGGCGGTTGCGTCGCCGATACGGACTGCCCGTGCACGATATCGGTGCCATGCGCGTGGCCCGCCGCACCGCTTTGCTTTCCCTCGGACCGCTGCACACGCGCTCCGGCTATCCGCTGCAATTGTTGATCGGCGCGGCAGGCGCGGGGTGGCGCGTGGTCGAGCGTGATATCGCTTATCGGCCACGGGCGGGCGGTGTTTCGAAGGTATCGGGATCGTGGCTCGGCACCCTGCGCGCGACCCGCGACTTCCTGGCGGTGCTGCGATGAACTACTTTCGACCCTCGCCCGTCGCCGCGACACTGCTCGTGCTTGCCAAGGCTCCGATTGCTGGGCTCGCCAAAACTCGTCTGACACCGCCGCTTTCGCCCCGTGACGCCGCCCGAGTCGCCGCGGCATCGCTGCTGGATACCTTGGAATCGATGTCGCGGAGTCCGGTCGCACACCACATCGTCGCGTTCACCGGTGAACTCGCGGATGCCGAGTGTGCGGATGAAGTAGCAAGGGCACTAACTGGTTTCGAGGTGATCCCGCAGCGCGGCGCATCTTTTGGTGAGCGCCTGGCCAATGCACACGCCGATGCCGCGCGGTACGGGCTGCCGGTTTTGCAGATCGGCATGGACACACCGCAGATCGGTCCGGAGGTGCTGAGCTGGGCCGCCCGCGAGCTGGTGTTGCGCGGCGACGCACTGCTCGGCCCCGCCGACGATGGCGGCTGGTGGGCGCTCGGGCTGCCGACACCACAGGCCGCGCGCGCACTCGTCGACGTTCCCATGTCGACTGATCGAACCGGCGAGCTAACCCGAGATGCCGTGCGGCACTGCGAGCTTCGCGTGCGCTCGCTGCCGCGCTACAACGATGTCGACACCTTCGCCGACGCACTCCAGGTGGCACGCGAATCCGACGGGCGGTTCGCGCGCCTGATTCAGCAGCTGCACCACGCCCTGCTGGCACACCGATGAGCGATATCTTCGATCTCGCGCTGGCGGGTGAGGACTGCTGGGTGCGCGATGCGGACGGACGGCGTCATCCGCTGCGCACCCGGCGCTGGCTGGGCTTCGACGATGCCGACCGTCCGGCCGATGTAGCGCTGACCTGCTGCTGTGATGGACCGACGCTGGATCTTGGGTGTGGTCCGGGGCGGTTGGTGGCAGCATTGCTGCGCCGCGGGATCATCGCATTGGGGGTCGATATCTCGCCGATGGCCGTGGCTACCACCAGATTTCGCGGTGCGCCGGCATTGCAGCGGGACCTGTTCGGGCCATTGCCCGGCTCTGGCCGTTGGTCTTACGCGATTCTCGCGGACGGCAATATCGGGATCGGTGGTGACCCGGTCCGCCTGCTGACCCGAGCGGGCGAGCTCCTTGCCCGCGATGGCATCGCGGTGGTCGAATTCGCTCGTCCCGGTGTCGGTGTAGTGACGAATCCGATTCGGCTGGAGACGAGAAACCGAGTGGGGGAATGGTTTCCGTGGGCGCGCGTGGGGATAGATCGGGCCGAGGAATTGGCTGCGGCGGCCGGGTTCCGCATGGTGGCGGCAATGGAGGTGTCCGGTCGGCATATTGCCTGGTTGAGATCGGGAAGTAGTAGGTGGGCGTCATGACGACCGCGCGCGGACCCGAAGTCGCGAGTCGAATAGGGCTGGCTCTGGGCAGCGCGATACTGCTCTGTTTCATCACCGGTTTGCTGAGTCACTGGATTCAGCATCCGCCGAGCTGGTTCTGGTGGCCTGCCCATCCCGCGTGGATGTATCGGGTCACCCAAGGCACCCATGTGATCTCGGGTGTCGTAGCGATCCCGCTGCTGCTGGTGAAGCTCTGGGCGGTGTACCCCAGACTGTTTCAGCGTCCGATCATCGGTTCACCGTTGCGGATCCTCGAACGTGGTTCCATCGCGATCCTGGTCGGCGCTGTCATCTTCCAACTGTCGACCGGCCTCCTCAATATCGCCCAGTACTACCCGTGGAAGTTCTTCTTCCCCACCGCGCACTACGCTATGGCCTACCTTGCCGCCGGTGCGCTAGCGGTGCATTTGGCCGTCAAACTGCCTGTCATTCGTGACGCGCTGCAACGTCCGCTGACGGAATCCGAGGTCGGGTCTCCCACCAGACCGCGCACTGGGCTGCGGACCGGAGCGGTTGCGGTGTCCGAGACGAAGGTCGGGAGCGGTAGGGCCGACGAAACCGATTCCCGGCCGCATATTTCACGGCGCGCGGTGTTGACCGGCACGGGCATTGCCGCTGTCGCAGCGGGTTTGGCCGTTGCCGGGCAGACGATCCCATTCCTGCGCTGGGCCGCCGTGCTCGCACCGCGCAGTGGGCGTGGGCCGCAGGGGGTTCCGGTCAATCGATCCGCTGCGGCCGCGGGGATCGGTGAGCGGGCGAGCGACCCCGGATACCGGTTGACGGTGACGATAGGTGATCGGAAGCGCCAGTTCACCAGAAACGAACTGCTTTCCCTGCCGCAAACTCGGGCCAGTCTGCCGATTGCGTGCGTCGAAGGATGGAGTGCCGGAGCAGACTGGTCCGGCGTGCGCCTGTTGGATCTGCTCACGGCGGCCGGGGGCTATTCCGGTGGCGATATCCGATTCCGCTCGCTGGAGCAGACCGGCATCTACGGCAGTTCGATTCTCCCGCAACGTCATGCGGTCGACGACAGCACGCTGGTCGCCCTGACCATCAATGGTGAAACCCTCGATCTCGACCATGGCTACCCCTGCCGTCTAATCGCCGCCAACCGGCCCGGCGTCCTGCAAACGAAATGGCTGTCCGAAATCGAGGTGCTGCCATGATCGCGGCCCGCATTGTGCTGCTGCTCGTCGGCATCTGGCTCGGCTGGTTTGGCATCAGCGCGTTATTCCACCTGCCCCCAACAGATCTCACTTCTGCCGTGATCTGGTTCGCGGGCGGAATCCTGCTCCACGATGCGGTATTCGCCCCGATCTGCGCCGCAATCGGACTTACGGCACGCCATCTCCTACCGCGCACGTGGTGGGCCGTCACCGCCTGCGGTGCGATCTGCTCGGTCGCCCTGGTGCTGATCGCCCTCCCGGTCCTGGATCGTCGCAACGCCATGCCGAGTAACCCGACGGTCCTCGACCGCAACTACACCCTCGGACTGGTAGCCGCCTTGATCCTCGTTTGGTTGCTGGTCTTCATCGCACACGCCGTGTCGAACCGATCCGGTCGAGGGCATGCGCCCAACCAGAAACCAGGCCTGCAACAGGCGAAGATCAGGCGTGGAGGCGCATCGTAGCCGGGGGCTTCTCTACAGGCTCCATGCAACAGCGACATCTGCTTGGGCGACAGCTTCACCGAACCGCGTGCACTGCCGGTCCCGTCGCAGCACGCGAGAAGACTGCAGTGCGGAGCTGCGCACCTCGCGATGCTATTTCCACGAGGGAAGAGTAGGCAGCGCGCCGCTCAGCTCCGCACCTTCGGAACGGCCGAGCAGCCACGCGAGCACGGCGGAAGCGGGCCCGCTGACGGCGTGGTCAGCAGACCCACCCCCAACAGTCGCCGTGAAGCCCGTATCAGTGGTTCGGACCTCGAAAGCAGCCGCAGGATCAGCCTCAGCAGCAATCCCTTTCGTCAGATCCGCAACGGCGCGCGGAAGTAACCGAGCAACGAAATCAGCTGGCCAGTCACCAGGTTGGTAGCCAGCCGCCAAATCGACATGGTGGATCTCCACCTCTTGTAGCCGCATCCAAATGACCTCGGTCGCCGGAATAGGCCGCCCCTGCCTGGTCCGAACTGTCGCGGTCCACGCATCCTCGGGAATTGCCTCGGCGAGCGCCAGCCAGCGATCAGCCGCCGCTTCGTTATCGGCCAACTGCTCGGCAAGCGGCCGCGGCGCACCCGCCTCGATATCGGCATCCCGGATGAACATGCTCGCGTACTGCGGTGTTTCGATCCCGGTCCGCGCCCAGAGCAACAAATTGACCAGGCTGTCGGCGTTGCGCGCAAGGTGTGCGAGCAGATGTCCCCGCGTCCACCCGGGCAGCAGCGACGGCACTGTCACGTCATCGTCCAGCCCACGGATGGTGTCGAGCAGACGTTTCGTCGCCGCGGCGACAGTTTCGAGCTGAACGGTGGTCTCCGGCGCGTCGCTGGTCACCCGATCGACATTAGCGATCCGAGCCCGGAACCGTCGCACAAATTGCGTCGGCCTCGATCTCCACCAGCAGTGCGGGGGTGATCAGCGCCTTGATCTCGTACATCGACGCGGCCGGGCGGATATCGCCGAATACCTCGGCGTGCGCCTTCGCGACCTCGGGCCAGCGCGCGATATCGGTGACGAAGATCCGCGTCCGAACAACATCGGCAAAGCTCGCACCCGCCTCGGTGAGCGCAGTGCCGATGCGGCGCAATGCTTCTCGGGCCTGCTCACCGATATCGTCACCGCCGACGGCGTTCCCGCCGGGCAGCGAGGCCGTGGTGCCGCTGACGGCGACCGTATTGCCGACCCGAACCGCCCGCGAGTAGCCGACGATATCCTCGAACTCCGATCCCGACGCGATATTCATCCGATCACCCATGGCGAAAGCATGACATCAACTGGTCATTTGGACGTAGGGCTTTTGTCGGAGATGTGCGGTAGGCAGACATCGTGAAAGCGCACCCTCGTATCACCGCGGTCGCCGTCCTCTGTGTGGGCGTGCTGGCCGCAGGCTGCTCGTCCTCGGACACCAAGGCCGACTTCACCGTGGCCAAGGACCAGCCGCTGGTGATCTCCCTGGACGACCTGCTGGCCGCCACCGGTGGCACCGCCGCCGTGACGATCGCCGATCCGGAACACGGCACACTGACCCGCCGCCTCGACGGCGCGCTGGTCTACCAGCCGAAGCCGGGTTATAGCGGCACCGACGAGCTGAAGGTCACCACCACCGACGCGGTTCGCCTTTACACCACCGACATTCCATCGCTCGGCGAATTCGGTGGCACTACCGTGCAGGCCAGCGGTTACGGCTCCGCATGGACGCCGGTACCGGGCACACCGGGCGAGTTCTACGGACTCACCGACCGCGGCCCCAACGTGGACGGTCCCGGTAAGAACGAGAAGCTGACCCCGACACCGGGTTTCGTACCCAGGATCGGTCGATTCAAGCTGATCGGCAATCGCGCGGTCCTGCAATCGACGATCGATCTGCACACCGCCAGCGGCACCCCGTTCAACGGCCAGGTCGACATCGCCGCGAGCACCGGCGAAACCATCAGGGACCTCGCCGGAAATATCCTGCCGCCCACCGACCATGGCCTCGACCCCGAGGGACTGGTCGCCCTGCCGGACGGCAGCTTCTGGGTCAGCGACGAATACGGCCCATTCCTGGTGCATTTCGACGCCAAGGGTTCCGAAATCGAGCGATTCGCGCCGGGATCAGTTCTGCCCAAAGAACTTTCGCTGCGCACCCCGAACCAGGGTATGGAGGGCCTGACCATCACACCCGACGGTGGCACCCTCGTCGGCGTCGTACAGAGCGCCCTGAAAACCCCCGGTCTCGACGGTTCGGCCAAGGACGTGCCGATGACCCGCATCGTCGCCGTCGACCTGAAGACCAAGGCGGTCAAGGAATTCATACTCCCGCTGCAGGATCCCAAGCGCACCAAGGTCGCAGACTCCGAGATCACCGCGCTGAGCGCCACCACCTTCCTGGTCGACGAACGCGACGGCGAGTTGCCCCCGAAGGCCGACAAGAAACTGTGGACAATCGATATCTCCGCTGCCACCGACGTCGGTCCGGATTCGAAGGTCCCCGGCGCACAATACGATCCGGAACGTGGCGGCCTCCAGGTCGAGGGCAAGCCGCTGGAAACCCTGGTCGGCCCCGTTTCGACGAATGACGCAACCGCGGCACTGAAGAAGGTGGGCATCACCCCGGCCGCCAAGACCGCGAACCTGGATTTCGCCGCCCTGGTCACCAGCTTGAACGCCGACGGCAAGTTTTTCGGTCACGATAAGATCGAGGGCGTCGCCACGCTCGACGGCGGCAAAACCCTCTACATCGCCAATGACAGCGATTTCGGCCTCGCCGCCGGCAAGGGCGACCAGCCACCCTTCGGCCTGAAGCCCAAGACGCTGCCCAACGGTCTGCCGGACACCGGCGAAATCCTCGAGATCGACACCACCGAACTGCCCGCGAAACTCGACACCCACACGGTCGAGATCGAAGTCGACTAACCCGAATCGCTCTCGACCCATTCGCGGCCTTCCAGAATCACCGCGGCCGCCAATGTGATCAGCCACAGCGACATCGATCCGACCTGGATCCGCTGGGCGATGCCGAGCGCGTAATTGCCGGTCAGGTTGTCGGCGACCAACATCCACACGGTCGCCGCCGACCCGATCACCAGCACCACCACACCGGCCTCGCGCAGAATCCGCCAGCGGTGATACCGGAAGGCGGCCACGCTGAACGCGAAGGTCGCGACGGCGATAGCGGTGACCGCGATGGTGCTGGTCAGCGCGTGCGGCTGATGCAATTGCGGGAACAGTTCGCTGCCACCGCCGCCGCATTCGGCTTTGTCCTGCGGGGTGCAATCATGCAGTGGGAGCAGCACATCGCCGATGGTCGCGGCGCCGAAGCAGAACAGCGCGATCCAGCCGATGGTGGTGAATCTGCGACGCGGAAATAACAGCAGCCCGGCGATCGCGGCGGGCATCAGCAATACTCCGACGATCTTGTCGGCGGTCGCGAACAACTCGCGATGTGGTTTGCCCTCGGCATCGAGCTCACTGAGGAACGAGTTGACCGGATCGACGTCGATCTTCAGTACGAACTCCAGCAACCACGACGAATAGCAGAGTCCGGCGATCGCGATCGCGACCGCGATGAGCCCGCAGGCCACCCGGACGTGGCGTTCGGCGAGCGTCCGGCTATCAGTCACTGGATCATTCTCCGCCTCCTGGTTGGTCCGGTGTTCAACAGTAGGTGCGGGTGTCCGCACCGACAGGTCTTCCACACACCTCATTACCAACTCGAACACAGGCTTCTGTCAGGTCCGTCGGCGATGGTTGGTAGAACTGAGGAGGTCCCCATGATCGGAATCACAACGGCCATCGCCGGAATGCTGGTGCTGACGGTAATGGCGGTGTCGGGCTATCTGGCCGCACACGCGCCTCGCACGCTGGTTCGGGTGCGAGAGCGCCGCTAGCGACTGCTTGCAGGTCGCTCGAAAGGGTCGGCTAGCGACTGCTTGCAGGTCGCTCGAAAGGGTCAGCTAGCGCCGCGCGGCCAATACGGCCTGGATCCGGTCGGCCGCCACAGTGGCGTCCTCGTGTTCCCACACTCGGATCACCAGCCAGCCCGCGGCCGCCATTGCCGCATCGGTGGCCCGGTCACGGGCCACATTTCCAGTCAATTTGTCTGCCCACCACTGTGCGTTGTTCTTCGGATCGGTCGCGTGCTGCGGGCACCGATGCCAGAAACATCCGTCCACATACACCGCAACGCGCAGCCGGGGAAACACCAGATCCGCCCGCCGACGCTGCCCGCGTACGGGCGCACGATCGACGAAATAGCGCAATCCGCGCCGATGTAATTCCCGGCGCAGCGCGAGTTCGGGCCGGGTACCGCTGCGCCGCTGGCGGGCCATCCGCGCACTGGTCGCGGCATCGGTGAGCGGACGCCGAGCCGGGTTCATGACGTCGGTAACCTCATGCCGCCCAGCCGCCCATCCGGTCGAGATGACTCTCCACATCGGCCAGAAATCCGGGCGGGAACCGTAGATTGCCCATTCCGGTGCGGCGTAGGAACCCGGCAGTCGCCCGCGCCGAGAGCAGCCGCGAATCGGTGAGGAAATGGTGCAAGTCCTCGTATGGCTCGTGCACCGGCCAAGTCGAAACCGGCACCCGATAGGCGCTGCCCGCGCGACCCCACGCGGCAACCGGCCACGGCCGTCCCGCCGGCAACGGCTCATCACCCGGAATCGGGTCCAGCGGTTCGGCCAGCCGGGCGCCGACCCAGGAGGCCATCCGCACACTCACCGCATTCCCGATCAGCTTCCACCGGTGCCCGTGCCGAATTCCGGGCACCGTGGTCGCCGGTTCGGTCCAGTCGGCGTCGAAGCCCTGCAGCCGCTCACCGTCGATGATGCCCGGCGTCACGATCTCGCCCGATGGCAACCGAACCGCGGGCGGACTCGCGATGCCCAGCGCCGAACCGCCTTTGAGCGTCGGGATCGCATTCACCGCCCAGCCGAGCCCCCGCACACCCTCGGTCCAGTAGAAGCCGCACGGATCCTGTTCCGGGTCACCGAGATCGAGCTGTCCGGCATCGTCGGCGAACAGCACCCGGCGCGGATCCTCGGTGCGCGAGGCCAGCATCAGCACCCGCTGACGGCGTTGTGGCAGCCCGAACGCGCGCGCATCCACCACCCGGTATGCCCAGGTGTAGCCGAGCTCCTCCAGCGCGTTCGTGATGTGTCGCATGGCCGCCCCGCGGCCCAGCTGCAGCATGAACGGCACATTCTCGATCAGCAGCCAGCGCGGCCCACGCTGACGGCGCACCAGCCGGAACACCTCGTCCACAAGACCTGAGCGCTTACCGGTGATGCCCGCGGTGCGTCCGGCCTGCGACAGGTCCTGGCAGGGAAATCCGGCGGCGACCAGCTCGGTACCGGCGGGTAGGGCACGCAGCCGAGTGATGTCGGCCTGCAACGGAACTCCGGGAAAGCGCGCGGCGAGCACCGCCTGCGCACCGGGATCGATCTCGCACAGCAGCTCGGTGTGCCAGCCGTGGTCGCCAAGGCCGAGCTCCAGCCCGCCGATACCGGCGAACAGCCCGACCATCCGCCCGCCCGTCACAGTCATCCCTTCTCGCGGTTGCTCGCGGATCGCTCGGACCTCACCAGCACTGCGTATCCGCTCAGCAGGTTACTCGAGCAGTAGATGCGACGACCAGCGACGGCCACGGTAGTGTGTCGAGCACCTGATCCGGCCGGATGCGCGACAATGCTCACGGTCGAATCACGGTTTGCTCGGTCGTTCGATGACCTTCCACGCGCAGTTCCCGGTTTACCCCAAGAGTGATGCCAGGAAAGTGAGCGAAATGCAGATTCCGTCCACCAAGAACGGGAACTATCCCAACGTTGTCGTGACCAGTCTGGCGGCGACCACTTCGATCGCCGGTGATATCGACTCGACCTGGAAGGGCCTGCTCAACGGTGAGAGCGGCATCGATGTCCTGGAGGACAGTTTCGTAGAGCAGTTCGAGCTACCCGTGCGCATCGGCGGACATCTGAAGGTCAAGCCGTCGGATTGCCTCACCAGGCAGGAGACCCGACACCTGTCGTATGTGGAGCAGATGGCCGTGGTGTTGGCCCGTGAGGTGTGGCGCAATGCGGGCAGTCCGGAGGTGGACAAGAACCGCCTCGCCGTCGCCATCGGCACCGGTCTCGGCGGCGGCGAATACATCACGGCCGCCCGCGACCGGCTGCAGAACGGCGGCTACCGCAAGGTGTCGCCGCTGACCGTGCAGCGCATCATGCCCAATGGCTCGGCCGCCTGCGTCGGCCTGGAACTGGGCGCGAAAGCGGGTGTGGTGACGCCGGTCTCGGCCTGTTCGTCGGGTTCGGAAGCGATCGCGAACGCCTGGCAGATGATCGTGATGGGCGATGCCGACATGGTGGTCGCCGGCGGTGTCGAGGGGTCCATCCAGGCCGTGCCGATCGCGGCATTCACCATGATGCGCGCCATGAGTACCCGCAACGAGGACCCGAGGGCTGCCTCGCGACCGTTCGACAAGGATCGCGACGGATTCGTCTTCGGTGAGGCGGGCGCGATGATGGTCATCGAAACCGAGGAGCACGCCAAGGCGCGCGGCGCGACGATTCACGCGCGGCTGATGGGTGCCGGGATCACTTCCGACGCCTTCCATTTGGTCGCACCCGATCTCGATGGCAAGGGCGCCGCGCGCGCGATGACCAGGGCGATGCAGAAGGCCGGTATCACCAAAAACGATGTAGGCCACGTCAATGCGCACGCGACCGCGACCCCGATCGGCGATACCGCCGAGGCGCAGGCCATCAATGCCGCTGTGGGCAACCATGTTTCGGTTTATGCGCCGAAATCCGCACTTGGCCATTCGATCGGCGCGGTCGGCGCGCTCGAATCGGTGCTGACGGTGCTCTCGGTGCGTGACGAAATCGTTCCGCCGACGTTGAATCTGGACAATCAGGATCCGGAAATCGAGCTCGATGTGGTCAAGGGACAGGCCCGTCCCGGACGAATCGACTACGCCGTGAACAACTCGTTCGGTTTCGGCGGGCACAACGTCGCGATCGCCTTCGGGCGGTACTGAGTAAGTCGGGAAGGCGCACCTGCTAGCCTTCCCGACGCTTCGTTATCGACCTGTGTTCGGTGTAATCGCACGGCCTGAGTGCCTGCGTTGGCAAAAGGATAAGGCGATGATCGACGAGACATTCGACGACTATTTGGACGACCAGGGCAATATCAAAATCCGTGAGAATAAGACCCTGATCGACTTCGTCGACAAGCACAGCGCGGAGAACGGCGACGAGCTCGCCTACCGCTACATCGACTACTCGCGCGAGCGCGACGGCGAGTACATCGAATTGACCTGGCGCGAATTCGGCGTACGGCTGCGCGCCGTCGCGGCCCGGCTGCAGCAGGTGACTCAGCCGGGTGATCGGGTGGCGATCCTGGCCCCACAGGGTTTGGACTATGTCGTCTCGATCTTCGCGGCGGTTTACGCGGGCAGTATCGCGGTGCCGCTGTTCGATCCGGAAGAGCAGGGCCACACCGATCGCCTGCACGCGGTGCTCAATGACTGCAAACCATCGGCGATTCTCACCGTCGGCTCGGCCGCGGCGGGTGTGCGGAACTTTTTCCGGCACCTCCCGGCAGCGCAGCGTCCGCGCATTATCGCGGTGGACGCGATTCCGGACAGTGTCGGCTCGACCTGGGTGCGACCGGAAATCAATATCGACAGCGTTGCCTATCTGCAGTACACCTCGGGTTCCACCAGAACCCCGGCCGGTGTCGAGATCACCCACCGGGCGGTCGGCACCAATCTGCTGCAGATGATCGATGCCATTGGGGTGCAGGAGAATTCGCGCGGCGTAACCTGGCTGCCGCTATTCCACGATATGGGTCTGCTGTCTGTGATCCTGCCGACCATCGGCGGCGGATTCATCACGATCATGTCGCCGAGCGCTTTCGTGCGGCGGCCGTATCGCTGGATCAAGGAACTGGCGGCAGCCTCCGACGGCGCCGGAACCTTCGCGGCCGCACCGAATTTCGCATACGAACATGCGGCCGCGCGCGGTAAGCCGAAAGCCGCTGAGGAACTGGATCTTTCGAAAGTAATCGGGTTGATCAACGGCAGCGAGCCGGTTTCGGTGTCGTCGATGCAGAAATTCAATGAAGCGTTCGCGCCGTACGGTCTGCCCAAGACCGCACTCAAGCCCTGCTACGGCATGGCCGAGGCGACGCTGTTCGTTTCCGCGACCAGGGCCGAGGACGAGGCGAAGGTCGTCTACGTCGATCGCAATGAGCTCAATGCGGGTCGGATGGTGGAAGTGCCGAAGGGCACGCCGAATTCGATCGCGCAGGTGTCCTGCGGCTATGTGGCGCTATCGCAGTGGGCGGTGATCGTCGATCCGGAAACCGGCATCGAACGCGGTAACGGTGAGGTCGGCGAAATCTGGCTACACGGCGACAATATGGGCATCGGGTACTGGGGTCGGCCGGATGAAACCGCCGCGACCTTCCACAACACCTTGGCGCGGCGACTACCGGAGGGCAGCCACGCACAGGGCACCGATCCGGACGCGAAGTGGATGCGCACCGGCGATTTCGGTGTCTACCTGGACGGCGAATTGTATATCACCGGTCGGGTGAAGGATCTGGTGATCGTCGACGGACGAAACCACTATCCGCAGGATCTGGAATTCTCGGCGCAGGAATCCAGCACCGCACTGCGGCCCGGATTCATCGCGGCATTCTCGGTGCCCGCGAATCAATTACCCGCACTGGTATTCGAACAGGGCAGCCATTCCGGACTCGCCTTCGATGCCGATGACACCTCCGAGCAGTTGGTCATCGTGGCCGAGCGCGGCAACGGTGCGGCGAAGCTTGATCCGGGGCCGATCGCCGATACCGTGCGCGGCGCGATCGCACAGCGTCACGGGGTCACGGTGCGTGATCTGCTGCTGGTTCCGGCCGGTTCGATTCCGCGCACGTCCAGCGGCAAGATCGCCCGACGGGCCTGTCGCGCGGCGTATTTGGAGGGCACATTGCGCGGCGGTTATCAGCAGCACGACTTCCCGGACGTGCCGGTGGACCAGCAGGATTCGACCGTCTGAGCTCGGATTATTCGACGGTACAATCGAAGTAACGGCCATCGGCGCCCGTGCATGTGGGCGCCGATGTCGTGTGCGGTGCGTTCGGGGGTAGTGCGGGGGTTCTTGACCTCGAGGTGACTCGAGGTTGTTGGCTGTGGACGTGGCGGAAAATCGGTTGGCCGATCCCTGGACTGATGCCACGCTGAAATGTCGGACCCCGATGCGAACATCACCGGGGTTCCGTTCGCGACACAGCCAATCCAAGACGATCACGAGGGGGAGCTTTGTCCGTCACGCTCGATTCGCCATTGGCCGACACGGAGGTCGACAGACCGGAGCGGCCCGCCGCTGCGGTGCCGGGCCGCCTGTATTCGTTACGTCGATTCTGGCCGTATCTGCGGCCGCATCGGTTCACGCTGCTCGGCGCCACCACGCTTGCGGTGCTCGCCACCCTGACGGCCATCGTGCTTCCGCTGGTCATCGCGCGAATAATCGACGGCCCGATCCAGCGGCGCGATTTCGGCGGCGTCGTACTTCCGGTGCTGCTGGTGCTGGCGCTCGGTCTGCTGGAGGCGTGCGGCGTATGGGGGCGGCGGTGGCTGATCGCGAAGCCCGCCGCCCAGTTCGAGATCGATATGCGCGCCAAGATCTTCCGCAAGCTGCAGACGCTCTCGATCGGACGGCACGATGCCTGGGAGTCCGGTCAGTTGCTCTCGCGCGCGGTCGACGATATGGGCACCATGAAGCGGTTCGTCGCATTCGCGGGGCCGTTCCTGATCATCCACTTCATCGTGATCCCGATCGGTCTGGTGGTGCTGTTCGCGCTGAGCTGGCAGATCGGGCTGACCTTCGCGGTCATCGCGATCCCGCTGTCCTATGTGTGCCTGCGGTTCGAGCGGCGCTACGGCGTTGCCTCGCGGCGCTCGCAAGATCAGGCCGGTGATCTGGCCACCACCGCCGAGGAGTCCGCACAGGGCATCCGGGTGCTGAAGGCATTTGGTCGCGGTGCGTTCTTCGGCGGGCGGTTCACCGCGCAGGCGCGGGAATTGCAGCAGACCGAACTGCTCAAGGTGCGGTTGGACGCCACACTCTGGTCGGCGATGGTGTGTCTGCCGCAGCTGGCCATTGCCTTCGCGCTCGGCTACGGCGGTTACGCCGTCGCACACGAGATGATGACGCTCGGCACCTTGGTCGCGAGCATCACATTGGCGACCTTCCTGCAGTGGCCGATCATCTGGACCGGGTTCCTGCTCGCCGAGTGGAACGATGCGCGTACGGCGGCGGACCGATTCTGGGAGATCATCGACACCCCGGTCGAAATCACCGATCCCGCGAATCCGGTGGCACTGCCGGAGCGGATCGTCGGCGAACTGACGATGCACGGTGTGCGTTTCGCCTTTCCGGACGCGAATGACGAAGTACTGCACGATATTTCGCTGAAGGTGCGTCCCGGTGAGACGGTCGCGTTGGTCGGTGCGACCGGCAGTGGAAAGACGGCACTGCTCAACCTGATTCCGCGGCTCTACGACGTGACCGACGGCGCCATCACCATCGACGGCATCGATATCGCATCGATGCGGGTGTCCGATCTGCGTTCGCTGGTCTCGGTGTCGTTCGAGGAACCGGTGCTGTTCTCGGCGAGTGTGCGGGAGAACGTCGCGCTCGGCGATCCCGAGGCCACCGATGACGATGTGCGGCGCGCGCTGGATGTCGCGCAGGCCACCGATTTCGTGAACGATCTGCCGTGGGGACTCGATACCCGAATCGGCGAGCAGGGGCTGAGCCTGTCCGGTGGTCAGCGCCAGCGGCTCGCCTTGGCCCGCGCGGTGCTCGCGCGCGCGAGTGCAGGGGAGCGGACTCGAATCATGGTGCTCGACGATCCGCTGTCCGCACTCGATGTGGAGACCGAGGAGCGCGTACAGGAACGGCTACGCACTGTACTCGCCGGTGCGACCACACTGCTTGTGGCGCACCGACCTTCGACCGCAGCAATGGCCGACCGGGTGGCCCTGCTTGCCGATGGCCGGATCGTCGCGGAGGGCGCGCACGATCAACTACTCAAAACCAGCGGTCGCTATCGCGAACTGATGGGAGGTGAATCATGACCGCAACCGAAACTACCGTCTCCGCAGACGATTCGACCGACCGCGACGAGGTCGCAGACTGGCGTGGCATCGCCAATGAGGACAAGACGGTAACCGAGACCGGAAATCTGGTGCTGGCCGGTCGATCTCGGCGCTTGCTGCTGAGCCTGGCACGGCCCTATCGCAAGCTCGCGGTCTTCGCCCTGCTGCTGATCGTGCTCGACAACGCCGCGATGGTGTCGGCGCCGCTGTTCGTCGCGCACGGACTCGACACTGGTATTGCCGAGGGCGTCGCGGGGAATTGGGCGCCCTTGGCGCGCACCGTCGCGGGTTACCTGGGTGCCGTCGGGGTCGGTGTCTGCACCACCTTCGTCTTCCTGCGGATCTCGGGAAGGCTCAGCCAGAGTGTGCTTTTCGATCTGCGGGTCCGGCTGTTCGCGCATATGCAGCGGCTCAGCGTGGCCTTCCACGAGCAGTACACCTCCGGCAAGGTCGTCGCGCGACTGACCGGTGATATCGAGACGCTGCAGCAGTTGCTGGAGAGTGCCATGAATCAAGCGTTGAGCGCGATCCTTTCGGTGCTGACGATCGCGGTCCTGCTGATCTACCTCGATCAGACCCTCGCCGCGATCGTGTTGCTCGGATTCGTGCCATTGGCGCTGGTCACTCGCTGGGCGCAGCGCAGGCAGCGGACGGGTTACCGGCGCACCCGCAGTGCCATCGCGAAAGTTGTCGTGCAGTTCGTGGAGTCGATGGGTGGTATACGCGCGGTGCAGACGTTCCGTCGCGAGGCGCGCAACGAAGCGGTGCTGGCCGCCGAGGACGCCGAATATCTGCAGGCGACCACCGCCGCGATGCGCGGTATGGGCGACTACGCCGGTCTCACCAAGCTGCTCGGCAATCTGACCACCGTGATCGTCATCGTGGTCGGCGCCCGGCAGGTGATCGAAGGCAACCTCGCCGTAGGTGTTCTCGCGGCATACCTGTTGTACCTCAACGAGTTCTACGGTCCCCTCGATGAACTCGCCCAGGTATTCAACGCCTACCAGTCCGCCGCGGCGGCTCTGGAGAAGATCTCCGGTGTGCTCGAGGAGGAGCCCTCGGTGCGCGAGCCGCAGGAGCCGATTGCGTTGGCGAAGGCGACCGGTGCGGTGCGAATGGACCGAGTGTGGTTCGGCTATGGATCTCCAGCCCCGGCGCCTTCCGAGTCGTCGGACACTGCGCTTACGCCGCCAACCGAGCAGCGCGGGCGAGCGCGTCCGGTGTTACCGGAGTTCTCATTGGAGATTCCGGCCGGGCAGGTGATCGCGCTCGTCGGTGCGACGGGTGCGGGCAAGTCGACGTTGGCCAAGTTGCTGACGCGGTTCTATGACCCGTCGGGCGGCACGGTGACCTTGGACGGTATCGACCTGCGGCGGTTGTCGGATGCGGATCTGCGGCGCAATGTCGTGATGGTCACCCAGGAGTCGTATCTGTTCTCCGGATCGGTGGCCGACAATATTCGGCTCGGTCGGCCGCAGGCCAGTGATGCGGAGGTGTTCGCGGCGGCGCGTGCGGTCGGGCTGTACGACTTCGTGACCCAACTGCCGGATGGCTTCGACACCGACGTGCGCAAACGCGGTGGGCGATTGTCGGCGGGGCAGCGTCAGCTGGTCGCGTTCGCTCGGGTGTTCCTCGCGGAGCCCGCGGTGATCGTGCTGGACGAGGCCACCTCGAGCCTGGACATTCCGAGCGAACGGCTGATCCAGCGGGCGCTGGAAACGGTGCTGCGCGATCGCACGGCCGTGATCATCGCGCATCGGCTCTCCACGGTCGCCATCGCAGACCGCGTGCTGGTGCTGGAATCGGGCCGGATCGTCGAGGATGGCACGCCGAGCGAGCTCATCGCCGGCACCGGCCGGTTCGCCAGCCTGCACGCGGCCTGGCGTGAGTCGCTGGTGTGATGCCGGTGCGTGCGTCGCTTACGGTAGATACGTGACGAATCCAGACCTCGGCCCCGACAGCCAACCGGCGACATCGCGGTGGCCGGCGATCCTCACGTGGCGCGCGCACAACGCGTCGCGGATGGAGTCCGTCCGCGTGACGCTCAACGGCAACCGCATCCGCGCCGCCGGTCGCATGATCGGCGGCGCATGCGCGGACCATCCCGCGTTCAGTGCGTCCTATGACTTGGTCACCGACGAGAACGGGGTCACCAAGCGGCTATCCCTGCGCAGCACCACCGCCGCCGGGGAACGCCAGGCCTCGATCGCCAGGGACGAGGAGAACTACTGGCTCGTCGACGCCGGTGGCGGGCACGTCCGCTCCACCTTCGCGGGTGCCCTGGATGTCGACGTCGTGCTCAGCCCGTTCTTCAACACCCTGCCCATCCGCCGCTTCGGCTTGCAGAACGCCGTCGAGAACATCCAGGTCCCGGTCGTCTACGTCCGCATCCCCGACCTCCTGGTCCAGGAAGCCAGCCTCACCTACAGCAGCGGCGCCACCGGCATCAGCGTGCTGTCCCCGGTCTCCAGCGCCACCGTCACCGTCGACGGCGACGGTTTCCTCCTCGACTACCCAGGTCTCGCCGAGCGCATTTGACCGCGCCGTGCACCTTCACGTGCCCGCGCATGGATTCACCAGGCGGATTGCCATGTGGCGCCGCGCACATTTCCACGCGCTGCACATGAATTCACCGGGCTGTGGTGCGCGCGGGTCACCCCAGCTTCGTCGGCACCTGGCGCCGTCGGCTTGCCTGCCGCAAACGCTCTGGTCGGGGGCAGGCAGCGATTCCCAGCGCCGCGCTCGCGAGCGCGGCGATGAGGCTGTCTCATCGGTGTTCGGCCCCTCGCGCTGCGATCAGCCCAGCTTGGTGATCACCCCACCGCGCTGGCCAGCCTCGCGCAGTGCCTCGAGCCAGTTGTGGTCGCCGGGGCGGATATCGGTGATCTCCCAGCGCTGCGTGGTTTCGTAGCGTTCGCGGCCGTCGTGCCCGGCTTCGACGAGGTCGACCAGGGTGCCTTCGTCGCGGAGACTATCGCGGGCGGCGCTCAGCACGGTGAGCGTCTCCTCGAGTACGTCCAGCAGGGCCATCGTGTTCGGTTCGCAGATGGCACGGACCAGGTCGGGGGCGGTGGCGGCGACTCGGGTGCCGTCGCGGAACGAACCCGCGGCCAGGCCGAGCGCCAGGTCGCCGCCCGCCGCACCGGCCACCGCCAGCGCCTCGGCCAAGACATGCGGCAGATGGGAGATCCGGGCCACCGCCCGGTCGTGCTCGTCCGCGATCACCGGGGTGACCACCGCACCGCAGGCCAGCGCCAGCCGCACCACCCGAAGCCAGGGTTCGGGACGGGTGCCCTCATCGACGCCGACCGCCCACACCGCATCACGGAATAGGCCGGGATCGGTGGCCGCCCAACCGGATTCGGAGGTACCGGCCATCGGATGCCCGCCGACATAGCGAGCCGCGAGTCCGTGCCGCCGTACCGCCTCGGCCACCGGTGCCTTGACGCTCACCACATCGGTGAGCGAGCAGCGCGGCGCGAAGGTCGCTACTTCGGCGAGGATGTGGTCCACCGCGGGCATCGGCACCGCGACCACGATCAGCGCATCGCTATCGGCGGCCCGGGTCAGCACACCGAGCAGATCCCCCGTGACATCGAATCCATCCGCCCGCGCGGCCTGCGCACCCGGCTCTGACCTGTTGTAACCCCACGCGTCATACCCCGCGCCGACGGCGGCGCGTAGCAGCGAACCGCCGATCAAGCCTGCCCCGAGGACACACACCGGTGCTTTCTGGTCAGGAGTCATTGGAACAGATTCGCATACGACTTCAACATTTCGGCTCGAGCCGACTACCGTTGCGCCCATGGCAGCACAGCGCTCGGGCACGAACAAGGCTGCGTCGGATGATTACGACGACGTGGAAGGGTTCGCAGTGGCGGTTGTCCGCGAAGAAGGAAAATGGCGGTGCAGTCCGCTGAGTCAGGCGGCGCTCACCGATTTGTCCGCAGCGGAAACAGAACTCAAGGCATTGCGCAGTTCCGGCGCGGTATTCGGATTGCTGGATATCGATGACGAGTTCTTCATCGTGCTCCGGCCCGCGCCGAGCGGCACCCGGATGCTGGTTTCGGATGCGACGGCCGCGATCGACTACGACATCGCCGCCGACGTCCTCGAGGCCCTCAATATCGAAATTCCGGACATTGATCCGGACGAACTCGACGATATCGAGCCATGGGAGGAGGGCGACCTCGGCGTTCTCGCCGACCTCGGCCTGCCGGAACCTGTGCTCAGCGTGATCCTCGCCGAGACCGATCTCTATCCGGATGAACAGCTCGGCATGATCGCCCAGCGGCTCGGCTTCGCCAACGAACTCACGGCGGTGCTGGACAAGCTGCCCCGCTGACGTGGGCTTGCTCACCGACGACACCGATATGGTCCGGGCCGCGATCGCCGCCGCAGCCGATGCGGGCGATCGCGACGTGCCGGTCGGTGCCGTCGTCTTCGATGCCGACGGGCGTGAACTCGCGCGCGCGGCCAATGCCAGGGAGGCCCTCGGCGACCCGACCGCGCACGCCGAGATCCTCGCCCTGCGCCGCGCGGCCGCGGTCCTCCGCGACGGTTGGCGGCTGGAACACTGCACACTCGCGGTAACCCTGGAGCCGTGCACCATGTGCGCGGGCGCCCTGGTGCTCGCTCGGGTCGGTCGCCTGGTCTTCGGCGCCTGGGAACCGAAAACCGGTGCCGTCGGCTCCCTTTGGGACGTAGTCCGTGACCGCCGTCTCAATCACCGCCCACAAGTCCGCGGTGGCATCCTCGAAGCCGAATGCGCAGCCCTCCTCGACGCTTTCTTCCGCCCCCAACGTTGACCCCTCCCACCTCCTCCACAGCCGATTTAGCGATCCGACCCCCGTCCGGTATGGTTGTCGGCGGTGGCGTGTCCGAGCGGCCTAAGGAGCACGCCTCGAAAGCGTGTGAGGGGTAACCCCCCTCCGAGGGTTCAAATCCCTCCGCCACCGCTGCGGGCCTCGACCTGATTCCTCAGGTCGAGGCCCTTTTCTATTGGCGGGGGTGTACGGCTCGCCGATTCTGGAGGCATTTCGGCGGCTTTCGATCTGGAAGCCGAAAGTCGCGGGTTCAATTCCCGGCTACCCGGCAATGACCGGGTCCGGCTCGCCCGTCGTCATGCCGGTGACTACCGGGCTTCGCCAGTCGCGCAGCTATCTCTTCGATGTGTCGAGTTCGCCTGTGGCGACGGCGACTACGAAAGGGGGCTGTTCGTGACAGATCTTGCGATGGCCTTGGTGACAGCAGCGGTGGCGCACAAGTTTTCACGTGGGCCCGGCGCAGCTTTCGGCCGGGTCCCGTGGATCGGTTGCTTCTAGTCCGCGCCCGGGAAAGCCTGGCGCACACCGATGGTGATCGCTTCGGCTTCGGGCAATCGGCGGCGTTGTGCGCGCTCGAGCGCCTCAACGACGCTCGCGGTCCGATTGTCGCTGTGCGCATCGATGAACGTGACCACTTCTGGACGTCGGACGGCAATTTGGATCCTCATACCACCCATACCTCGATGGTAATCCGCCTGCCTCCAGAGAGATACTCACTGATCGCGCAACCGATTTCGGTCCGCACCGATTCACGATGCGGGTGGATCCTGCCGCCGCAGGACGGCGGTCTGTCGATCCAGGTCGACGCCGAACCCAGGCGGTGCGCCTTGCGCTTCTTCGTCGCGCAGCATTGACACCGAATCCCGGTGGTCCAGTTCCATGCGCTTGGTTGCGTAGAACATGGCGGTGAACTCGTCGGTGAAGGTGCCGGAGACGGGGGTGCGGCGTTTGCGGCGTTTACGGGTCAGGGCTTCGTAGAGGGCTACGGCCAGCAGGAGTAGGACCCACCCGGGGATGGACCAGCCCAGCAAATCCGCCATGTCGCACCAACGAATCCACCGGTTGCGGAGTTCCTGGGTAAGTGGGCGGCGGGCGGGTATACGGCGATTAGGTAAGCGCGGGGAGGGTGCGCTGCGACGATGCGGTGCAGTCCAGCCGCGCATGAATGATTCGCGAGAGTTTGATGAGAGAGCCCTATTTTCGATTCGGCAGTGTGCTGGTGCTGATCTGGTTGGTGATCGGCGTCGTCGCCGCGGGGCAGCGGCACTATTTCGACAGTGGTCCGGTCAATTGCGCCGGATTCGGCACGATTGCGGTGACGGTGATCGCCGGTCCGCTCAACTACATGGGCGTGAATCCGAAGGTCGCCGATTGCAATGTGCCCCAACCCAGTCAGTAACGCCTGAGGGCTGGGCTTCGAGGGTTCGGCCACCCTCGGGGTTCAGGGCGTGCTCTGCCGGGCGGCGACATGCCGTGCGGTCGGGCGCGCCCGCCCGCCCGCGGCACGATGCGATAATTCGCTGAAACCCGTGCGCGCGATTCGCGGGAGAGAATATGGGCGAAATGAAACTTGGCAGTGTGCTGATCGTGATCTGGCTGGTTATCGGCGTTGTCGCGTCGGGGCAGCGGCACTATTTCGACAGCGGTCCGATCAACTGTGCGGGCTTCGGCACGATCGCCCTGACCGTCCTCGCGGGCCCGCTCAACTATATGGGCGTGAACCCGAAGATCGCCGACTGCAATGTCCCGCAACCGAGTCCTTAGATCGGCACCGGCTCCAGAACCCGCTGTGGTTCAGTAGCTTTCGTCGAGCCGCTGCCGGACGCGCCCACCGAGGCGATGATGACGAGGCCGATACCGACGCACTGAACGAGCGCGAGATCTTCGCCGAGCAAAAGCAGTCCCCTGCGGCCGCCGGTTCCAGACTCATCACACACCGAAGGTGGCCGCTGAAATCTGGCGGCCGCTTCGAGCTCGCTGGCGTGCGGCACCAGCGACTAGAGCACCGGCGAGCGCCGCGAGCACCAGGGGATCGAACAGTGCCGGGCTTCGTGCTGGCGCCGATGATCTCGAACAGGTACTCGGCCTGGCCCGCAACCAGTTGGATTGCTGACCATAGCGGCGAGGATAAGGGTGGGCGGGGGCACCGCGCGAGCCGTACGTGGCTGAACCTGCACAGCCCGAAGCTAGGTGCCCTAAGCAAAGACAATGGACCGGTCGGTTTCTCGAAAACGGTGCTTACCTCGCCGATCGATGCCCGATCTGTGGTGGTCGACACAAGTGCTCATCCGGCCGGAGAGTGATCGTCTCGCGTGCGGGTATCCGAGTTGGTACGCGAGTGCGAAAGGAAGCGATGACGATGCGCGAGCGTGTGACCCACCCCAGACCAGCGCCTTCCGCTGGTGCGCGACTGTTAGGCATGCTTCTGCTGATCTGGCTGGCCGTCGGCATTCTCGCCGCGGGTCAGCGCCACTACTTCGACAGCGCCCCGATCAACTGTGCTGGGTTCGGCACCATTGCCGTGACGGCGCTGGCCGGTCCGCTCAACTACATGGGTGTGAACCCGAAAGTCGAGGAGTGTAACCTCCCGCAGCCCAGTCTATAATCCCCTGTCTCCCAGTGGAATTCGAGCGATCATCGGCGAAATTCAGTGGGAGCATTCCGAATTCGAAATCGCTGCGGTGCCAGTGATTCCGTATCCCATCCCGTATGCGGAATTCAAACTGCGCCTCGGCATTGCGCGCGTCACGGACCAGATGCTCGGGTCGACTGATCGTTCGGCCCGGCCTTCGGCACGCGACCGTCACGAAAACGCAGTTGCCCCCCGAAACGCACTCGGCCCCGCACCCGAATCCGGGTGCGGGGCCGAGCCAGCAGCTCCGATCAGCTCACGCCGACCGGCACCTTGACCGTCTCCGCGGACCGCTGCTGCAGCTCACGCAGCTTCGCGCCCTCGACGTCGATATCCGGCAGGATCCGATCCAGCCACTTCGGAATCCACCAGGACCACTTGCCCATCAGCACCAGCAGCGATGGGATCACGACCATCCGGACGATGAACGCGTCGATCAATACGCCCGCCGCCAGCGCGAAGCCCATGGATTTCGCGGTGATATCGGTTTCCAGCAAGAAGGAACCGAATACGGCGATCATGATGATCGCGGCCGAGGTGACGACCCGGGCGCCGTGGTGATAACCGGCGACCATCGCGTCCTTCGGCGACTTGCCGTTGACGAACTCCTCGCGCATCCGGGTCACCAGGAACACCTGGTAATCCATGGCCAGGCCGAACACCAGGCCGATCAGCATGATCGGCAGGAAGCTGACCAGCGGATGCGGATCCTCGATCAGCCCGAGCTTGCCCTCCTGGAAGACCAGCACCGTCGCACCGAAAGTGGCCGCCATGGAGAGCAGGAAGCCGAGCGCCGCGGTCAGCGGTACCAGGATCGAGCGGAATACCAGGATCAGCAGCAGGAATGCGGCACCGGCCACGATCGCCAGATACGGCACGATCTTGCTCAGCAGCACATGGTCGACATCGGCGAAGATCGCCGTGGTGCCGGTGATGCCGTATTCGATGCCGTACTCGGACTGCATCTGCGCCTCGGCATCGCGGGCATCACTGACCAGATCCTTGGTGGCCTGGTTGTTCGGACCCGACTTCGGCACGCCGTCGAGCAGCGCGCCCGCCTTGTCCTCACCACTCCACTTGGGCTCGGTCACGTAATCCATGCCCGAGTAGGACGCGAGCTTGGATCGCAGGGCGGTTACCGCGGCCTCGCGCCGGTCGGCGGGCACATTGGTGAGGTCGACCGCGACATTCAGCACGCCGTTGCTGCCCTCACCGAAGCCCTCGGTGCGCAGTTCGTAGGCCTTGCGGATGGTGGAGGTCTTGGGCTGGCTGTCATCGCCGGGCAAGCCGAGGTTCAGACCGGCAGCGGGTGCGGCGAGCAAGCCGAGCACGACCACGCTGAGCAGCAGTGCGACCGCGGGCGCCTTGCCGATCAGACGGCCGACACGCATGCCATTGGTGACCGACTTGTCGTCCTCGGGATCATGCTGGGCCACGATCGGCAGCTTCGGCTTGAACAGGAACCGGCCGAACGCACCGAGCAGCGCTGGCATCAGCGTGATGGCTGTTAGCACCGCGAACGCCGCGGCGATCGCACCACCCAGACCCATGAACGTCATGAACTGCACGCCGACGATGCTGAGTCCGCCGAGCGCGATGATGACGGTCAGACCGGCGAACACCACCGCCGAACCCGCCGTACCGAGTGCGGTACCGGCCGCTTCCTCCGGTGAATCCTGCACTGCCAGTTCGTGTTTGTAGCGCGACACAATGAATAGCGCGTAGTCGATCGACAGGGCGATGCCGATCATGGACGCGAGGAACGTGGTGAAGCTGGGCACCTCGATGATCGAGGTACCGAGGAAGATCAGCGAGGTGGCCGCGCCGAGACCGACGATCGCGGTGATGATCGGCACGAAGGCGGCGACGATGGCGCCGAAGGCGATGATCATGACGACCAGCGCGATGCCCATGCCGATCTGCTCGGACTTACCGCTGGGGCCCTCGTTCTTCTGCGCGATCGAGCCGCTCATCTCCACCTGCAGCCCGGCATTGCGGGCATCGCTGGCGACGTTGTAGGCGGCCTCGCGCTGCGCGTCGGTGACGTCGGTGAACTTCTTGATGGTGAACGGGACGCTGAAGAAGGCGACCGAATCGGGATCGGTCTTGCTGAGCACGTTCAGTGGTGTGCCACTGCACTTGGACGGATCCGGGTCGGTGATGCAGCCCGACTTCTCGGCGGCCTCGACCGGATTCATCACCGGCTTGCTGTGGTCGACGATGTCGAGCGTGCCGAGTTTGGCGATGAAGGCCTCCAGCGCCGCCCGGTTCGCCGGATCGGTCAGCTTCTGACCGTCGGGTGCGGCAATGACATAGGTGCCGGTGACGGCGTCGAATTTGAAGGCGTCGGAGGCGCCGGGAAAGTGCTTGTCGAGAATGTCGTTGGCACGGGCGGACGGCAGCGCCGGCATGCTGAAGTCATTGGTCATCGGCTCCTTGAGCTGCGCGCCGAGGCCGCCGAGCAGCAGGAACAGGACGATCCAGACCGGAAGCACTATCCATTTCCTGCGGAAAGCGAACTTTCCCCATCTATACAGATAAACGGACACGAAGGGTTCTCCTAGCGATGGCGATGGCTGGTTACGTGCTGGTTCGTGGCGCGTAGACAGCACTCGCGGGGATTGCCCTGCCGACCCCCGCCTCCAATTGACGCTTTCTGCCTACCGTGCGGTAGGTAGACTACCCAGGGGCTAAGCGGAGGTACAACCTCAATTCTGGTGGCAACGTTAGCTCAGCGCATAAGTGATGAGAGGATCATCCCATGACCGTTCGTGACGCACGCGACGCTGTTGTCGCAGGTGGCGGCACAAAAATGGCAATTCGCGACGCCGCGGTAAAGCTGTTCGGAGCCAAGGGATTCGAGCAGACGAGCCTGCGCGAGGTCGCGGATGCGGTAGGAATCACAAAGGCTTCGCTCTACTATCACTACGCCTCGAAGTTAGATCTGTTACTGGCGATCGTCGATCCGATCGTGGATCACATGCGCTCGGTGATCGAGGATATCGATGCGGTCCCGCACGACGAGGAGGGCGTGCGAGCCGTTTTGCGCGCCTATTTGCGCGGCATGATCCGCCATCGCGACGCGGGTGCGCTGTGTGTGCGCGATACCGTCGCCATCATCAATGTCATGGCCGACCGGTATCCGGACATGATGGATTCGACTCGGGTGCTGCGTGACTGGCTTGCCGGACCCGGTGCCGACGATGTGACCAAACTGCGGGCCAGTGCGGCACTGGAAGTGCTCGGGGTTGCGCTGCTGTCCACCGAACTCGTGCCCGGCGTGGAGGATTCCGTGGTGGAACGCACATTGCTGGACGCGGCCACCTGTGTTCTTACCGGCTGCCATACCGCGTAGATTCGTTCGAACACCGAAGAGGCCAGGGAGTAGCCGCCGTGCACATCACCGCGAGGGTCGATTACGCGGTGCGGACCCTATTGGAGATCGCCCGCGCACCGCAGACCCACCGTGCTTCGGATCGGGTCGCCGTGCAGGTCGCGCCGGTGGTGAAGGCCGAGGCGATTTCGACCGCGCAGCATATCCCGCCCAAGGTGCTCGAGACGGTGCTCGCTGAATTGCGCAGAGCTGATCTGGTGACCAGTAGGCGCGGCCCGGACGGCGGCTATTGGCTGGCCCGCCCGGCCGCGCAGATCTCCATTGCCGATGTGATCCGCGCGATCGAGGGCCCGCTGGCCTCGGTGCGCGGTGAGCGTCCCGAGGATGTGCGCTATCCGGGTGCGGCCGAACCGTTGCAGCGGGTATGGATCGCGCTGCGGGTGAATATCCGTGCGGTACTGGAGAACGTCTCCATCGACGACATCGCGCAGGATCGGCTGCCCGGATTCATCGGCACGCTCACCGAGGATCCCGGTGCCTGGGCGCGGCGATAATTCGGATCGAATCATGCGGGCCGAAAGCCTCGCGCGCGAACATCGCTGCTGGTCAGGAATGTTCGCGACGGACCACACGGAATGACGGTAGCCTCCTTTTCATCATGCTGATCAGACTGCTTCGCACTCATCTGGCCCCCTACCGGGCCCAATTGGCGGGCGTCGTCGGCCTACAACTCATCTCGGTCATCGCGATGCTGTACCTGCCGACCTTGAACGCCGACCTGATCGATAACGGTGTCACCAAGGGTGATATCGGCTACATCTGGACCACCGGTCTGTGGATGCTCGCGGTCACCGGTGTCCAGATCATCGCATCGGCCTGCTCGGTCTATCTCGGTGCGCAGGCCGCGATGGGTGCGGGGCGGGATCTGCGCGGCGCGGTGCTGCATCGGGTCGGCACCTTCTCCGCGCGCGAGGTCGGCATCTTCGGCGCGCCCTCGCTTATCACCCGCAATACCAACGATATTCAGCAGGTTCAGCTGCTGATCGTGATGTCGGCGACCATTCTGGTGATGGCGCCGATCATGTGCATCGGCGGCATCTTCATGGCGCTGCGCGAGGATCTCGGGCTGTCCTGGCTGTTGCTCATCGCGGTGCCCGCACTTGCCATTTCGATGGGTGTCATCGTGGCGAAGATGGTGCCCGGCTTCCGTGATATGCAGCACCGCATCGACGAGGTCAATCGGGTACTGCGCGAGCAGATCACCGGTATCCGCGTGGTGCGCGCGTTCGTGCGCGAACGGCAGGAGACCTGGCGCTTCGGGGTGGCCAATACCGAACTCACCGAATCCTCGCTGCGGGTCGGACGGCTGATGGCGCTGATGTTTCCGCTGGTGATGCTGATCAGCAATATCACCGCCGTCGCGGTGATCTGGTTCGGCGGACATCTGATCAACGAAGACAAAATGCAGATCGGCTCGCTCACCGCGATGCTGTCCTACATCATGCAGATCCTGATGGCCGTCATGATGGCCTCCTTCCTGGCCATGATGGCGCCGCGCGCGGCCGTCTCGGCCGACCGGATCGGGGAGGTGCTCGAGACCGAGACCTCGGTGCTGCCGCCGCGGCTGCCGCAGCCGTTCAAAGGTGACCCGGCGCAGGTAGATCTGCAATTCGCCGAATTCGCCTTTCCCGGCGCGGAGAAACCGGTGCTCTCGGCGATCCGGTTCCAGGTCGAGCCGGGAACGACAACGGCCATCGTCGGCTCCACCGGTGCGGGCAAGACGACACTGCTCAATCTGATTCCCAGGCTCATCGATGTGACCGATGGCGCGGTCTACATCGGCGGCACCGATGTCCGTCATATCGACCTCGAAGTGCTGCGCGAACAGATCGGACTGGTGCCGCAGAAGGCATATCTATTCTCCGGCACCATCGCAAGCAATCTGCGCTACGGCAATCCGGACGCCACCGACGAGGAACTGTGGCGATGTCTGGAGATCGCGCAGGCTGCCGACTTCGTGCGCGATATGCCGCAGGGTTTGGCGACGCCGGTCGCGCAGGGCGGCACCACCGTCTCGGGTGGGCAGCGTCAGCGGTTGGCGATCGCGCGGGCGCTGGTGAAGAAGCCGCGGGTCTACCTGTTCGACGATTCGTTCTCCGCACTGGATGTCGCCACCGATGCCCGACTGCGCGAAGCATTGCGGCCGGAGACCAGAGACGCCTCGGTAATCATTGTGGCGCAACGGGTTACCACCATCCGCGATGCCGATCAGATCGTGGTGCTCGAGGACGGCGTCATGGCCGGGATCGGCACCCATGAGCAGTTGATGCGTGATTGCGCGGAATACCAGGAGATCGTCGCCTCGCAGCTCGGCGCCGATGAGACCGTCGTGCTCGCCAAACGCAACGGATCGCCGCCCGATCCCACCGGTGACGGGCATCGGACCCGGCGAGAGGAGATCCGATGAGACCCGGAGCGGTGAATCCCGGTGCGCCGGATGCGAAGGCGAAATCGTTCGGTCCATCGCTGCAGCGGCTGTTGCGCAGGCTGGTGCCCGAGCGCGTCTATGTCGGCGCGATCGTCGCGCTCGCGATCATCTCGGTAGTGCTGAATACGCTGGGCCCCTACATCCTCGGCAAGGCCACCAATGTGGTCTTCGACGGTGTGGTCGGTCGCCAATTGCCCAGTGGCATCACCAAAGAAGAGGCGATCCAGCGCCTGCGGGCCTCGGGCAACAACACCCTCGCCGACATGCTCGGCGCGATGGATGTCACCCCGGGCGTCGGTGTGGATTTCGGCGCGGTCGGCCGGGTGCTGATGCTGGTGCTGCTGCTCTACATCGGCGCCGCGGTCTTCAGCTGGCTGCAGTCCTACCTGCTCAATATCGTCATCAACCGCACGGTGAAACGGCTGCGCAGCGATGTCGAGGACAAGATCCATCGACTTCCATTGCGCTACTTCGATTCCACACCGCGCGGCGACCTGCTCAGCCGGGTCACCAATGACGTCGACAATGTGTCGCAGACCCTGCAGCAAACCATGAGCCAGTTGATCCTTTCGCTGTTCTCGGTGATCGGCATCCTGATCATGATGTTCTGGATTTCGCCGCTGCTCGCGTTGATCGCCCTGCTCACCGTGCCCGCCGCGATCGTGGTCACCACGCAGATCGCCAAACGCTCCAAACCGCACTTCGTGAATCAGTGGAAGTACACCGGCATGGTGAACGCCCAGGTCGAGGAGGCCTTCACCGGGCATGAGGTGGTCACCGCATTCGGGCGCAGCCGCGAGGTCGGACAGGAATTCGATAAGCGCAATAACGATCTCTACGAGTCGAGTTTCAAGGCGCAGTTCATCTCCGGGCTGATCATGCCCTCGATCATGTTCCTCGGGAATGTGAACTTCGTATTGGTGGCGCTGGTCGGCGGCCTGCGGGTAGCGACCGGCAATCTGTCGCTCGGTGAGGTGCAGGCCTTCATCCAGTACTCCCGGCAGTTCAGCCAGCCGCTGACCCAGATCGGTGCGATGGCCAACCTGCTGCAATCCGGTGTCGCATCGGCCGAGCGGATCTTCGAAATCCTCGATGCCGAGGAGCAGTCGCCGGATCCGGTCATGGAGAACACCCGGCCGGTCGATCGCGGCCGGGTCGAGTTCGAGGCGGTGTCGTTCCGCTACGAACCCGAGACGCCGGTCATCGAACGGCTGTCGCTGGTAGCCGAGCCGGGACATGTAGTCGCCATCGTCGGCCCGACCGGTGCGGGCAAGACCACCCTGGTGAATCTGCTGCTGCGGTTCTACGAACTCGATGCGGGCACCATCACCATCGACGGCGTCGATATCACCGAGATCACCCGCGATCACCTGCGCTCCAGGATCGGCATGGTGCTGCAGGACACCTGGCTGTTCAAGGGCACCATTCGGGAGAACATCGCCTACGGCAATCCGAATGCGAGCGAGACGGATATCCTCGAGGCCGCCCGCGCAGCCTATGTCGACCGCTTCGTACACGCGCTGCCGCACGGTTACGACACGGTCATCGATGAGGAGGGTGCGGGCGTCAGCGCCGGTGAGAAGCAGCTGATCACCATTGCCCGTGCCTTCCTGGCCAAACCGTCCATCCTGGTCCTGGACGAGGCGACCAGTTCGGTCGACACCCGCACCGAGGCGCTGGTCCAGCACGCGACCGCGGCCCTGCGCCGCGACCGCACCAGCTTCGTCATCGCC
Organism: Nocardia sp. NPDC050408; assembly: GCF_044458905.1. Taxonomy (NCBI): domain Bacteria; kingdom Bacillati; phylum Actinomycetota; class Actinomycetes; order Mycobacteriales; family Nocardiaceae; genus Nocardia; species Nocardia sp. NPDC050408. The sequence continues at coordinate 1,611 of NZ_JBITIL010000026.1, read as the reverse complement.
CATCGCCTGTCCACCATCCGCGACGCCGACCTGATCGTCGTCATGGAAGCGGGTCGCATCGTCGAACACGGCACCCACGAGCGTCTCCTAGAAGAACGTGGCGCCTACTACCGCCTCTACAACGCCCAGTTCGCCGCCGCGGCCGCCGACGCCTAGGCAGTAAGGCCGCCGAGGGTAGTCGAAAGGTCGCTCCCGTACTGCTTCCGAGCAACCATTCGACTGCCGTCAGTGCGGCTTGGTCAAACCGGGGGCCGACGTTGCCGCGGATGTCGGGCTGGGAAGATGGCGGGGTGTCTGAGCCCGAATCCTTCTCGTTCACCGTCGGCGCCCGCTTGGCTGGGCGGCACGGACGATCGGGCGTGATCAGTACACCGCACGGTGATATCGCGACGCCCGCATTCATTCCGGTCGGCACCAAGGCGACAGTGAAGGCGGTGCTGCCGGAGACCATGCGGGAACTCGGTGCGCAGGCGCTGCTGGCGAATGCCTACCACCTGTACCTGCAGCCCGGACCGGACATCGTGGACGAGGCGGGTGGGCTGCACAAATTCATGAACTGGCCCGGCCCGACCTTCACCGATAGCGGCGGGTTCCAAGTGATGTCACTGGGTGTCGGCTTCAAGAAGGTACTGGCCATGGAGGCGGTCGACGTCCGAAGCGATGACGTGATCGCCGCGGGCAAGGAGCGCCTGGCCACCGTCGACGATGACGGCGTCACCTTCCGCTCACACCTCGACGGTTCGAAACACCGCTTCACACCCGAGGTTTCGATGGGCATCCAGCATCAGCTCGGCGCGGACATCATGTTCGCCTTCGACGAGCTGACCACCCTGCTGAATACCCGTGCCTACCAGGAGAAGTCGCTGCAGCGAACACACGAATGGGCGCAGCGCTGCATCGACGAGCACGAACGACTGACCGCCGCGCGCACGCATCGCCCATATCAGGCGCTGTTCGCGGTGATCCAGGGCGCGCAATACGAAGACCTGCGCCGCAAGGCCTGCCGGGAACTGGAATCGCTGCGCGGCAGTGCCGGAACGGGTTTCGACGGCTACGGCATCGGCGGTGCGCTGGAGAAGCACAATCTCGGCACCATTGTCGGCTGGTGCTGCGATGAACTGCCCGAGGACAAGCCGCGGCATATGCTCGGCATCAGCGAACCGGAGGACATCTTCGTCGCGGTGGAGAACGGCGCGGACACCTTCGACTGTGTGAACCCATCCCGGGTCGCGCGCAATGCGGCGATCTATGTCGCCGAGGGCAGATTCAATATCAATACCGCCCGATTCCGTCGCGACTTCACCCCGATCGACGACACCTGCGACTGCTACACCTGCGCGAACTACACCCGGGCCTATATCCACCACCTGTTCAAGGCCAAGGAGATGCTCGCCTCCACGCTGTGCACAATTCACAACGAGCGCTTCACGATTCGGCTCGTCGACCGGATTCGCGAGAGCATCGAGGGCGGCTATTTCGATGAGTACAAGACCGAAACCCTCGCCCGCTGGAACTGTGTTTAATGGCAGCGCCTTCGGCGCTGCGTGTTCGCGGCCCCCTGGTGTCTCGCGTCCGAGCCGTCGAGACTCGCGACTTCGTCGCATGCGCTTC
>NZ_JBITIL010000025.1:0-90253 GCF_044458905.1 Nocardia sp. NPDC050408 | reverse complement strand
TTGGGGGTGCGGGGGGGGGGGCGGCCGCCTTTTGGGGGGGGGGTGGGGGGTTCTCGCGCGCTTTGTTCTTCGGGGGCGGGGCGGGGCGGGGGGGGGGGGGGGGGGGGCCCCCCCCCCCCCCCCCCGGCCCGCGTCCATGATCTTCTCTGGTGTGATGTAGATCACATGCTGGGAATTAGCTGATTCGTTGTCGTGATCGCACAATGCCCGGCACAATCTGCATGTTGCTGCTGGTGTGCAGATCGACTTCTGTGACCGCAGTGAATGTTCGTACTTGAACTGCTCTACCTGAAATACCTTGCGCCACACGTGAATACGTAGGTGGCGCAGGTCTGTGGCGTGCGGATCCCCTTCCCTGACGGCGAGGCCGGTACCGCGCGTTGACCGGGTCGACGGAAGGGACGAGCACATGATCACCGCGCACAAAAGGGCATTGCGGCGGATAGCTGTTGGGTTTCTGGTATCGACTGTCATGGCGCTCGTCCTCGCTGGACCGGTGCGTGGTGATACCGGAAGCGGCTCCGGTTCGGGTAGTTCCGGCTCCGGTAGTTCCGGTAGTTCCGGTAGTTCCGGCTCCGGTAGTTCCGGTAGTTCCAGCGGTTCCGCTGCCCTGCCGCTGCCGAGTGTCGCCGGACTCGGCGCACTGACCGCGGCCTACACTCAGATCGGCAAACCCTACGAATGGGGCGCCACCGGCCCGTTCGCCTGGGATTGCTCGGGTCTGGTCCAGTGGGCATTCCGTCAGGTCGGGGTGAAACTACCGCGCACTACCTGGGAGCAGGCCAAGGTCGGTGCCACGGTTCCGTTCCCGGCCCTGTCGCTGGGTGATGTCGTAATCCTGAATGACGACGCCTCGCATGTCGGCATCTACGCGGGCTCCGGGCAGGTCCTGGACGCGCACGACTGGGGCGTTCCGGTTGGTCTGCATCCGCTGCGCGATTTCGACATCTACACCATTCGTCGCTTCTGATTCGGATCGGCTACGTTCCCACGACCATCGCGCTCGCCCGTAGAGCAACGATGCGGAACGTGAGGGCGTGTTCCAGTGCTGGCCCGACGACAAGGTCGTGATCGTCGCCCTGCGCGAGGCGAGCCCGATATCAGTCGACGAGCTGGCGCAGTAGTGGTCCGTACTGGGGATGCGCCAGAGCCGAGGCGAATTGGGCCACCAGATAGTCGGCGGGATTGCCGGTGTCGTACCAGCGGCCCTGGATGACCTGGCCGAAGACCGGGTTGTCGGCGGCGTGCACATTGATCGCATCGGTGAGGTACACCTCGCCGGTGCGATGTTCGTACCACTGCTCGGTCTGCCTGCGCAGTTCGCAGATGATGCCGGGGGTGACGACATAGCCACCGATCGCGGCATAGTTCGACGGTGCGTCCTCGGGCTTGGGCTTTTCCCGCAGCCCGGTGATGCGCAGCAGGCCGTTGCCCTGGTCGTCCGCGACGACCGGGACGCCGTAGCGCTTGGATTCGGACGGATCCATCGGCATCAGCGCGAGCACCGGCGCGCCGGTCGCCTCGTAGGCGTCGATCAGCTGCTGGGCGCGCGGTACCCCGGCGACGAAGACGTCGTCGGGCCACAGCACCAGCATCGGCTCGTCGCCGAGATTGCGGGCGGCATTGAGCACCGGGGTGCCGTTGCCGTAGGGCCCGTGCTGATCGAGGTAGGTGATGTGCCCGAGCCGGGACAGCTCGCCGACCTCCTCCACCGCATCGGCGAACGCGTCCTTGCCGTCGGCTCGGAGCTGGGCCACCAGGGCTGGATTGGGGCGGAAATGGTCCTGGATCAAGGACTTTCCGCCGCTGACCACAATGGTGATATCGGTGATTCCGGATGCGACCAGCTCCCGGACGGTGTGCTCGATGACCGGCTTATCGCCGACCGGCAGCATCTCCTTGGGGATGGCCTTGGTCAGCGGGAGCAGCCGGGAGCCGATTCCGGCGGCCGGTATCACGGCCTTGCGGATCTTCATGGTCCGATCATCACATACCCGAGCGGGTCCGAACCGGTGATCCCCACGCTTGGGTTGGGCATGTCGAGTCGGCAACATATCGGTATCGGTCCTGGTCACGGATGGTTGGGCAGGGCAGAGCGCCGCACCCGCCCGGTCGTCGCGGCGCACCGATCGGTAGCAATCTCGCAGAAACTACTCGGCTGACGTCCACCTGGAACCCAGGTTGCTTGCCGAATTCACAGGTTTACGCCGGGTTGCGCGGTGGGCCGACCTGTCGGTGCGGCGGCGTAGATTCCGGTGCGTGAGCACCGACAACACCGCTATGGCCGCCGGGCGAGGCGCGTCCGTGCGTACGGCGCGGCGGTGGGTGCTGCATATCGATATGGATGCCTTCTTCGCTTCGGTCGAACAATTGACCCGACCCACACTGCGCGGGCGCCCGGTGCTGGTCGGCGGAACCGGCGGTCGCGGTGTGGTCGCGGGCGCCAGCTATGAGGCGCGGGTATTCGGTGCGCGCTCGGCCATGCCGATGCATCAGGCGCGGCGCTTGGTCGGGGTGACCGCGGTGGTGGTGCCGCCGCGCGGTGCTGTCTACAGCGTGGTCAGTGCGCGGGTGTTCGACGCACTGCGCAGCCGCATCCCGGTGCTGGAGACACTGTCGTTCGACGAGGCGTTCGGTGAGCCGGCCGAGTTGGTGGGCGCGACCGTCGAGCAGGTGCGCGAATTCGGTGAGCAGCTGCGCGCGCTGGTGCGGGAGCGGACCGGGTTGGTCGCCTCGGTCGGTGCGGGTACCGGTAAGCAGCTGGCCAAGATCGCCTCCGGTATGGCCAAACCCGATGGGGTACGGGTGGTTTCGCCGGATGAGCAGCAGCAACTGCTGGCCGGGCTGCCGGTGCGCAAGCTGTGGGGGATCGGTCCGGTGGCCGAGGGCCGCTTGCGTTCGCTCGGTATCGAGACAGTCGGCGCCTTCGCGGCGCTGCCGGAATCGGAGGCGGTGTCCATCCTCGGCGGCAGCGTCGGCGCGGCACTGCACCGGCTGGCCCGCGGCATCGACGACCGGCAGGTCGCCGAACGGGCCGAGGCCAAACAGATCAGCGCTGAGAACACCTATGAGACCGATATCGTCACGATGGCCCAGCTACGTCCGGCGATCGAGACCATGGCAGCGGCCGCGCACCGTCGGCTGGAAAAGGACGGCCGGGCCGCACGCACTGTGGTGCTGAAGCTGAAGAAGTCCGATATGAGCATCGTGACCAGGTCGTTCACCCTGCCGTACGCGACGACCGAGCTGGCCACGTTGACGACGGCGGCGCAGCGCTCGGCCATTGATCCGGCCGAACTCGGGCCGATTCGGCTGGTCGGGGTGGGTTACGGCGGGCTGTCGACCGTTCGGCAGGAGTCGTTGTTCCCAGAGCTCGATCAGGCCCCGGTCGAGGATGCGGGCAGCTGGGAGGGCGACGCGCCGCACTCCGATAGTTGGGATACTCAGCGGGGGCCATCGGCAGCCGAGGACGGTGCGACAGAGCTCGGCGCGCGTGCGTCGGTCGGGCCGCTCGGCGTCGAGCTGGCAGAGACCGCGACCTTCCCGGTCCCCGGGACTACGCAGTCGAGCGTCGGTGCAGCTCAGGGCGATTCGCCGATGCGCAGCGCGACGCTGTGGTATCGCGGACTCGATGTCACGCACCCCGAATTCGGGCACGGGTGGGTGCAGGGCGCCGGGCTCGGTGTGGTTACTGTTCGGTTCGAGACCAGCTCGACAGGGCCCGGTCCGGCGCGTACCTTTGCCGCCGACGACATCAGTCTGTCCCGGGCGGATCCGCTCGGCAGTCTCCGCTGACAGGTAGCCTGGGTCATTCGTGCAGCGTCGCCGATTCGGGTGACGGCTGCCGTTGGTGGAACGACATGTACCTACTCGAACGTAAAGGACGAGCAGTTGAAGCTTCGTAAGACTGGACGCATCGCCATCGCCGGCCTGGCCGTCGTCGCCGCACTCGGCATGACCGCCTGCAGCGATGACAAAGACAGCAAGCCGGCCGCGAAGACAAGTACCAGCGCCAAGGCCTCGGCCAGCGCGAGCTCGAACACCAATCTGCCGCCGGTCCCCTCCGTCGCGGAACTGAACACGCAGCTGCAGCGTGCGCTGGATCCGTCGGTGCCCAATTCGGAGAAGCTCGACGGCGTGCAGGGCGCCGAGGCCGATCCGGAACTGCCGAACCGGCTGGCCGAGGCCGCCAAGGGCGCCAATGTCACTATCACGGTCACCGATGTGACCGGCTTCGGCGACAGCGTCAATGCCAAGGCCAAGGTACTGCTCAACGGCCAGGAGAACATTATCGATGTGCCGTTCGTCGCGGAGGACGGCAAGTGGAAGATCCAGAAGGCCTGGGCCTGCACCATGCTGACCAACCTCGGCCAGCAGTCGGCGGCCTGCGGCTGAGTTCCCTCCGTAGCGACTGCTTGCAGGTCGCTCGAAAGGGTCAGCTGTCGCGGCCGGCCCGGTGTCGGCCGCGACAGCTGTGTACATGCTGAGAATCAATGCCGCACGCCGGCAAGAACTTTCGTTTGAAATAGTTACCGTTAGGATCAGGCCCCGTGGCTGACACGATGGTGTGGGCGGGGCAGCCGTCCGTCGAGGAATCCGAACTCGGGACGGCACAATCGAAGACGCGCTGGGGTTGGGCCGGGCCGATCGCGCTGATCGCGGGTCTGCTGGGCGCACTGTTCGCGGTGGCGGTGCCGCTGCTGCCGGTCCGGGTGGACGCGGCGACGCTGACCTGGCCACAGGCAGGGTCGGCGCGCAGCATCGAGGCGCCGCTGATCTCCTATGCGCCACTGACTTTCGACGCCACCCTGCCATGCACGGCGATCAACCAGCTCAGCGCCAAGGGCGGCACCCTTGTGGCGACCGGACCCGATCACGCGCCGGATCTCGAGCGCTACGGATTCGTCGCCCGAGTGCAGGCTGGAGCCGACACTCCGGCGCGGCTGGATGTGGTGCTGCGCAATCAGGCATTGCTCAGTGTGCCGGTGACCGAATTGGTTCCGGGCTGTGAACTCACCGTGCACGCCGATAGCACCAGCGCGACCGCCACCTTGGTCGGATTCGAAGCGCCCGGATTCCCGGTGGTGCTCAATGGCGACTACCGACCGCAGATGGTGGGCATCTTCAGCGATCTGGCCGCGGCCGATGGTGCGCGCGTCACCGCCGAACTCGATACCAGGTTCTCCTCGACGCCCACGCCGGTGAAACGCGCGGCGATCTGGCTCGCGGTGCTGTGCACGATTGTCGCGCTCGTCGCGCTGTATCGGCTCGATCGGCTGGACGGTCGGCGGGTGCGCCGCTTCCTGCCGCAGCGCTGGTGGACATTCACCCTGCTCGACGTGGTGGTGCTGGGCACCATGGTGGTCTGGCACTTCATCGGGTCGACCACCTCCGATGACGGCTATCAGTTCGGTATGGCCCGTGCGTCGGGTGTCGCGGGTTATATGGCCAACTACTTCGCCTACTTCGGGGTGCCCGAAAATCCGGTCGGCACACCGTATTACGACCTGATCCGGATCATGACGCAGGTCGGCATCGCCAGTCCGTGGGTGCGGCTGCCCGCGCTGTGCTGCGGTGTGTTGATGTGGCTGCTGCTCAGCCGCGAGGTGGCGCCGCGGCTCGGTGTCGCGGTGCGTCGCAACCGGGTCGCGATGTGCAGCGGTGCACTCGGTTTCCTGACCATCTGGCTCGCCTATGACAACGGACTGCGTCCGGAACCGCCGGTTGCGCTGGGACTACTGCTCACCTGGTGTCTGGTCGAGCGTGCCATTGCCACGCGGCGGTTGTTGCCCGCCGGATTCGCGATCCTGGTTGCGGCCTTTGCCTGCACGGCCGGGCCGTCGGGTGTGATCTGTATCGCGGCGCTACTGGCGGGATTGCGACCGGTCGCGCGAATCATCATGGACCGCACCGGGACTCGGGGATCGTTGCGTTCCCGAGTGGTCGGCTACGCCGTGCTGCTCGCACCGCTGCTGGCCGCCGGTATCGTGGTGCTGGCGATCATGTTCGCCGACCAGCCGTTGGCGGCGATGTTCGAGATGAAGCGGATCCACCACATCGTCGGCCCGGATGTCGAGTGGTTCAATGAATATCTGCGCTATCAGTACCTCTTCCAGGGCGAGACGGACGGCTCCGTCGGCCGCCGGATCGGTGTGCTCGTGATGCTCGCGGGGCTCATCGTGTGTGTCATCGTGCTGCTGCGCAAGGGCGGTCGGATTCCGGTGCTGGCCGCGGGGCCGACCCGGCGCATTCTCGGTGTCACCGTCGGCGCGCTGCTGCTGATCATGGTCACGCCGACCAAGTGGACCCATCACTTCGGTGTCTACGCGGGCGTCGCCGGTGCTGTCGCCATGGTGACCGCGATGGCCGTGGCCCCAAGGGTTTTGCGGGCGCCGCGCTACCGTGCGCTGTTCGCCGCGGTGGTGGCATTTCTGCTCGCATTGGTATTCTCCGGGCCCAATAAGTGGTGGTACGTCTCGTCTTACGGCATTCCGTGGTGGGACAAGCCGCCGGTGATCGCTGGTATCGAGCTCAACAAATTGTTCCTGCTCGCGGCCGCCGTACTGCTGGCCGTGGCCGCGTGGTGGCATGTGCGGGCGCCGGAGCCCGGTACCCCGCATCGGGTTTCGCGTCTCGCATGGCGAGTGTCGGTACTTCCGCCGCTGACCATCGCGCTGGCGCTGCTCGTGGTCTGGGATGTCGGCTCTTTCGCCAAGGCGGCCGTGGCCCAGGGCCCGGCGTTCTCGCTGGCGCGCTCGAATATCGAGGCACTGACCGGGAAGACGGCGGGTCTGGCCGGTCATGTGCTGGTGGAGACCGATCCGAATGCGGGCATGCTGCGGCCGCTGACCGGCGATGCGGTGAGCACGCTGTCGGGCTCCGGCACCGGATTCACCGGTTCGGGCGTGGCCGCCGATCTGCGTCCCGACGACGATTCGAGTCCGACCGGCAGCATCGCCGATGCTTTGAGCAGTAAGTCGGCTTCGGAGAACACAGCCGGAACCGCCTCCGCCGCACTGCCTTTCGGACTGAACCCGGCGACGACGCCGGTACTGGGCAGCTACGGCTCCGGAGATGCGGGGCCCGCCGATCTGACCACCGGCTGGTATCGACTTCCCGAATCCGGTGATCGTCATGGCATTATCGCGCTGACCGCGGCGGGCCGGATCCGCTCGGTCGACGCCGACGGCATCGTCACCCCGGGGCAGACCCTCGAAATCGAATACGGTGCAACCGATTCCGCGATGACCGCGCAGCCCATGGGCAAGGTCGCCCCAATCGATATCGGACCGGCGCCGTCGTGGCGCAACCTGCGTGTACCGTTCAGCGAAATCCCCAGCGGCGCGGACGTGATACGCATCGTCGCCGTCGACCGAGACCGCAATCCCAAGCAGTGGCTGGCCGTCACCCCGCCGCGGGTACCACAGACCAGAACGCTGAACGATGTTGTCGGCTCACAGGTTCCGGTTCTCACCGACTGGATGGTCGGCCTGCAATTCCCCAACCAGCGGCCCTACGATCACCGCGACAATATCGCCGAGGTCCCGGCCTACCGCATCCTGCCGGACCGACCTGGCGCGGAAATCACCACTCTGTGGCAGAGCCACGACGGCGGCGGCCCGCTCGGCTGGTCCAATATGCTGCTGCGTCCGCGCACCCTGGCCACCTACCTCGACCAGGACTGGCATCGAGACTGGGGCGAACTTCAACAACTGGTCCGCATCGATCCCAAGGCCGACCCCGCCGAACCCGAAATCACCCAGCAGGACCACTCCGGCCTGTGGACCCCGGGCCACATCAACACCGCCTACTGACCGGCGCCGCGGCGGTCGGCTGAACTGGCCGGTGCGGGCTGGGCGGTCCGCACCCGCCGCCGACCACGCACCAGCGCGTCGGCGGTGAAAATCGCCAGTGCCGCCCAGATGAGCGCGAACCCGGCCCACCGCGACGCGGGCATCGGCTCATGCGCGACGGCCACGCCCCAGGCCATCTGTAGCGCGGGCGTGAGGTATTGCAGCAGTCCCATGGTCGAGAGCGGAACCCGTTGCGCGGCAACGGCGAACAGCAACAGCGGCAGCAGGGTGACCGGACCGGTCGAGATCATCAGTCCGGAATGTGTGATGCCGCTGGCGAATTCGCTGCGCCCGGTCATCGCGAATACGATGACGAAGGCCAGCGCGAACGGTGCGGCGACCAGACCTTCGGCCGCGATTCCGTGCAGCGCGTCCAACGGAATCACCTTTTTCACCAGCCCATAGGTGGCGAATGAACAGGCCAGTGCCAGCGCGATGAGCGGCGGTCTGCCGTAGTCGACGGTGAGCACGGCGACCGCCACCGCACCCAGCCCCAGCGCCGCCCATTGCGCCCTGGCCAATCGCTCACGGAAGATCAGCACGCCGAATGCCACCGTCACCAGCGGATTGATGAAATACCCCAGCGCACACTCCACCACATGTCCGGAGGTGACGCCGTAGACGTACACGCCCCAGTTGATCGATAGCGCCGCGATGGCCACCGCTGCCATCCGCCAGGTCCGTGGGGCGATACCGCGCAGTCCACCGAGCTGCCCGGTTATCGCCAGCACGATGAGCACCAGCACCAACGTCCACAGAATCCGCTGCGCTACCACTTCGGCCGGATTGGCGAAGGCCAGCAACCCGAAGTACGCCGGAAACAGCCCCCAGATCAGAAATGCGCCTGTACCGAACACCACACCCGGGACCGCTCTGCTTCGCTGCACGCTACCGACGGTAGTTCTCGGTAGCCTGGCGGTCATGTCGATTACCGTGCCCCATACGGCCGTCACCGGGCTGACCGCGGCGGAGGTCGAGCAACGTCGCCGCGACGGGCTGACCAATGATGTGCCGGACCGGGCGAGCCGATCCGTACGCGACATCGTCCGTGCCAATGTTTTCACCCGGATCAATGCCATCCTCGGTGTGCTGTTCATCCTGGTGCTGGCGACCGGCTCGATTATCGACGGGATGTTCGGTCTGCTGATCATCGCCAACAGCGCGGTCGGCATCATTCAGGAGGTCCGCGCCAAGCGCACCCTGGACCAGTTGGCCATTGTCAGCCAGGCCAAGCCGACCGTGCGCCGGGACGGACAGTCGCTCGAGGTGGCGCCGAAGGAGGTCGTCCTCGACGATCTGATCGAGCTCGGACCCGGCGACCAGATCGTCGTCGACGGTACGGTCGAGGAGTCCGCACTGCTCGAGGTCGACGAATCCCTGCTCACCGGTGAGGCCGATCCGGTGGATAAGCAGATCGGCGCGTCGGTGATGTCGGGCAGTTACGTCGTCTCGGGTTCCGGCGCCTACCGTGCGACGAAGGTCGGCCGGGACGCCTACGCTGCCACGCTGGCCGAAGAGGCGAGTAAGTTCACGCTGGTCAAGTCCGAATTGCGCAGCGGTATCGACACCATCCTCAAGGTCATCACCTATCTGTTGATCCCGGCGGGGCTGCTGAGTATCTACAACCAGTTGTTCTCCAGTAAGGAGTCCTGGCGGCCGGCGGTCACCGGCATGGTCGCGGCGCTGGTGCCGATGGTGCCCGAGGGCCTTGTCCTGATGACCTCGGTCGCCTTCGCGGTCGGCGTGGTGCGACTCGGCAGGCGCAAATGTCTGGTGCAGGAATTGCCCGCTATCGAGGGGCTGGCCCGCGTCGATGTGGTGTGCGCGGATAAGACCGGCACGCTCACCGAGAACGGAATGCGCCTGTCGGATATCAAGACGCTCGGCACATTCGACGACGCCGAGGTCCGACAGGCTCTGGCCGCCATGGCCGCCGACGATCCGCGCCCGAATGCGAGCGTGCAGGCCATCGGGGAGGAGCTCGCCGATAAGCCGAATTGGCACCACACCGCGGTCGCACCGTTCTCCTCGGCGAAGAAGTGGAGCGGGTTCTCCTACGGCGAGCACGGCGACTGGCTGCTCGGCGCGCCCGATGTGCTGCTCGACCCGAGGTCCGAAGATGCCCGTGTCGCAGAGGAACTCGGTTCCTCGGGCCTGCGCATTCTGCTGCTCGCTCGCAGTGACCGTCCGGTCGACGCCGCCGACGCACCGGGCGCTGTCGACCCCGCGGCCCTGGTCGTGCTCGAGCAGAAGGTGCGCCCCGATGCCCGCGAAACCCTCGATTACTTTGCCAGCCAGCAGGTTTCGATCAAGGTGATCTCCGGCGACAACGCCGTGTCGGTCGGCGCGGTGGCATCGTCACTGGATCTGCGTGGCGGCGATCACGCGGTCGACGCTCGCGAGTTGCCCGAGGACCGTGCCGCACTCGCCGATGTGCTCGAGCGCGAGACCACCTTCGGTCGGGTGCGCCCGGACCAGAAGCGAGCCATGGTGAGCGCCTTGCAATCTCGTGGCCACACCGTCGCCATGACCGGTGACGGTGTGAACGATGTACTGGCGCTGAAGGATTCCGATATCGGTGTGGCTATGGGGTCGGGCAGTCCGGCCACCCGCGCGGTAGCCCAGATCGTGTTGTTGGACAACAAATTCGCCACACTGCCGTATGTGGTCGGCGAGGGGCGCCGGGTGATCGGCAATATCGAGCGGGTCTCGAATCTGTTTCTCACCAAGACCGTGTACTCAGTGCTGCTCGCCTTCCTGGTCGGCATCGCCGGAGTCGGTTCGCAGATCTTCGACTACGATCCGATCGGATATCCGTTCCTGCCGAGGCATGTCACGATCGCGGCCTGGTTCACCATCGGGATTCCGGCCTTCATCCTCTCGCTGGCTCCGAACAACGAACGCGCCCGCTCCGGATTCGTCTCGCGCGTCATGCGTTTGGCGATTCCCTCCGGTGTGGTGATCGGCGTCGCCACCTTTGTCGCGTATCTGATCGCCTATGCGGGTCCGCATGCCACCTTCGAGCAGAAGGAGCAGGCGGGCACCACCGCGCTGATCACCCTGATCATGATCGCGGTGTGGGTGCTGGCCATCGTGGCCAGGCCGTATGTGTGGTGGAAGGTGGTGCTCATCGGCGCCTCGGTCCTCGCCTATGTGCTGTTGTTCACAATCCCGTTCACCAGGCATTTCTTCAAACTCGACCCCTCGAATATCGAGCTCACCACCGCGGCGTTCATCTGCGGCGCGGTCGGCATCGTGCTCGTCGAAGCCGCCTGGTGGATCGCCGCCGCAGTTCAGGGGGACAAGCACACGCTACTCCCGAGTTCACCGGGCGGGGGCGCCTGAACAACTGGACGGCTGACCCGCCGCGCCGCGAGATACCTTGTGCGAAGCGATCATTCAGGGTTGGAGTACCTTCTCGACTATGGAGGTTTTGCTGCACCAGATCGACGCGTTCGCCGACGCACCGTTCTCGGGCAACCCGGCCGCGGTCATGCCGCTGTCGGCATGGTTGTCGGACGAGCTGTTGCAACATCTGGCCGAGGAGAACAACCTCGCCGAGACCGCCTTCTATACCTCGCAATTACCAGTCGAGGCGGGTGATCCCCCCGGAGAGTGGCCCGCTGTGCACCTGCGCTGGTTCACCCCGACCAAGGAGGTCGATATGTGCGGCCACGCCACCATGGCGACGGCCGCGCAGATTCTCGAGGACATCCATCCCGGCGAGGACCGGGTGAGCTTCTTCACTCGCAGCGGCTGGCTACACGTCGACCGCACCGATGACGACGAATACGTACTCGACCTACCCGCGCTGGAATCCGAGGAGGTCACGCCCGATCCGGCGCTGGTGGATGCGCTCGGCGTCCGTGCGGTGCGCGCCTTCTCCGGATTCGACGAGGTGGTCGTGGTGGGTTCCGAACGCGAAGTGCGCGAGGCGCGGCCGAATTTCGCGGCCTTCCCACCGCTGGCCTTCGATGCGGTGATCACCGCGCCGGGCGATACCGTGGACTTCGTCTCTCGGGTCTTCGGTCCGGACCTCGGTGTGGCCGAGGATCCGGTCACCGGATCGGCGCACGCACAGCTGGTTCCGCTGTGGAGCCGCGAATTCGGCCGGACCGAACTCAGCGCCCGCCAGCTGTCCCGGCGCGGTGGCAGGCTGCGCTGTGAACTCGCGGGCGATCGGGTGCTGCTCATCGGCCGCTGCAGGCGGTACCTGGATGGTGTTGTGGCACTGCCGGATTGACCAGTCCGGCGCGGAATGCTGCGCGCCGGGACCACGGCCTCGCTGACGGTTACTGATCCGGGAGGGGGCCGTCATCGGTACCGGGCAGTGCGATGTCCTCGTACTCCGGCAGTAACGGAACAATGGCGAAACTGGTCGCGACCGCATCGGCGGGTAGGGCGTGTACGGCGCGGATTCCGTTCTGGGCCGCCAGATTTCGGAGTTCGGGCAGCGATCCGCGGACTACGAGACCGACGGTGCATGCGCACCCGGCGCGCAGCCGAGCCGCCGACACCGCATTGATGCGGTCGGTGCGTTCGCCGGCCGCGTGCTGTGCCAGCAGTTGCCAGGCGGCATTGTCGGCGGACGCCACCGCTACCGCATTTCCCGCAGGCAGTTGCACCGTGACGATCGGGGTGTTCACCCGCGGGATCGACACATGGTGGCTTGCCGCGGCAATACGCAGGCCGCCACTGTGTGCCGGAATCTGGTCGGGGGTAAGGGGTTCGGTGAAGGAGACCAGCGCCCAGTGCTCCTCGGTATCCGAACCGGACAGCGAATCCTGTGCCCGCGCAACATAATCCGCGACGTGCTCGCCCCGTTCCGGGCCGAGCCGGTCGGTCGAAATGCCGGTCGGTCGTGGGGGATCGAGTACGCCGAGCACCACGATCAGCACCGCGAAACCGACGGCTGCGACGGCGATGGCAATGCGGCGCAATGTTTCAGGCATTGCGCAACACGTCGAGGGCGTTCTTCAGGTCAGCCGGATACTCGCTGGTGATCTCCATATACCGGCCATCGGCCGGATGGTTGAACCCCAGCGAACGCGCATGCAGCCACTGCCGCTCCAGCCCCAGCCGCTCCGCCAGTCGCGGATCCGCACCATAGGTGAGATCACCACAGCAGGGATGGCGGATCGCGGAGAAATGCACCCGGATCTGGTGGGTGCGCCCGGTTTCCAGATGAATATCGAGCAGGCTGGCCGCCTGGAACGCCTCGACGGTGTCGTAGTGGGTAATGCTCGGGCGTCCGTCCGCGGTGACCGCGAACTTCCAGGCATCGCCGCGGGCCCGGCCGATCGGCGCATCGATGGTGCCGCTGCTCGGATCCGGATGTCCCTGTACCAGTGCGTGATAGCGCTTATCGATGGTGCGCTGCTTGAATGCCCGCTTCATCACGGTGTACGCGTGTTCGGACTGTGCGACGACCATGACTCCGGAAGTGCCGACATCGAGGCGGTGCACAATGCCCTGCCGCTCATGCGCGCCCGAGGTCGAGATGCGATAGCCCGCCGCGGCCAGTCCGCCGACCACCGTCGGCCCGGTCCAACCGACGCCGGTGTGCGCCGCGACGCCGACCGGCTTGTCGACCGCGACGATGTCATCGTCGGCGTAGAGGATCTTCATACCCTCGACCGGCTCGGGCTCGATGGTGAGTTCCCGCTTCGGTTCCGGGAATGCGACCTCCAGCCAGGCCCCCGCCACCAGCCGATCGGATTTGCCCGCGGCGACGCCGTCGAGTTGCACCGAACCCTCCTCGGCCAGCGCGGCGACGGCGGTGCGGGACAGCCCGAGCAGTCGGGACAGTCCGGCGTCCACGCGCATGCCGTCGAGTCCGTCGGGTACCGGCATGCTTCGGGTTTCCCTCATGCCTGCACCTCGCTGGCGCTCGGTTCCGGCATGATCGAAGCCCGCTGTGACATGGTTCGCTCGCTCACGCCGCATTTCCCTTGCTGTTGGCCGCACCGTTGGCGTCGTTGCCGGATGGCTCGTCCGGCTCCGTGGTGGTTTCGGCGGCGGTCTCTTCGGTGTGACCGTGTCCGGCGCGTGTGCCATCGGGTTCGAAGCCGAAGACCGTCAGCACCACCAGCAGGATCGCACCGCACACGATCGAGGAGTCGGCCAGATTGAATACCGGCCACCAGCCGACGGCGATGAAGTCCACCACATGTCCCTGTAGCGGTCCGGGCGCACGGAACAACCGGTCGACCAGATTACCGAGCGCACCGCCGAGCACCATGCCGAGCCCGATCGCCCACCACAGCGAGCGCAGCGTGCGCCCGATCCGGATCACGCCGATCACCACGGCCGCGGCGACCAGGGTCAGCAGCCAGGTCATGCCCGTGGCCATCGAGAAGGCCGCGCCCGGGTTGCGTACCAGTGACAACCGCGCGAAATCGCCGATGATCGGCACCGGATCGCCCGGGGTCAGCTCGGCCACGACAATGGTCTTGGTGAGCAGGTCCAGGCCGAGCAATACCGCGGCGATGATCAGCAGCGTGCGTAGCCGCAGCGGTGCGGCGGGCTTCCCCGGTTCGGCGGTCGGGGTCGGAATTTCTGCGTCGTCGCTGGGGGGTACCGCGTTATCGACGGAGTTGTCCTCGGGCGGCCGGTCGTCACTCACGCCGACCATCATCTCTCGAGTAACGATTCGCGCTACGCACGCGGTCACCTGCATGTCCCAGCTGACACTCAGGAAGCGGTCGTACTCTGATGCTCGTGACGGTGTTGTCTTCGCCCTACGTACCCCGAATCGCGCGCTCGGGTGTGCTGCTGATGGTGCTCGCGGTCGGATTGTCCGCGTTCGGTGTCGGCTGCAGTGACGGTGCCGATTCGCGCGTCGAGTCCGACAGCACCGAGCCGGTCGGCATCGGCAAGGAAGTGACCGTGCCGATTTCGGCGGCGGTCGCCACCGTCGTCTCTGCGGGGGAGGAGCCGCGGTCGCTGCTGCGTCCCGGCTATCCGGCGGGCACGGTGCAGCAGGTGACGCTGCGCACCGACCATCACATCGAGCAGCAGATCAATGATCAGCCGCCGAGTGATTTCTCCTCGCCCGCGCTGACGATTCCGATGACGGCGCAGACCGATAGTGACGGTGTCGAGCTGACTCTCGGCACCATCTCCAGCCCGGACCCGTCGCTGGCCAAGGCGCTCACCGCCGCCGACGGTTCGCACGCCGGATTCGATATGAGCGAACTCGGCGCGATCACCGCGCTGCGGCTGGCCCCGGCACCGGACACCTCCAATACCGCCCGCGCCGCCTTGGAACAGGCCTTCTACCAGGCGGTATACCGCTCGATCGCCTTTCCCGACCAACCGGTCGGTGAGGGTGCGGTGTGGACGGTGCGTCAGGAGGTCGACGGCGGTGTCGCACTGGATCAGGTGACCACCGCAACACTGACCAAACGCGAAGGCGACCGGCTGACCATCGAACTCGAGGTGACCCAGAAACCGAAGTCGCAGGTGTGGCCGCTGCCCAATAATGCGGGCACCCTCGATATCAAGGACTACGTCATGCAGGGCTCGGGCACGATCACCGTCGATCTCGGTCTGCCGCTGCCGGTCGCGGGCTCGATCACTGTCGGCGGACATCAGGCCTACCGCGATCCGCGCAGCGCGAGCTTGCTGCAGCAGACGATCAATACGCAGGTCACCTGGAACGAATGACTCCGTAGCGGTTTGCGCCGATCAGGCATGTCGTGCCCGGGTGAGGAATAGGCTCGCACCTGTCCGACAAACGCCTCGATCGGAGGTAACTCATGTCCGATGTGAAACCGATCCCCGAGGGTTATCCGGTGGTCTCGCCGGGATTGGCAATCGATGGAGCCGCTGCCGCCATCGACTTCTACAAGAATATTTTCGGCGCATCGGAGCGGATGCGCATGCCCGGACCGGACGGCAAGATCGCGCACTGCGAACTCACCTTCGGTAATTCGCTCATCATGGTCGGCGATCCGGCTCCGGATATGGATTTCCTCGACCCGAAGACGGTTGGCGGCACGCCGGTCAACCTCTACGTCTATGTCGAGGACGCCGATGCCGCCTTCAGCGCCGCCCTGGCCGCGGGCGCCAAGGAACTCACCCCAATGACCACCCAGTTCTACGGCGATCGCAGTGGTGCGTTCGAGGATCCGTGGGGCCACCGGTGGACCGTAGCCACGCACGTCGAGGATGTGCCGCCGGATGAGATGGACCGGCGGATGGCCGAATTGTTCGGCGGGGCCTGAGCGTTCGTGGGGTAGGCCGCGCGGCCGGTGTGCCGCGCGGCGGGTAGTGCGCTGGTTATCCCAGGATGATCGAGTCACCCTCGACGTGAACGGATTTCGGGGCGAGCGGCTGGGTAGCCGGGCCGTTGACGATCGAGCCGTCGAGACCGAATTTGCTGCCGTGGCAGGCACAGTTGATGGTGCCGCCGGAGACCGTCGCGACCTTGCAACCGGCATGTGTGCAGGTCGAGGACAGGCCGACGAAGGATCCGGCATTCGGCTGGGTCACCACCACATCGCCCTTGATCACACCGCCGCCGATCGGCACCTCGGAGGTCGAGGCGATGGCATTCGGCTGTCCGACGGCGACATTCGGTCCGGTCGATCCGGCGGCGGCCTTGGGGGGTGCGGCCGCGGGTGCGTCGTTCTTGCCGTAGGTGGTGCATGCGGTGAGGGCGGCCACGGCGGCTGCCGCACCTGCTCCCGCGACCACGACGCGGCGGCGGTCGAGGACGAGATCATCGTTGTTCATATCGGACTCCGATCAGAAGGCGATGCCGTTGTGCTGGAAGAACCACAGCGCTGAGGTGAGCCAGAGGTCGGTCAGATGCCTTGTTCACCGTTACCGTTTCGCCGTTGACGATGACCGCCGCATCCGGCCCGAGGCCAGCGCCGCGGTTCGATCTGTCTACGTGGCAGACCCGGCGAGCGGTTCAACGCCGACATCCGCAGTAGCGGTCCGGCGCTCTGACGTGGAGCGGCGGACCCGGTCCCCCTCATCGACGTGGTGGCCGGGTCCGCCGCTGGGGGGCGGCGCCTATCCGCGGGCGATGGCCTCGAAGACCTTCGGATCGACGAGGGTCGACGTATCGCCGAGTTCTCGACCCTCTGCGATATCGCGGAGCAGGCGGCGCATGATCTTGCCGCTACGGGTTTTCGGAAGTTCCGGGACGATATGAATCTCCCTCGGTCGGGCAATCGGGCTGATCTCCCGGGAGACAGCGGCTTTCAGCTCACCGATCAGCGCATCGCCGGAATCGTGCGCGCCCGCGGTGAGAATGACGAAGGCGACGATGGCTTGTCCGGTGGTCGCATCGTTCGCGCCGACCACCGCGGCCTCCGCGATCGACGCATGTCCGACGAGCGCGGATTCGACCTCGGCGGTGGAGATCCGGTGACCGGAGACATTCATGACGTCGTCGACGCGGCCGAGCACCCAGAGGTCGCCATCGTCGTCGAGTTTGGCGCCGTCACCGGCGAAGTACCAACCGCGGTCGGCGAATCGGTCCCAGTAGGTCTCGCGGAACCGGTCCATATCACCCCAGATACCGCGCAGCATCGAGGGCCACGGCTGGTCCAGCACCAACAGTCCGGAGCGGCCGTGCTCGAGTTCGGCCCCGTCATCGTCGACGATCTTGGCGGAGATACCGGGTAGCGGGGTCATGGCCGCGCCCGGTTTGGCCGCCGTCACACCGGGCAGCGGGGAGATCATGATGGCACCGGTCTCGGTCTGCCACCAGGTGTCCACAATCGGAGTTCTATTGCCGCCCAATATGTCTCGGTACCAGCGCCACGCTTCCGGATTGATCGGTTCGCCGACGCTGCCGAGCAGCCGCAGCGAGGTCAGGTCGTGCGCATCCGGAATCTCGCGACCCCACTTCATGAAGGTCCGCACCAGAGTGGGGGCGGTGTAATAGATGGTGACGCCATACTTTTCGATGATCTCGAAATGCCGGTGCTCATCGGGGGAGTTGGGGGTGCCCTCGTAGACGACCTGGGTCGCGCGATTGGCGAGCGGACCGTAGACGATATAGCTGTGGCCGGTGACCCAGCCGATATCGGCTGTGCACCAGTAGACGTCCTGTCCCGCTCGGTGATCGAAGACGTTGTGGTGGGTGTAGGCGGCCTGGGTGAGATATCCGCCGCTAGTGTGCAGGATGCCCTTGGGTTTTCCGGTGGTGCCGGAGGTGTAGAGGATGAACAGCGGATGTTCGGCGTCGAAGGTCTGCGCCTCGTGATCCGGGGAGGCGTCGGTGACGGTGTCGTGCCACCACAGATCGCGGCGATCGGTCCACGGCACCTCGATGTTGGTGCGGCGCACCACGAGTACGTGCTCAACGGTGTGCTCGCCATCGGCCAGCGCCTCGTCGACAGCGGCCTTGAGGGGTGCGGCGGTTCCGCGCCGCCACTGCCCGTCGGTGGTGATCACCAATCGGGCCCCGGCGTCGTCGACCCGCTGGCGCAAGGCGGTCGGCGAGAATCCGGCGAATACCACCGAATGGGTGAGCCCGAGCCGGGCGCAGGTCAGCATGGCGACGATCGCCTCCGGCACCATCGGCATATAGATGGCGACTCGATCGCCGGTCCGCAGCCCGAGCTCGGTGAAATAGTTTGCCGCCCGGGATACTTCGGCGAGCAGCTCGGCGTAGGTGATATCGCGAGAGTCACCCGGTTCGCCCTCCCAGTGGATGGCCACCTGATCGCCGAACCCGTCGAGTACGTGCCGGTCCACGCAGTTGTAGGCGACATTGAGTTTGCCGTCGACGAACCATTTCGCGAGGGGCGCGTCGCTCCAGTCGAGGATCTGCGTCCACGGCTGATGCCAGTGCAACCGCCGAGCCTGTTCGGCCCAGAAATCCAGCCGATCGGCGGCGGCGCGATCGTACAGTGCCGCATCGGCATTGGCGCTCGCGGCGAATGCCGCATCCGGCGGGTAGGTGGTCGGGTCGGTGGTTGCACTGGTCAACGTCGATCAATCCTCTCGAAACAACAAGGGCGGCAGGCTCACCTCGGATGCGGTCAGTGCACGATCGCCTTTTCCGCGCCGACACCGGTGAGCGAGCGAACCTCCATCTCGGCCTGTTTCGCCGGATCCTCCGGCTTGCGCCCGCCGAGGAAGGTGCCGACCACGCCGAGTGCGAAAGCCAGTGGGATGGAAACGATTCCGGGATTCGATAGCGGGAACCAATCAAAATCCGAACCCGGAATCATCGAGGTCTTCGTCCCGGATACCGCGGGTGAGAACACGATCAGCACAATCGTCGAGATCAGGCCGCCGTACATGCTGAACAGGGCACCGGTGGTGTTGAACCGCTTCCAGAACAGCGAGAACACGATGGTCGGCAGATTCGCCGCCGCCGCGACCGCGAAGGCCAGCGCCACCAGGAAGGCGATGTTCTGACCGTTGGCCAGGATGCCGAGGCCGATGGCCAGCGCACCGATCACCACCGCGGTGATCCGGGAAACCCTGACCTGCTTGTTCTCGTCGACCTGCCCCTTCTTGATCACGCTCGCGTAGATATCGTGCGCGAACGACGCCGATGCGGTGATGGTCAAGCCCGCGACGACCGCGAGGATGGTGGCGAAGGCGACCGCGGAGATAATGCCGAGCAGGATTACGCCGCCGAGTTCGAAGGCAAGTAGCGGCGCCGCCGAATTCTGCCCGCCCGCCGCGGCGAGAATGCGATCCGGTCCGACTATCGCGGCCGCACCGTAACCGAGCACCAGGGTGAACAGGTAGAACGCGCCGATCAGGCCGATCGCCCAAACCACCGAGCGCCGTGCCTCTTTCGCGGTCGGCACGGTGTAGAAGCGCATGAGCACATGCGGTAGACCCGCGGTGCCGAGCACCAGCGCCAGGCCGAGGGAGACAAAGTTCAGCTTGGAGGTCGCGCTGCCACCGTATTGGGCACCGGGGGCGAGCACGTCACGGGCGGCCACGCCCTTGGTCTTCGAGCCGTGCACCGCGTCCTGTGCCGAGCCGAGGATGTCGGAGAAGTTGAAGCCGAATTTGGCGAATACCATTACCGTCATCAGCGCCGCGCCGGTAATGAGCAGCACCGCCTTGATGATCTGCACCCATGTGGTGCCCTTCATGCCGCCGACCAGGACGTACACGATCATCAGCACACCGACGACGGCAATGACGATGCTCTGTCCGGTCTTATCCGAGATATCGAGCAGCAGCGCGACCAGACCGCCCGCGCCCGCCATCTGCGCCAGCAGATAGAACAGCGAAACCGCGAGCGTGGTCAGTGCGGCGGCGGTGCGGACCGGCCCTTCCTTCAGTCGGAAGCTCAGCACATCAGCCATGGTGAATTTGCCGGTGTTCCTGAGCATTTCGGCGACCAGCAGGAGTGCGACCAACCAGGCCACCAGGAAGCCGATCGAGTACAGGAACCCGTCGTAGCCGTATACCGCGATGGCGCCCGCGATGCCGAGAAAGCTTGCGGCGGAAAGGTAATCGCCCGCGATGGCGATGCCGTTCTGCGGGCCGGAGAAGCCGCGACCGCCGGTGAAGTAGTCGGCGGCGGTGCGGTTATTGCGGCTGGCCCGGATCACCACGACCATCGTGATCGCCACGAACAGGCCGAAAATGGCGATATTCGCGGCGGGATTGCCGACCGTTTCCGCGGCCGACAGATATTGCGTCCTCACGCCTGGTCTCCCTCGAGATAGTTGCGGATCGACGCGGCGCGCGGATCCAGTTCCTTATTGGCGAACCGGACATACAGCCAGGTGATTACGAACGTCGAGACGAATTGCCCGAGGCCGAGTAGCAGGCCGAGGTTGATATCGCCGATGACCTGGGTGGCCATGAAGTCGTGCGCGTAGGCGCCGAGCAGCACAAAGCTCAGGTACCAGACCAGGAACAGTGCGGTCATCGGAAAGATGAAGCGGCGCAACCGGCTTCGCAATTCCTGGAACTGGGGACTCGACTGGACGGCGGTGAAATCCTCCGCGGTCGGCGTGCGCCGCGGAGGCGTGCCATCTTTGTCGAGGTCGATACTGGTCATCGCAGGGTCCTAGCGTGTGACGTGGCTTACTACCCGCCGACCATAAAGGGACGCTCGTGCGGGATTCACGATGTGGCGTGGATCACTCTGTGAAGGCGTTGGTTTGTGCGGTGAACGGTCGGCTGGCCGCGACGAACGGTCAGCGGCTCAGCCCGATGGCACGCTCGCGGTCCGCGCCCATGCCGAGCCGCTCTGGTGCGTGCATCCGGACGAAGATGCGTCCCACCGTGCGGGCATTCTGCCCCCGCGTCAGCACGCTGACCAGGATCATCGACGCGAATGCCAGCGGTACGCTGAGCGCCGCCGGATAGCCGAGAACAGCAGCGAGCCAGCCGTTCGCGAGTTCGTCGGAGATGCCGCCGGTCACCGAAACCGCCGTCGCGCCGCCCGCCGCCAGACCGCCCGCGATCAGTCCGGTGGCCGCGCCCTTGGCCGTCAGACCACGCCACCAGATGCCGAGCACCAGCAGCGGACACAGCGTCGAGGCAGCCACCGAAAAGGCGAGCGCGACCGTGCGGGACAGATCCAGCGACACCACCATGATCGAAACACCAAGGGGCACAGCACCGGCGAATACGGCGGCGGCCCGAAAATCGCGAATCCGGCCGCGCAGCATATCCGTACTGAGCACACCCGCGATGCTGACCAGCAGTCCGGACGAGGTGGAAAGGAACGCCGCGATCGCACCTGCCGCGGCAAGTGCCGCCAGCAGTTGTCCCGGCAGGCCAGCCAGCACTGATCCGGGCAGCAGCACGACTGCGGCGTCGGAGGTTCCGGTGATAAGCAATTGCGGCACGTACAGCCGCGCGAAAACCCCCAGCAGAATGGGGAAGAGGTAGAACACCCCGACCAGGCCGATCACCGCGAGTGCGGTGGTGCGCGCCGCGCGACCATCGGGATTCGTATAGAACCGCACCAGCACGTGCGGAAGCCCCATCGTGCCCAGGAAAGTGGCGATGATCAGCGAATACACCTGGTAGGTGGGATGGGTGCCGCCGAATCCGCCGCCGGGCGCCAGCCAGGCCGCACCGTCCGTCGGCGCTCCGGCCACCACCGGCACGGCCGAGCCCGCCTCCAGGGTCAGTTCGGTGCCCGCCGCCAGTTCGTGTGTGCCGGGTGTGAGTAGGGCCGGGCCGTCCACCTTGCGATCGTCGAGCGTCCCGGTGATCGAAACCTGTTGCGGCGCGCCGACCCGCACCACCACGCCGGTGCTGACATCAACCGTGGTGCGTTCGGTGACCACCGGGGGAGCGGGTGTGCCGAGTTCGCGATCCTCGGCCAGAAAATGTCCGAGCAGCACCAGCGCCGGGATTGCCACGGCGGTCAGTTTCAGCCAGTACTGGAAGGCCTGTACCAGCGTGATCGATCGCATGCCGCCACCGGCTACATTCGCGATGATGATCGCGCCCACCGCTACCGCGCCGACCCATTTCGGCACATTCAGCAGGATGTGCAGCGTGAGCCCGGCGCCCTGGAACTGCGGAATGAGATATACACCGCAGACCAGCACCACCACGACCGCTGCCAGTCTGCGCAGCCGAAGCGAGCCGAGCCGGAACTCCGCGAAATCGGGCACCGTGTACGCGCCCGATCGGCGCAGTGGTGCCGCCACGAACAGCAGTAGACCGAGATATCCGGCGGTGAACCCGACCGGATACCAGAGCGCGTCCGCGCCGTATTTCGCGATCAGTCCCGCGACACCGAGAAATGAAGCGGCCGAGAGGTATTCGCCGGAGATGGCGGCCGCATTCCAGCGCGGCCCGACGCTGCGTGAGGCGACGAGGAAGTCGGAGGTGGTGCGCGCCAACCGAACACCGTAGACGCCGATCGCTACCGTGGTGAGGGCGGCGAACAGTAGTGCGAGCACCGTGAGCGCTGGGGCCGTCGCCGTGTTCACGCCATGCCCCGATCCGTTCCGGCATCCGGTCGGCAGTGCTGGCGGGCGGCGGGCCGTGATGCGGCACGACCCCTTTCCTCGCCGCCGACCGAGTTGCCGCCCATTCGACATGTCGTGGCGCATGGGCGCTCGGCCGAGCGGCGGTGCGCGAGTGTTGTCGCGGCGCGAAACATCAGGTCAGTCCTCGGCCAATTCCAGGAAGTCCTGCTCATTGCGTTCGGCGAGACGGACATAGAGCCGCCCGACGCCGTACAGCACCGGATAGACGGCGATACCGAGCAGCAGCCACGGCAGCCGAACCCCGAGCAGCACAAAAGATCCCACCGACCCGAGCCGGAAAAGTACCGGAAGCGAACACAATACGAGCACCATGACCAACCCGACGCGCACCGCCAACCCCAATTGCGCGCGAATCAGACCGCCGATCAGCGCCTCGCCGATCTCGGTCTGCTCGACCACTTCCGTGCGGGTCCGCACGCGTCGCGCGCCGCGGCGTTCGGCGAGCACGACGCGCTGTCTGGGCGGACGCGGCTGGGCAGTGGTCACGGATTCGTCCACTGCTGTCGCGGGCCGTGCACCAGCCGCTGCTTCAGCTCCCGCACCTGCCGACGGCTCACCGGCAATTCCACCGCCGCGGCTTTGCCGTCGGCCCGCAGCCGGACCACCGTTCCGGTGCCGACCGAGCGCAGCCCGGTCACCAACCGCAGCGCCACCAGATAAGATCGGTGCACCCGCAGGAATCCCGCGTTCTCCCACCGGGATTCCAACGCCGACAATGGAATCCGCACCAGATGGGATCCCCGACTGGTGTGCAGTCGGGCGTAATCGCCCTCCGCCTCCACCCAGCTCACGCTCGATCGGTGCACGAGCGTGGTGACTCCGCCCAATTCCACCGGAATCACTTCATTGGGGTCGGCACGCGGTTCCGCGATCGCCGGGGCCGGTGCCGCGCGCGCCGTGACGATCCGGCGCACCGCCTCGGTCAACCGCGCCTCCCGCAGCGGTTTGAGTAGATAGTCCACCGCTCCCAGATCGAAGGCCGCGATCGCCTGATCATCGTGCGCCGTCACGAACACCACCGCGGGAGGGTTCGCGAACTCGGACAGGATGCCCGCCAATTCCATGCCATCCAGCCCGGGCATATTGATATCGAGGAAGACGGCATCGATCGGATGCGCCCGCATCAGCCGCAGCGCACTTGTCGCATCGCTCGCGCTGTGGATGTCACCGACCCCCGACTGCGCGCGCAGCAAATACACCAGCTCATCCAGAGCGGGCTTCTCGTCGTCCACGGCGAGCACACGCAGTGCGGCGGCCGAGTGGTCGGTGGTCCGAGTCACAATCGTTCCATGGTAAGCGGAGCCCCTCCATAGTCGGCCCGGATACCTGGACCAGGGCTGAATCGGACCGGGTCCACGCGCGCCTTCGTCAGTGCGGCCGTGAGACCGCGCAGTCGTGGCGGCGCGCAGTCGTGCGCCGTGCGAAGTGACCTGTGGTCAGGCCTGGATGCCCGCGCGGAATTTGGGCACGCGGAGGCTGACCTTGGTGCCCGCGCCAGGGGCGGTCTCCACGATCAAACCGTAGTCATTGCCGAAGGCGGCACGTAAGCGGTCGTCGACATTGGCCAGGCCCACATGGGCGGATTCGCCGGAGCCCGCCGGGCCGGTTCCGGTTTCGATGGCGTCGAGGGCACCGGAGCGCAACAGATCCGGATCCATCCCGATGCCGTCGTCCTCGACGCTGATCACGCAGTCGGTACCGGCATCGGCCGCGACAATGGTCACCGTGCCGCCGCGTGTCGCCCCGGCCAAGCCGTGCCGAACCGCGTTCTCCACCAATGGTTGCAGCGCCAGGAACGGCAGTACGACGCCGAGCACTTCCGGTGCGATCTGCAACCGCACCTGCAAAGCATCACCGAACCGAGCGCGCTCCAGCGCCAGATACCGCTCGATATTGCGTAGTTCGTCCGAGAGCACCGTGAATTCGCCCGCGGCACGGAAGGAATATCGGGTGAAGTCGGCGAACTCCAGGATCAGCTCGCGCGCCCGATCGGGATCGGTACGCACAAATGACGCGACGGTATTGAGCGCGTTGTAGATGAAATGCGGACTGATCTGGGCCCGCAACGCGCGCACCTCGGCCCGATCGAGTCGGGCGCGCGAGGCGTCCAATTCCGCCAATTCCAGCTGTCCGCAGGCATATCGCGCCACCTCGGCGACCGCCCCCAGGCGTCCTGGTTCCGGCTTTCCGGTGGTAACCACCCCCAAAGCACCTGCCACCCCGGCGTTTTCGATGAGCAGCGGCTGCGCGATCAGCGTCCGCCCGGCATGTTCGCCGCGACCCGGTCCTGACACCAGCACCGGGCGCTCGGTCGCCACCGCCCGCCTGGCCGCATCGGCGAAGGGCTCGGCCAGATCCGAATGCGGCCCGTCCCAAGCCAGCAATGTGCCGTCCGCATCGGCCACCCCCAACGCGTCGGCTCCGGTGAGTATCCGAAGATGCGGTGCGGCCTCCTGCGCGGAGCGATCGTTGAGCCCCTGGCGCAGCGGCCGCGCGGCCAGCGATGCGGTGTGCAGCGCTGAGTAGACCGCCCGCTCGGCCGGTGTGGTCACCACCCTGCGCGTCCGAGACCACACCAGTAGCGCGCCGACGATCAGCACGCATGCCGTACCGACCGCGACAACGGCGGTGGTCACAGCACCCCCGCTGTCCGGTTCTGCCGCTGCCATACCATCGCCCGATTATGGCGCTGCCCGCGGTGAGTGCGTGGTCGACCGCGCGGATCGGGGCCGACGACCGCGCCGAGCGATGCGCGCCCTCTAGTCCGAACTGACGCACAGGTCCACCAGGCAATCCCATCGGCATACAGTCGTGCCATGACGGCGGGCTACTCCGGAACCCCTTTGGCCAAGAAACTCGGCATCAAGGCCGGCCACCGAGTGGTGCTCCTGCATGCCGCGCCGGGCTGGCGGATCCCGGAGCTTCCGCCCGAAGTGGAAATCGCCGCCGATCAGCCGGATCGGGCCGAGGTGGTGCTCGCCTTCTACCGCACCCATGCCGAACTCGCCGACGAGGCATCGGATCTCGCCGCCCGGCTGGCCAAAGGGGCGATGCTGTGGATCGCCTGGCCGCGCAAGGCGGGCGGGCACGTCAGCGATATCGCCGAGAACGATCTGCGCGAACTGCTGCTGCCCATCGGCGTCGTGGATGTGAAGGTGGCCGCGCTCGACAACGATTGGTCCGGTTTGAAATTCGTCTGGCGCAAGCGCGCTTGATCGATGGCTCGCGTAGTGTCGAGCGATCCGCGGACCACCCCACTGTCGCGGAAATCGGACAGCCGCATAGTGGGTCGCGAGACTCGCCGGTGATCTTCACCACCGACACGCCGGGCACCTGCGACAGCCCGGCGCGGGAAGCCGAACTCGTCGGTGGGGACCCCTAGAATCGCTACACCAACCCCCGTCGAGACCTTGGGAGGAAGGACCGTCTTGGCCGCCTCGTCCGGATCGTTCGTTCACCTGCACAACCACACCGAGTACTCCATGCTCGATGGTGCGGCCAAAATCTCTCCGCTCTTCGCCGAGGCGAAACGGCTGGGAATGAACGCGGTCGGGATGACCGACCACGGCAATATGTACGGGGCCTCGGAGTTCTACAACTCCGCCAAGAAGGCCGATATCAAGCCGATCATCGGCATCGAGGCCTATATCGCACCGGGTTCTCGATTCGACACCAAGCGTGTGCAATGGGGTGATCCCAGTCAGAAGGGCGACGACGTCTCCGGTTCCGGCGCCTACACCCATATGACCATGGTCGCGGAGAACGCGACCGGCCTGCACAACCTGTTCAAGCTGTCCTCACTGGCCTCCCTGGAAGGTCAGCTCGGCAAGTGGGCGCGCATGGACGAGGAGATCATCGCCGAGCACGCCGCGGGCATCATCGCCACCACCGGCTGCCCGTCGGGTGAGGTGCAGACCCGGCTGCGCCTCGGCCACGACCGCGAGGCCCTGGAGGCCGCGGCCAAATGGCAGGAGATCTTCGGACCGGACAATTTCTTCCTCGAGATCATGGACCACGGCCTGTCCATCGAGCGCCGGGTCCGCGAGGGGCTGCTCGAGGTCGGCAAGAAACTCGGGATCCGGCCGCTGGCCACCAATGACTGCCACTACGTCACCAAGGACGCCTCGACCAACCACGAGGCGCTGCTGTGCATCCAGACCGGTAAAACACTCAGCGACCCAACGCGTTTCAAGTTCGACGGCGACGGCTACTACCTGAAGTCCGCGGAGGAGATGCGGGCGATCTGGGATATGGAGGTGCCCGGCGCCTGCGATTCCACCCTGCTGATCGCCGAGCGGGTGCAGCCCTATGACGAGGTGTGGCAGCACCGCGACCGGATGCCGATCTTCCCGGTGCCCGATGGCCACGACCAGGCCAGCTGGCTGCGCCGCGAGGTCGACCTCGGACTGCGGCGACGCTTCCCGGACGGCGCGCCCCAGGAATATCTGGACCGCGCCCAGTACGAGATCGGCGTCATCCTGGAGATGGGCTTCCCGGCCTACTTCCTCGTCGTCGGTGACCTGATCAATCACGCTCGCGAGGTCGGCATCCGCGTCGGTCCCGGCCGTGGTTCCGCGGCCGGTTCGCTGGTCGCCTATGCCCTCGGTATCACCAATATCGACCCGATTCCGCACGGTCTGCTCTTCGAGCGCTTCCTCAATCCCGAGCGTGTGTCGATGCCTGATATCGATATCGACTTCGACGATCGCCGCCGCGGTGAGATGGTCCGCTACGCGAGTGAGAAATGGGGCACCGACCGCGTCGCCCAGGTCATCACGTTCGGCACCATCAAGACCAAGGCCGCCATCAAGGACTCGGCGCGTGTGCTGTTCGGTCAGCCCGGCTTCGCCATCGCCGACCAGATCACCAAGGCGCTGCCGCCGCCGATCATGGCCAAGGACATCTCGGTATCCGGTATCACCGATCCGGAACACGAGCGGTACAAGGAGGCCGCCGAGGTTCGCGAACTCATCGCGAGCAATCCCGATGTCGCCAAGATCTACGAAACAGCGCGCGGCCTCGAGGGCCTGATCCGCAATGCGGGTGTGCACGCTTGCGCGGTCATCATGTCCTGTGATCCGCTCACCGACGCGATCCCGGTCTGGAAACGCCCCCAGGACGGTGCGCTCATCACCGGCTGGGACTATCCGTCGTGTGAGGCCATCGGCCTGCTGAAGATGGACTTCCTCGGTCTGCGCAACCTGACGGTGATCGGCGACGCGCTGGAGAATATCCAGGCCAACCGCGGCATCGACTTGGATATGGACCGGTTGCCGCTCGACGATGCGCGCACCTACGAATTGCTTTCCCGCGGCGAAACTCTCGGCGTATTCCAGCTCGATGGTGGACCCATGCGCGATCTGCTGCGCCGCATGCAGCCGACCGCATTCGAGGACATCGTGGCCGTCGGCGCGCTGTATCGCCCCGGCCCGATGGGCATGAACGCGCACAACGACTACGCCGACCGCAAGAACGATCGGCAGGAAGTCAAGCCGATCCATCCGGAGCTGGAGGAGCCGCTCAAGGAGATCCTGGGTGAGACCTACGGCCTGATCGTCTACCAAGAGCAGATCATGCATGTCGCGCAGAAAGTGGCCGGCTATTCGCTCGGTCGAGCAGATATTCTGCGCCGCGCGATGGGTAAGAAGAAGGCCGAGGTGCTGGCCGCGGAGTTCGAGGGCTTCGAGGAGGGCATGCAGGCCAACGGATATTCCAAGGCGGCCATCAAGGCGCTGTGGGACACCATCCTTCCGTTCGCCGGTTACGCGTTCAACAAATCGCACGCCGCCGCCTACGGCCTGATCTCATACTGGACCGCATATCTCAAGGCGAACTATCCCGCCGAATATATGGCGGCCCTGCTCACCTCCGTCGGCGACGATAAGGACAAGGCCGCGGTCTACCTGTCCGATTGCCGCCGCCTCGGCATCACCGTGCTGCCGCCGGATGTCAACGAATCCGAGATGAACTTCGCCTCGGTGGGTAAGGACATCCGCTTCGGCCTCGGCGCGGTGCGCAATGTCGGCGCCAATGTTGTCTCCTCGATCATCCAGGCGCGCAAGGAGAAGTCGAAGTTCACCGATTTCTCGGACTATCTGAACAAGATCGATGCCATCGCCTGCACCAAGAAGGTCACCGAATCCCTCATCAAGGCAGGCGGATTCGATTCGCTCGGACATCCGCGCAAGGGCCTGCTGTTGGTGCACTCCGATGCCATCGATGCGGTGATGTCCACCAAGAAGGCCGAGGCGATCGGCCAGTTCGATCTGTTCGGCGGGCTCGATGACGGCGACGAATCGGTGGCCTCGATCTTCAACGTCAAGGTGCCCGATGACGAGTGGGAGACCAAGCACAAACTGGCGCTCGAGCGGGAAATGCTCGGCCTGTACGTGTCCGGACATCCACTCAACGGCGTCGAACATGTGCTTGCGGCACAGGCGGATACGGCTATTCCCGCCATTCTCGAGGGCGATATCAAGGATGGCGCCCAGGTGACCATCGGCGGCATCCTCGCCTCGGTCAACCGCCGCATCAATAAGAACGGCCTGGCCTGGGCCTCGGCGCAGATCGAGGATCTGACCGGTGGTATCGAGGTCTTGTTCTTCCCGCAGGCCTATTCGGTGTACGGCGCGGATGTGGTGGAGGACGCGGTCGTGCTGGTGAAGGCCAGAGTATCGGTACGTGATGACCGAATCTCCTTGATCGCCAATGATCTCGCCGTCCCCGACCTCTCCTCTATCGGTGTGGCCAAGCCGCTGGCGGTTGTCATGCCGACGCGCCTGTGCACACAGGACAAGATCGGCGAACTCAAGCGCATCCTGTCCAGGCATCCGGGCACTGCGGACGTCCACGTCCGCCACGTGGGCGCACGCGACAACACGTCACTGTGGAAATTGGATGACAGCCTGCGGGTTTCACCGTCCTCGGCCCTGATGGGCGACCTGAAGGCCCTACTCGGTCCGGGCTGCCTCGCGGGCTGACGCAGTTCGTCTGAATCGGTAGCGTCGGCGATTGCGGCGGCTACGCGCACGTTTCGTTTGGCGGCCGCCCCTTCTCGACGGTGCCGCCCCTCCTCGACGGTGCCGCCCTCCTCGACGGTGCCGCCCCTCCTCGACGGCCGCACCGTCCGCAGCATCGGCGCGGCCGCCAGCGGCCGCCGCATTTCGGAGATCCGTGCGTGTTTTCGGCGCGAATCTGGGCGGGACGCGAAGACGGTGCGCGGGTACGAGTAGTCCACCGGGACCGGGCGAAACGCTTAACTGCCCGAACCCGCGCACGGGTTCGGGCAGTTGCGGCGACGAGCAGTCCGCGCGATATTCACTGTCGGCGGGGTCCGATCGAGAAGCGTTGCGATGGTGCGTATTCAGACCGTGAGCCCGATCATGGCGCAATCCACCGGGCTGACCGTCCCGACCCGCTGGGTCCGGCGGTGTAGCGCGGCCGCCCAACCAACGGTGGCCCGTGCCGCACCGCGCGGACCGCGCCCGATTCAGGCGATGATTTCCACCTGGGGTTATGCGTTTCAGACGGTAAGCTCGGCCGTTGCCCGATCCGCTGGTCCGATGGTGTCGACTTGCTGGCCCCGGCGGTGTAGCGCCGCCGCCCAAGTGACGGTGGCCAGTGCCGCGACGGCGAGGGCAGCGCCGATCCAGGCGATCGAGGGGTAGCCGAGGCCGCTGCCGATGGCCAGGCCGCCGAGCCATGGGCCGATGGTGATGCCGACATTGAATGCGGAGAAGTTGACCCCGGTCGCGAGGGTGGGTGCAGCCCCGGCCAATGCGAATACTCGGGTGTTCAGTGCCGGATTCGTGGCGAATCCGAAGGCGCCCAATAGGAATACGAGGATTACGACCGGTGCGGGCATGGTCGCGGTCAGCGCCAGCACTGCCGAGATGATGATCAACCCGATCATGCCGATGGTCAGTACGCGGAACGGATGGGCATCCGCGGTCCGGCCGCCGACGGTGATGCCGATCAGCGCGCCGATGCCGTACAGCGTGAGTACCAAGGGAATCCAGCTCTCCGCGATTGCGGTGGTGCGGGACAGGAGTGCGCCGAGGTAGGCGAAGGTCACCAATTGCGCGCCGGTCGAGAGTGCGGTTGTGCTGTAGGACAGCCAGAGGCGCGGATTGATCATGGTTCGCAGTTCGCGGCGCAGGTTCGGCACCTCGGCGGGACGTCCGCCGGGAATCTTGGCCGCTACCCCGGCCATGGCAAGCGCCGACAGCACGGCCACCGTCCAGAATGCGGCCCGCCAGCCCAGATGCTGGCCGATCACCGTACCCGCCGGGAGCCCGACGATATTGGCCACGGTCAGCCCGCCCGCGACAATACTCATTGCCCGACCGCGCGCGTTCTCCGCTACCAGGCTCAGCGCCGTGGTCGCGGCGACCGCCCAGAATCCGGCGTAGACGAATGCGCCGACCACCCTGGTTCCGAAGAGCACCCAGTAGCCCGGGGTCAGCGCGGCCACCACATGCGCGGCGATGAACACCCCGAGGAAGGTCAGCAGTGCGGTGCGGCGTGGCCAGCGCAGGGTGATTACGGCTAGCGCTGGCGCGCCCACCAGCATGCCCAGTGCGAATGCCGAGATCAGCAGGCCCGCTTGGGGGATGGAGACGCCGAGGTCGGCGGCCATTTGGGTGAGCAGGCCGGAGAGCATCAGCTCCGAGGTGCCCTGG
This sequence comes from Nocardia sp. NPDC050408, assembly GCF_044458905.1. Taxonomy (NCBI): domain Bacteria; kingdom Bacillati; phylum Actinomycetota; class Actinomycetes; order Mycobacteriales; family Nocardiaceae; genus Nocardia; species Nocardia sp. NPDC050408. Next base: position 58,759 of record NZ_JBITIL010000025.1, on the reverse strand, counting down.
GCGAATATCGATAGCCCGAGTATGTAGACGGCGAGTGGCATGGGACCCTCTCTTATTTTGGATTGATCAGTTCAAAATGTTGACAAAGGAATGCGGCGCTTGCGTCGGCGTGCCGGACACACCGGTGGTCTTGCCCATGTTCGTGCGAACGGAATCCGTTGCAGCGGTGGCGCTAATGGGGCGGCCACCTCGCAAGACCTGTGAATCTTGGTGGTGGCCGAGGTTGGTCTCAGAGCACGCGCAATGCGGTTGTGGCGATGGCCTCCAGGGTGTCCTTATCGGCTCCGCCGCGCGCCGCGACGCGCATACCGCTGATCGTGGTGATCACGAAATGGGCTAGCGTGCGAGCATCTTTGCCCGCATCGATCTCGCCGGACCGCTGACCTGCCCGGATAACCGCGGTCAGTGCGTCGAGCCTGCGCTCCAGGTCGGCGCGCAATGTCGCCGCCACGGCTGGATCGCGCGGTGCCAACTCGACCGTCGAGTTGACCACCAGGCAGCCGACGGGGTCGTCGGCCGGTGCGTCGATGGTCTGACGCAATAGCGTCTGGATCTTCGCCCGCGCGGGCAGGTCGCCGTCGAGCACTTCGAAGATCGAGGCGTTCTTGCTATTCATGTACCGCCGCAGTGCCCGGTCGAACAGCTCGTGCTTACTGGTGAAGGTGTTGTAGATACTGCTGCGGCCCAAACCTGTTGCATCGCAGAGGTCTTGGGTTGAGGTGCCCTCGTAGCCCGCGGACCAGAACGCCCGCATGGCCGCGTCCACCGCCCGGTCCTCGTCGAATGCCTTAGGTCGTGCCATGGGTTGACGCTAGCACGTTTTGAACTAACTGGTCCAATATGGCTGGGCTACGGCGAGATCGCGACTCCGAGCGAAAGGGCCGCGAGAAATTTGGGTCCGTCCGCGTAGAACTCGTCGAGCTCGCGGATCTCGAATCCCGCGCTCTCGACGGTGCCGCGGATATTGCGATCGAGATTGCATCCGCCCGCGATCGCCTTCTCGATCGGATTCAACCGGTGCTGCCACGCCTGGACGCCCGGATCCGGCGCAAGCCCGTGTTCGACGAAATGCAGGGTCCCGCCCGGGACGAGCACCCTGCGCACCTCGGCCAGCGCGGCCGCGATATCCGGAATGGTGCACATCGTCCAGGTCGAGAGTGTGGAGTCGAAGCTGTTATCTGCGAAGGGCAGCGACTGACCGTCGAGCCCGGCGCGTTCGATCGGCACGGTGGCCCCGGTCAGCCGCTTATCCGCCAGGCGCCAGCCGAGGTCGGCGGGCTCCACGGCGCTGACCGACTCGACGGCGGCCGGATAGAAGGGGATATTCAGCCCCGATCCGAAGCCGATTTCCAGCACGCGCCCGTGCAGCCCGGCGCAGGCGCGCTCCCGCTGCGGATTGTTCATCTTGGCCCCACAGACCAGATTCACCAGTCGCGGCACGACCTGATCGTTATAGATGCCCATCCACTCACTCTGTCAGGGTCCGCGCGCCGCAGGCAATGGTCAGCTGGTCGAAAGGGCGCGTTCCGATGTCGACGGGCCGCATGACCGGCGACATGCGATGCTGGCTCGGTGACCTTGTTCGAGGTGTGGGCCCCGCGACCGGAACGGGTGCGTATCGAGGTCGATGGCGCCGTGCATCCGATGACGCGGTCCGGCGACGGTTGGTGGCGGGCCGAAGTGCTCGCCGTGCCAGGCATGCGGTACGGCTACCTGCTCGACGACGACCCGACCGTCCTGCCCGATCCGCGCTCGGCTCGGCAGCCCGACGGCGTGCACGGCCGCTCGGCGGTGCACGCCCTCGATCCCGCCGGGTGGACCGATGCGGACTGGAACGGTCGCCCGTTGGCGGGTGCGATCATCTACGAACTGCATCTGGGCACCTTCACCCCCGAGGGCAGCTTCGACGCCGCCGTCGAGCGCCTCGACCACCTGGTCGAACTCGGCGTCACCATGGTCGAGTTGATGCCGGTCAATGCCTTCGACGGCAGCCACAATTGGGGTTACGATGGCGTGCTCTGGTATGCGGTGCACGAGCCCTACGGCGGGCCCGATGGTTTGCAGCGCTTCGTGAATGCCTGCCATGCAAAGGGTTTGGCGGTCGCCCTTGATGTCGTCTACAACCATCTCGGCCCTTCCGGCAACTATCTGCCCCGCTTCGCGCCCTATCTCACCGAGGGCCGCAATACCTGGGGTCAGAGCCTCAATCTCGATGGCCCTGCCTCGGACCCGGTGCGCCGTTTCATAATCGAGAACGCTTTGCGCTGGTTGCGCGATTTCCATATCGACGCACTGCGCCTGGATGCCGTGCACGCACTCGTCGATCGCACCGCCACCCATCTGCTCGCCGAACTCGCCACCGACACCGAATCCCTTGCCGCACATCTGCGTAGACCGCTGACGTTGATCGCGGAGAGCGACCTCAACGATCCGCGGCTCATCACCCCGCGCGCGGCGGGTGGTTACGGCCTTACCGGCCAATGGAACGACGACCTGCATCACGCGGTGCACACCGCGGTATCCGGTGAACATCAGGGCTACTACGCCGATTTCGGTTCGCTGCGCTGTCTTGCCCAGACACTGACGCGCGGATTCTTCCACGCCGGAACGTATTCCAGCTTCCGCGGCCGCATCCACGGCCGTCCGATCGACACGCGACTTGTCCCGGCGAGCGCGTTGCTCGCCTACACCTGCACCCATGATCAGATCGGCAATCGGGCGATCGGTGACCGTCCCAGCGCCTACCTGAGCGACGGACAGTTGGCGATCAAGGCCGCGTTGGTGCTGTTTTCGGCATACACGCCCATGCTGTTCATGGGGGAGGAGTGGGGTGCGCGCACCCCGTTCCAGTTCTTCACCTCGCATACCGATCCGGTGATCGCGGCCGCCACCGCCACCGGCCGTAAGAACGAATTCGCCGAACACGGCTGGGACAGTGACGAGGTTCCGGACCCGCAGGACCCTGAAACCTTCCTCCGGTCCAAGCTGGATTGGTCCGAACTCGAACATGCTCGCCACATACGGCTACTGTCCTGTTATAGAAAGCTGATCGGTTTGCGACGTGAGCGGGCCGAAATAACGGACCCGTGGCTCACGCGTGTATCTGTTGACTATGACGAGCATGCCCGCTGGATCGCGGTGCGCCGGGGCCCGCTGACTTTGCTGTGCAATCTCTCCGAAGAGCAGGTCAGCGTGCCTATCGTTGGTCTTTCGCTGCTGTCGTGGGAACCCGCGACCGAAGGCGTTTCCACGACGGAGATACCGGGCCATTCGTTCGTGATACTCGCGGGCGCGTAGCCGAACCCCAGCTCGGATCGCGATTGCCGAAAACCCGCTGAATGTAACTGTCCGAGACACAACATTGCCGAGTGTGACCAGCGCCATTACCTTTGGAATATGAGCAACGTGGCTTCACCCGGGGACCTAGCGAATCTCCCCGATGGGATGGGTGGCAGCGCCGCCGCCGAATTCGCACCATTGGTACGCGCATTCGCGAAGGTCTTCGGGTACCGCCGGGGGGCGGGCGGCGCGTTGGCCGTACATCTGCACGGTGAGCCGCTGGTCGATATCTGGACCGGGAGCGCGGGTGACAAGCCTTGGAGCCAGGACACCGGCGCGATCATCTTCTCCGCCACCAAGGGCATCACCGCGACGGTCATCCACCGGCTGGCCGATCGTGGTCTGCTCGACTATGAAGCGCCGATGGCGGAGTACTGGCCGGAGTTCGGCCAGAACGGCAAGGGCGATATCACCATTCGTCAGGTGATGACGCATAGCGCCGGACTCGGTGGCCTCAATCCGATCGCGGCCGGACTCGAGGATGTGCTCGACCACCAGCTGATGGAGCAGCGTCTCGCCGCCGCGAAACCCGATCGTCTGCTCGGCACCCCGGCCTATCACGCACTGACCTTCGGTTGGCTGCTGGCCGGATTGGCCCGCGCCATTACCGGACAGGGGATGGCGGAGCTGTTTCGCACCGAGGTCGCCGAACCGCTCGGCATCGACGGCCTGCATCTGGGCAAGCCGTCCGCGCAATCGTCGACCGTCTATGCGCCGCTGGCGGGCTCTCAGCTCAGCCTGATCGGAAAGCCGGTCAGCACAAGGGTTTTGGGTCGCAGCTATGGTTTGCCGGGTGCGCTCGGGGCTGCGGCGCGGTGCCTGTTCCTGCCCGGATTGGAGACCATCCTGGAGGGCGAACTCCCGCGAATTCTCGATACCGAACTCGGTGCGGGCAACGGTGTCTGCACCGCACCCGCCCTGGCCACCATGTACGGCGCGCTGGCCAATGGCGGTATGGCGGGCGGCGTGCCGTACCTGACACCGCGAACCATCAAGGCGCTCAGTCGAATTCGGACCTACCGGCTCGACCGCGCGCTGTTCTACGCCCCCATGCTCTGGCGCCTCGGTTACCACTCCCTGCCGATGCCCGGTGCACACGGCGGCTTCGGTCATATCGGCCTCGGCGGTTCCTTCGGCTGGGCCGAACCCCGCCTCGGCCTATCCGTCGGATTCGTGCACAACCGCCTCTCGGCCGCGCAGCTGAGCTTCGACCAGGCCGCGGCCGGTTGGCTATTGCCGATGGTCATGACGGGCCTACGCGCGACCCGCCGGACTGCTCCCATGATCGAGACGCCTGAAGCCGCGTAATCCACAATCCGCCAGCAAGTGCCAGCGCCGGGGATTTCGGCGGCTGGCACTGACGATTCTCTCGGCACTGTGATTCTGCCTGTGTGGCGATTCCGGCGGTCGTTCGAGGGTTCCGGATATCGGCCGGTAGCTGGAATTCTGCACGGACCGGCCGCGCGGACAGTGTCTGCGCGGCCGGTTCGGATCGGAGTGGCGCTCAGGTGAGGTAGCGGTAGGCCGGGGAATCGGGTTCCAGCCGCTCGCACTGGATCGGCGACTCTTCCATCCGATGTAGCAGCGAGCTGAGCCCCTCCGGCGCACCGAGTTCGATACCGACCAGCGCGGCACCGGTTTCCCGGTTATTGCGCTTGACGTATTCGAACAGGGTGATGTCGTCATCGGGACCGAGCACCTCGTTGAGGAAGCGTCGCAATGCGCCCGGCTCCTGCGGGAAGTCCACCAGGAAGTAGTGCTTCAGACCGCGGTGCACCAGTGAGCGCTCGATGATCTCGCCATACCGAGACACATCGTTATTGCCGCCGGACACCAGGCACACCACCGTCGAACCGGGTTCGATCGCGATTTCGGCCAGCGCCGTCGCCGACAGCGCGCCCGCGGGTTCGGCGATGATGCCCTCGTTCTGGTACAGCTCGAGCATGGTGGTGCAGATCGCGCCCTCGTCGACCTGCATCATGCGGAAAGCGCCCGCGCCCCTTGGTGATTCGGTCGCCATCAGCAGCGGCAGCGAACCGTGCGAGACCACCCGGCCGCCGAATCCGGCGACCGCGGTATACGGCAGCTGACCGATCCGGCGCACCGCGGCGCCGTCGACGAACGGATCGATCTCCGGCAGCGTCACCGGGCCGCCCGCTACCAGCGCGGCGGTCATGGAGGCCGCGCCCGCCGGTTCCACACCGAGGATGCCGGTGCTCGGCGAGCGCTCGCGCAGGTAGGTGCCGATGCCCGCCAGACAACCCCCGCCGCCGACCGGGATCACCACCAGATCGGGAGTCCGACCGCCGAGCTGTTCCAGGAATTCGGGCGCGATGGTGCCCTGTCCCGCCGCGGTCCGCGGATCGTCGAACGGCGGCACCATGGTCGCGCCGGTGCGCTCGACATCCTCGGCGGCGGCGGCCGCGGCGGCGTCATAGGTTTCCCCGACCGCGATCAGCTCGACGAACTCGCCGCCGTGCACCCGGATGCGGTCGCGCTTCTGCTTCGGCGTGGTGGTCGGTACGAAGATGCGGCCCTTGATGCCCATCGCATTGCAGGCGAAGGCTACGCCCTGGGCGTGATTACCGGCGCTGGCCGCGACCACGCCCGCGGCCCGCTCGGAATCGGTGAGCTGCACGATCAGGTTGTAGGCGCCGCGCAGCTTGTAGGAACGCACGGCGGTGAGGTCTTCGCGCTTGAGGTAGACCTGCGCCCCGGTCAGCGCGGAAAGCCGGGGACTGTGCTGCAGCGGGGTGGGCTCGATAATGTCGGCAATTCGCTTGGCGGCGGCATCGATCTCGTCCGCGGTCAGCGCGGGACGAGATGTGGACTGGTCGTCGAGAAGCTCAAGCGGATTGGACACTTGGAATATGGTGCCACCCGCCGCGTCGGGTGGACGCGTCGGGTGGGCGTCGGACGAGCGGTTTCGCGGCCGGAGCTACTGCGGGGTCAGGACGAAAACCGGAATCTCGCGGGAGGTCTTGGTCTGGTAATTCGCGTAATCGGGCCAGACCGCGACTGCCCGCTCCCACCACAGCGCCTTCTCCTCGCCGAAGACCTCGCGCGCGGTGTAGTCCTTGTTCACGGCGCCGTCACGCAGCTCGACATGCGGCTCGGCCTTGATGTTCCAGTACCAGACGGGATGCTTCGGCGCGCCGCCCAGCGAGGCGACGACCGCGTATTCGCCGTCGTGCTCGACCCGCATGAGCGCGGTCTTGCGCAGTAGCCCGGTCTTCGCGCCCTTGGTGGTCAGGACGATGACGGGCTTGCCCTGCAGGGTCAGGCCCTCGGTGCCGCCGGAATTCTCGATCAGCTCGGCCTGCTCACGGGCCCAATCGGATGTGCTCGGTGCGTACTCACCTGTCAATGGCATGACAACCGCAACACCGCGGAGCCCACCTCTGTTCCCGCTCAAATGTTAGGTAGCCCGAACTTCTCTATCCGTGTAACCTGACGGCATGGCAGTGGTCCCCCTTCAGGCCCGCCGCACGGTGATAGATATCGCTGGCAGCGCGTGGCCGATGTACAAACTCGAGGCGATCGCCCTCGCCGTGGTCATCTGCCTTGTCCTCGCGCTGATCACCGGGTCGCTCCAGGTAGCGGTCCTGGTTGCCGCAGGAGTTGGAACCGGCCGCTGGGTCGTCGGCCAAGTCGCCGCGCGCCGCCGAGCGTAGCTCCGCCGACGCCCGCTTCAAGATCAGGTGGAATCCGGGGCGGCATCGCCCGAGTAGCCACTGCCCCCAGTGCCACCTGATCTTGATCGAGACTCAGGCGACGTCGAGGGGGAGGGCGGGGAGTTCGGTGCGGGAGAGGACGCCGAGTTTGGGGTAGGCCTTGTAGAGGTGGTGGCTTACGGTGCGGGGGCTGAGGAAGAGTTGGGCGGCGATGTCGCGGTTGGACATGCCCTGGGCGGCGAGGCGGACGATCTGGAGTTCTTGCGGGGTGAGCCGGGCGAGGACGCCGGTGGTGGGGCGGCTTGTGGTGCCGATGCCGAGGGCGGCGAGTTCGGTGCGGGTGCGGTCGGCCCAGGGGGTGGCGTCGAGGCGGTCGAAGGTTTCCACGGCGGGCTGAAGTTGGGTGCGCGCCTCGGACTTTCGACGGTTGCGGCGTAGCCATTCACCGAAAAGCAATTGGGTTCTGGCCTGTTCGAAGGGACGTCCGCCGCGTTCGAGGGCGGCTTGAAAGTGTCCCTCCGCCTCGGCTTCCGGGCCGGTCAATGCCAGACAGCGCTCGACGAGCGCGCTGACCCACTCCTGTTGCGAGGCCGTGGCCCAGTCGCGAAGCCGGTCCAGTGCATCACCCGCTCGCTCCGGGCTGCCCATGCGCACCGCTGCCTCGATCAAGTCAGGTAAGGCACGCAGACCGATCACGTGGTGGCGGGCGGGTTCCACGGTCAGCAGTTCCAGTCGGGACAGGGCACTATCGACCTTGCCGAGCCCGAGATCGAGCACGCCGAGCGCCGCCACCGTCCATGGTGCGCCGGGCGCGGCCGCACCACCGAGTTCTTCGGCGAGGGCACGGTCGACCAACTCTCGGCAATCCGGTTCCCGCCCCTCCAATGCCGCCAGATAGGCGAGGTAGCTCGACATCTGGCTGATCCAATGCTGCTGCCCGATATCCTCGGCGATCCGCAGCCCTTCGAGCGCGGCGATGCGACCCTCGCGTGGTCGGCCGAGGAATAGTTCGGTCTCGGCGCGGAAGAACAGCAGGGTCGGCAGGAGTGCGATGCGACCCTGGTCGCGGCATTCGGCAATGAGGGTCTGCGCCAGTTCCGCGGCCTGCTCGTCCTGCCCGACGACCAGGCCGACGCCGCACATCTGCACCAGATCGCGCGGGCTGTCGGCACCGTTGCGGCGGGCGGCGGCGGCCGCGTCGCGCAAGTCGATGGTGAATCGGCCGTCGATGCCCGCGACCGTGTAGCCGGCGACAGGTGTCATCGGTTCGGCCTCGGGCAGGTCCAATGCGTTGATATGCGCGGCGATCTCCGCGAGTTCCGGTGCGCCCAGGTACCAGGCCGTGTGCACTGCCTGCATGAGGACGCGCGCTGCGCGCGCCGGATCGTCGGTGCGCACCGAATCGGCTCCCGCGAGTAACAGTTGGTGCGCCGAGAGTGGTTTGCCCGCACCGAATTCCGCGGTGGCGCGAACCAGATCCAGTCGGGCCCCGAGCATTCGGTCGGTACTCAAACCGGCCGCGCGGTCGGCCAGTCGGCGCGCACGTTCCAATTGTCCCGCCTCACTCGCGGTTTCGGCGGCCGCCACCAGCCGCCGGACGCGGGCGAACGCGTCGGTACTCAAACCCGCGGCGCGCTCGTAGGCGGCCACGGCACCGGAATAGCCGCTGCGCCGCCGCGCGCGATCGGCCGTGTCCTCGAGCGCTGCGGCGGCGGTCTCATCCGGTCCGGTCGCCGCCGAGGCCAGATGCCATGCGCGCAGGTCGGTATTCTCGGGTTCGGTCAGTGCGGCGGCGAGGGTGGCGTGCGCCGCGAGCCGCTGCGTCAGTGGCGCACCCTGGTAGACGGCCGAGCGCAGCAGGGGGTGCCGGAAATTTACGCTCACGCCATCACTACCGACCAATCCGGCATCCGCGGCAGGTTGCAAGTCCGGCAGTCGCACCCCGAATTCGTCGGCGGCGCGCAGCACCGTGGTGAGGTCGTTGGTGCCCGCTGCGGCGGCAATCAGGAGCAATGTCCGGGTGGCCGCGGGCAGCCTGGACACTTGGCCGTGAAATGCCACCTGGAGCCGCTGCGTCAGCGGCAGTGGATTCGGCCCGCTGGAGTCGGTTCCCTCGGCCGCCAGTACCGCGGGTAGCTCCAACAGCGCGAGCGGATTGCCACCCGCTTCGGCAAGCAACCGGTACCGGATGGCGGGCGAAATATCCGGACCGCGACTGTCCACCAGCGCGGCCGCCGACTCCTGCGCCAAGCCGGTCAGCGCGAGTTCGGGCAGGCCGGGCGCGGGAAAATACTGCTCGCCGGTGCGCGTCGCGAAGATGATCACCACGCCCTCGGCATCGAGCCGCCGCGCCGCGAACAGCAGCGTCTCCGCCGTCGCCCGATCCAACCAGTGCGCGTCATCGATCAAACACAGCAGCGGTCCCTCGGCCGCCTCCTCGGCCAGCAGTGACAGCACCGCCAAACCGATCAACATCCGATCCGCCGGATCATGCTGCGCCAGACCGAACGCCCCGCGCAGCGCATCGCGCTGCGGTGCGGGCAACCCGTCCACCAGCGCCATCCCGGGCTTGATAAGCAGGTGCAGTCCCGCGAATGGCAACTCCGCCTCGGACTCGATTCCAGCACTGCGGACCGCCGGAATCCCCTGCGCCGCCGCATAATCCAACAGCGCCGTCTTCCCGATCCCCGGCTCCCCGCGCACCACGAGCGCGCCGCTGCGGCCCGCACGAGCCGCCTCGAGAAGCCGATCGATCCGAGCTTGTTCGACTTCTCTTCCGTAGAGCATTTGCTCACCGTAGCCGCCGAGCGAACCCGAGTGACCGACACCCGTTTCGTCGATGCTTCGATGGAAACGGATCGGACACCGGGCTGTGCCACGAAAATCCCGTTCGGCGCGGGCCTTTGCGTTGAAAGACAACATTTTCATTAACATCCCCCGCGGACGCCCCGATGATTCGGGTAGTCGAGTACGCAGGTTTCGACGGTAATCGGCGGGGAGGATTCACTCATGAAACGACTGGTGGTCTGCTGCGACGGCACCTGGAAGGCCGAATCCAGCAGCACGGTATCGAATATCATCAAGATCGCGCAGACGATCCGGTACGAGGCGCCGGGAAGGTCGGGGGAGCCGGTCCAGCAGTGGGTCAGCTATGTATCCGGGCCGGGCGCCCGCGGCTTCCTGGCTGACCGCCTGATGGGTGGTGCGTTCGGACTCGGCCTCGAGGCGAATCTGTCCTCGGCGTACTGGCATCTGGCACTGAACTGGCAACCGGGGGATGAGATCTACATCTTCGGTTTCAGTCGCGGTGCGTTCACCGCGCGTAGCCTGGCCGGTCTGATCGGGCGCATCGGGATCATGACGCCCGATGCCATGATCGAGGGAAAGTATCCGGATGCCTTGCGGATTCACCATCAGCCCGCGCCGCAGCGGACCCCGGAGGATCCGGATCCCAAGGAGCCGCAGGAGTGGATCGACTTCCGCAAGCAGAACTGCTGGGACGCTCCGGCCAAGATCGACTTCATCGGGGTCTTCGATACTGTGGGCGCACTCGGCGTGCCCGGACTGACGTCGCTGCGGCACCGGTTCCACGATGTGAAGCTCGGACGCAATGTCTACTGCGCGCGGCATGCACTTGCGCTTGATGAGCGGCGGCGCAATTTCGAACCGTGCCTCTGGGAGGTGCCGATCGAGCCGGATGTGAAGTACTCCCACGACTACGACCGGGTGAAGCAGGTCTGGTTCGAGGGCGTGCACAGCGATATCGGCGGCGGCTACAAGGAATGCGGACTCTCCGATATCACGCTGCGCTGGATGGTCGAACAGGCCGAGGCGGTCGGGCTCGTCTTCGACCGCGACCGGCTGGATGGGCTGTCCCAGCGATGTGCTGCCTCGGGTCCGAAGCATATGGAACTGCATCGCTCGCTCAGCATCGGATACCGAATCCTCAATGTGCTGCGCACCATTCGCCGGCCGCGCAACCCGCGGTTCTACTGGGACTCCTGGCGGCGGCTGTACACCGACGGGGACCGCGGCGTGCGCCTGGCCTCCACCGTGCACGACGCCACCGACTACCGACCCGTGAATCTCCGGCGCTGGCTGAAGGACAACGACGGCATGGTGCCCGAGACGCTGATCGAGAAGACCGGCACGGTAACGGCCATTACACCGGAGGAGCCCTCAGCGCACCAGTAGCGCCACCGGCAGCCGGGCGAACAGCTTTTCCAATCGGGCCCGGCCCTGGAAGGTGTGGCCGGTCAGCCGGTCGGTCCAGTTGCCCTGCGGCAGTTCCAAAGTGGTATCGGCCCACCCGGTTTCGGCCAGGCCGAGGCTGTGCCGGGTGGCGGCCACGATCACCTCGGGCGTCTCACCGGCCCGGCCGCGCGCATAGGCGACCAGTCTGCTCTCCTGCTCGCCCGTGGCGAACAGGGGCAGGTAGGTGCCGCCGACGAAACAGTCCGGACGTTCGCGGCGCAACCACAGCGCATAGGCGACAATCCACATCTTCGCCGCGCCGGTGGTATCCAGCGCCGGTGTGCCGGTTAGTGATTGCAGCAGTCCCGCGCGGACCGCGAAGTCCACCGGGCGGCGGTTGTCCGGATCGACGAGCGTGTCCTCCCACAGCTCGCAGCCCTGATAGATATCGGGAATGCCGGGTCCACACAGCTGCAGCAGCTTCTGTGACAGCGAATCCGACCAGGCGTGCGGTGCGAGTTCGTGCACCAGATCACCGATTTCAGAACCGACCGGCCCGTCGATCACCGCATCCAACCATCCGTGCACCTTCGTCTCGAATTCGGCATCCGGTTCCTCCCAGGAGGTATGGACACCGGCCTCGCGAATCGCCTTCTCGGCGAACAGATGCAGTCGCTCGCGCAGTCCCGCCACCGAGGAGGCCGGGCGGCCGTCGGCGGGCCAGACGCCGAACATGTTCTGCAACAGGAACAATGTCGTCGCACCGTCGGGACCGGGGTTGATCTCCTGCCAGGACTCGACGGCACGCGCCCAGGTCTCCGCGGCTTGGGACAGCACCCCGATCCGGGCCCGCACATCCTCGCCGCGCTTGGTGTCGTGTGTCGACAGTGTGGTCATGGTGGCGGGCCAGCGTTGCGCGCGTTCGCTATTGGAGAGATGGAATTCGTTGAGCGAGTGGCCGAATCGGGCCGGATTGCCGCCCACCTCCTGCAGTGATACCAGCCGCGCCGCCTGATAGAACATGGTGTCCTCGACGGCTTTGGCGGTGATCGCACCGCAGACCTGACTGAATCGAACGGCCGCCTCGCCGTCGGATGCCAACGCTGCCACCAGCACGCTCAGCGGCACCGTCAGTTCGCTATTGCGCTTTTCCACCTCGGCGACCACCGCGCCGGTCATACCGGCCAACGGTGCGTAATCCACCCGGTACACCGGCATGAATGCCAGCACCTCGATGGTGGCATTGGTCAATGCCATGGTGTCGAAGCTTTCGGCATGCGCGTCGCGTTTGATCGCGGCGACCAGGCGCCGGATCTCGGGGGCCAGAATGTTCTCCGCCACCGCGCGTTTGATGCGGTGTTCGGTCTCACCGATCCAGGCGCGGTCGCTGCCGTGCCCGGCGAGCTTGCGCGACAGTTCGGTCAGCGCCTGTTCGCCGTCCGGGTCGATCAGTACGCCGCCGTAGTCGGACAGTGCGTCGTAACCGGTGGTGCCGTCGACCGGCAGTGTCGCATCCAATGGTTCGCGATTGGCGAGGATCTTTTCCACAAGTAGTAGCCGGTGCGGGCCGATGAGCCGACGCAGCTTCGTCAAATACGCGGTGGGATAGGACAATCCGTCCGGATGGTCGACCCGGACGCCGTCGATCAGATCGTGTTCGCACCATGCGGCCAGCTCGCGGTGGGTGATCTCGAAGACCTCGGGATCCTCCTGGCGCACGGCGGCCAGGCTGCCGACCGCGAAGAATCGCCGGTAGGTGCACAACCCCGCCTTCCAGCTGACCAGCCGGTAGTGCTGTTTATCGTGGATGCGAAGCGCATTGTCGCCGTCGGTGCCCGCCGCGATGGGGAAGCGCAGATCGTGTAGTGCCAGCATCGGTTCCGAACCGGACCGGTCCACCGTCAGTGCGGCCGGATCATTTTCGCTCTGCAGCACCGGCAGCGCCAGCCGACCGCCCGCGCCATTGCCCGCACTCCAGTCGATATCGAAGAAATGCGCGAACTGCGATTCGCGACCGTTGCGCAGCACATCCCACCACCACGGGTTCTGCCGAGGATCGGCCACGCCGACGTGGTTGGGGACCAAATCGACGATCAAACCCATACCGCGGCTGCGCACTTCGTCCGCGAGCGCCTTGAGTCCGGCCGGACCGCCGAGTCCCGCCGAAACCGTGGTGGGATCGGTGACGTCGTATCCGTGCGTCGAACCGACCGTCGCGGTGAGGATCGGCGACAGGTACAGATGCGAAATCCCCAGCTGCTGTAGGTATTCCGCGATCGCTCGGGCATCGGTGAAGGTCAACACGTCGGGGCGCAGCTGGAGTCGGTAGGTGCTGCGGATCGTTGTCTGTCGGGCGGGAGTGCGGCCGCGGGAGATGGGATCGGTGTGGTGGGTCTGCATATCGGACTTGTGCGTCTCGATCTTTGGCGTCTCGATCATTGGCGGTTTCGGTTATACGGGGCAGTGGAGGACGAGCAGACAGCGGGCGGGGATGGCGATGGTGCTCGCCGCCGGGTAGGTGGCATCGGCGCGACCGTCGGGTACCGAACAATCCAGTGCGACAGCCCATTGCGCGCCGTAGTCGGAGTTCGGCAGCGCGAAGTCCAGGCCGCTGTCGTGGGCGTTGAAGCACAGCAGGAACGAATCGTCGGTAATGCGTTCGCCGCGTGGACCGGGTTCGTTGATGCCGAGGCCGTTGAGATATACCGTCAGCGACTTGCCGAAACCGCTGTCCCAGTCCGCGGGGGTCATTTCCTCACCCGCCGGGGTGAGCCACGCGATATCGCGGGCATGATCTTTCGACCGGATCGGCCGGCCCGCAAGGAAGCGGCGGCGTCGGAATATCGGGTGCTCGGTGCGCAGTGCGATCACCCGCTTGGTGAATTCGAACAGGTCCGAATTCGTCTGCATCAGCGACCAATCCATCCAGGCAAGCGGTGAATCCTGGCAGTAGACATTGTTATTGCCCTGTTGGGTGCGGCCCATTTCGTCGCCGTGCGCGAGCATCGGTGTGCCCTGACTCAGCACCAGCGTGGCCAGCAGATTTCGACTCTGTTTGGCGCGCAACGCGAGTATCTCCGGATCGTCGGTGGGGCCCTCCACCCCGCAGTTCCAGGAGCGGTTGTAGCTCTCGCCGTCGCGATTGCCCTCGCCATTGGCTTGGTTGTGTTTCTCGTTGTAGGACACCAGATCCCGCAGTGTGAAGCCGTCGTGGGCGGTGATGAAGTTGATACTCGCGCTCGGCCTGCGCCCGGTGGCCTCGTACAGATCCGAGGATCCGGTGAGCCGGGAGGCGAATTCGCCGAGGGTGGCGGGTTCACCGCGCCAGTAGTCGCGAACTGTGTCGCGGTACTTGCCATTCCATTCGGTCCACTGGCCCGGGAAGTTGCCGACCTGGTAGCCGCCCTCGCCGACATCCCACGGCTCTGCGATGAGCTTCACCTGGCTGACCACCGGATCCTGTTGCACCAGATCGAAGAAGGTGGAGAGCCGGTCGACATCGTGCAGTTCCCGGGCCAGCGTGGCGGCAAGGTCGAAGCGGAAGCCGTCGACGTGCATATCCAGGATCCAGTACCGCAGCGAGTCCATGATCAGCTGCAGCGTATGCGGATGGCGCACGTTCAGGCTGTTACCGGTGCCGGTGTAGTCCATGTAGTGCGATGGGTCCTCGTCGACCAGGCGATAGTAGGCGGCATTGTCGATACCGCGGAAGGCCAGGGTCGGCCCGAGGTGATTGCCCTCGCCGGTGTGGTTGTAGACGACATCGAGGATCACCTCGATGCCCTCGGCATGCAATGCCCGCACCATGGCCTTGAATTCGGTGACCGCGGCGCCGCCGCGCGGGCTGGCCGCGTATTCGTTGTGCGGGGCGAGATAGCCGAAGCTGTTGTAGCCCCAGTAGTTTCGCAGGCCCTGATCCAAAAGGACACGGTCGTGCAGGAATTGGTGTACCGGCATCAGCTCGATCGCGGTGATGCCGAGTTCTTTCAGGTGTTCCACGATTGCCGGATGCGCGATCCCGGCGTAGGTGCCGCGCAATTCCTCCGGAATATCCGGGTGGGTCATCGTCATGCCCTTGACGTGCGCCTCGTAGATGACCGTTTCGTGGTAGGGCCGATTCGGTGGACGGTCGGCGCCCCAATCGAAGAACGGGTTGATCACCACGCCGGTCATGGTGTGCCCCAGCGAATCCTGGCCGTAGGTGTAGAGCGAGGAGTCGTTGTCGAATTCGCCGTCGAAGGCCTTGCCGTAGGGATCGAGCAGCAATTTGCTTGGATCGCAGCGCAATCCGTGCTCGGGATCGTAGGGTCCGTGCACCCGGAACCCATAGCGCTGGCCCGGTCCGATGGTCGGGAGATAGGCGTGCCAGACGTAGGTGTCGACCTCTTCCAGTGGCACTCTGGTTTCGGTGCCGTCCCTGGCGATAAGGCACAACTCGACCGCGTCGGCAACTTCGGAGAACACCGAGAAATTAGTGCCTGCGCCGTCGTAGGTCGCGCCCAGTGGGTAGGCGGTTCCGGGCCAGACACCGAGGGGTGTCACCTCACCGGGCGCTGCGTCGGGCTGAGCCATGTCAACGACACTAGCGCCAGCCGGATGGCGCTGCGTGCGGGTGGTTGCGGCCGGACGAGTCAGTCCTGGTCGGGGCCGGTTTCGGGCCAGAGTCGCCGGTAGCCTATCCGGGTGGCCAGCCGGGCGAGTGCGCCGAATACCGCATGCCGCAGCCAGACCAGGACGCCCGCGATATAGCCGTCCTGGTAATCCCACAGCAATATCGACTGAGTTTCACTGCTCCAGTGTCAGCCGCCAGGTCTGGCCGACCAGATCGTGGCCGAAGCTGTGATGCGAATTCGATTCCACGAGTTCGAAACCCGCGCGTTGATAGATACGCCGCGCCGAGGTGAGGATGTCGTTGGTCCACAGCACCATCTCGCGGTAGCCCACCTCGGTCGCGAATCGCACGCAGCGCTCGACCAGTGCGGAGCCGACGCCGAGGCCGCGCGCGGTCGGCTCGACGAGCAGTAGCCGCAGGCGGGCGGTTATCTCGTCCTCCGCGACACAGAAGACGCAGCCCACCGGTTCGCCGTCGTATTCGGCGATCCAGGCGTATTCGCGACGCTCGTCGTGGTCGTCCAAATAGTCCGCGACAATGCGGGCCACGAGTGCCTCGTAGCTGGTGTCCCACCCGTATTCGGCGGCGTAGAGCGCGGCATTGCGCTGGATGACCCAGCCGTAGTCGCCGGATTTCGGGGCGCGGAGCACCAGTGTGCCGGGGGCTGGTCCGTCGAGAATTCGCTGGATGGTGCGCATGGAGGTGATCAGTGCCGCGCGCTCGGCTGGTTTGTGCGCATTGAGCAGGTAGCCGACTTCGGCGCTCGAGCGCTGGTTGAGTACGGCGAAGATCTCCTTGCCGCGTTCGGTCAGCCGGACCTCTTGGCGGCGACCGTCGCTTTCGGAGCGATTGCGCTGGACCAGTCCGTCCTTTTCGAAGCGGGCCAGGATGCGGCTCAGATAGCCGGGGTCCAGGTCGAGCGTGCGTCGCAGCGTGACGACCTCGGTCGCGCCGGAATTGGCCAATTCGAACATGATTCGCGCTTCGGTTAGTGAATATTCGCTGTCCAGCAGGCCCTCGCGCAGTACCCCGATGACCCGGGTGTAGCGGCGGTTGAATTCGCGCACGGCGTCGATATCGGCGGCGGCAATGGTGGTCACGGCGGCTCCCAATCTTTGACTGAGTCAAAGGATACGTCGGAGCGCTCGCGTGGGTGCGGAATTCGACTCGATATCGTGCGCGCGCAGCTCGAGTGGTAACTTGAACACCGTTCAAGCCCTCTTGGGCTGTCACGCGACCGCGAGGAATCCTGTGGCATTGACCCCTGACGAGATCACCGCCATCGACGCCGAACATGTCTGGCATCCCTACGGTGGCTTTCCCGCGACGACCGAACCGCTGGTGGTTTCTGGTGCTTCCGGAACCCGGCTCACCCTCGCCGACGGTCGGGAATTGGTCGACGGGATGAGTTCGTGGTGGGCCGCTATCCACGGTTACCGGCATCCGGTCCTGGATGCCGCGCTGGTGGCGCAGTCGCAGCGGATGAGTCATGTGATGTTCGGCGGGCTCACCCATGAACCGGCGGCCCGACTGGCCGCGTTACTCGTCGAGCTGACGCCCGCCGGTCTGGACAAGGTATTCCTGTGCGATTCCGGTTCGGTATCGGTCGAGGTCGCGGTCAAGATGTGCCTGCAGTACTGGCGTGCGGCGGGTCAGCCGGACAAGCGACGGCTGCTCACCTGGCGCGGTGGGTATCACGGCGATACCTTCACGCCGATGAGCGTGTGCGATCCGCAGGGCGGCATGCACGCACTGTGGACCGATGTGCTCGCCGAGCAGATCTTCGCCCCGGCGCCACCGCTCGAGTATTCGGTCGAGTACGTGGCCGAATTCGAGCAGCTGTTGGCCGCGCATGCCGACGAACTCGCGGCCGTCATCGTTGAGCCGGTCGTGCAGGGCGCGGGCGGGATGCGCTGGCACGATCCGCGGTATCTGACCGATCTGCGACGCCTGAGCGATGAGTACGGGGTGCTGTTGGTCTTCGATGAGATCGCCACCGGATTCGGGCGCACCGGAGCGCTTTTCGCGGCCGATCACGTCGGAGTGAGTCCGGATGTGATGTGCGTCGGCAAGTCGCTCACCGGCGGATATCTGACCTTGGCTGCCGCGTTGTGCACCTCCCGCATCGCCGAGACCATCAGCGCCGAGCACGGCGGGCTCATGCACGGTCCGACCTTCATGGGTAACCCGCTGGCCTGTGCGGTCGCGGTTGCCTCGATCGAGCTACTGCTGCAACGGGATTGGCGTGCCGAAGTGGCCCGGATCCAATCGGAATTGGAAACCGGTCTGGCCCCGGCGCGTTCGCTGCCCGGGGTGGCGGATGTGCGGGTGCTCGGGGCGATCGGGGTTGTGCAACTCGATCATCCGGTGGATATGCGCAAGGCCACCCATGCCGCCGTCGAAGCGGGCGTCTGGCTGCGCCCGTTCCGTGATCTCATCTACACCATGCCGCCGTTCATCAGCACGACCGAGGACATCGAACGCATCACCGCCGGTATGGTCGCCGCCGCCCAAGCCTGACGCGTCAGGCGCGTTTGCGGGTCCCGTGTTCGACTCCCGCGCTCTCGGGACGGTCGGTGTCGGAGACGATCTCCCATACTCGGAAGACGCAGTGGTAGTCATCGGCCCAACCGCGGGCGATCAGCAGATAGTTATCGCCGTCGCGCAGCAGGATCCGGCGGCCGGGAAGTCGCGGATGCTGCGGAGTGAATGTGGGCACGAGCGAGTGCAATTTGGTCAGGGCATGTTCGCGAGTGCCGACCACCTCCGCGAGTACCCGCGGCGACCAACGCTTGTGATCGCCGGAACCTGTTGTCTCTTCGACGACTATCGCCCACCGTGGCATTCGGCCCTACTCCCTTTGGCGGAAGTGCCGCGCCACCGATGGTCGGTGGCGACCTTCAACAAGTGGCTCCCACGGTACCAGTACCCGACCCTGGGCAGGCGCCCTGAACGGTGTTCAAGTATGCTTCGGAGCTGTGACTACCGATCCGTTGGGCTGGCTTGATGAACGCGCCGCCGAGCGCGTGCGCGTCGGGTTGCGCCGTGAGCTGCGACCGCGTGCGGCACAGTCGCCGTCGATCGACCTAGCCTCCAATGACTATCTCGGCCTGGTGCGTCACCCGGAGGTGATCGAGGGCGCGATCGATGCCGTGCGCCGCTGGGGCACCGGGTCGACCGGATCCCGGCTCGTCACCGGCACCACTGCCGAACACGAGCAGCTCGAGACCGAACTCGCCGAATTCGTCGGCGCCGAGACCGGTTTGGTCTTCGCCTCCGGCTACGCCGCCAATCTCGGGGTGGTGACCGCGCTAGCCGGGCGGGGCGCGCTGGTCGTCTCCGATGCGGGCAGTCACGCTTCGCTGGTGGATGCCTGCCGACTCTCGCGCTCGCGGGTGGAGATCGCCGCGCATTGCGATGTCGAGGCGGTCGAGCGGTTGCTGGCCGAGCGGAGCGAGGAAAGGGCACTGGTACTTACCGATTCGGTATTCAGCGCCGATGGTGATCTGGCTCCGCTGGCCGAGTTGCATCGGGTTACCCGGGCGAATGGCGCGGTGTTGATCGTGGATGAGGCACATGGGCTCGGTGTGCGCGGCACGGGTGGGCGCGGGCTGGTGCACGAGGTCGGCCTGGCCGGGGAACCGGATCTCGTGGTCACCGCGACCCTGTCGAAAGCCTTTGCCGCACAGGGTGGTGTGGCGTTGGCCGGCGAGCGGGTGCGTGCGCACCTGATCGATGCCGCGCGCACATTCATTTTCGATACCGGGCTCGCACCGGCCGCGGTCGGCGCGGCGCGGGCGGCGCTGCGGCTATTGCGTCGGGAACCCGAGCTGGCGGGTCGGGTGTTGCAGCGGGCCGCCGATATCGCACGTATTGCCGGTGTGGCGCAACCGGATTCGGCAGTTGTCTCGGTGGTGCTAGGTGAGGCACAGGTCGCATATGACGCTGCGCAGGCATGCCGTGCACGTGGACTCGACGTCGGATGCTTCCGTCCGCCGACGGTGCCCGAGGGGACATCGCGGTTGCGACTCACCGCCCGGGCGAATCTGACCTCCGACGAACTCGACACCATCGCAACGGTTCTCGGCGAGGTGCTGGCGCAGGCGCGTGGATTGGTGACCGCATGAGTGTGCTGTTCGTGACCGGTACGTCGACCGAGGTCGGCAAGACCGTGGTGACCGCCGCGGTGGCCGCGGCCGCACTGGCGGCGGGGCGATCGGTGGCAGTGTGCAAACCGGCCCAAACCGGTGTAGCACCGGGCGAATCCGGCGATCTCGCCGAAGTCGAACGCCTCACCGGTGTGCGGAGAACGGTCGAGATCGCCCGCTATCCTGATCCGCTGGCGCCGGATACCGCCGCACGTCGGTGCGGGCAGCCGCTGTTGACGCTTAGTGAAACCGCCGCCGCCATCGACTCACTCGCTGATGCGGATCTGACCTTGGTGGAAGGGGCAGGCGGATTGCTGGTCCGCCTGGGCGAGTTCACGCTGCTCGAGTTGGCGCAGAAGCTCGATGCCCCGGTGCTCGTTGTTGCCGCAGCGGGACTGGGGACCCTCAACCACAGCGAATTGACCACGCGCGCACTGTCATCTGCCGGTGTCCGCTGTGCGGGTTTGGTGATCGGTTCCTGGCCCGGTTCGCCGGGGCTTGCCGAGGAGTGCAATCGCAGTGATCTTCCTCGGGTTACCGGGGTCGAGTTGGTCGGTGCGGTGCCCGCAGGTGCCGGTGGATGGGATCGCGAACGATTCTCTGCCGCGGCGCCTGGTTGGTTCACTCCCGGTTGGTTCACTCCCGGTTGGTCTGCGCTCGGCCGGTAGGTCTGCGCGGCGATTGCGAGGACCGGACCCGAATCGGACTCGGCAAGCTCGCCACCCTCGCCGAAACCGGCGAACTGCCCTGACCGCAACCGGCGTCACCGGCACAGCTCAATACTGGACGCAGCCACCAGATTCCAGTGCTCGAGCTGTTTGCGGATCTGCGACGCCGCGTGAGCTCGACCTGCTGATCTGAGGTTTGTCGGCGAAGATGATCGCCTCCGCCTCGGTGATGGCCGGGGGTACTCGCCTGGCAGCACTCGCGAACCGTACCTACAGTGGGTTAGATGTCGCCGTTGGACGATCGGCACCCGTCCACCGTCTCGGACTGGGATAACGCGCGACGGAGGGCCCGGCTTCGGGAGACTCGTCTCGGGCACGGGTGGCAGACGTTGCGCCGTACCAGGTCGGCGGTGCTGCGGGTCGCCTTGATATTGCTCGCTGGGCTCATCGTGTTCGCCCAGTACTGGGTGCACGACGTCACCCCGGAACGCGATCGGCTCGCGCGCACCGAACCCGCTGTGCTGCCGATTGCCACCCCCGCGCATGATCGCGACTGGGACACCGTCGTCGTCGATATGGTGGGTCTCGGCGGTCTCAATGCCAGCAATACCGCGGCCGCACTGCCCGCTCTCAGTGATATGGGCGTGGTCTGGGCCATCAAATACGACAATCAAGGTATCGACACCAAGGTGATCGCGGATCTGATCATCCGCGCCGCCCAGATGTCGGGGCTGAAGAACATCGTGCTGGTGGGACACAGTATGGGCGGGGTCATCGCGCTCGAGGTCGCACGGCATATCCACCTCGACAGCGATCTGCGCCTGGTAGGGGTGATTCTGGACTGCACACCGGTGGATTTGAATGCGGTGCGTCCGGAGAGTCGTGGTGCGGGCGAGGATATGGTGCGCTGGATGGGCTGGCTGCCAGGGGCGCGGGAGAGCCGCACACTGCGGCTGGCGGTCGAAACCTATGCGCGTCGTGACCGATTCGTCGATCGCGGGACCAATGGGTTGCCCGGGATTCGGCTGGAGCCAATGCGTGATGTTGTCCGAGAAGTGTTGCGCGAGAAGGTCTTTTCCAAAGACGCGGCCAGCAACGGGCTGATCGAAACACAGTTCCTGGCCATCGTGGCGGGCGGTGCGATCAACGATCTGCGCGCGCTATCGCGGCCCGCCGAGGACAAACCGCGCCCGGCCATCGTCTTCATCCGTCCGCGTAATCCGAATAACGACCGGGTGGTTGATGTCGATTACTCCCATCAGGTGCTCATCGAGCGGGCCGGTGGCGTCGACGGCTCGCTGCTGGTCGTCATGCCGCGAAATACCGGGCACGCCAATCCGATGCAGCGCCCCGAGGAGTACAACAAGATCATCGACCAACAGATCCTGCCGTACATTCAGCGGTATCAGGAGCAGGTGCGCGCGACGGTCTCCGCGGCGGCGCCGCGCTGAGGGGGTGACCGCCGGCGGGGTGGGTGAAAGCAGTTGGAATCACGCCAAGGCAAACCGTATGCGTGCCGGTTTGGTCTTGATTCAATCACCCTATGTTCCGACCACGTACGTTCCTGACCGGCCTGCGCGGCCGCACAATCGCCGCGTTGCTCGCTGCGGCGACCGTTGCGAGCTTGGGTGTGACCGGCTGCGCGAGCGACGATAAGCCGGTCGGTAAGACCGATGCCCCGCTGCCCACCGAAATCCCCGCAGGCACCAAACTCGTGCTCGCCGACCAGTCCGAGCGGTTCAAGTCGGTCCTCCAGTTCTCCGGCGAACTGGACAAACTGCCGTTCAAGGTCGAATTCGCCAATTTCATCGGCGGACCGGCCATTCTGGAGGCATTCCGGGCCGGCGCCGCCGATGTCGCGACCGTCGGCGATGTTCCGCCGATCCATGCGCAGGTCGCCGGGCAGGACGTGCCGATAATCGCGGCCTACCAGTCCAATCCCAGCGCATTGAAACTCGCGGTGGCGCCGGGTAAAACGGCCACCACGCTGGCCGATCTCAAGGGTAAGAAGATCGCCTACGCGGAGGGGACCGCCCAACAGGCCGCGGTGCTGCGCGCGATCGCCAAGGCGGGGCTGAAATCCACTGATGTGCAACTGGTTCGGCTGCAACTCGCGGAATTCCTGGACGCGGTGCGCACCGGTCAGGTCGATATCGCGCCGCTGGTCGAACCGAATGTCACTCGGCTGCTGCGCACACCGGGTGCGTCACTGATCCCGGATTCGGAGACCGCTGGCATCTACGGTGGTGTCGGCTATCTTTACGCGCGCCGCGCCGCGGTGACCGATCCGGCCAAGGCGGCCGCGACTCGGGCGGTGGTCGCCGCCTATGTTCGCGCCTACCAGTGGGTCAATACCCACCAGGAGGAGTGGGCGCGTAAGTACTACGTCGAGAACCAGAAGGTCAGCGCGGATGACGCCAAGCGCATCGTCGACTCGCTCGGTACCTACACCTTCCCGCATCTGGATCAGCAGCTCATCGATCGTCAGCAGGGCACCATCGATGCGATCGACAAGGCGGGCGAACTGCCCAAGAAGGTGCGCGCTGCCGACGATTTCGATCTGCGCTTCGACGCTGTCGTCACCCAGGCAGTCACCGAGAGCGGTGCCTTATTCGAACCGAAGGCGAAATAGCAATGGCTACCTTGGATGCCGGAGTACTCGGCCGGATCGGACGAAGTTCACGCACCGCAGCGGAGCCGGTATTGGCCCGCCGCAAACTGACACGGCCTCGGCTCGGGCCGGGCCGCCCGATTCCGTTCGGCATTGCCATCGGGCCCGTACTGCTGATCGCGGCATGGGTGATCGGATCCGCCACGGGCGCACTGGATGAGCAGACACTGCCGGCGCCGTGGACGGTCGCCGAGACGGCTCGCGATCTGCTGGCCGACGGCAGACTGCAGTCGAATCTGCTGACCTCGCTGAAGCGCGCGGCCTGGGGTCTCGGGTTCGGCGTGGTGATCGGTGTGCTGCTCGCCTTGATCGCCGGGTTGAGCCGGGTCGGTGAAGCCCTGTTGGACGGGCCGGTTCAGATCAAACGCTCGATTCCCACGCTGGCGCTGATTCCGCTGTTCATCGTGTGGTTCGGCATCGGCGAGGAGATGAAGCTGATCGTCATCACGACCAGTGTCGCGATTCCGATCTACATCAATACTCACGCGCAACTGCGCGGCGTCGACAGCCGGTATGTGGAATTGGCCGCGACGGTGGGTCTTTCGCGGTGGAGTTTCATTCGCCGGATCGCGCTGCCCGGTTCGCTGCCCGGATTCTTCACGGGCTTGCGGCTGGCGGTCACCATCTCCTGGCTGGCGCTCGTCGTGGTCGAACAGGTGAATGCCACCAGCGGCATCGGCTATCTGATGACGCAGGCGCGCACCTACGGCCAGATCGACGTCATCGTCGTCGGCCTGGTGATATACGGACTGCTCGGACTGTTCGGCGATCTCGCCGTGCGCGCGACGGAACGGAGGGTGCTGTCATGGCGACAGACGATCGCGGACTGAATGTGGTCCGAACCCGCGCGCTGCGCAGGGGTTTCGGCGATCGTGTGGTGTTGCACGGCATCGATCTCGATATCGCACGCGGCGAATTCGTCGCCCTGCTCGGGCGCAGTGGTTCGGGTAAGAGCACCTTGTTGCGCGCGTTGGCCGAGCTGGATCGTGATGTGCTGGGCTCGGGTGAGTTGCGGGTGCCGACGGAACGTGCGGTGGTCTTCCAGGATTCGCGCCTGCTGCCGTGGAATCGGGTGCTGGACAATGTGACTCTCGGTTTGAAGGGTGCCGATGCCGCCGAGCGCGGCCGCACTGCTTTGGCCGAAGTTGGACTTGCCGGGCGGGAAAAGGCCTGGCCCAAGGAGCTTTCCGGCGGTGAGCAGCAGCGCGTCGCCCTGGCGCGGTCGCTGGTCCGGGAGCCGGAGTTGCTGCTGGCCGATGAGCCCTTCGGTGCGCTGGACGCGCTCACCCGCATCAAAATGCATGTGCTGCTGCAGGATCTGTGCGCCCGGCACAAGCCTGCCGTTTTGCTGGTGACCCATGATGTCGATGAGGCGGTGCTGCTCGCCGACCGCGTGCTCGTCCTCGACGAGGGACGCATCGCCGTCGATCAGCGCATCGATCTGGAACGTCCACGCCGCCATATCGATCCGGACTTCAACCGCCTGCGCGAGCTGCTGCTTTCCAGCCTCGGCGTCGATGTCGCAGCCCTGCACGATGAGAAGAAGGCCTCATGACACGGCAACTCAGCCTCAACGCGTTCATCTACCCCTCCGGACATCATGAGGCGGCCTGGCGGCATCCGCAGAGCCGACCCGACCGGATCTACGATGTCGCCTACTACCAGGAGATCGGCCGCACGGCCGAAGCCGCGAAACTCGACGCGGTGTTCTTCGCCGACGGACCCGCACTGCGCACCAATGTCGAACACAATGCGGCCGCCGGTCTGGAACCGATCACGTTGCTCACCGCGATCGCGACGGCCACAACCCATCTCGGTCTGATCGCCACCGCATCGACGACCTACTACGAGCCATACAACCTGGCCAGGCTGTTCTCCACGCTGGACCACATCTCCGGCGGCCGGGCGGGTTGGAATATCGTCACCACCGGAACCGACCTCGCCGCAGCGAATTTCGGGCTCGAGAAACATCCCGATCATGCGACGCGGTATGCGCGGGCACGGGAATTCGTCGATGCGGTCGTCGCGCTGTGGGACAGCTGGGAGGACGACGCCATCCTGCTGGACCAGGAAGCGGGCATCTACGCTGATCCGGCCAAGATCCATCCGATCGACTTCGTCGGTGAATATCTCAGTGTGCGTGGGCCGTTCAACGCTCCGCGCACGCCGCAGGGGCATCCGGTGCTCGTGCAGGCCGGTGCATCGAATGACGGACGGGCGTTCGCGGGCCGGTACGCCGAGGCGATCTTCACCGCGCACCAGCGGCTCGAGGATGCGCAGGCGTTCTACTCTGATATCAAGGCCAAGGCCGCCGAATTCGGACGTGACGCCGAGCAGATCAAAATCCTGCCCGGTATCAGCCCGTTCATCGGCGATACCGAGGCGGCGGCCAAACAGTTGGAGCGGGAGTTCAACGAGCTCACAGTGCCCGAATACGGGCTGAAGCAGTTGGAGGGCATCGCGGGTGAGAGCCTGCGCCACCTGCCGCTGGATGAACCGGTGCCGCTCGAATTGTTCAGCGACGCGGGCGATGTCACCGATAATGAGCGCAGCCGTCGGCAAGTGGTCGCCGGGATCGTGCAGCGGGAGCGGCCCACCGTGCGCGGACTGCTGCATCGTCTCGCCGGTGCCCGCGGACATCGGGTCTTCGCCGGTACACCGGAGCAGGTCGCCGACACCATCGAGGAATGGTTCCGCAACGGCGCCGCCGACGGTTTCAATGTGATGCCGCCCTATTACCCGGGTGGCCTGGAGGTCTTCGCCGAGCAGGTCGTCCCGATCCTGCAGCGGCGCGGGCTGTTCCGCACCGAATACACCGGAACCACATTGCGCGACCACTTCGGTCTGCCGCGACCGGAGAGCCGGTACGCCCGGCGACCGGCGCTCGCGCAGTGAGCGGCTGTACCAGGCCGTATCCGGTCGGACAGCGTCCTGTTCTTGTTCATGCCGAAGTTCAGCCACCGCTGCGGTGTCGACTCCGCATGGCGCGGGCGCTGTGAGCGAACGGGTCAGCGCCACAACGGAATCCGCTCGCCTGCGCACGCTGGTGTGGACGGTGTTCGTGCCGGTGGTGCTCTACGGCATCGGATCCGGTGCGGCCGCACCGATGTACGCGCTGCGCGCGTTGGACCTCGGTGCTTCGGCCGGTGTTGCCGGAATCGTTGTCGCGCTGAGTGGGTTGGGGATGGTGCTGGCGGATCTGCCCGCGGGGCGGATCGTCGCACGCATCGGCGAGCGCTGGGCGATCGCAGTCGGTTCGGGCCTCGGCCTGGTCGGGGTGCTGTGCGCGATCTTCGCACCGCATACCGGGGTGCTGGCGGTTGGTGTGCTGCTCAATGGAACCGCCAGTGCGGTATGGGGTCTGGCGCGACAGTCCTACATCGTGTCGGTAGTGACACCGCAGGAGCGGGGTCGGGCGTTCTCGGCGTTGGCTGGTGCCTCGCGCCTCGGGTCGTTCTGCGGGCCGTTCATCGGTGCCGGGATGGTCTATGGGATGGGGCCGAGCGGTGCGCTGTGGTTGCAGTTCGGCACAACCGTGGTAGCGGGCGCGGCGATGCTCGCCATCCGCTCGGCTGACGGTGACGATATGGACGGCGCCGATCACACCTTGCGGTCGGTGGTCGTCGAAAACCGCAGGGTACTGGGCACACTCGGGCTGGCGGCGCTGCTGATGGGTGGTGCTCGGGCGACCCGCATCGCGCTGCTTCCGCTGTGGGCCGCGCATATCGGCGCGAGTGCCGTCGCCACGAGCCTGATATTCGGCATTGCCGGGGCAATGGATGTGCTGCTGTCCTATCCGGGCGGCGCCCTGCTCGATCGGTACGGCAGTCGCGCCACCGGTGTGCCGTCGATGTTGCTGTTCGCGGTGGGCTTCGCGGCGCTTCCGTTCACCTCGACGGCGCTCGAACTCACCGGTGCCGCAGTACTGCTCGGGCTCGCGAATGGCGTCAGCAACGGCATCATCATGACGGTCGGCGCGAGCGTCGCACCGCCGGGGCGACGTGCGGAATTCCTCGGTGCCTGGCGTCTGACCCATGACGTCGGCATGTTCGCCGGCCCCGTTGCCGTCGGCTTGATCAGTGCGGCAACAGTTCTCGGTGCCTCGGCGCTCGCTATCGCTGCGGCGGTATTCGCAGGCGCGCTCGCCATGCACCGCTGGTTCCCCGGTGCCTATCCCACCCTGTTCGCAGACGCACGCCGTCCCGAAACCCGGGCAACCGACTGAGCGCTCGGACCACTCATGGCGCACACTTGGTGCGCACCGCGCGCAGGTTGCTCCTTGTGGAGGTGTGCGCGGTCATATCTGAATGCTCGTTGGTGGGCAGGTCGAGGGCGCTGGTCGCGTTTGGTGGGCTCGGCCATCTCTGGCGCACACCTGGTGCGTGCCGCGCATAGGATGCACCTTCTGCGAGGTGTTCGCGGTGTATGCGAGGACCCTGCACCGATGCGCTCGGGTACTTCAGGATGCTGGTCGGGTTCGGCCGAGGTAGGCGAGGAGCTGGTCGCCCGGGGCGGTGGTCCGCGGTTCGATCGGCGCAGCGAATAGCGGCGATCGGTCGGCTAGCGGTACGAGTTCCGGTGCCACCGAAAGTAATTCGCGGGCGAGGCGGTCGGGGATAGGCGGCGGGTTCGATCGCGCGGCGGCGAGATCCCAGGCGTGGACCGCCAATTCGAGGGCACCGACGGTGCCCAAGACATGGGCGGGCACCGGCCTTCCGAAAACGACCACCGAGCGGGGGCGCTCATTCGCCCAGGCGCCGAGCAGGGCCATGGCTCGACTCCGGATGTGCAGCGTTCCCGCACAATTCGGCAGCGGTGCGCCCGGCATGGCAACCTGCCCGCCCGTCAAACCTTCTCGCAGCGCGGCAATCGACTCGTCCACATGCGCGAGCAGCATGCGCGTATTCCAGCCCCGACAGGCTGTCGGCGTCGACAGATCGGAACCTAGGTCGGGCAGCACAGAAAGCAGATAGGCGACCGCCCGCTCGAGTAGATCTTCGCTCATGGCAATACCGGCTGGGGGCGCGTGGTCGCCACCAATGATGTGGGCAGTCCGAATGCGGCGAACATCGAGCTGTCGTGATACGAGACGACATGCGCGACCCCGGTCGGCGTCACCGTGAGGATCTGCAGCGATTGCGCCTGCCCCCGCAGGTAGAACGCGAATCCGGGCTGAGCGTTCGCGGCGATCGGCACCATCCGGACCTCGCCCGCCCTATACGGACACTTCGACCGAACCAGTTCCACGATCGTGGTATTGCCGCGGAACCATTCCTCGATCGGCGGCATCTCCCACACCGCATCCGATCGCAACAGCCTGACGAGCGTATCCATATCGGCGGCTTCGAACGCGGCGGCATAGCGATCCAGCAGGGCGCGGATTTCAGGGTCGTCCGGTTCGGCGACCGGCGTGTCCGGTTCCAGCTCCGCGAGCGCGGCATGTGCGCGCTGCAGCATGCTGTTGACCGCGGCCGCGCTGGTCCCGAGTAGCTCGGCAACCTCGGCGGCCCTCCAATGCAACACATCTCGCAATATCAACACCGCACGCTGACGCGGCGGCAGATGCTGCCAAGCCGCGATCAATGCCAGCCGCATACCCTCGCGCGCCGCGACGATGGCGGCGGGATCCGAAGTCTCCGGTGTGACCAGCACGTCCGGCATCGGTTGCAGCCATGGCGTTTCAGACGCGAAGTGCACCGCCTGGGTGGGATCCGCGGTGGGCTCGGACAATCCGGTGGGCAGCACGCGGCGTCGATGCTCGAGCGCATTGAGGCAGGCATTGGTGGCGATCCGGTACAGCCAGGTCCGCATCGAAGCCCGACCCTCGAAATCGCCGTACCCGCGCCAGGCCCGCAGCAACGTCTCCTGCACCAGATCCTCGGCATCGTCGACCGAACCGAGCATGCGATAGCAGTGGGCGAGCAACTCGCGCCGGTACGGCGCGGTACGGGCGGCGAATTCATCGCTGTCTGACATGTGCTGTCCTTCCGGGCACCCCGGATGGTGGCCCCTCTGAATATCGACCGCCGTACCGCCCAGAACTCATCGGTGCGATGAATTTCGGGCCGCCGCCGGTCGGTATCTGTGCGTGTCCGAACCATCGGGCGCGCCGAAACCACAGGAAGGACCACCGTGAGCACACCGATCATTTCGGCGGTGACACAGCGCTGGGTACTAGTACTCGGCGCGGTCGCGTCGCTGATGGCGGCACTGGACACCCTGGTCGTCGCCACCGCGCTCAGCACCATTCGGCACGACCTAGGGGCGTCTCTGCAGACGCTCGAATGGACCGTCAACGGCTACAATCTCAGCTTCGCCGTCCTGCTGATGACCGCTGCGGTACTCGGCGACCGCTTCGGGCGCAAGCGGATGTTCATGGTCGGGCTCGCCATCTTCGTCGCCGCGTCCGCGGCCTGCGCGATATCGACCTCCGTCGCGACTCTGATCGCCGCGCGCGTGGTGCAGGGCATCGGCGCGGCATTGATCATGAGTCTGGCTTTGGCGCTGGTCAGCGCGGCATTCGCGCCGGAGAAGCGCGGTATGGCCATGGGACTGCTGCAGGGCATCACCGGACTCGCGGTCGCGTGTGGTCCGCTGGTCGGCGGGGCCGTCGCGGAGGGGTTGTCCTGGCAATGGATCTTCTGGCTGAACGTGCCGATCGGGCTGCTCGCGCTGCCACTGGTAGCGGCTCGGGTTCCGGAAGGCTTCGGCTCCGATACCGCGGTGGACGGCACCGGGTTGGTATTGGTCACCGGCGGCGCATTCGGTGTGGTGTGGGGTTTGGTGCGCGGCAATATCGCGGGCTGGTCGAGTTCGGAGGTGCTGATCGCGTTGGTCGGGGCAATCGCATTGCTGATCGCCTTCGCGGCCTGGGAGGCGCGCACGCGCGAGCCGATGTTTCCGATGCGGCTTTTCGTGAACCGTGGTTTCGCGGCGGGCAATACCGCCATCTTCCTGACCTTCGCCGCTCTGTTCGGCGAGGTGTTCTTCTACGCGCAGTTCCTGCAGGCGGTGCTGCACTACGGGCCACTCGGCGCCGGATTGCGGCTGCTGCCGTGGACTCTCACGCTGTTTTTCTGCGCGCCGGTCGCAGGTGCGTTGGCCGACCGGATAGGGGAGCGGCCGTTGATGGTGAGCGGGCTGGTCCTGATGGCGGGCGGCATGTTCTGGATCGCCGTCATCGCCGACCCGGCAATGACCTACGGCTCCTTCGTCATGCCGTTCATCGTCTCCGGCGTCGGTACCTCGATGGTGTTGCCGTCGGCGCAGAGTTCGGTGGTCGGCGCGGTCGAACACTCGATGCTCGGCAAGGCGGCAGGCGCGAACAGCATGATGCGTGAGTTGGGCGGCGTCTTCGGAATCGCGATCGCGGCAGCGGTTTTCGCCGCGACCGGTGGATACGGTTCGGTGCGGGAATTCACCGACGGATTCGGTCCGGCGATCAAAGTCGGTGCGGCACTTGCCCTACTGGGCGCGGTGGTCGCACTCGCACTGCCCGGTCGTAGGGCGGGTGTGGCAGTTGATCTCGAGGCCGCGACGGTACCCGTCTGAGTCCGGTCGTTCGAACGAGGTGCCACCGGTGCGCATTCCATGTGTCGGCCGCGCATCCGGCATAGGCAGTGTGTACTGCACACAAGGGGTGCGCACCGCATTGATCGTCCCGCGGGATTCGGACCGGTCAATCCGGGTGAGTCGAAATGCTTTCCAGCCATGGGTGATCGGGGTGCACCCGCGACAGCCACTCGAACAGCCGGGACCTTTGGGATCGGTCCATCGCGGGTAGCGCGCGCCGGAAGTCGGCTTCGTCCTTGTCGCGGCGTGCCTTTGCCTTGAACAGGAGTGCGACCTCGGGAGTCGCGTACGGAATGCCCTCGCTGGTGTGGCGAATCAGTTCTTCGTAGGGCAGGGTGATCGTTGGGTCGCGGCGGCACACCCATCGATCACCGACGTGCGGTTCACGGAACACGTCGAGCCGATAGCGCCCGGTCGCGGGTTCGCGTAGCCAGGTCTGATGGAAGTCTGCCGCCTTCGCCGGAAAAGGCCAGATTCGGTCGTCACCGATAACGTCCCACTCGAACCCAGGAAAAGCGGCGACAACCTCGCTGAATCTGTCTTGTGGGACAGCGATTTCGAGGTCGCTGTGCTTGCGAGCCCCGCCTCCGGTGAACAGCTCGAGCGCCCACCCCGCGGACACGCACCACGCAACCGTGACACCCGACATCCGCTCTGCGACTTCCGCGGGCGTCCACGCCGCCCACAGCCTGTCGCATTCCTCCGCCGAAACCAGACGCCCGGCCACCTGGGGCGACCCTGCTGCATCGGGATCAGAGATGGGCATCGGGGCGTTCCTTCCGGGCATGTGCGCCGACGAAGAACTCAGCGTACGCGGGTGCCGAGCAGGTGACGCACGCCGCCGACGAAAAGCTGCAGACCGAAATCGAAACGTGCTGTCGCGTCCGGAGTTTCGTTCAGCGGTGACGCGTCCTCGGCGAGCGCACCCGCCGAATCCATTTGCATTCTGGACTGCTCGTCCAC
The DNA here is from genome assembly GCF_044458905.1 of Nocardia sp. NPDC050408. Lineage (NCBI taxonomy): Bacteria > Bacillati > Actinomycetota > Actinomycetes > Mycobacteriales > Nocardiaceae > Nocardia > Nocardia sp. NPDC050408. Next base: position 26,918 of record NZ_JBITIL010000025.1, on the reverse strand, counting down.
GGTTTGTCCCAGCACGTAGTACAGCAGTGTGTACGCCGCGAGTTCGGCTTCCGGCCGCGGCATCCCGCCGCGGATCGCCGCACCCACGAGTCGTTCCCGCCCCTTGCTGGTGGTGAGTCGGGAGGCATAGGTCGCCGAGACCAATTCCGCGCCGTCGCGATAGGCGAGCAGACAACTGCGCAACCTGTGCGCCAATTCGGTGATCTGGCCAGACCAGTCCTCGGCCTCGATCGGATCCTCCATCGGGGCCAGAATCCGGTCGGCCACCGCGCCGAGCAGCGCCTGTTTATTGGGAAAGTGCCAGTACAGGGCCCCTGGCTGAACCTGGAGTGAACCGGCGAGCCTGCGCATGGTCAGGTCGGCGAGACCGTACTGGTCGAGTATGGCGGTGGCGCCGTCGACCACGTCCGCGCGGTGCAGCTGCACGGTGTTTCCTTCCGCTGTATTCGATTGCGGCATTCCCGGGGCCCTCCGTGCTTACGCTCGCTGCCGCCTCCAGGCCCCGTCGCTCATGCCGCGCGTGTTTTGACTCACTGTTACCGCTACCCTAGCCTGAACACCGTTCAAGTTGCACGGCCACCTCGGCCGGACGAAGGGATTCGTGCAGTGACCCAGGCACCCGTCCAAACCGATATTCTGGCGACCGCTCGCGAGCAAGTGCTCGAGCGCGGCGAAGGCCTGACCCAGGAGCAGACCCTCGAGGTGCTCCGGCTCGGCGACGACCGGCTGGAGGAACTGCTCGCCCTCGCGCACGATGTGCGTATGAAGTGGTGCGGTCCCGAGGTCGAGGTCGAGGGCATCATCAGCCTCAAGACCGGCGGCTGCCCAGAGGACTGCCACTTCTGCTCGCAGTCGGGTCTGTTCCAGTCGCCCGTGCGCGCCGCGTGGCTCGATATCCCCAGCCTGGTCGAGGCCGCCAAGCAGACCGCCAAGACCGGCGCCACCGAATTCTGTATCGTCGCGGCCGTGCGCGGTCCGGACGAGCGGCTGATGGCGCAGGTCGCAGCCGGTGTCGAGGCCATCCGCAACGAGGTCGACATCCAGGTCGCGTGTTCGCTCGGCATGCTCACCCAAGAGCAGGTCGACCAGCTCGCCGCCATGGGCGTGCATCGCTACAACCACAACCTCGAGACCTCCCGTTCGCACTTCCCGAATGTCGTCACCACGCACACCTGGGAAGAGCGCTGGGACACCCTGCGCATGGTGCGCGAGGCCGGTATGGAGGTCTGCTGCGGCGGCATTCTCGGCATGGGCGAAACCCTGGAGCAGCGTGCGGAATTCGCGGCGAATCTGGCCGAACTCGAGCCCGACGAGGTGCCGCTGAACTTCCTCAACCCGCGTCCGGGCACCCCGTTCGGTGACCTCGAGGTGCTGCCCGCCGCCGACGCGCTGCGCGCCGTCGCCGCCTTCCGGCTCGCGCTGCCGCGCACCATCCTGCGCTTCGCGGGCGGTCGCGAGATCACCCTCGGCGACCTCGGCGCCAAGCAGGGCATCCTCGGCGGTATCAACGCCGTCATCGTCGGCAACTACCTGACCACCCTCGGTCGACCCGCCGAAGCGGACCTGGATCTGCTCGGCGAGCTGAAGATGCCGATCAAGGCGCTCAACGAAACACTCTGAATCGGTCACGAAAGAGGCTGGCGCCGTGAGTACTGTCATGGATATGGACGAGCGCTACAACCCGTTCACCGGTAAACGTATCGTGCCGGGGCTCGACGATCCGGTCCCGGCCGCCGCGGCACTGGGGCTGGAACCGCCGCGCTTCTGCGAGCAGTGCGGTCGGCGCATGATCGTGCAGGTCAGCCCCGACGGCTGGTGGGCGAAGTGCTCGCGGCACGGTGTGCTGGATTCGAAGAATCTGGAACACCGCTAGTGGTGGCCCAATACGGCGAGGGCATCACCGCGGGGCCCGGATCGGCCCCGAAGGTGGGCGTGCGGCGGGAGCTGCGGGCGGCCGCGCTGATCGCGGTCGGGGTGGTACTGCTCAGCGTGCTCGGCGGTGTGGTGTGGGCCTTCGTGGCACCCACCGAACAGTATCTGGTGGTCAAGGTGCGCGCCGGTGCGGTACCGGCCAAGGGCGCGGCGCTGACCGGGGAGAGTGTGCATCAGTTCGATGCGCTGGCGATCTTCGTCTGCATCGGCGCGGTGCTGGGTGTGGTGACGGCGATCGGCGTGTGGCGTTGGCGTCGCGTGCGCGGTCCGCTGCTGCAACTGGGGCTGCTGATCGGTTCCGGCGCAGGCGCTTACGTGATGTCGAAGGTCGGCGAGCAGATCATGCAGTGGCAGCATCCGATGCCCTACGACCCGTCGGTCGGGCAGATCGTGCGGCTGCCGGTGGAGGTTGGCAGTTGGCTGGCGCTGATCGTGCAACCGCTGCTCGCCGCGCTGATCGTGCTGTTCCTCGCGGCGCTCAGTCCGACAGAGGATCTCGGCACCGGCTTCAGCGGACCGTTCGGCGATTCGCGGCCATACTTCACTGCGGCAAGCGGATTCGCGGCCGTCGACAATGCCGATTCGTATCGTGGCGCTGCGAACGGCGCGCCGCTGCCCTACGGTGTGCCTTATGGCGGCTTCGGACCGTCCGGTTCGGATCGCGCGCGCTGACGTTATCCGAACCGTTGCCCGCGCGGCGGCACAGACGTACCAGAACGGCCTAGAATTGTGGGAAACGCTGTGCGTTCAGAGAGGAACGGATCATGGCGTTCGTCGGTAGCGGACCGGTGGTCGAAGAACTCGACGCGAAATTCTGGCGGGTCGTCGAGCCGCTCGTCTATCACGGTGCCACACAAGAATTCGTCATCCCAGCGGGCTTCCGCACCGACTTCGCCTCGGTGCCACGAGCATTGGTCTGGCTGATACCCCGCTACGGCGCCTACACCCGCGCCGCCATCCTGCACGACTATTTACGAAGCTCGCACGAGGTGAGCACCGCCGACGCGGACGGCCTTTTCCGCCGCTGCCTGCATGAGTTCAGGGTGTCGATACCGCGCCGGTGGATGATGTGGGCCGCAGTGCGTTTGGGCAGCGGACTGCGCGGCGCCACACTCGGCGATATCGCACGCTTTTTACTCGTCGCGATCCCCTCGATCCTGTTCCTGGCGATCCCGGTTGTCGTGGTGCAGGTATTCCTGTGGCTGTTCTGGGTGATGGAGTTGATGTTCTGGGCCGTGGCACGCATCGGACAGCGCACTGCGGCACCACCACCACAACCTCAGATGAAGACCGCGTGACCATCCGGTCCGGAACCCTCTTTCTCCCGTCCCACCTGCGTATTCGTATGTCCTGATCGAGGTTCGCGTTCGCGACCCGGCTTAATCTCGTTGCACGCAGGGGGTCTCGCTCCCGCTATCGGAACGTGCAGGAGGACAGATGGAATCGCGTGTGCGACCGTCGCCGAGAACCGTTTTCGCACAACAATTCGCCGCGCTGTTCGAGGCCGCGGGCAATCCGACATTGTGTCGGGTGGCGACCGCAGCGCAGGCGCGGATGCGGTCGACGCGGGCACCCGGACAGAAGGGCGGCGCATCGGTTCAGCGATTGGAAGGCGGGCCGCAATGTGCCCGCCAAATTCTAATCCTGCCGAGGGCACCGTATTGACGCAGGTCACGGGCTTGTTCCGCAAGCTCGTTCTTTGGCGTTCCCCAGGACACGAGAAGGCCCGGCACCAAATCCAACGGTGCCGGGCTTTGTTGTGTTCTCAGGGGCGCTCGAATTCGCCATCGTTCACGCCAGCGGTGAAGGCATCCCACTCACCGGGGGTGAAGACCAGCGCCGGGCCGGTCGGATTCTTGGAGTCGCGCACGCCGACCATGTCCCCGTCGAGGAAGGCGACCTCAACGCATTCGCTCCCTGCGGAACTGTGGCTTGCCTTGAACCACCGTGCCCCGGTTAGGTCAACGGTCATTGTCATACTCCCTTGCGATCTCTCTTATCAGGTCACGGCTCGGGCGGTCGTCCAGCGTCGCCTGCAGAAGCGTGCGGAATATCTGGCGACATCGGCGAACGTCATCCGACGCCTCAAGGTATACGTCCCCGGTGAAGCTCTCGGCAAACACGATGGTCGGTTCGACTGCCTTCCCCCTGCTGTCTTTGGGAAACGTCATGATGATGAACTGCGACACTGCGGTGCCGGTAGGAAGCCCTGCGCGGAACGGTAGAACACGAACCTCGATGTTCTCGCGGGTACTCAGTTCGACAATATGGCGTAACTGGGCAGCCATGACGCGCGGCCCTCCGACGACGGTCCGCAATACGGCCTCAGTCAACACGACCACAAGCCGCACCGGCTGACGCCGCCGCGTGGCGACGTGCTGGCGCTGTATTCGGAGGGCGACGCGGCGTTCCAGTTCCTCATCCGATTCCTTCGGAAAGTACTGCCTATCAAGAGTTCTTGCGTAGTCTGCGGTCTGAAGTAGCCCCGGGACGATCAAGGACTGGAAGATCGCCAACTCACTGGTGCCGGCTTCCAATCCGACATAAGTGTTGAACTTCGCGGCGATTACATCGGCGTAGCTTCGCCACCACGAACGGGCCGGGGTCTGCCCGGCCAGTTCTTTGGCCGCGGCGATCTTCTCTTGATCGAGTCCGTACACCTCGCACAGGCCGAGAACATCACGGACTCTGACCTTTTCGGTCAATCCTCGTTCCAGACGGCTCAGGGTGGACTTGTTCCACTCCATAAGCGTGGCGGCCCGTTCCATAGAGAGTCCGGCACCCTCCCGCGCATCTTTCAGGTACCGGCCGAGCTGCCTGCGTGGCAAAGTGCTGCCTACCGCCTCTGACTCGTCGTCATCGGTCACGTCTCCCCCTCTCGTTGCACTCTGAAGTACTTGCATGTTGCAGAATGCGACGATCATAGATGGCGTTGTTCAACGCGCCCAGGTGATTTAGACAAGTTTTCGCAAGTCATCATGTTGGTACGCAGCCATCTTGGCTCTTGACGCACCCTGGACGCGCACTCAGAACCGGGAAAGGCTCCAGCTATCCGCCGCAGTCTGCTAGGGCACACCGGCAAGCGCACATGGAGCGCGCTGGCTAGTGGCGATCTCCTCCGCCCCGGTTCTGGGTGCCTCCAACACCTTTGGAAGGCCGACCATGGACCACCTTCTCGACCACCACCCGCGCGACGAGATGACCCGCGAACTCGCGCACCATGTCATGCAGCAGCACATTGGCTGCCCGATCACGGTGTGCGCGGTCAAGTTGCAAGCCAAGACGTTCCTTGTCCACACCAAACGGCTTGTGCCCCAGTCGACTCCGCGCACACGCTTCGGGTTCTGATGATGTCTCCGGATGAGCTGACCCGGCTGGCGGAGGAGTTGCGGAAGCTGCCGCCGCGCGACCCGGAACCCGACGATGTCCCGTCGTCTTGGCTTCTGCGCGACGACGGGACATGGTCGGCTGTCTACCCGGACGGCATGGTCGGCGAGCCATTCTCATTCGCACAAATGCTCGCTATTCGCGGCGAAGATATAGGTGAAGTCCTCGAATCGCTGACATCTGCTGGGCTAGTAACAGGCGCTCAGATGACTGGCGCGGAGTTATTCGAAGGCCATCAAGAATAATCCAGCGGCACCCTCGACGCCCCGATGAATCAATACATGCGGTATCCGCTCGCCACGACGGTGCCCGAATGATGGGCGGAAGTTGGCATTCCACCCTGCGGGGCGGGTTCCTGATGATCGCGAGCTGGCCGGGCGGCATCCGACAGGGGGTCTGGACTTCCAGCACTCCGCGGATCGCATCTGCGATGTCACCCGTGTGGTGCTGACTCCACAGGTGTGGCGGGATCACGCGCCGCAGCTCCCGTGCGAACCGCCGTGCAGGTGAAAAATCGGTGGTGGCGGTGTTGGGGGCGCGGATACCGTTGGCGCACAAGGTCGAGCCGAGCATGGGAAGGAGGTGGCGATGAGCGAGGATGTGTTGACCAGGCATGGGCAGGGGGTGCTGGTTCCGGAGGTCGGGAAGTCGGAGCGGGCGGATCTGGTGGCGTGGCGGCGCCGCGATGCGTTGCGCCGGTCCAGTGCTGCGCAGCCGATTCCCAGTGCGCGGCGGTATCGGCGGAAGGCGAAACATAAGGGGCGGGAGCGGGATTGAGGTTGCTTCCCGCAGTTCGTGATCGACCCCGTTTTCACGTGCTAAGGCATGTGAAGGCGGGGTCTTTGTTGTTGGCGGGGGACGAGTCTTGTTTCTGGGGCCCAGTTCCGACGGTGTGCTCAGCATGGTCGCATCCGGTGAGCAACCGGTTCGCGGTGAACTCGTCGGCGTGGTCGAGAAGTGTTCTGACACAGGGCTTCACCGACTCGCAGCACCGTGAATACGTCCGGTCCGGAAAGCCGACCGGCCTGCCGGACGCCGACCGCTTCCGGACCGGATAACTCGTATCCGACTGTGACCAGCCATATTCGGCGGCTCCGTGCATCGCTCCGTATCGCCCGGTGCGATCGTTCTCTACCGTCTGAGTTGTTCGATTCGTTCGAGCCGCGGAGCCGTACTTCGGTCTCGACTCCGCGAATCACCGGGAGGATTCAGCGATTCGGAGGGGGAGAGCAATGTCCTGGAAATCGGTGTATGGGAAATCGGCGGTGGCGGGAGCCGTGTTGGCGATCGGAGTAATTTCCGGCGCAGCGCAAGCGGCTGCCGAACAGTCGGGCGCGGTGACAGCGACGCGGGTCGAGGATCCGGTCGAGTCCGCGTTCCCGTGCCTGTGGCCGGTGTGCATTTTGAGCTCCGGGCACCTGGCTGTGCCCGGCGGGCTGTCCGAGTAGAAGGGGAGTGCCCTGGTCGATGGTGACGAGGGCACGCTCGGATGCCGTGGCCCCTACGGCAGTGGCCACGGCACAGTCCATTTCGAGCTCGGCGACCGCTTCGGGGGAGCGGTCGCCGAACTGAGGGGGCGATCGTGGGGGAGGCGATCGTGGGGAGGTCAGGTGGGTGGGCGCAGCGCAGCGAATTCGTCGGTGACTCGGATTTCGGAGTCGGTGAACCGATAGACCGCCGCGGGGCGTCCACCCGCCCGGCCGGGGGATGCGGTCGCGCCGGTCGGCGTGATCACCTTGCGGCGGGTCAGAACTCGCTGCAGATTCGTCGTGTCGACCTCGTAACCAAGCGCGGCGCAGTAGATTTCGCGCAGCGTGGACATGGTGAACCGCTCAGGTGCCAGGGCGAAGGCGATATTGGTGTAGGAGAGCTTCGCGGCGAGCCGGGTGCGCGCGTGTTCGACGACCGTGCCGTGATCGAACGACATGCGCGGCAGCTGGGAAACCGGATGCCACGTGGTGTCCGAGGGTAGTTGCGGGTCCGCGGTCAGCGGCACCAGCCCCAGATAGGCCGAGGCGATCCGCCGCGGTGCGGGGACTCGGTCCGGATTGCTGAATACCGACAGCTGCTCGAGATGTGCCAGCTCGCGCACATCGACCTTCTCGGCGAGCTGGCGACGGGCCGAGACATTGAGGTCTTCATCGTCGCGCAGCCGTCCGCCGGGTAGCGACCAGGTGCCCTTCTGTGGGTCGAGGGCGCGCTCCCACAGCAGCACCGCGAGTTCGGTCCGCTGACCGGGTGGACATGGCCGAATCAGCTCATCTGTCATGCGCGCAGGGCTGCTACCTGCGGTGATGTCGTCGGGGAAGCGCCGAACCTGGAACACCGCGGTGAGCGTTTCGTGGATGGTGCTACTATGGGCCACGTTTTCGATTATAAGTCGAAAACCTGGTTTGGTGCGAATCGGCTGGCATGTGAATAGGCACAAGGGCCGAGCGCACGAGGAGAGGAGCCATCCATGGCGACCATGGGTGTGAAGTTGGCGCCCCCGCTGATGGGGCAGGTAGTCGATGGTCCGACCGGATTCACCGGTGTCGAGGCCACACCGGAGTGGGCGGTCGAGGTCAAGCGCCTCGCCAGGGAGCGCAACGCGACGATTCTCGCGCACAACTACCAGTTGCCCGAGATCCAGGACGTGGCCGACCATGTCGGCGACTCGCTGGCGCTGTCCCGCATCGCGGCCGAGGCCCCCGAGGACACCATCGTGTTCTGCGGTGTGCACTTCATGGCCGAGACGGCAAAGATCCTCAGCCCCGAGAAGACTGTGCTCATTCCGGACCAGCGGGCGGGCTGTTCCCTGGCAGATTCCATCACCGCCGACGAATTGCGGGCCTGGAAGGCCGAATTCCCGAATGCGGTGGTCGTCTCGTATGTGAACACCACCGCCGCGGTGAAGGCGCTCACCGATATCTGCTGCACTTCCTCGAATGCTGTCGATGTGGTCGCCTCGATTGATCCCGACCGTGAGGTGCTGTTCCTGCCGGATCAGTTCCTCGGCGCGCACGTCAAGCGGGTCACCGGCCGCGAGAATATCCACATCTGGGCGGGCGAATGCCACGTGCACGCCGGGATCAACGGCGACGAACTGACCGAACAGGCCCGCACCCACCCGGATGCCGAACTGTTCGTGCACCCCGAATGCGGTTGCGCCACTTCGGCTTTGTACCTCGCGGGCGAGGGCTCGTTCCCAGCCGATCGGGTGCACATTCTGTCGACCGGCGGAATGATCGACGCCGCCAAGGCCGCGAAGTCGAATCAGGTCCTGGTCGCCACCGAGGTAGGCATGCTGCACCAGCTGCGCAAGGCCGCCCCCGGCATCGACTTCCAGGCCGTGAACGATCGTGCGTCCTGCAAGTACATGAAGATGATCACCCCGGCGGCGCTGCTGCGCTCGCTCGTGGAGAACACCGATGAGGTGCACGTCGACCTGGAAACCGCCGCGCTGGCCCGCAATTCGGTGCAGCGCATGATCGAAATCGGCAATCCAGGCGGTGGCGAATGAGCGGCCGCGATCGGAGCGTGATGTGCGCGCTCGTCCGGAGTGGCGGTGCGGAATGATCGCCGGGGCGGTCGGTAGCGGTTGCGTTGCCGACCAGGTCGCGAAAGGCAGGGGCGCATGAGCATCGCGCCGCGGATCGACTGGGAAGCCGCCGCCGATCTGGTCGTGATCGGCGGTGGCGTCGCCGGATTGACCGCGGCACGCACGGCATCGCTGCGCGGTCTGCGAGTGCTCATCCTCAGCAAGGGCGGCCCGACCGATACCGCGACCCAGTACGCTCAGGGCGGCATCGCTGTTGTTGCGCCGCAAGAGGATTCGGTGGAATCGCATGTGCGTGACACGGTCGAGGCCGGTGCTGGACTGTGTGACGAGGCGGCGGTGCGGTCGATCGTCGAGGGCGGTCAGGCCGCCGTCGCCGCGCTGACCGATCTGGGCGCAGTCTTCGATCTGGCGCGCGACGGTCAGATCTCGCGTACCCGCGAGGGCGGGCACAGCACGCGGCGGATCATCCATGCCGGAGGGGACGCTACGGGTGCCGAGGTGCAGCGTGCGCTGAACGCGGCCGGACTGCCGGTCCTGTTCGGTGCCGCGGCACTGGAAGTTGTCACCGGGCGGACCGGAGTTCAGGGCGTGATCGCGGTGTCCGAGAACGGATTCGGGGTCGTGCACGCGCCAGCGGTGCTGCTGGCCACGGGCGGGCTCGGTCAGCTGTACGCGCTGAGCACGAATCCGCCGGGCGCGACCGCCGACGGTATCGCGCTTGCGCTGTGGGCCGGTGCGACGGTCGCCGATCTCGAATTCGTGCAATTCCATCCGACGGTGCTCTACACCCCTGGTGGACTCGGCAGACGGCCCTTGATCAGCGAGGCCGTCCGCGGCGAAGGCGCGATACTGGTCGATTCCGAAGGGAATTCGGTCACCGCGGGTGTGCACCCGCGTGGTGATCTGGCACCGCGCGATGTGGTGTCACGTGCGATCGCCGCCCGGATGCGCGCCCTCGGCACCGATCACGTCTATCTCGATGCCCGCGCGATCGACAGCTTCCCACAACGTTTTCCGACGATCACCGCATCCTGCCTGGCCGCCGGGATCGATCCGCATACCGAGCTCATTCCGGTCGCACCCGCCGCGCACTACCAATGCGGCGGGGTCGTGACCGACACCCATGGCCGGACCGCGGTTCCCGGTCTGTATGCCGCGGGTGAGGTGGCGCGGACCGGGCTGCACGGTGCCAACCGGCTGGCCTCGAACAGTCTGCTCGAGGGTCTGGTAGTCGGTGAGCGCGCAGGGGTGGCCGCCGCGGAACGCCTCGACGAGGAAGCGCACGTCACGGACGTTTCCTTCCACACCATTCCGCGCGCGGCCCGCGCCCTGGTGCAGCAGTCGATGACATTGCATGCCTCCGTGGTTCGCGATGCCGCTGGGCTTGCGGAGGCAGCCGCACGGTTGCGCGATGCGGTGTCGCACAGTGCGGCAAGTCGCTTGCGTGCCGAGCTGACCAGCGCCAACCAGCGATTCGCGGGATCGACGAGCGCGGCGATCGAGCTCACGGAGCTGAGCGGCGCACTGAACGGCAGCGGCGCGGTGAATACGGGTGAGGCATCGCACGCGACCGCAGATCTCAACGATGCGGCCGCGGCCGCGGCGCAACGCATCACCGCATTCGAGGACGCGGCCCTCACCCTCACCGCCCAGGTCCTTTTGCTCTCCGCGGCAGCCCGCACGGAAAGCCGCGGCTCGCACACCCGCTCCGACCACCCGACCCCCGACGACCACCAACGCCGTAGTCGCGCAGTGCGTCTGGGACCAGAAGGTCACCCCGTCCCCGCCCCCGACGGTCTCGACCTCACCAGCTGGACCCAGGACGCCATCCCCAGCGCCTCATGACCGCGGCAATGCACGAGAATAGTAGGACGAGGAGTGCACTGATGGGACTGGATACCGGCCTGGATCGTGACGAAATGCTGGCCCTGATTCGCACCGCACTGGATGAGGATCTGCGATACGGCCCCGATATCACCACGGCGGCAACGGTTCCCGCCGACGCGGTGGTGAAGGCGTCGGTGGTTTCGCGCCAGCCGGGCACGGTGGCCGGGCTCGATATCGGTCTGCTCGTGCTCGACGAGGTGATCGGTGCGGGCAATTACGAAATCACCGATCGGGTCGCCGACGGCACTCGGGTCGAGCCGGGTCAGTCCGTGCTCGGGCTGGTCGCGCCGACCCGCGGCCTGCTCACCGCCGAACGCACCATGCTCAACCTGGTCTGCCACCTCTCCGGCATCGCCACTGCCACCGCCGCGTGGGTGGATGAGGTCGCGGGCACCAACTGCCGCATCCGCGACAGCCGCAAAACCCTGCCCGGCCTGCGTGCCCTGCAGAAGTACGCGGTCCGCGTCGGCGGTGGCGTCAACCACCGCATGGGCCTCGGTGACGCCGCCCTGATCAAGGACAACCACGTGGTAGCCGCCGGTTCGGTGGTCGCGGCCCTGCGCGCGGTGCGCGACCTGGCCCCCGATATCGCCTGCGAGGTCGAAGTGGACAGCCTCGAACAACTCGATGCCGTCCTGGCCGAAAATGTCGAACTGGTTCTGCTCGACAACTTCCCTCTCTGGCAAACCCAAGCTGCCGTCCAACGTCGCAACGCCCAGGCCCCTGACACCAAGCTCGAATCCTCCGGCGGCTTGACACTCGCCGACGCCGCGGACTACGCCCGCACCGGCGTCGACTACCTGGCCGTCGGCGCGCTCACCCATTCGGTGCGCGTCCTCGACCTCGGGCTGGACATGTAGCAGTCAGGCGGTGAGTTCGCGTTCCAATGGGGTTCGGAAGCGAGGGATGGCGCGAACTTCGCCGTACCAGGTGCTGATGCGGGCGGCTTCGGCTTCGATGAGCGATTCTGCTTCGGAGCCGATGTCTTCCAGTAGGCGGTAGACGATTTCGCCGTCTTTGCGTTGGGCCCAGCCGCCGACAATGCGGCCCTCCCACCAGATGGTGGGCCCGACGTTTCCACTGCGGTCGAAGAGCATCGGGGTGTGTGGGCCGAGGTACCAGGCGCGGGACTGCCAGCCCATCGGGGTGGGGTCGAGTGCGGGGAGTAGGGCAGCCCATGGTTCGGACTCAGGGGTCGGTTCCTGGTCGTCGGCCAGTAGTAGCCCGGCACTGCCGTCGAGATCGACTTCCACCACGTCGAGTTGGGCCAGGGCCTTGCGGACTTCGGTAAGCGTCCAGCCGGTCCACCACTTGATATCGGTGACTGGCGCGGGGCCGAAGGCGTAGAGCCACTGCCGGACGAGTTCGGCGCGGGCCGCATCGGCCGGCATGGTCGCAACGCCTTGCGGCAGCCAGGTTTCGATCGGCGACCAGGTGTATTGGCTGCTCGTCCAACTGCCGTTCGGTCGACCGCGCACGATGCGCCCCTCCACGCCGAGGATCACAAGCACCCAGGTGGTGATGCTGTTGGGACGCGAATATGCCTTGTCCGGAGCGGTATTGACCTGCGTGCGCAACCGGGGCACGTCCTTGCTCAACTGTGCGCCGGTCGCCGCACCGCGTGCCAAAAGTGCCTTGTGCGTTTCATCTTCGACGTCGGCGAGCCAGGCGCGCACGTCCCCGTCGACAACTCCGGCCTGCTCGATGAACCTGCCGTAGGTGCGACGCTGCTTCTCCGCCAACGCATCCGCGCACGACGCCTGCAATATCGGCAGCAGTTCGACCGGCGCGATGAACATCGTGCGCCGCATCGCGAGCAGGCGCAGCAGCGTCCGATCGTCGTACAGTGCTTTTTCGACATGCGCGGGCTCGGCGGTGAGGCTGCGTGCGCCCACCGACAGATACGCCGTCGCCGGATCGGTCGCATGCAGTACGACTAGGGAACGGACGATCTCGGCGACGTCATCGGTGCGACACGCTGGTGTGAGCCGATGCCGTCGCGCTAGCCGGGCCCGCCGCTCCGCCACATCAATCGAACGCATATGCGAATACTAGCGGGCAGGGCCGAACTACTGCGGATCCACCCGCAGGGCCTGGCACGCCTCGCGCACCGCCGCGGTCTCGTCCTGATCGAAATTCCCGTCCGCATTGCCGATCATGATGCCGATCTGGACCGCATCGGCCCCGGTGGCTTCCCCGCCGCCTTGCCTATCTACCGCAGCACATGCGCGCGTCCGAGCGCTGGATCGCCTATCGCGCGCACGGTAGCAGGCCCCACCGGGACACGCGTGCCCTCGAAACGGCACCGAATTACGCCGGTTGCCAAGCACGCACCAGATCGAGCAGTCCCGGAAAACGCGCGTCGAGGTCCTCGATCCGCACCCGGCTGCGGCGCTCCAGTCCGTACTGCCGCTGGCGGGTGACACCCGCCTCGCGCAGCACCCGGAAATGATGTGTCAGTGTCGATTTCGGCCGATCGATCTCGAACCAGCCGCAGGAGCGATCGGTCTCGGGGGATTCGAGCAGCAGTTTCTGCACCATGCTCAGCCGCAGCGGATCGCTGAGCACGCCGAGCACATTCTCCAGTCGCAGCTCGGCACGCTTCGGCTCGGGCAGCGTGGTCGCGACGGTGTCGGTCGATGGCATCGGGTCTCCTGCGGATCGGCAAATCCTTAGTTCGACTTCTATCGTACTAGATGTTAAGTTCGACTCCTGCCGTACCAGTACGAGAATTTTCGAACAAGGAGTTGACATGACGACGCTCGCGGCGAAACCGGAAACCGAGGTGCGCCGCGACGGCGCGGTTTGGCTGGCGGCATGGCCCGTGCTCGCGGTGTTCGTGCTCTCGAATGCGCCTACCCCGCTCTATGTCGTGTGGCAGCACCGGCTGGGCTTCTCCTCGGGCACGCTGACCGCCGTATTCGCCTGCTACATCGCCGGATTGCTCGGCGCGCTGCTGGTGGCGGGCGTGGTGTCGGACCGCATCGGCCGCAAACCTGTGCTACTGCCGGCGGTGCTCCTCGCCATGCTCGCCTGCGTCTTGTTCGCCACCGCGAATTCGGTCGCGATGCTGGCGATAGCGCGCCTGCTCACCGGAATAGCGGTCGGCGCGGCCGTTTCGGCGGGGATGGCGGCGGTAACCGATATCGGCGGTCCGGAGCGCAAACGCCTTGCCGCACTGGCGGCCTCATCGGCCATGGTGCTCGGCGCGGGCTTCGGACCATTGCTGGCAGGTTTGCTGTCACAGTTCGTACCCGGTCCGACCGTCACCATATTCATCGTTGAAATCGTCTTGCTCGCTACGGCTTTCGCGGTCTTGGCGCGGCTGGAGCTGCCCAAGGGTGCGCGCGGACGCGGCCCATGGATTCGCATTCCCGCGGTCGCATCGGGTGGGCGCACCCCAGTTCTGCTCGGCATCGCGGTATTCGCACCGGGGATTACCGCGACATCATTCGTGCTCTCGCTCGGCCCCTCGCTCCTGTCGACCCTTTTGGGTGCCACCAACCGCGTGCTCGCCGGCGGCCTGGCCTTCGTCATGTTCCTCGGCGCCACCGGCGTCCAATTCGCGGTGCGGCGGCTGCGCCTGCGCACGATCCTGCTCGGCGGCACGGCAGCCACCCTGCTCAGCACGATCACCTTGGTCGCGGCGCTGCGGTTGTCTTCGATCGCGGTCTTCGCCGCCGCCGCGATCCTCGCGGGGATCGGCCAGGGCTTGGGCCAGTTCGGCGGTCTCACGGCCATCAGCGCGAGCGTGCCCGCCGATCGGCTTGCCGAGGCCAATGCCGCCCAGAACGTCGGTGGCTACCTGCCCGCAGCATTGCTTCCGCTGTCGGCCGGATTCCTCAGTGACGCAATCGGTTTGCCTGCGGGCACGACGACCTTCGCGGGCATTGTGGGAGCGGCAGCGGTGCTCGGCGCGGTATTCGTCGCGACTCGCCCGTTTATCGGACAGCGATAGCCGCATGTCATCATTCCAGAATGAGGCACCTACTGCTGATGCTCGGCTGTGCGCTGTTCGCCGCGGTGTCGACGACAAGTCTTGTCGCACCGTCGGTTTCGGCCGAACCGGAATGCGAGGTCCGAGTCGACGTGCGGCCGGTGACCCTGACGGTGGACGGCGAGGACGCCACCGGCCGGGTATACGAACCGTATAGCTGTGCGGCAGGTGATCTGACGCCGCGCGATCTGGTCATCGCGGTCCACGGCCACGACGGCACCTCCGCCGACTACGCCGAATATCTGACCTCGATCGCCCGCCGCGCCGCGACCCCGATTCTGTCCATGGACGCCCGCAGCACGACCGGCGTCTGGCGCACCGGCGACTGGAATCTGTGGGCGGGCTGGCGCGATATCGTCACCGCCACCCAGTGGTACAAGAACGAACATCCGACGATCGGCCGCACCGTGCTGTGGGGCTGGAGTCAGGGCGGCACAATGAGCGGACTCGCGGTGGCGCACGGCCCGCAGGGACTCTTCGACTATTGGGTCGACAACTATGGGCCCGCGGACGATTTCACCATGTGGCTCGCCTCGGCGGGCGTCGATCCCGCACTGCCCGCTCAGATCGAACGCGATGCGGGCGGCTGCGCCCCGACGGTCTGCCCGCAGGCCTATACCGAACGTTCGCCCGTTCTCCTCGCCGCCCGGATGAGCATGAAGCGTGCCTTCCTCATCCACGGCACCGGCGACGATGTGGTGCCGTACCCGGCGACCCTGGAAATGCGAGCCGGACTGCTCGCCGCGGGCAAACCCACCTCGATGTACACCATCGTCACCGGCCGCGATTTGAACGGCGCCGTGGTCCCTGGCGACCACAGCGTCGGTCCCGCGTACTTCGAGGGCGGCTGCGTCGTCGAGCGCCTGCTGCTCGGCACCGAACCCGTCGACGGACCCGATCGCGACTATCTGGTCGACGTCGCCCGCGACACTGTGGTCGCTCCCGCGGCGCCGCCGGACGCCAAATGCGCCGCCTAGGGAACACTTGTCGCTGTGGTGTGGTTCATCCGGGCAGAACCGTACACAAGGAGAGGTGCAATGAAGCCGAATGACCCCGCTTACCACTGGAACGGCGCGGAATTGGACCTCGACGCGTACTTGGCCCGCATCGGCTACACCGGCGACCGCACCCCGACACTGGCCGCCCTGCGCGCCCTCGTCCACGCGCACACCACCACGATCCCGTTCGAGAACCTGGAGTCCATTCTCGGCCGCCCCGTCCCGCTGGATCTGGAATCGTTGCAGGACAAGATGATCCGGCATCGACGCGGCGGGTACTGCTACGAGAACGTCGGCCTGTTCGCCGCCGCGCTGGAACGGCTCGGCTTCGGGGTGACCGGTCTCAGCGGCCGGGTCACCATGGGCGTAGCCGACGGCCTGCGCCCGGCCACCCACGCCCTGCTGCGCGTCACCACCGGCGATGACGATCGCGTGTGGATCTGCGATGTCGGCTTCGGCTCGGGCCCGCTCGCGCCCTACGAACTGGTCGAGGGCGGCGAATTCGCACTCGGCGACTGGCGCTTCCGGCTCGAACACACCACCGGCGAACTCGATAGCGACCTGTGGGTGCTGCACCAATTCGGCCGCGACGGCTGGATCGACCGCTATACCTTCACGTTGAACCCGCAGTACCGCATCGATTTCGCGGTCGGTAACCACTTCGTCTCCACCGCCCCGCGCTCACCGTTCACCGCCCGGCCGTTCGTGCAGCGCTTCCTCCCGGACGTCCACCACGTACTGGACAACCTCACCCTCATCACCGAATATCCGAACGGCTCCAGCGAAACCCGCGAACTCGAACTCACCGAACTTCCGAAAGTCCTCACCGAGGTCTTCGATATCGACCTGTCCGAACCCGACGCCACAGCGCTCGCCCAGGGGCCTTGGCTCGCCTGAAGTCCGTACATTCGCACCTGTTGCGGTCCACCCGGATCGCGACAGAAGTGCGGCTTCCTCCGTGCGGGCTACCCGAGTTGGTCACGATCGGCCACTAGAGTCGGCGGGGTGCGTGCCAACCGGAATCTTCTCGTTCTGTTCGCAGCCACCGTCCTGGCCCTTGGTTGCAGCTCTGGGCCGGACCAGCCCGACACCGTCGCCGGGCAGTTCGCCGATGCGCTCAGTCGCGATGACGTCGCCGCGGCCGCCGCACTCACCGATGATCCGGCCAAAGCGTCGGATGCGCTGGGCAAGCTTTACGACGGGCTCGGCAAGGATGTGAAATTCGAGGTCCGCAGCGCGGATAAGAACTCCTTCGCCCTCGCCGCCACCTGGAAGTTCGGCAAGGCCGGCAAGAACACGTGGAGCTACACCACCAACGGGTCCGCCCGTGAGTCCGGCGGCGTCTGGAAGATCAAATGGGATCCCGATACCGTCGCACCCGGTCTCGCGCGCGGCCCGCTGAACTACGCCACCACCAATCCGAAGCCCGCGCGTGTGCTCGAGGCATCCGGCGGTGAGTTGATGACCGAGCAGATGGTCACCCTGGTGAACGTCGCCCCGAGTGCCGACACCGCCGCGCTCGCGGCCCTGCTCGCCCCCATCGCCCCCGATATCACGACACAGTCATTGCAATCGGATCTGGCTGCGGCACAGGGCAAGCCGATCACCGCGGTCACCTTGCGCGACGCCGATATCGCCCCGATCCAGACGGCGCTGGCCGCCGTTCCGGGCGTCACCCTGGCACCGCAGACCCGCCTGCTCACGACCGACAAATCCCTCGCATCACCGGTGCTGTCCGGCCTCGCCGAACTCTGGCAGAGTTCCGCCGACGCGGCAGCAGGCTGGGCGGTGCGGGCACAGACCGCGGACGGCACCGAACGCGTCGCCGGTCAGGATCCCGCACCCACCCCGGATATCGTGACCACACTCGACACCGATCTGCTGCGCTACGCGGAGAGCGCGTTGACGCCGATCACCCAGCCCGCCGCGATCGTGGCACTGCAACCCTCCACCGGAAAGGTGCTCGCCGTCGCGCAGAACGCCGCCGCCGACGCACAAGGACCGATCGCGCTCACCGGCCTGTATCCGCCGGGTTCGACCTTCAAGACCGTCACGGTCTCGGCCGCACTGCAATCTGGCGCGGTGACACCCGACACCGTGCTGCCGTGCCCGGCGACCGCGAATATCGAGGGCCGCAGCATCCCCAACGACAACAACTTCGACCTCGGCAACGTGCCGCTGCACACCGCCTTCGCCCAGTCCTGCAATACCACCATGGGTCAACTCGCGGTGAATCTCGCACCGAACGGCCTGACCGATGCCGCGGCACAACTGGGCCTCGGCATCGACTTCGTCACACCCGGTCTGACCACAGTCACCGGCAAGGTGCCGACCGCGGACACCCCGGCGCTGCGCGTGGAATCCGGGATCGGTCAGGGCAAGGTGACGGCCTCACCGTTCGGGATGGCGCTGGTCGCCGCATCCATCGCGCGTGGATCGGTGCCGCTGCCGATGGTCGTCAACGGACAGCCCGGTGTGGCCGATCATACCCCGGCGGCACTGCCGCCGACTACCGAAGAGCAGCTGAAAACCATGATGCGCGAAACCATTACCGGCGGCACCGCCACCGCTCTGCGCGATATTTCGGGCCTGATCGGCAAGACCGGCACCGCCGAGTACCTCGATGACAAGCACGCGCACGGCTGGTTCGTCGGCATCGACGGTGACCTGGCCTTCGCCGTATTCGTCAGCGATGCGAACAGCTCGGGTCCGGCCGTGGAGGCCGCAGGCCGTATGCTGCGTGCACGACATTGAGCAACACTGTCGAATCGGCACTGCATTAGCATTCGGTGTGTTGTGGGCGGCGAATATACCCCCGCTGCCGCGTGCCGAGGATTGCGCCCCGCTACACTCGTGCGGAACGCGTTGATGGTCAATACGCGTGATGTCACGATTTCGAGAAGGTTCGGAGTAGGCGCCATCGATACCGGTCAATTGATCGCGGAGCACTACCGCCTGGTCGAGCGGATTGGTAGCGGCGGCACAGGTGTTGTTTGGCGTGCCATCGACGAACGCCTGCAGCGCTCGGTCGCGGTGAAGCAGATCCACATCAAGCCGAGCCTGCCCGAAGCAGAGCGCGATGTGGTGCGTCAGCGCGCGTTCCGTGAGGCCCGCAATGCGGCGCGCTTCCAGCATCCGAATGCGATCGTGGTCTTCGATATCACCGAGCACAACGGCGATCCGTGCCTGGTGATGGAGTATCTGAAGTCGAAGAGCCTGGCCGGCGTGATCTCCGCGCAGGGCATGCTGCCGCTGACCCAGGTCGCGCGGATCGGCGAACAGGTCGCCTCGGCGCTCATCGCCGCGCATCACGCCGGAATCGTGCACCGCGATGTCAAACCGGGCAATATCCTGCTCGACGACACCGGCACGGTGAAGATCACCGACTTCGGCATCTCCCGCGCCACCGGCGACGTCACCCTCACCGAGACCGGCCTGATCTGCGGTACCGCCGCCTATCTCGCACCGGAGGTGGCGCGCGGCGCCGACCCGACGCCCGCTGCCGACGTATTCGCCTTGGGGGCAACGCTTTTTCACGCACTCGAGGGCGAACCGCCGTACGGTTCCAGCGCCAACCCGCTCGCCGTGCTCTACGCCGCGGCGAACGGCCAGGTGAGCGAACCGCGGCATGCGGGCCCCGCGACCGACTTCCTACTGGATCTGCTGAGCCCGGACCCCACCGAGCGGCCGACCATGCGTGCGGCCCGCGAACATCTTTCCGCGCTCGCCGATTCCGGTTCCGCACCGGTGCACGCCGGATTCGTACCCGCTAGTGAGGCTTTCGGTCGGCACGGTGAATCCGCGACGCGTGCGCTGCGCCCACCCGCGAATCCGACGCCGGAACATCAGCCGACCGCGCGGCAGCCACGTCCGGCACCGCCGCCGCGAAATTCCGCCCGTCCCAACAACTCGGGTGCGTCGCGTCCGCGGACCGCCGCGCATCCGCAGACCGCGACGCAGCCGCGTCCGGCACTGCGCAAGTCCGGTGGCAAGCGCAAGGCCGTATTGGTCGGTGCGACCGTCGGTGCGGTGGTGGCTGTCGTGGCCATCCTGATCGGTGCGCTGAATCAGTCGGGCACCAATACGCCGTCGGTGCAAGCGAGTCCGCCTTCGTCCTCCGCGTCCAAGGGAACCAGTTCCACGGTCGCCGCTGGCGCGCCGGGGCAGACGAAGAGCGTCGGCCAGGCAGACTCGCGGCAATCCATCGATCAAGTGGTGGACTTCTACAACAACCTCATCTATCTGAGGTTCGCGGCTGCGTGGAAACAGTTGACTCCCGCTGCCCAGCGGGTCTACGGCAGTCAGTCGGCCTTCCAGGATTACTGGACGCAGAATCGGGTCACGGGCTTCAACACTGTTGATGCCGCCGATGGTGGTACGGGCACCAACTCAGACGGTTCGGTGGACGTGAACGTGGCCAGCGTGACCTACGCGGGCCAGAACAGGTCGGTGACGCTGCGGTTGATCAACCCTGGCAGCGGGGCCCCACTCATTGACAGCGACACCCGCAGCGGCGACGCTCGCTGAACGAGTTGTCCCGCAACGGGTAGCGCCTAGCGCGATCCGGATCGCACCGACGTCCGCGCCCAAGTCGCCAGCAACTGCAAAGCCGTCGCGCTCGGAGAATCCGGTTCGGTGGTGTGCATGATCAGCGCCTGATCCGGATCATCGGGCAGGCGCAGCGTTTCGAAGCCCAGCTCGAGTCGGCCGACCACCGGGTGCAGGTATGTGTATCGTCCGTGCGTCTTGTCCTTGAGTTCGTGACGCTGCCACATGGCGGCGAAGTCGGCGGAGTTCGCGCTCAATTCCTCGATGAGCGAGGCGATTGCCCCATCGCCGGGATTGCGCGCCATATCCAGGCGCAGATACGCCACGACATCGGCGCCCTTGGCCGCCCAGTCCTCATACAGTTCGCGCATCCCCTCATCGAGGAAGACCAGCCGGGCCAGATTGCGTTCGTGGGGCGGTAGTGCACCGAAATCGGTAATGAGCGCGGCGGCAAGGGAATTCCAGGCGAGCACATTGGTGCCACGGCCCACGATGTAGGCGGGCACATCGGCGGCGGTGTCGAGCAGTCTGCGCAGTCCGGGGCGGACTTCCTGCTCGGCCGGTGGCTCCTCGCCGGACCACGGCCGCGCCAGCCGATAGAGATGCTCGCGCTCCACCGGATTCAATCGCAGCGCCTGCGCGACGGCATCCAGCACCGACTCCGAAAAATGCAGGGTGCGGCCTTGTTCCAGACGCACATAGTGATCGACGCTGACCCCCGCCACCATGGCCAACTCCTCGCGGCGCAGGCCGGGCACCCGGCGGCGGCTGCCGTAATCGGGCAGGCCGACCTCCTCCGGGCTCAGCCGGGCCCGCCGGGAACGCAGGAATTCGCCGAGTTCGGCACGTCGATCCAGACTCACGTCATCCAGTATCCAGGCGGTTGCCCGGCCGCATCCTGGTCATGCCGTGCCCAGGCTCGCGCGGCGCTGTTTACCGCCACTGGCCGCGACGAAAGTAGTGATCACCGCCGGAACGGTTCCGGCGGTGAACGGAGACGGACACAATGAGCAACACCCGCCCCCTCGGCGACACCGGCATGGACATCACCCCGCTCGGCTTCGGCACCTGGGTCTTCGGCGGATCCGGTTGGGAGTACTCGTGGGGCGCCACCGATGACGCTGACTCGATCGCCGCGATTCGACACGCGGTGCACGCCGGAATCAACTGGATCGATACCGCAGCCGCCTATGGCGTGGGCCATGCCGAGGAGGTGGTCGGTCGTGCGCTCGCCGACATCCCGGAGGCCGAGCGGCCCTACCTGTTCACCAAAACCGGTTTGATCTGGGAAGAAGGCGACGACCGTTCCGGCCCGCCGCGCCGGATCATGCGGCCCGACGTGGTGCGCAGGGAAATCGAGGATTCGCTGCGTCGGCTGCGGACCGACCACATCGATCTGTATTTGGTGCACTGGCCGGATACCGGCGCGGCCTTCGTCTACGGCGCCGAGGGCGAGGCCAACGACCAGGCGACTCCGCTCGAGGAGTACTGGCAGGTCATGGCCGATCTGAAGAAGGAAGGCAAGGTCCGCGCCATCGGCCTGTCCAACCACGACGCG
Organism: Nocardia sp. NPDC050408; assembly: GCF_044458905.1. Lineage (NCBI taxonomy): Bacteria > Bacillati > Actinomycetota > Actinomycetes > Mycobacteriales > Nocardiaceae > Nocardia > Nocardia sp. NPDC050408. The sequence goes on along the minus strand of NZ_JBITIL010000025.1, from coordinate 5,070 downwards.
GCCCAACTGGCGGTTGCCGAATCCATTGCCCATGTCGATGCGATCCAGCCGCCGTTCTCGGCGATCAACCGCTCGGCCGCGGCCGATATCGCCTGGGCACATGAGAACGGAACCGGCGTGATCGTCTACTCACCACTGCAATCGGGCCTGCTCACCGGCACCTTCACCGAGGAGCGCCTGCGTAACCTGCCCGACGAGGACTGGCGCGGTTCGCATCCGGACTTCACCACCGGCCTGTCCGCCAAGCTCGCCCTCGTCGAAGCCATGCGCCCGATCGCGGCCCGCCATGATGTGACCGTCGCCGAGGTGGCCCTGGCCTGGGTAACCGCATGGCCCGGCATCACCGGCGCGATTGTCGGCGCGCGTAACGCCACTCAGATCGACGGCTGGCTCGGCGCCCGTGACCTGACGCTCACCACCGACGACCTCGCCGCAATCGAGACCGCCATCACCACAACCGGCGCGGGCACTGGCCCCGCCCGCGCATAACGTCCGAGGAACCACCATGACACTGCATGTCGTCGCCGAATTCCGCGCAAGCACGGGTCGCGAAGACCGCCTGCGCACGGCACTGGAAGCAATGATCGAACCGTCCCTAGCCGAGCCCGGCTGCCTGACCTACCACCCCTACACCGATCCCAACGACCCTTCCCACATGGTCCTCGTGGAGGAGTGGATAACCCCCGAAGCCCTTGACGAACATTTCACGACGCCACACTTCTTCCACGTGCGCGACGTACTCGACCAGATCCTCGCCGAACCGATGATCATCAAGCGGCTCGTCTCGGCCTGACAACCGCCGCGCCCCGGTCCACTATCGGACCGGGGCAGGCGGCCGTACTCCGCGACACATCCGGCGACCGCAGCGGATAGCGGGCGGCGCCGGACCGATAGGCTGGTAACTGGAGCGGGGCGGAAAATACCGACCGCTCGGCGTCGGGCACGGCGTCCAAGGATCAGGACAGACAGGATCGCAGACCTCATGACATCCCGCCTCGAGCTCGCCCGCGTTGATCTGCGCGGCCGTACTCCCTCCGTTGCCGAGCTGCGCACCGCGCTGCCGCGCGGGGGAGTCGACGTGGACTCGGTGCTGCATCAGGTGCGACCGGTGGTGGAGGCGATCCGAGACCGCGGGGTCGCGGCGGCGCTGGAGTTCAGCGAACAGTTCGACGGTGTGATTCCAGCGAGCGTGCGGGTACCGGCGGCCGAACTCGAGGCCGCATTGGAGACGTTGGATCCGGCCGTGCGCACCGCGCTCGAGGTCGCGATCGAGCGAACCCGCAAGGTGCACGCCGATCAGCGACGCACCGATACCACCACCGAGGTCGTCCCGGGTGGCACGGTCACCGAGCGGTGGGTGCCGGTCGAGCGGGTCGGGCTCTACGTGCCCGGCGGCAATGCCGTCTACCCGTCCAGCGTCGTGATGAATGTGGTGCCCGCGCAGGCGGCCGGTGTCGACTCGCTGGTGGTGGCGTCGCCGCCGCAGGCGCAGCACGGTGGGCTGCCGCACCCGACCATCCTGGCGGCCGCGAAGCTGCTCGGGGTCGAGGAAGTGTGGGCCGTCGGCGGTGCACAGGCCATCGCGCTGCTGTCCTATGGCGGTCTCGATACCGATGGCGCGCAGCTCGAGCCGGTCGACCTGATCACCGGTCCCGGCAATATCTTCGTGACCGCCGCCAAGCGTCTGTGCCGCGGCTTGGTCGGCATCGATGCCGAGGCGGGCCCCACCGAGATCGCGATCCTGGCCGATGCCACCGCCGATCCGGTCCACGTGGCCGCCGATCTGATCAGCCAGGCCGAACACGATGTGCTCGCCGCCAGCGTGCTGGTCACCGACAGCGTCGAACTCGCCGATGCGGTGGACGCCGTGCTCACCACCCAGATGACGGTGGTCAAGCACGCGCACCGGGTGCGGGAGGCATTGTCCGGCAAGCAATCCGGCACCGTGCTCGTCGACGATATCGAGCAGGGGCTCCGGGTGGTGAATGCCTACGCCGCCGAACACCTGGAGATCCAGACCGTCGATGCGTCCGGCGTCGCGGCCCGAGTGCGCAGCGCCGGCGCGATCTTCGTCGGTGCCTACGCACCGGTCAGCCTGGGCGACTACTGCGCGGGCTCCAATCACGTACTCCCGACGGCGGGATGTGCGCGGCACTCCTCGGGCCTGAGCGTGCAGACCTTCCTACGCGGTATCCACGTCGTCGAATACACCGAGGCCGCACTCAAAGACGTCGCCGGTCACGTGGTCGCCCTGGCCAATGCCGAGGACCTGCCCGCACACGGCCAGGCCGTACAAGCACGATTCGAGGCACTGGCATGACCCCCGAGATCATGGTGCCCGGCTCCGACATCGGTCTGGACGACCTGCCGCTGCGCGAGAACCTGCGCGGCAAGAAGCCTTACGGCGCACCGCAATTGACGGTGCCGGTGCAACTGAACACCAATGAGAACCCGCACCCGCCGAGCCGAGCTCTCGTCGACGACGTCGCCGAATCCATTCGCGCCGCCGCCGTCGACCTGCACCGCTACCCGGATCGCGACGCCGTCGCGCTGCGCACCGACCTGGCCGAGTACCTAACCCGCCAAACCGGCATCGCGGTGAACACCGCCAACGTGTGGGCGGCCAACGGCTCCAACGAAATCCTGCAGCAGCTGCTGCAGGCCTTCGGCGGACCCGGTCGCAGCGCACTGGGTTTCGTGCCGTCGTATTCGATGCACCCGATCATCTCCGAGGGCATCGATACCGAATGGGTCGAGGCCAAGCGCAATGCCGACTTCTCCCTCGATATCGACTACGCGCTCACCGTCATCGCCGAGCGACGACCCGATGTGGTCTTCGTGACCAGCCCCAATAATCCGACCGGACACAGCATTCCGCAGGCCGACCTGGCCCGGATCCTGTCCACCGCACCGGGCATTGTGGTCGTCGACGAGGCATACGGCGAATTCTCCGCCGAGCCCAGCGCGATCGCCCTTATCGATCGATACCCGACGAAACTCGTGGTCAGCCGCACCATGAGCAAGGCCTTCGCCTTCGCTGGCGGCCGCCTCGGCTATCTGGTCGCCGCCCCCGCGGTGATCGACGCGATGCTGCTGGTGCGGCTGCCGTACCACCTGTCGGTGGTCACCCAGGCTGCTGCCCGCGCGGCCCTGCGCCACGCCGATGAAACCCTCGCCAGCGTCGCCGAACTGGCGGCACAGCGCGACCGGGTCGCGGAAGCGCTGGCCGCCATGGGTTTCGAGGTGATCCCCAGTGACGCCAACTTCCTGCTCTTCGGTCGTTTCACCGACGCCCCCCGCGCCTGGCAGCACTACCTGGACCGTGGGGTGCTGATCCGCGACGTCGGCATTCCGGGATATCTGCGCGCCACCATCGGTCTGGCCGCCGAGAACGACGAATTCCTGCGCGTCAGCGGCACCTTGGCCGATACCGAGCTCACTATCCGATGAATCCGCCTGTGGAGGAAGCAAAGATGAATCGCACCGCGCGGGTGGAGCGCGTCACCAAGGAATCGAATATCGTCGTCGAACTGGACCTCGACGGCACCGGCAAGACCGATATCGCCACCGGCGTCCCGTTCTACGACCACATGCTGACCGCGCTCGGCGCGCACGCCAGCTTCGATCTGACGGTCCGCGCCGAGGGCGATATCGAGATCGAGGCGCACCACACCGTCGAGGACACCGCCATCGTCTTCGGCCAGGCACTGGGTAAGGCACTGGGCGACAAGTCCGGCATCCGTCGCTTCGGCGATGCATTCATTCCGATGGACGAGACCATGGCGCACGCCGCGGTGGACGTCTCCGGTCGCCCGTATTGCGTGCACACCGGTGAACCCGAGCACCTGCTGCACGCGCTGATTCCCGGGTCCGGACCCGGTGCGCCGTATTCCACCGTGCTCAACCGGCATGTTTTCGAGTCGATCGCGCTGAACGCCCGCATCGCCCTGCACGTGCGCGTGCTGTACGGCCGCGACCAGCACCACATCACCGAGGCCGAGTTCAAGGCGGTGGCTCGGGCACTGCGCGCCGCCGTCGAGCTGGATCCGCGGGTGAGCGGTGTGCCGTCGACGAAGGGGACACTGTGACAACGAAATCCGTCGCTCTGCTCGACTACGGCTCCGGCAATCTGCACTCCGCGCACCGCGCGCTGATCCGGGCCGGGGCGAATGTCGAGGTGACCGCCGACGCCGGTATCGCGCTGGCCGCCGATGGACTCGTCGTCCCCGGCGTCGGCGCGTTCGCCGCGTGCATGGCGGGGCTGCGCGAAGTGAAAGGGGAACGCATCATCGGTCAGCGGCTGGCCGGTGGTCGTCCGGTGCTCGGTATCTGCGTCGGCATGCAGATCCTGTTCGAGCGCGGCGTGGAGTTCGGGGTGGAAACCGAAGGATGTGCGGAATGGCCGGGCGTGGTCGAGCGCCTGTCCGCACCTGTGCTCCCGCACATGGGCTGGAACACGGTGTCGGCTCCTACCGACAGTGTCTTGTTCGCCGGAATGGCGAGCGATACCCGTTTCTATTTCGTGCACTCCTATGCCGCACAAACATGGGACCTGCCACCGAGTGAACACTTCGCCGCGCCGAAGCTCACTTGGGCCGAACACGGAGTCCCATTCCTGGCGGCCGTAGAGAACGGTCCGCTGTCGGCGACGCAGTTTCATCCCGAAAAGTCCGGTGATGCCGGGGCGCAGCTGCTCCGCAATTGGGTGAACTCGCTGTAAACACCCGCTGGCCAGGCGATTTGACATCGTGCACGGCGGTAAGTAACTTTATTCAAGTCAGAGCGACACGGACACCGACCCGGAGCCCAAAGCGCAGCGGAAACGTTGAGCACAGCGGCCTGGGAAACGAGGTAGTACGAGGAGCGCCTGACGATCACACTGGTTCGGAAGGTTCCTGATTTTGTGTCGGGAGTCAGCTGAGCTAAGCTTCACCAAGTTGCCTCACTGAAGCCCCGGATTTACGCCGGAGTGATTGTGTGTGCGTGTGTTCTTTGAGAACTCAATAGTGTGTCGATGAATGTCAGTGCCAAATGTTTTATTTGGTTCCGGCTCCTCATACCCCCGTGTGG
>NZ_JBITIL010000024.1:0-103710 GCF_044458905.1 Nocardia sp. NPDC050408 | reverse complement strand
GTTGGTTGCGTCGGCGAGGGGAGCTCGCGTCTGCGGCGTATGCGCTTTGACGGTTCGGACGCGAGACGGGCCGCGAACGGTCGCTCGTAAGACTCGCTTCGTCGTGGTTGCGTCGGCGAGGGGAGCTCGCGTCTGCGGCGCATGCGCTTTGACGGTTCGGACGCGAGACGGGCCGCGAACGGTCGCTCGTAAGACTCGCTCCGTCGTTGTTGCGTCAGTGACGGGAGCTCGCGTCTGCGGCGCATGCGCTTTGACGGCTTGGCTGTGTTCAATGGCCGCGCCTTCGGCGCGGACGCGAGACGGGCTGCGAACGGTCGCTCGTAAGACTCGCCCCGTCGTGGTTACGTGACGAGTCAGCCTGCGGTGTCACATGATTCAGCTCAGGAGTGCGGGAGTTTCGCGTGGTGCGTAGCTCGGCTCGTGCTTTTTCAGGAAGGCGATCACCCGGTAGGTGATCGGCAGCACGATGACCTCGGCGAGCGTCTTCCAGAGGAATCCGACGATCACGTAGTTCACGAACTGTCCCCAGCTATCGATGCCGATGGCGGTGGCCGCGATCGAGCAGAAGATCAGCGTGTCACCGAATTCGCCGACGATCGTGGAACCGATCAACCGCGCCCACAGGTGCTTTTCCTTGGTCTTCTCCTTGATCAGCACCAGCGATGCCGAATTGAGCATCTCGCCGACGAAGTAGCCGGAAAGGCCTGCGGCGACCAGCTGCGGCGTGGTGCCGATGACGGACCGGAAGGCTTCCTGATTGTCGTAGAAGGTGGCGGCGGGCAGCTCGATGGCGATCTTGAAGCAGACGACCGCGAGCAGCAGGATGGCGAAGCCGTAGTAGATGGCCCGGCGGGCGGCCTTGAAGCCGTAGACCTCGCTTAGCACGTCGCCGATGATGTAGGCCAGGGGGAACAGGAACCACGCACCGTCGGTGGAGATCGGCAGGACCTCGATGGGGCCAAGCTTCACTGAATGATCGGTGAAGAATTGGACGCCTTTGGTTGCGCAGATATTCGAGATGATCAGTGTCGCGGTGAACAGGGCGACGACGGGGGTGTAGTAGCCCCGCGCGGCCACGGCGAATGCCGCGTGGGCCGCTGCGGGGCCCCCAGATTCTGGGTGTTCTTCGACTGTTTTGGACTCACTCACGCGCTTCATCCAACCAGGTTGTGGAATAGGCTGTAGCAATGACGAATCCCGGCGATTCCGACGAATGGTGGAAACAGTACGGCGGCGAAGGCGTGTCGCCGGAGGCTGGCTCCCAGGGGTCGGTACCGCAGTACCCCTCGACACCGCAGTACCCTTCCGCGCCCCAGTACCCGCAGCAGCCGGCTCAGACCCCGCCACCACAGCCGCAGTACCCGAGCTACCCGCAGCAGCCGGTCGCCGGTCCGCAGCAGCCGTACCCGCAGAACCCGGGCTATCCGAATGCGTACCAGCCGTACGGCTATCCGCAGCAGGCGCAGGGGAACAACGGGCTCGCGATCGGTTCGCTGATCGCGTCGATAATCGGGCTGTGCAGTTGCGGTATCGGCGCGATCGTCGGAATCATCCTCGGTGTCATCGCACTGAATCAGATCAAGGAGAGCGGCCAGGGGGGCCGCGGTATGGCTCTGGCCGGAATCTGGATCGGCGCTGGTGCCATCGTGCTCTGGATTGTCTACATCGTGCTCGACGTAGCGCTGACGGCGACGCATTAGCCTTCGAAAACACCAGGGGCGCTCCCATTTTCGGGAGCGCCCCTGTGCTGTATCCGGGGTTCGCGGCCTGATCAGGCCTTGACGACCTGGGTGCCGCCGGCGAACTTGTCGTGCCAACCCTGCTTGTTCGGGTCCTGCTCGATGGTCACCGCGATGTAGATCATCAAGCCGATCGCGACCAACTGACCGATGCACGGGACGATGTTGGCCACCAGGTAGAGGTTGCGCTTGAGCGAAACATCCGGGGTGATCTTGGCGGCGCCACCGGGGGCAACGACCCGCAGGCCGAGGATCTTCTTGCCCAGCGTGGTCCCCATATTGGTCTCCATCAGCACGAAGTACGCGATGGGGGCCGCGATGACGACGATGAAACCGAGGATCGAGCCGACGATTCCGATCTTCGACAGGAGCAGGTCGATGACGTAGGCCGGGATGCCGACGATCAGGCCATCGATGAACCTCGCACCGAACCGGGGCAGCAGCTCACCCGGCTGGCCGGCACCGGGGCCCTGCTGACCGACCTCGCCGTACTGCTGCGGGTAGGGCTGCTGGCCATAGGGATCCTGCGGCTGCCCGTATTGGGGCTGCTGCCCGTATTGGGGCTGCTGCCCGTATTGCGGCTGCTGGCCGTACTGCGGTGGCTGCTGCCCGTACTGCGGTGGCTGCTGCCCGTACTGGGGCGGCTGCCCCTGCGGGTACTGCTGTCCACCCTGCGGGTATTGCTGTCCGCCCGGATACGGTTGCCCGCCTTGCGGATATTGGTTGGGGTCGTACCCACCGCTTGTCATATGTGTGTCCTCGTCAGTGATCAGTAGATCGGTCGATTGCGTACGTTACGGACATCGCGCGGGTTGCAACAACCCATTCTCGTCGAGTATCCACGGTTCCTCGGTCAGATCGGCCGGGTCGAATCGGTCGAGCAGTTCGGCAGGCGAAACCGGGGGATAGCCAAGCGAACAGGCCAGTACGGCCGCGACCTGGTCGGGTGTGTTGCCGAGGGCGAGCTGATCGGCGAGTGTCACCGCGCCATCGCGTTTGGCCAGTCGCTTCCCTTCGGCGTTGAGCACCAGCGGTACATGTGCGTACTGCGGAACCGGAAGTTTCAGCAGCGTCGCGAGATAGGCCTGGCGCGGTGTCGACGGCAGCAGATCGTCGCCGCGGACCACCTGATCGATGCCCTGCTCCGCGTCGTCGACGACCACGGCCAGGTTGTACGCCGGAATTCCGTCGCCGCGGCGCAGTACGACATCGTCGACGGGGCCGCGGTAGCGCCCGTGCAATTCATCGGTGATTTCGAATTCGCGCGCGTGCGCACGCAACCGCAGTGCGGCCGGACGTCCTTCGGCGCGGTGCGCGATTCGCTGCGCCTCGGTCAGATCGCGGCAGGTGCCCGGATAGTGGCCGAGCGGTCCGTGCGGTGCGGTCGCGGCCTGCTGGATTTCCTTTCGGGTGCAATAGCACTCGTAGGTGAGCCCGGCCGCGGTGAGCCGATCGATGGCCGCTTGATAGTGCGGCAACCGGTCGCTCTGCCGGACGACCGGACCGTCCCAGTCCAGGCCGATCGCGGCGAGGTCCGCCAGTTGGCGCTGTTCGGCGCCCGGCCGGACGCGATCCAGATCGTCGATACGGAGCACGAAGCGGCGTCCGGTCGAGCGCGCGAACAACCAGGCCAGCACGGCGGTGCGCAGATTTCCGATGTGCAGATCGCCGGACGGACTCGGGGCGTACCTGCCTGCTGGAGTTCTGGGTACTGGCACGTTTGCCATGCTAGGGCCGCGGCAGGTCACCGGAGTAGCAGCCGCGGCTTGAGCCGGTCTTCCGGGATCGCGGTTCCGCTGTCGAGTGCGGCCAGCAGCGCCTCGGCGTGCGCGATCAGGCCCGCACGGTCGATTCCGTATGGCGTATCGCTGTTTCGGTTCGATCGGTCGGTGTCCGACTCGGCCTCGTAGGTGCGCAGCCGGCCCACCGCACGGGTGAGCAGGGTGCGCGCGCCCTTGGGATTCGCGCGCTGGATGTGCGTCAGCCCGACCGCATATTGCGCCAAACCCTGCCACAGCATCCTTTCGGCGAACGGCCCGTTCTTCCACGCGGCCTCCAATACCTCGTGTGCGTTGAATGCCAGGCCGTCATCCAGCAGTTGCTGGGCGAAGGAGAGGGTTTGCTGGGGCGGCAGATTCAGATCGTCCGGAATTCGCGGCACACCGACGCTGCCGACCGGCAGCGGCCGCCCGAACCGGTCGCGTGGACGGGGATTACGTGCGCGACCTGCCTCGTCGCGCGGGCGTTCGACCATGCTGACCATCATCCACGGACGGTGTCGCAGGCGTCCACCCGAGTTCGGCCGATCTTGATTAATTGACGGATCACGGAGCAATCACATCGCCGAAAAGTTTGCTGCCCAGCAAACATAGAAATGAATGTCATCTTCCGGCAATGCCCCCGCAACTCTCCATCTTCGCAAGATTGGCAAATGCGATGATTGAATGGGCAAGAGATCGGCAAATTCTCGATGAACCTGCTAGTGTTTACCGCGCGGGGGCGACCCCGCGAGGTGAATTCACCTCGAAGTGCAGTGCGATCACGACGCACCGTGAAAGTCGCGCGCTTTGGCAAGGCGCACCACGGGATTCGGCGTTCCGCGCCGGATGCCGGTGCTAGTTAGAACGATGTCAGAAGAAAATCTCGTTCTCGACGCAGCAAAGGAGCTAGTGCCGTGGAAGTTGACTTGACGGGCGCTGTGTGGCGTAAGAGCACATACAGCGGCCCCGATGGGAACTGCGTGGAAGTCGCATTTCTCGTCGACGGCAACGTGGCGGTCCGCGACACCAAAGACAACGGCTATGGACCGTTGTTGGCGTTCACGCCAGGCGAGTGGAATGCATTCCTAAACAGAATGTCACAGGGGGAGTTCGGACACGCCTGAACAACAGGTAGGTCCGAACCAACAGCACGGGCCCCGGGTCGGCACGGACTCGGGGCCTTCGCAGGTGCTGAGCGACTTTTCTCAGTGGTGCTGGCCGTCGGTCTGCTCTTGCGCGGCGCGCAGTACGGCGAGCTGTTTGCGCTCTTCCGCGTGCTCGGCCGCCCGATTGGCGCGCGACTCCTGCCACGGATCGGGGCGGAAGAAGCCGCCGGTACCCGGCCTGCCCGCCGAACCCAGCTTGTTCATCTTCTTCGGCACCGTCGCGCCCTGGTAGGTCAGCGGGATCGGATGACCGTGCTCGTCGACCGGACCGAGCGGCTGGTGGATCTCGATGTACTCACCGTGCGGCAACCGTCGGACAATGCCGGTTTCGATGCCGTGCTCGAGCACCGCGCGATCGGAGCGCTGCAGGCCCAGGCAGATGCGGTAAGCGGCGAAGTAGGCCACCGCAGGCAGGGTGAGAATGCCGATCCGGCCGACCCAGGTGGTCGCATTCAATGAGACGTCGAATTTGTAGGCGATGATGTCGTTCACGCAGGACAGCGTCAGTACCACGTAGAAGGTGATCGCCATCGCGCCGATCGCCGTGCGGACCGGTACGTCGCGTGGTCGCTGCAGCAGGTTGTGGTACGCGGTGTCCTTGGTCAGGCGCCGTTCGATCCACGGATAGGCGATCAGCACGGCGAACACCAGGCCCATGATCATCGCGCCCCAGAACGGTGCGGGCACGGTATAGCGGCCCGGATACAGCTCCCAGGGCGGGATCAGGCGCATCATGCCGTCGGTCCACATCATGTAGAAGTCCGGCTGGGTGCCCGCCGATACCTTGGCCGGGCTGTATGGGCCGAAGGCCCAGATCGGATTGATCTGCAGCAGGCCGCCCATGAGTGCCACGACACCGAGCGTGAATGCGAAGAACGCACCCTGGTCCGCGGCGAAGACCGGCACGATGCGCGCACCGATGACATTGTTCTCGCTGCGACCCGGTCCCGGGAATTGTGTGTGCTTCTGGTACCAGACCAGCGCGATATGCGCGGCGATCAGCGCGAGCATGATGCCGGGGAACAGCAGCACGTGCGCGATGAACAGTCGCGGAAGGATGATCTCGCCCGGATAGTCGCCGCCGAACATCAGCCAGTGCATCCAGGTGCCGATGAGCGGAATGCCGAGTGTGATCGACGAGAACGCCGCCCGCAGGCCGGTGCCCGAGAGCAGGTCGTCTGGCAGCGAGTAGCCGAAGTACCCCTCGAACATTGCCAGGATCAGCAGCAGCGAGCCGAGCACCCAGTTCGCCTCGCGCGGCTTGCGGAATGCGCCGGTGAAGAAGATCCGGAACAGGTGCACGATGATGGAGGCCGCGAACAGTAGTGCGGCCCAATGGTGGACTTGGCGCACGAAAAGGCCGCCGCGGACCTCGAAGGAGAGGTTCAGCGCTGTCTCGTAGGCGCGGGTCATGGACACCCCGCGTAGCGGCTGATACGCGCCGTTGTAGGTGACTTCGGCCATCGATGGGTCGAAGTACAGCGTCAGATAGGTACCGGACAGCACCAGAATGATGAAGCTGTAGAGCGCGATCTCGCCGAGTAGGAACGACCAGTGTGTCGGGAAGACCTTGTTGATCGACCGCTTCATGAACGCGGCGGCCTTATATCGCTCGTCGAACGAGTTGGCTTGTTCGCTTGCCTTACGACCTACGTCAATAGCCATGGCCGACACCCCGCTCTGGGTGAGTGGTGGTACGTGTTCTACTACAGACGGTAGCAGGGGATCGATCAGGAATCGATAGGTTTCCCTGAACCGCAATGTGGAACAAGATCATTCAGATTTCCGGTGCCGCTCACGACCACTGGTCGCCGGTGCCATATCGTCGAGTCGTGAGTACGGTGGCCGCCCAGGACGCGACGATGTACTGGCTGTCGGGCCGTACCCGAAATGACCTCTTCATGCTCTATTGCTTCAACGATTCCGGACGTTCCGGTGCCCAACTGCGCGAGTTCGTCGAGCGGCGCAGTGCCGACATTGCCGATCTGTCGGTCCGGCTGCGCGCGCTGCCCGCAGATCTGGACTATCCGACATGGATTCGATGCGAATTCCGTGCCGAGCAATTTGTGGAACATTTCCTTCCGGAACCAGATTGGCCGAGTGTGTGTGCAGTGCTCGGCAAACTGCTCGGCACCGGGGTGGACGCCGCGGTGCGGCCGTGGCGGTTACATGTGTTCCGTGGGGTTATCGGCGCCCCCGGGGCTGCTGGACCCGCGATGGTGGTTGTGTTGCAGATGTCGCATGCGTTGGCGGATGGGCGGCGGGGGGCGGAGATCGCCAGGGCGCTGTTTTCCGAGGATGGTGGGGTTGGTGCACCGTCCAGCCGCGGTCGACGGCTCGATGCGGCCGTGTATCCCATAAATGTGCATTCGGTGCTGGGGCTGCTTCGGATGCCGATTCAGTTCGCGCGCACGGCGATCCGCGGTTATCAAGCATTCCGGGCGCAGCAGGAGTTGGCCGAATTGACAACTGCGGGAAGGCTTCCGGGGCCTGGGCCCGAGTTCACGCCGAGTCTGGTGAACCGGGGCGGTTCGCCGGATCGGCATGCTCATCAGGTGCGGATGATCGTCTGCGATGCCGAACGGCTGCGCATCTCGGGCCAAACCGTGACCGTAGTCGCGCTGACCGCCGTGTCGATCGCACTCGATCGCTACCTCACGGCGCGAGGCGAACGAGTGGACCGTCTGGGCGCCCAGGTGCCGATGGCGTTGTCCGACAACCGGATAACGGCCCGCAATAACTACCGCAGCCTAGGCGTCGACCTGTTCATCGATGAACCGGATCTACTGGCCCGCGCCGACAAAATCGCGACGGCCCTCACCGATCGCCGAACCCGCGCCCAGCATCCACTGCTGACCGCCCAGGACCGCGTCACCGCAGTTACCCCCGCCGCACTACTACGCCGCGATATCGAGCGCTACCCACTCGACACCGTCCCCGACTCGATCGCCGGACACACCGTGGTCTCCAGCGTCCATCGCGGCCCGGCCGACCTGACCTTCGGCGGCGCCCCCGTCCGCTTCACCGGCGGCTTCCCGGCAATCGGCTCGGTAATGCACCTCACCCACGGTGTACACGGCCTCGGCGATACCGTCACCGTCTCGATCCACGCCGACACCGCCGCGCTACCGGACATCGATATCTACGCCGACCTGCTGCGCGCTGCGCTGAACGAGGTATCCGACTGCGCCACCGAAGAATTGGGATAGTTCCTGAAGCTCAACCGAGTGATTCGGCACAGCCCGGCAAAGTTTTTGCTCTTCTCGGGGACCGACTCCAGCACTACGTCCTCTGGTGCATGGTCCGCACCCCCTCGCCGCCTTCGCCGTCGACTACGTCCCGCGCCCCTGCGCACGGTGGCCACCCAGACCATGACCACAGTTTTCGGCGACTGACCCCGCAAGGGCGGACCGGTGCGTACAAAAACAGCAGGTCAGGTTCGCGTAAACGAACCTGACCTGCTGTTTGTGGCGGAGGATAGGGGATTTGAACCCCTGAGGGCGTTAACCCAACCCGCGTTCCAGGCGAGCGCCATAGGCCACTAGGCGAATCCTCCGTGCAGCAGCATACCGGGTGCACCCGGTAGGTCACCAAATTGGGGCTGGTCGGGCGGGGAAGTCCCAGTTCGGACCATTTTCGGGGCCCCGGTGGTGATCATTGTCGGATCCGCCAGCTACACTTACGAACGGATCCCGCGCGGCGCGCATCCTGTGAACTCCCCCAGGGCCGGAAGGCAGCAAGGGTCAACGGGCTCTGCCGGGTGCGCGGGGTCCCCTATATTCACTCCAATTCGGAGCAACCGCCGGGGTAACGTGAACACGGTCCGCCGGACGTCGAACGCGCTCGGCCGGATCAACGGTCCGACCGCGGCACATCGGCTCGGACGTCAATCGCCCCTTCGCTGCTTCGAAAGGCTGCCCAGGATGCCCCGGCAAACGCAGATCGGTTTGATGAGCCCCCCTGAGCTTGTGTCCGAACACGAGACCCAGACCGCGAATTACGCGACGCTCAAGACCGAGAAGCTCACGCTGGATCTGACCAGGGGTAAACCTTCGCCAGAACAACTCGACCTCTCCGCGGAACTGCTCACCCTGCCCGGTCCCGGCGATTTCAAGGACGGCACCGGCACCGACTGCCGCAACTACGGTGGGCTGCACGGTCTCCCGGAATTGCGCGCGATCTTCGGCGAGCTGCTCGGCATTCCGGTCGAGAACCTGATCGCGGGCAATAACGCCAGCCTCGAGCTGATGCACGATGTGATCAGCTACGCATTGCTGTACGGCACACCGGATTCCGAGCGCCGCTGGGTGGCCGAGCCCACGCTGAAGTTCTTGTGTCCGAGCCCCGGCTACGACCGGCATTTCGCGATCACCGAGGCGCTCGGCTTCGAGATGATTCCGGTTCCGATCGGTCACGACGGACCGGATGTGCACGCCATTGCCGAACTGGTGGCAAATGATCCGCAGATCAAAGGTCTGTGGGCGGTGCCGAACTACTCCAACCCGACCGGCGTCATCTTCTCCGAAGAGGTTGTCCAGGAGTTGATTTCGATGCCCACCGCGGCGCCGGACTTCCGCCTGTTCTGGGACAACGCCTACGCGGTACATCCGCTGACCGATACCGCCGCCCCCGTTCTCGATGTGCTCGGTATGGCCGCCGCGGCCGGAAATCCGAACCGCCCCATCGTTTTCGCGTCCACCTCGAAGATCACCTTCGCCGGTGCGGGGGTGAGCTTCCTCGGGGCCTCCACGCCGAACCTGAGCTGGTATCTCGAGCACGCCTCGAAGAAGAGCATCGGTCCGGACAAGATCAACCAGCTGCGCCACCTGCGGTTCTTCAAGGATGCCGATGGCGTGCGTGCGCATATGCAGAAGCATCGCGCCATCCTCGAACCGAAATTCGCACTGGTACTGAAGATTCTGGAGGATCGGCTCGGCGCGTCCAAGGTGGCGTCCTGGACCGAGCCGAAGGGCGGTTACTTCATCAGCCTCGATGTCCTGGAGGGCACCGCGGCCCGGGTGATCGCACTGGCCAAGGATGCGGGTATCGCGCTCACCGCGGCCGGTTCGGCCTTCCCGTACAAGAATGACCCGGAAGACAAGAACATCCGCATCGCCCCCAGCTTCCCGCAGCTGCCGGAACTGGAGAAGGCAATGGACGGTCTGGCCACCTGCGTACTGCTCGCGGCCACCGAGAAGCTGCTCCAGAAGTAGTCGAAGAATATGGTGGGCGCGTATCGAATCGATACGCGCCCACCATATTTCAAGCCTCCAGTAGTGCCCGCAACCGTGCCAGATCGGCGCGATTGGCCCGCCGCATTGCCGCCTCCATGATCGGTGCGGCCATTTTGCCGAATCCGCTGGGAGTTCCGGTGTTGCGCAGGGTCATTCGGGTGCGGTCCGCTCCGGCGTCGGCCCAGGTGTAGGTCGTCTCCATCGGGAACGGTCCCTCGGCGGTGCGCATCACCAGTCGTTCGCCGGGCAGGTACTCGACTACTTCATAGGTATAGACGAGCTGTCTGCCGAGGAACCGCGCGACGAATTCCATGCGCGATCCGACCCGCAGTGGCGGCTCGGTCTGCCATTCGATGCGGTCGATATCGGCGTACCACCGCGGGGCGTTCGACGGATCGCCCGCGAACGCGGCGACCTGGGCACGTGGACGCTCGATCACCGCCTCGATCGATACGTCGACCGCCACGATCAGCGGGGTTTATGCGCCAGCACGGCGAACATGGTCACCGATAGGTGCACGTCACCGGTTTCGGCGCCCCGTTCCAGATCCGCGATGAGCTGATCGCGCTGCGCCTCGGTGATGGAACCGCGCGCGACCGCCATCGCCGAGATGCGATTGACCAGCGCGCCTGCCCCGACCGTCCGGTCCTGGACCAGGGCGTGCGAGCCGACCTCGTCGATCACCAGGCCTGCCTTGGTCAGCAGTCCGGGCAGCCTGCGGCCGGAGAAGGGGTTGGTGGTTGCGGCGATCAGGGTGTCGACGACCTCCCGAACGACCTGCCGGTCGCCGGGATGCACGATCGCCGTGCCCCAGTCGCTGTCCATCACCACGATGCGGCCACCTGGCCTGAGCACCCGGGCGATCTCGTTGGCGGCGCGATTCGGTGCGGTCAGGTGCTGGAACACCCGCTCGCAGAGGGCGGCGTCGAAGCTGTTCGCGCCGAACGGCAGTCCATAGGCGTCTCCGGAATGGAATTTCGCCGTCGAACCGGCCTGCAGAGCGCGGCGTTCGGCGGAGGCGAGCAGTTGCGGATCGGGTTCGACGCCGATCGCGGTGCCGGTCGGGCCGACCGCATCCGCGATAGCGATGACCTCCGAACCGGTGCCCGACCCGACATCGACCGCACTTTCGCCGGGCTGCAGCGCCAATGCGTCATGTGCCCACGTGCGCAGTCGGCGGATGCCCGGCAGTGCCGCCTGCAGATCCCGTACATCGACCAACTGATCCTGGCCCGCGCTGTCGAAGCGATCCGGGCGTAACCCCTGCATATTCATGGGCCCGATTCCGTCTCTTGGTATTGCCGTCGTCTGAGGCATGGCGCTGAGCCTACTTCGGCACCGACCGCATCGCACGGCAGGTCTGTGAGATCAGTCACGATTCGGGCATACCACCGATCCCGGGTGGGCCGGATCACGCGGGCGACATTTTCGAGCGACCTGCGAGCGGTCGCCAGCGGCGCCGAGTGAGATGATCGACTGAGTCCGGTACCAGCGAAAGGAAGTCCCGTGGCCAAAGCGAAGTCCGCGACTGTCAAGCTGTGTCTCGCCCAGGAGCCGGAGGCGGACAAGCTCCTTTCCGAGGATTCCTTCGCGCTACTGACCGGCATGCTGCTCGATCAGCAGTTTCCGCTCGAACACGCCTTCCGCGGGCCGAAGAAAATTGCCGACCGCATGGACGGCTTCGATATTCAGCGGATCGCCGACGCCGATACCGAGGCGTTCGAAGAATTGTGCGCGACCCCGCCCGCCATTCATCGCTACGGCCGGTCCATGGCACGTCGCACCCAGGAACTCGCGCGCTATGTGGTCGAGCATTACGACGGCAAGACCGAACGCATCTGGACCCAGGAGGATCCGGACGGCAAAGAGGTGTTGCGTCGTTTGAAGGACCTGCCGGGCTACGGCGATCAGAAGGCCAGGATCTTCCTCGCGCTGCTCGGCAAGCAGCTCGGAGTGCAGCCGAAGGGGTGGGAAGCGGCGGCCGGCGCCTACTCCGAAGCGGGCTCGCGGCGCTCGGCCGCCGATATTGTCGACGGCGAATCCCTTTTGGAAGTAAGGGCTTTCAAGAAGCAGATGAAGGCCGCGGCCAAGAAGTCCTGAGGTCGCTCCGGGTTTGCCTATTCGAATCTGTCTGTATTTTTCCCTCGTGCCCGACTGATTTCTCGTCGATGCTTTCCCCTCGATAGCAACACCTAGATGAGGGAATGCAGTACATGAAGATGAGGAAGCTCGCCGTCGTCGCGGCGCTGGTGACCATGGCGACCGGAGTGGCCGCGGGCACCTCTGGCGCCGCCCCGGCTGCGACCGAAAGTGACAATAGCGCAATCAATTTCACCGCCGAGGCGGTGAACGATTCATCGATCATCAAGACCGACGCGGGTTCGCTGGTGGTCGAGGACGATGTCTTCAAGATCAAGGCCGCCGATGGCACCGTGCTCGGGGGCACTCCGCTGCGGTTCCGGATCGATGACTTCGAATTCCCGATCGCCGCACAGATTTCTGATCGCACCGCGACATTGACCCCGCAGATCGATCGCGAACATGCGGCATATAAGCCGGTCGCGCTGCCCTATGAGGACAAGGCGCCGTGGAAGACCGAATACGACCGTGAGGTCGCGGCCTGGACCCGACTGACGAGCACCATCTCGGCGGGGGCCACCATCGGCACGCTGGTCGGTGGTCTCGTCGGCGGTGCGGCAGGGTGCGTCCTGGGGGGTATCGCCGGTGCGACGGTCGCCTCGGCCACCATCGTCGGCCTCTTCGGCCCGTTCATCCCGGCCGCGGCCATCGGCTGCCTCGGCGGCATCATCGCCATCGGTGCGCTGGGCACCCTGGCCGGGCAGATCCTGATCACGGCTCCGGTCGCGATCGGTGCGGCAATCCAGTACTTCACCACCATCAACCAGCCGCTGGTCCCGGCCAAGTAGGTCCTACGACATCCGTGGCCTCACCGTCGCCACGGAAACAGGCCCCGCCCAGTACCTCTCGACTGGGCGGGGCTTCTTGTCGCCGGGAAGATTGGGCGGCGAACCCGGGGTGGGATGCTCAGGCTGTTCAGAGACTCCTGAAGCAGAAGAGGATCGAGATGAACTTCGAGACAAAGCGTGTTCTGCGAATCGCCCTACCCTTCGCAACGGCCGGCGCCACACTGCTGATCGGTGCGGGTGCTGCCGTAGCCGACGACTGGCCCTCGGACGGTGGCGGCGCGTTCCAGGTCTATGAGACAAAGGACTTCGCGGTCCAATCCGATCCTGACTACTGGAATCCGCTTTCCGACCGGAACCGGTTGACCTCACCGTTCGGTACGAGCACCCGGATCGTTTGCACCAGCTTCCATGGTGTACAGCAGGATTGCTGGCAAGCAGACCTCGAGGGCAACCCGCACAAGCTCAACATCGCCCCGCTCGACCTGCCGTACGCGGGCTCCAGCGGGACCGGCCACTTCGGGCCGAAGCACTACGTCTACCCGGGCTGACCGCACCACGGACACAGGGCCCGCTCAGTACTGAGCGGGCCCTTCTTGTCTTGACCAGCAAGATCGTGACCTGGGCTTTCATGTGCGCGCATTACTTGCGTTGACATTTAATGCGTGTGCATCTAAATTACCGAACGTGACTATGACAGCTACCGCATCCGATACCCGGACCGTCGCACCGACCGAGCACACTCCGGGCCGTTGGGGCCCGAAGTTGTGGGCCGTGCTTTTCGTCGCCGGACTGGCGATGTTCCTCGACGCGCTCGACGTCTCGATGGTCGGCGTCGCCCTCCCATCCATCGGATCCGAACTGGGCCTCGATACCGAGAGCCTGCAATGGATCGTCAACGGCTACATCCTCGGCTACGGCGGCCTGCTGCTGCTCGGTGGCCGAGCCGCCGATCTGCTCGGCCGTCGGCAGGTATTCCTCACGGCCCTGGTGGTTTTCGGACTCGCCTCACTCGCGGGCGGTCTGGTCGATGACGGTGCGTTGCTGATCGCCAGCCGCATCATCAAGGGCGTCGCCGCCGCATTCACCGCCCCCGCCGCACTCTCGATCATCACCACCACCTTCAAGGAAGGCCACGACCGCAACCGCGCGCTGTCGATCTTCACGGTCTTCGGCGCCACCGGTTACGCCTCCGGTCTGATCGTCTCGGGCCTGCTCACCGGCATCGACTGGCGACTGACCTTCTACGTCCCGGTGCTGGTCGTCGCGGCCGTGGTACTCACCGCCTACTTCGTGGTGCCGCGCAATATCGAGAAGGAGCAGGGCCGCATCGACTTCGCCGGCGCCGCACTGTTGACCGGTGGCATGCTGGCTGCCGTCTACACCATCGTCACCGCACCCGAAAAGGGCCTCACCGCAACGGTTGTCGCGACCACCGTAATCGCCATCGCCCTGCTGAGTGCCTTCTTCGTGGTGGAGAACAGGGTCGCCCACCCGCTGGTGCGGCTGAGCATCTTCAAGGTGAAGTCGATCGTCCGGGCGAATCTGGCCGCACTCGCCATCTTCGGCTCCTACATCAGCTTCCAGACGATCGTGTCGCTGTACCTGCAGAACACCCTGGGGTGGACGCCACTGAAGATGGCGCTGGCCCTGGCACCGACGGGCATTATCGTGGCGATCCTGTCGCCGGTCGCGGGCAAGCTGATCGACCGCTACGGCACCACGCCGATGATCATCGCCTCGATGACCTCGTTCGTGATCGGGTACGTCTGGTTCATCTCCTTCGGTGGTAGCGCCGACCCGACCTACGTCGTGGCCTACCTGCCCGCGTTCCTGCTGCTCGGACTGGGCTTCGCACTCGGTTTCTCCTCGGTCATGGTGCAGGCCACCGAGGGCATCGCCGACCACGAGCAGGGCTTGGCCTCGGGGCTGGTGCAGACCTCCGGTCAGATCGGTGGCGCGGTCGTGCTCGCCGTGGTCACCGGGCTGATCAGCGGCGGCGCCGCCACCAGCATCGCGCAGTACCGGCCGGGCCTGTACCTGGTCACCGCGGTCGCGCTGGTGGGGCTGATCGCCTCGGCCACCGCACTGCTGGCCCGTCGTCAGCTGGTCGCGGAAGCGGCGTAACCGAATAGCCCGGGATCGGGCGAGCCAGTCACCCCATGGGGGTCGCCGAAGTGGCGGCCCCCATTCGGCTTTTTCGGACAAATCGTGCTCTGGACCACATTTTGCTCGGAACCCGGTGCACGCCAAGGATTTCGGAACGAACCACCCATCCGAGGAGTTCCGGGCTCGCCGATAGGGCTTGGTGCGCGGCGATTTCGGTGTTAACTTTGATCCCATGTCTTCGAGCCGTCCGACCGCACCGCGGGTCACCTACGTGACCGCCGCGCTGGGTCTGCGACTGCCGTTGACTCGCGAACTGTGTTGTTCTTGCTGCAGCTGAGCCGCTCTTTCGGCTCGTGCGCTGCCCCGTCGCCGCACATGTAGGCACGTCCCGTGGTACGGGACTTCAGCAAGGAATCTTCATATGTCCCTCCCCACCCTTGATCGATCCGCCTCCAGGGTTGTCACCGGTCGTGTCCGTGTCCAGCGTCCCGTCGTCGCGCCGGAGCTGCGCATCGTCGACAACCCGGCCGCAGCCGTGCTGCGCGCCGCGATCAGCGGTCCGGTTTCCCGTGACAATGCCGCGCGCACAACGGGTTTGAGCATCGCGACGGTCAACCGTCAGGTGTCCGCACTATTGGCCACCGGGCTGCTGCGCGAGCGCCCCGACCTGACCGCATCGGGCGCGGTCGGACGTCCGCGGGTGCCGTTCGAAATCGACCACGAGGCCTATCTGACCCTCGGCATCCACATCGGCGCCGCGGTCACCAAGATTGTCGCGGCCGATCTGCGCGGTCGCATCCTCGGTGGACTGGCGATCGCTACGCCACAGACCGGTCAGGACTTCGCGACCATGACCGTCGCGCGCAGTGCCAAGGCCTTCCTGCAGCGCTGGCATAGGCGCAAACCGCTCTGGGCCGGGGTGGCGATCGGTGGGCGGGTCGATCCCGCGACCGGTATCGTCGATCACCCCAAGTTGGCTTGGCAAGGCGCACAGATCGGTTCGGTGCTCGGCGAGGTGCTCGAGCTGCCGGTTTCGGTGGCGCCGCACGTCGAGGCCATGGCCGCGTCGGAGCTGCTGTTGCCGACCGGCGAGCCGCGCGATGGTGCACGCACCGGTGGTCCGGGCAGCAGCCTGTACTTCTATGTTCGCGAAACCGCCGGTATCGCAGTGACTTTGGACGGCCGGGTGCATACGCCCAGCAGCGGTCCCGGGTCGATCGCGCACTTCCCGACCGGCTCCGATGTCGAATGCACCTGCGGACGGCGCGGCTGCCTCGAGGTGACCGTCGGTGATCGGTCGCTGCACGCCAGAGCCGTTGGGCGCGGGATCATTCCGGCGCACAAGGGCACCGGCGGCACCACCATCGCCGACCTGTACCGCGCCGCCGAGGCGGGCGCGGCGGATGCGCAGGAGCTGCTCGCCGAACGAGCCACCATCCTCGGACACACCGTCGCGATGGTCCGCGACATGCTCAATCCGGACCGGGTGATCCTCGGCGGCCAGGCTTTCACCGGCTACCGCCCCGCGGTCGCCCACGTCGCCCGCGCCTTCACCCAGTCCTCCCAACTCCCACCGACCGATATCCGGATCAGCGGATTCGGCGGCAAGGTGCAGGAATTCGCCGCGGTGGTCACCTCACTCAGTGTTCTCTACGCGGATCCGCTTTCAGCGATCCGTCGCACGGTGCTTTCGGACTAGCCCCGCACATCGACAACGTAAGCGGCACTGCGCGACGGCTTGGTGGTCGCAGCGGGGTCCGCTTGTCCCGCACAGACTCCCCGCCTCGACAGTCCCGTCAATTGCTGTCGAGTGGTTGCCCGACCGCGCTGGGCACGTCGTGTGCCGTGCCAACGCTCGGACCGGCTGTGGTTGCGTTGCAGGGACTTTCATTTTCGAGGTAGTCATATGGTGGTTGGGGCTGGGCGTCGAGCCACCGTATGACTACCGTCGATGGGCTGCCTACCATTCAGTGGGCGCGCCGGTGGGTTCGGCGGCTGGGTGGGCAGCGGTCCCGCTGTCGTGCGGGGCGGGGGATCTCAGCGGTCGCGGCCTTAGGCGAAGAGTGCTTCGAGGGCGGTGATGAAGTAGGGGAAGTGGCCGGCGAAGCGTTGCAGGTTGCGGTCGCGTTCGAAGGTGCCGAACCAGTAGAGGCCGGGTTGGGAGTCGGCGGCGAGGTTCAGCTCGCGGAAGGCGCGGATCCAGTTGTCGGCGCGGCCGCCGATCACCATGAACGGCAGTGCACGCGAGAAGACCAATTCCTGGTCGGCGGGCGGAATCTGGTCGCGGGTAGTCGCGTCCAAGCCGCGCTGGAGCGCGCGGATCCGGCCGACGAGTTCGCGGCCCTGCGCCGTGCGGACCGGTAGGAATCGCGGCAGCAGCACGGTCGCGACGCCGGCAAGCAGAATGGCGACACCGACCAATGCGCTGCCCGAGGTGAGCGCCAAGGCGACGGTCGCGGCGATACCGCCGACGATCAGTGCCCCACCCGACAGGATCGGCAATCCGATCCGGGCCCGGTCGATGAAGGCACCGCGCTCGACGGCGTCGGCGAGCATTGCGCTGCGTACCGTTTGGGACTGCACACGGCCTGGCGTGCGCAATTCGCCGACGGTCACCGAATCGGTGCCGTCCGGCAGTAGTGCGCGGTAGACCGCCTTTTCGTAATCGCGCAGTTGGTCATCGGCGGCGTTCACCCGGTCGATGCGCCAGTCGCTATCGCTGACGGGCGTAATCCAGATGTACCGGCGCACGGCAAGGTCGATCACCGTCGCGGCGATATCGCTCGGATCGGCATGTTCGTCGAGTAAAACGCCCGCCTCGCCGGGCAGAATACCGTCCGGAGAGGTGAACTGGACCTGCTTACCGTCGCGCAGCAGCGGGTCGATCGTCTCCGAACCGGCTGTGGCGGCGGCGTTTTCCCGCCTGGTCTTGAGCACGCAGGCCGCCATTGCGGCCAGTGCGAGCAGCAGCACACCGAATGCGACGAGCACCGGAGTCGTGACGGAGAAGGCACCCGCCTCGCTGTTGTCGCGAATATCGGCGTTGGCGGGCACCGTGCCGGGCGGCAGCTGCAGGGTCAGGTCGATATTGTCGCCCTTGCGCAGGTCGGTCTGGCGCCAATAGAGCACACCGTCCGCTTCGATCTGCAGATCCGAGCACTGCCGTAGATTGCCGGGCGGACCCAATTTGCAGTCCACCACGCCCATTTCGTAGCTCGGGCTGATCAGGGATGCGTCGATCGATGCGACATCGGCATTGATGGTGCCGAGCCAGCGGAAGACCTGGGTTCCCGGTGCGTCGCTGACCGTGTTGTGGATCGCGTAGGTGAAGGTCGATTCGCCCGGCTTGGCGTCGATGGTGAACAGATCATTCGCGACCGTCGCGGTGCCGGCGCCCTTGGTGTCGACATCGGTGACCTTGAAGACGCGTTCGACGTCGTCGCCGACCTTGAGGCGAAGCGGCAGTGTCATTTTGAAGCCGCTGTCGGCGGGGACGGTCACCTTCTCGGTGACCTCGAGTACACCCTCACGGCTCAGCTTCAGATCCGCGACAATATCGACGCCATCGGCTGCGGGCTCCGTGTGGGCAACCGGTGCGGCGGCCAGCATTCCCGCAGCGGCGAGAAGCAGCGCGCTCGCGGCGCCCCCCCGTAAAGTCAGCATGGCTGCCTACTCTAGACAAGTTGCTAAGCTGCGTCAGCAGCCCGGCGCGAGCGACGGGCCCGCAGGCGGTAGCGCAGCGTAACCATGAATGGCCCCGGGAGCGCCGCAAATCCAACACGGTCGGCGATCATGAGACGAGGGGGTACGGGGGACATGACCCAACCACCGTACGGCTATGGGCCGGTTCCGCCTGGTGGACAACCGGTTCCGCCCCGTTCCGGTGCGCCATATGGGCAGCCCGGATATCGTCCCGCGCCGGGGCAGCCCGGTTATGGCCAGCAGCCGGGTTATGGGCAGCCCGGATATGGACAGCAGCCGGGTTATGGGCAGCCCGGATATGGACAGCAGCAGGGTTATCCGTCCGGTTACGGCCAACCCGGTTATGGTCGGCCGCCAGGTTATGGCCAGCAGCCCGGTTATCCAGCGCCCGGATACGGACAGCGTGCGCCGATGCCCTACGGTCCGCCCGGACGTCCACCGCAGCAGCGCAAGAGCGGCGGCGGATGGATCGCGTTGCTGTTGATCATTGTGTTCGTGGTCGCGGGTGGCCTGGTGCGCGGCGCGATTTCGCACGGCAGGCACAGCAACACTTCGTCGGGCCCCGGTCCCAGCATGACCTACACACCGGATTCGAACGGCGGCGTATCGGAGACCGGAACCAACCCGCTGCTGACCGATCCGAACAGCACGTTGATCCCGGCGAAGTGCTCGTACTCGCCGTGGAGCACCCAGGTGGACACCGCGCGCAAGTTCTTCGATACCGCCGCGGGATGCCTGGAATCGGCGTGGAAACCCATACTGGCGCAGAAGAATCTGCCATTCCAGTCGCCGACGCTGAATGTCAGCGCGACCACGGACGGCATCACTACGCCGTGCACCGGCTCCACCAGTAATTTCGCTGCTTTCTACTGCCCGGCGAACAAGACGATCTACATGCCGATCAGCCAGTTGCAGACCGATCTGTTCAAGGACAACTGGATCGTGTACCTGTCGGTCTTCGCCCACGAGTACGGCCACCACGTACAGGCGATGGCCGGAATCCTGCGCAAGGCCAACAGTGATCGCGTCGACGCGGGCGTCCGCAGCGACAAGGGTCTGGAGCTCTCGCGCCGAATCGAGTTGCAGGCCAACTGCTTCGACGGCATGTACCTCGGCTCCTCGGCCAATGGCGGTTCGCTGACCACCGCGCAGATCACTCTCGCCCGCCGCGACGCCCACGGCCGCGGTGACCAGCGCGGTGATATGCGCGATCACGGGACCGCGGCGAACGGCGGCACGTGGTTCGAGATCGGGGTGGACAAAGACCGTGCGGCACAGTGCAATACCTTCACCGCGTCGGCCAGTTCGGTGTCGTGAGTAGATGACGCAGCCGCCCTACGGCTACGGTTCGTCGCCTGGATACCAGCCGCCGCCTGGGCATCAATCCGCGCCTGGGCATCAATCCGCGCCTGGGCATCAATCCGCGCCTGGGCATCAATCCGCGCCTGGGCATCAATCCGCGCCTGGGCATCAATCCGCGCCCGGGCATCAATCCGCACCCGGATATCAATCCACACCCGGGCATCAACCCGCACCCGGATACCCGCAACCGCCGGGAAATGGTCCGCCACAAGGTTATCCGCCCGGCTACCCTCCGCCTTACGCGGCGCCGTACGGTCCGCCGATGCCGTATCAGCGGCCGGGTTATCCGCCGCGTCCGTACCGGCCGCGCCGCCGGAGTTCGGGTGTTGGGCTCAGTGCCCTGCTCGGTGTGCTGACGGTCATCGTCGTGGTCGTCGGACTCTTTGTCTCATCCGCGATTTCGGCCGACAACGAGAAGAAGCACAACCGTCCGTCTGCCTACACCCCGCCGACGCCGAGCTACACCTACACGCCGCCGACATCGTCGACCTCCTCGCCGAGTCCGACATCGCGCGCCGCGGCGGCGACCACCAGCCGTGCCGCCGCGCCGACGACGACGAAACCCGCTGGACCGCAACCTGTTGCGAAAACCGGTGATAACCCGCTGTTCCGTGACAGCGACGCGGGTGTGATCAATGCCGAGTGCAGTTATCCGGCCTGGTCCGCGACGGTCGACGCCGCCACCCGGTTTTTCCAGGCTGCCGCCGCCTGTCTCGATAAGAAATGGCGTCCCGTTCTACAAGGCGCGAACCTGCCGTACTCCAGCCCGGCTGTGAGCGTGCCCGCACGCGGGGCGGACGCGGCATCACCATGTGGCTCCGGAAGTGCAAATTGGGCAGCATTTTACTGTTCGGCGAACCACACGATCTACCTGCCTCTGGACAAGATCCAGATCGAGCGGTATGGCAATGACACGGTGATCTACTTGACGGTTTTCGCGCACGAATACGGCCATCATGTGCAGGCGATCTCCGGCATTACCCAGGCAATGAGCAGCCAGCGTTCGGATGCGGGAGCGCGCAGCGCGCTCGGGCTGGAATTGTCGCGTCGCATGGAGTTGGAGGCGCAGTGCTTTGCCGGAATGTACGTCGGCACCTCGGTCGTCGATGGTGCCTTCGACAAAGCGGAGCAAAGCCGAACAACAGCGGATCAGTACGGGCGTGGAGATAAGTCCGGCGATGCCCGCGATCACGGCACCACCCAGCACTACGGGGCGTGGTTCGAGCAAGGCCAGAACTACGACCGGACCTTTCAATGCAACACTTGGAATATGTCGTCGGACGAGGTGTCCTAGCGGGCGCTTTCGCGCATCGGTGGGAACTTCGTATCAGTGATCGCCACCGTGCGGCAGCCCGAAGTGCCCCTCACCGAAACGCCGCGGCGCATGTCCGTGCACGCCTTCGGCATACGCGGTCTCCGCATGCAGCACGGAGTCGATGCCTGCGATCTCGTCTTCCTTGCTGACCCGGAATCCGAGCAACTGGTCGATGGCCTTGCCGAGCACGAAGGAGACGGCGAACGCGTACAGCGCGACCACCAGCACACCGACCAGCTGCTTGCCGAACTGCGCGAGTCCGCCGCCGTAGAACAGACCCTCGACACCACCGGTCATCACCTGGTTGGCCAACAGTCCGATCAGCAGCGTGCCGACGATTCCGCCGACGAAGTGCACACCGACCACATCGAGCGAATCGTCATAGCCAGCCTTGAATTTCCAGCCGACCGCGAACGAACACACCACACCGGCCGTCAGGCCGACGATGAGCGCGCCGAGCGTATTCACCGAACCGCACGAAGGCGTGATCGCGACCAGACCGGCCACCACACCCGAGGCCGCACCGAAGGTGGTCGGTCGACCGTCGCGGATCTGCTCGACCGCGAGCCAGCCGAGCATGCCAAGACAGCCCGCCACCAGTGTGTTCAGGAATACCGCTGCCGCGACACCATTCGCGGTCAGCGCCGACCCGGCATTGAAACCGAACCAGCCGAACCACAGCAGACCCGCACCGAGCAGCACGAACGGCAGGTTGTGCGGACGCATCGCATCGGTCTTGAAGCCGATGCGCGGGCCGAGCACAAGCGCCAGCGCCAGCGCGGAGGCGCCGGAGGCGATCTCCACGACCATGCCGCCCGCGTAGTCGAGCGCGCCGAAGCTGGCCAGCCAGCCGTCCGGCCCCCACACCCAGTGCGCGATCGGCACATAGACCACCAGCGCCCACAGCGGTACGAAGACCATCCAACCCGCGAACTTCGCGCGGTCCGCGATCGCACCGCTGACCAGTGCCGCGGTCAGGATCGCGAAGGTCAACTGGAAGGTGGCGAACAGCAGTTCCGGAATCGTGCCGTGTACGGAATTGGGATCGATGCCTGCCATCCCGAAGTGGTCGAGATTACCGATCAGACCGCCGCCCGCGTCCTTGCCGAATGCCAGGCTGTAACCGACCAACAGCCACACCACGGTTACCAGCGGGATCGCGATGAAGTTCATCATCAGCATGTTGAGTACGCCGGTCGAGCGCACCATCCCGCCGTAGAAAATGGCCAGCGCGGGCGTCATCAGCAGCACCAGGGCGGTGCTGATGAGCAGCCAGGCGGTGGCCGCGGGATCGATGGTTGAGGACACGGGGTAACTCCTTCCACGCTTACATGCGTTGCGAAGAAGTTACCGAATGCTCACATCGTCGCTGATTATCGGCCCAGACAGTTCAGCGCCGCGCCTTCTTTGCCAAGGCGCGCAGGCCGCGCCGTCCGGGCACCGGCAGGTCCTCGCGCTCGGCCATCCATTCGGCGGTGGTGAGCCACCGGCGCTGGATGCGCGCGTCGGCGGTGTCGTGGAAGATCCGGCGGCCGCGGTCGTCGCGCAGGTCGTGGGCGAGGGTGGACCAGCGCGGCGGGCGGTCGTTTTCGGCCAGATAATCGCGCAGGTAGGTCGCCACGATCGTGCCGATCGTATTGACCGGTCGCAGCGAGACCCGGTTGCCGTACTTCGCGGAGTAGAAGCGTCGTGCGGCGCAGAGGGATCCGGGACTCGCATCAGAGGCGATCCAGCCTGCGCGCTGTGCGCGCTCGATCAACCAGAGATGTTTCACCGCGGTCGGCGCGATATCGCCGATCCGGTCGCGGATCAGCGCCATCACCGGTTCGGACTGCAGTACGTCGCGTCGGGTCGGGCCGGTGCCGTGCGCGATCCAATGGTCCTCGGCCAGCCGGGCCAGTATGCGGCCGAAGTCATCGATGCTGCGCTGAGCGCGGCGGCCGAGGCGTTCGATGCGTTCGGCCTCCCGGCGCATCTCGTTCTGCGCCGTGAGGGTGCGGATCGCCGCCATGGTCGGCACCTGGCCGCGTTCCAGTAGCTCGAGGATGGCGGCGGCGGTCGACGGATCGGCGGCTGCGGCCACCGGTAGCGAATCGCGCTTGATCGCGAAGTCCTGGGGGCTGATCGCCCGGCTGAGCAGGTCGACGGCGGCATGGTCGTCGGCGAAATCGGTGCTCGAAAGCCAGGCGGCGGCGATGTCGTCACACGACGGCACGGTGGAAATTTCCTCCGGTGAAAGTGGTGTGAGTCGGCGGAAAAGCGCCGGGAAATTGTGGGCTCAGGTTGTGCCCCGGTCGGGATGAGGGACCGGCCGGGGCCACCAACCTGATGAAGGTTTGGCTACCGAAGTTGCCGATAACCACGGTAGCCAGGCGATTGCGTAGATGTCATGCTGGTTGATTGATTCGTTATATCCGCAAATGGGTCTCGAACCGGGGCGTGAGTTCAACTAATCGGCGCGAAGTGCACTGGACGGGCGCCAAAATTCGTCGTTCGTCCGTTGTCGGTCTTCGATTGCTCCGGCATTGCCACCTTCGCCGCTGATCAGTGGGGACTAACAAAGGTTCGAGTATCATGTGATCTACATCACAATCATGATGTGAAACGCCCGGTGGCACGCCGCGCCCGGCCTGTCGGTCGAGGGGAATGTGCTTTGTCGGTGGGCGCCGGTAACCTCTGGCCGTGGCTCTGTACCGGAAGTACCGACCGGCAACGTTCGCTGAAGTGGTGGGTCAGGAGCACGTCACCGACCCGCTGAGTACCGCGCTCGACACCGGTCGCATCAGTCATGCCTATCTATTCTCCGGTCCCCGGGGCTGTGGCAAGACCTCATCGGCGCGCATCCTCGCGCGCTCGTTGAACTGTGTGCAGGGCCCCACCTCGACACCATGCGGTGTCTGCCCATCCTGTGTCGCGCTCGGGCCGGGCGGACCGGGCAATCTCGATGTGATCGAACTGGACGCCGCGAGTCACGGCGGTGTCGACGACACCCGCGAACTGCGCGATCGGGCCTTCTACGCGCCGGCGGAGTCGCGGTATCGGGTGTTCATCGTCGACGAGGCGCATATGGTCACCACGGCCGGGTTCAACGCGCTGCTCAAAATCGTCGAGGAGCCGCCCGCCCACCTGATCTTCATCTTCGCCACCACCGAGCCGGACAAAGTGCTGCCCACCATCCGCTCGCGCACGCACCACTACCCGTTTCGGCTGCTGCCGCCCGCCACTATGCGTGGACTGCTCGGCAAGATCTGCGAGCAAGAGCAGGTGCCGGTCGATGAGGCGGTGTACCCGTTGGTGATTCGCGCGGGCGGTGGATCGCCGCGCGACAGCTTGAGTGTGCTCGACCAGCTCCTCGCGGGCGCCGGACCCGAGGGTGTCACCTATTCGCGGGCGGTTTCGTTGCTCGGCGTCACCGACGTCGCGCTGATCGACGATGCGATCGACGCGCTCGCCGCCAGCGATGGCGCCGCCCTGTTCGGCACCATCGACCGCGTGATGGAGGCGGGCCACGATCCGCGCCGCTTCGCCGTCGACCTGCTGGAACGTCTGCGTGACCTGATCCTGCTGCAGGCCGTCCCCGACGCCGCCGACCGCGGCCTGGTCTCCGGCCCTGGCGATGTCCTCGACCGCATGCGCGAACAGGCTGAACGCGCCGGCCCGGCCACTCTGGCCAGGCACGCCGGACTCCTGCACGAGGGCCTCGGCGAAATGCGCGGCGCCACCGCCCCCCGCCTCCTGCTCGAAATCGTCTGCGCCCGCATGCTCCTCCCATCGGTCTCCGATGCTGAATCCGCAACCCTGCAACGCCTCGAGCGCCTCGAACGCGGCATAGCGACCGGAGCGATCGCGCCGCCTGCCGCCGCGGCACCCACTGCCGCTCCGGCGCAGGCCGAACCCCCGACCTCCGCAACGTCGCCGCGTTCGTCCAATGAACCCGCACGCCGCCGAGGTGCGGAACTCCTCGCCGCTGCTCGCCGCGAAAAGGGCGCCACCCGCGCAGGCGCGAGCCTCGAGAGTGCTGCTGGGCAGGCTGGTGCTGCTGGGCAGGCTGGAGCTCCGGGGCAGCGTCTCCCTGCGGAGCGTGCAGCGGCTGTGGAACAGCAGTCGATTGCCGGGCGCGGTGCCGATCCGGAGGGCCTTGCCGGTGGGCAGGATCCGGCGGTCGGACAGGGCACTGTGGCAGCACAGCACTCGACGGCAGCACAAGCCGCGGCGACAGCAGAGGGTCCGACCGCAAGCCAGCATTCGGCTGCCGGGCAGAGCGCGGACGCCGGGCAAGGCGACGCAGGGGCCGGATTCGCCTTCGTGCCGGGCGATTCGACGGCGCCGCGCGGCGAGACGCAGACGGGTGTGGATCCCACACACGTCGACCGGGGACCGAGCACCGGACAACTCGGCGCGCCACAGCCCACCGGAGGCAATGCGGCGACCGGGACAAGCGGCGCACCGGTCGAGAAGGCGTCTTCGGGACAAGCACGCCTTGATGCTTCGTCGGGTGCTGGCACTGTTTCGGTCGATGCCGCTCAGGCAGAGGCTTCCGCCTCGTCTTCGGCCGTCGAAGCCGCGGATCGAGCCGTCGCGCCTGGCCGCGGCGAGGCGAAGTTCGCTGGTGCCGCGGGTTCGCCGGCTGCCGCCGGATTGCTGGAACCGGAAGGAACGCGGGCTGTCTCCGAGACAACTACACCGCGACAGGGCGACCGCACTGGGGCTGCGGATTCAGCGGACTTTTCGAATTCAGATGCTGCGCAGTCGATTTCGGATCATCAGTCCGATCAGGTTGCCGCGGATCGGGTGGCGTCCGGGGCCGGTGCGGGCGAGCAGGCCGGTGGGGCGGCCGCGAGTGTCGCGGCGGATCGCGATGATGTGGTGCAACGGTCGGAGGGGGGTGTTGCGGATCCGGCTGCAGCTGGCGCGGCGCAAGTAGGTGAGTCGACGACCGGGGCGGTCGCGGCTTCTGCTCTCGCGCGGCCGGGTGGTGTGGCGCAGCAGGGCGGCGCGCAAGTTGCTGCTGTACAGCAGGTGCGCGCGCAGGAGAGCGGTGCGCAGGGTCTCGCGGACCAGGCCGGTGCGGAGGCTGGGGGGCAAGGGGCTGGGGTGCAAGGGGCTGGGGGGCAAGGGGATGGGGATTTGCTGCGGGCGGTGGAAGGGGCCTGGGGGGAGATTCGGGCGAAGGTCCGGGAGTTCGGGCCTACGGTGCAGGCGTTGTTGTCGGGGGCGTCGGTGGCGCGGATCGAGGGGGAGGTGATCATATTCGCGCATCAGCATGCGCCGTTGGCGCAGCGGCTGTCGGATCCACGGAATGTGGAGGCGGTGCGGTCGGCGGTGCGGGCTGTGCTCGGCAGCGATCATCCGGTGCGCTGGGAGGCGGGCGGGGCCGCGCCTCGGTCCGCGGCTGCCGCACCGAAGACGAGCCGGGGGCGCGGTCAGGGCGGACAGCAGGCGGCTAATGCGCCGGGACGTGAATCCGCCAACCCGGCCGGACGCGGTTCGGATGCGCCTGCACCGCCGCGGTTCTCCCGGCCGAGTCAGGCCAGGGCGGCGGCCCCCGATCCGGCGGCGGGCGCTGGTCAGCGGTCCGCGCCGAGTGGTGACGCTCGGTCGTTCCGCGGCGATGACGATATTCCGCCGCCCGATTACCCGGATCTACCGGATGATCCCGGCCCGATGGATTACGGGCCGACCGATGGCGTCCCGCCGCCCTCCACCCCGGAGGAGGAGCAGGAAATGCTGGCCGAATCGCAGACCCCGGTGGCGCCGGGGGATCGGCGCGACCCGGATGAGGTGGCCTTGGAGTTGCTGAAAAGTGAGCTGGGTGCCACACGGCTGGATGGTTGACAACCCTCGTTCACAGGACGTTAAGTTAACCGGAGTTCGCACTCGACGGTAGTATGAACGGGTGGCCGCGAGCCGCGGTATGGCGAAGTTCTATGGTATGCGCAGGCATGCGTGTACCAAGTACTCGTCATCGCCGCTGCTTGTCGACTTTTGTACAGCGTCAGGACGGTCGGTCTCCGGACCCGATCGGCGAGGTCACTCGCATGGACGGACGAATGTTCGGCCGCCGCACCCTTAAGGAAGGAACACTCCGATATGACCACAGAGGCCTACATTTACGAGGCCATCCGCACCCCGCGCGGACGCGGCAAGAAGAACGGTTCGCTGCACTCGGTCAAGCCGATCGATCTGACTGTTGGTCTGATCCAGGAGCTGCGCGGCCGTTTCCCGAACCTCGACGAGGACCGGATCTCGGACCTGATCCTGGGTGTCGTCGCGCCGGTGGGTGACCAGGGTGCCGATATCGCCCGCACCGCCGTGACCGTGGCCGCCCTGCCCGACACCGTCGGCGGCTTCCAGCTCAACCGCTTCTGCGCCTCCGGCCTCGAGGCCGTCAACCTTGCCGCGCAGAAGGTCCGCTCCGGCTTCGACGACCTGGTCATCGCCGGTGGCGTCGAGTCGATGTCCCGCGTGCCGATGGGCTCCGACGGTGGCGCTTGGGCGCTGGACCCGGCCACCAACTACGACACCTACTTCGTGCCGCAGGGTGTCTCCGCCGACCTGATCGCCACCATCGAGGGCTTCTCCCGCGATGACGTGGACGCCTACGCCGTGCGCTCGCAGGAGCTCGCCGCCAAGGCCACCACCGGCGGCTACTTCGCCAAGTCGATCGTTCCGGTCAAGGACCAGAACGGCCTCGTCGTCCTCGACAACGACGAGCACATGCGTCCCGGCACCACCGCCGAGGACCTGGCGAAGCTGAACCCGTCCTTCGCCGTGGTCGGCGAGATGGGCGGCTTCGACGCCGTGGCGCTGCAGAAGTTCCACTTCGTCGAGAAGATCAACCACGTCCACCACGGCGGTAACAGCTCGGGCATCGTCGACGGCGCCGCGCTGGTGTTGGTCGGTTCGGAAGAGGCGGGCAAGGCCTCCGGCCTGACCCCGCGTGCGCGCGTCGTCGCGACCGCCACCAGTGGCGCCGACTCCACCATCATGCTGACCGGTCCCACCCCGGCCGCCAAGAAGGCGCTGGCCAAGGCGGGCCTGACCCTCGATGACATCGACCTGGTCGAGATCAACGAGGCCTTCGCCTCCGTGGTGCTGAAGTTCCAGAAGGATCTGCAGATCCCGGACGAGAAGCTGAACGTCAACGGCGGCGCCATCGCGATGGGCCACCCGCTGGGTGCCACCGGCGCGATGATCACCGGCACCATGGTCGACGAGCTGGAGCGCCGCAACGGCCGCTACGCGCTGATCACCCTCTGCATCGGTGGCGGCATGGGCGTCGCCACGATCATCGAGCGCGTCTAACCCAACCGACAGCTGAGAATTCACGGCGGCGTTCGCGCAGGCCCGGAGGCGGTACACGTAGGGACCGCGAACGCCGCCAATTAGACACAGGAGACACGGAGCTGTGAGCGAGACCAACATGATCGGTTGGGAGCAGGATTCGGACGGCATCGTCGTTTTGACGATGGACGACCCGAACCAGGGCGCCAACACAATGAACGAGCTGTACAAGACGTCGATGACCGCGACTGTCGACCGGCTCGAGGCCGAGAAGGACAGCATCACCGGCGTGGTGATCACCTCCGCGAAGAAGACCTTCTTCGCCGGCGGCGACCTGAAGAACATGATGAAGGTCGGCCCGGAAGACGGCCAGGCCCTCATGGAGGAGCTCGGCACCATCAAGTCGGCGCTGCGCCGGCTGGAGACCCTGGGCAAGCCGGTCGTCTCGGCGATCAACGGCGCCGCCCTCGGCGGTGGCCTGGAGATCACTCTGGCGACCCACTACCGAATCGCCGCGGATGTGCCCGGCGTGCAGCTCGGCCTGCCCGAGGCGACCCTTGGCCTGCTGCCTGCCGGTGGCGGTGTCATCCGCACCGTGCGCATGTTCGGCCTGCAGGGCGCGCTGATGCAGTTCCTGCTGCAGGGCAACAAGTATCGCCCGGCCAAGGCCAAGGAACTCGGCCTGATCAACGAGGTCGTCGGCTCGGTCGAGGAGCTGGTGCCCGCCGCCAAGGCGTGGATCAAGGCCAACCCGGAGGGCGGCGTGCAGCCCTGGGACAAGAAGGGCTTCAAGATTCCGGGCGGCACCCCGTCCAGCCCGGCCTTCGCCGCCAACCTCCCGGCCTTCCCGGCCAACCTGCGCAAGCAGCTCAAGGGCACCAACATGCCCGCACCGCGCGCCATCATGTCGGCCGCGGTCGAAGGCTCGCAGGTCGACATCGACAACGCGTCGCTGATCGAATCGCGCTACTTCGTCTCGCTGCTGACCGGCCCGGTCGCGAAGAACATGATCCAGGCGTTCTTCTTCGACCTGCAGTCGATCAACAACGGCGGTTCGCGGCCCAAGGATGTCCCGAAGAAGGAGATCCGCAAGGTCGGTGTGCTCGGCGCGGGCATGATGGGCGCGGGCATCGCCTACGTCTCGGCCAAGGCGGGCTACGAGGTCGTGCTGAAGGACGTCACCATCGAGGCGGCCGAGCGCGGTAAGAACTACTCCGAGAAGATCGAGGCCAAGGCGCTCTCGCGCGGCAAGACCACCGAGGAGAAGTCCAAGGCGCTGCTGGACCGGATCAAGCCGTCCGCGGATCCGGCCGACTTCGCCGGTGTCGACTTCGTCATCGAGGCGGTCTTCGAGAACACCGAGCTCAAGCACAAGGTGTTCCAGGAGATCGAGGACATCGTCACCCCGGACGCGCTGCTGGGTTCGAACACCTCCACCCTGCCGATCACCGGTCTGGCGACCGGTGTGAAGCGCCAGGAGGACTTCATCGGCATCCACTTCTTCTCGCCGGTCGACAAGATGCCGCTGGTGGAGATCATCAAGGGTGAGAAGACCTCCGATGAGGCGCTGGCCCGGGTGTTCGACTACACCCTCGCGATCAAGAAGACCCCGATCGTCGTCAACGACAGCCGCGGCTTCTTCACCTCGCGCGTGATCGGCACCTTCGTCAACGAGGCGATCGCCATGCTCAACGAGGGCATCGAGCCCGCGTCCATCGAGCAGGCGGGCCTGCAGGCGGGCTACCCGGCCGCGCCGCTGCAGCTGTCGGACGAGCTGAACCTGACGCTGATGCAGAAGATCGCCAAGGAGACCCTGGAGGCCGCCGAGAAGGGTGACAACACCCTCGGTGTGAAGCGGCACCCGGCGCAGGATGTCATCGACTACCTGGTCGAGCAGGGCCGCCCGGGTCGTCTGGGCAAGGCCGGTTTCTACGAATACGACGAGGACGGCAAGCGCCTCGGCCTGTGGCCCGGGCTGCGCGAGCACTTCAAGACCACCGCCGGTTTTGCTGTGCCGCTGCAGGATCTGATCGACCGCATGCTGTTCATCGAGGCGATCGAGACCCAGAAGTGCTTCGACGAGGGTGTACTGACCACCACCGCCGACGCCAACATCGGCTCGATCTTCGGCATCGGCTACCCGGCCTGGACCGGTGGTGTGCACCAGTTCATCGTCGGTTACCCGGGCGGCCAGGCGGCCTTCGTGGAGCGCGCCGACTACCTCGCCAAGACCTACGGTGAGCGTTTCGAGGTCCCGGCCTCGCTGCGCAAGTAGTCACGCGGTAACTCGCTAACGGCAAGCCCGCCACCGCATTTCGCGGTGGCGGGCTTTTCGCCGTTTCAGGGCGCAGGCGCCGCTGGGCAACGACTTCGGCCCGGTGTCCGAACCTCGGCCGAGCAGGTTACCCAGATCGTGGCACTAGCCTGCCAGGCAGTAGTTCATCCGAAGGTAAAGCCGCCACCGAATTCACGGCGGCGGGTTTTGTTCAGCTGGGGCGCAGGTCCTCGGCTGCTTGGTAGTACGCGTCGGCGGCGCGGGTGAAGTAGTCGAAGAGCACCTCGCGTTGTTCGGGTGAATAGCCGCCGATGATTTCGCCGATGGCGCGCCGGGCAGGGGCCAGGATTTCATCGAGATCGGCTGGCTTGTCGATCAATTCGACAATCACCTTGCGGCGGTCGCCGGGGACCGGGACGCGGCGCACATAGCCCGCGTCTTCGAGGCGATCGATGAGGCGGGTGGTGGGACCGGTGGTCAGGCCGCTGCGGGTGCCCAATTCACCGGGCGTCATGGCGCCGTTGAGTTCCAGGATGTTCAGCGCGTAGAGGTCCGTCGCGCCCAGGTCGACGGCGCGCGCACCGGCCTGTCCGTGCAGCATGACCGCGCTCAGATAGCGGCGGTAGACCTCACTCGCGTCCTCGCGCATCGGTGGTGTTGACACGGATACCTCCATCTTCTAATCTCTTCTTTAACGAAGAGACTTCTTACACGAAGAAAGCTCTTCTAAGAAGAAATCTAGCATGGAGGACCATCATGACAAGCAATGACACCCAGGCGATCGAGGCCGTACTCGCGGAATTGGTCGACGCATGGGGCCGCGGCGATGCCGACGCATACGGCACCGTCTTCACCGAAGACGCCACCTACACAAGCTTTCTCGGCACCCTCTACCGCGGCCGCGCCGATATCGTCGCCTCGCATCGCGCCCTGTTCGGCAGTGTCCTGAAGGGCACCCTGCTGGCCGACGACATCGTCGATATTCGCTTCTACGGTCCGGATACGGCTGTGGTCAACAGCCACGGCGACACCTACAAGGGCAAGCCCAAGCAACTCACCAAGACCCAGACCTACACCTTGGTCCGCCGCGACGGCCGCTGGCTGATCGCCGCCTTCCAGAACACCAAGCGCAACAGGCTGATGGAGCGCATTACCTACCTCTCCACCCCGGCTGCCCGCCCGGCCGCCGAGCGCTGAACTCCTACTGCCCCAAAGGATCCGCTATGAACGCCCCCGAGCCCCGCAATCGCCGCCGCATCGTCTCCCGCGTCCTCGCCGCCTCCGCCATCACCCTCGGTGTCGCCGCGGGCGGCGGTTACCTCTGGCTGGACCAGACCTCGGACGTGCACAACCTCGGCACGCCCGCCTGCACCACCGTCAGCACGCCCGCACCGCAGTCGGCCCGGGAAATCTGCGATCTGCTCGACCAACTCACCGACGCCTGGGGTCGCGGCGACGCCGACGCCTACGGTGCCCTGTTCACCGAGGACGCCACCTACACCAGCTTCGTCGGCACCTACTACCAGGGCCGCGCCGATATCGTCGAGGGGCACCGCGCCCTGTTCAAGGGCTTCAAGAAGGGCACCGAACTCACCGATTCGATCCTCGGCATCCGCTTCTACGGTCCGGATACCGCCGTTGTCACCAGCCGCGGCGATACCTATAAGGGCGACCCGAAGCAGCCTGAGGAGTTGTCGAAAACGCAGACCTACACTGTCGTTCGCCAAGACGGTCGCTGGTTGATCGCCGCGTTCCAGAACACGCAGCGCAAGAACGTCATGGAGCGGATCTCGTTTCTCTACGATCCCGCGACCAGGCCCATCGCCGAGCGCTGAGGTGGTCGGGACCACGCTGTTTCGAAAGCCACCCACTCGGGTTGATACCGCGCTACGTTGGAGTATGCGTGACCTATCGGACATCGCGGGATGTCGCGATGTCCGATGTCCGTGTGTTTCTCGGTCGCCGGTGACGCCGATTCGTTGTGAATTCGAGGTGGTCACATGAGTCCACGGATGCGTTCGGGCAAGGCAAACGCCGAATCGACTTCGGCCGAATCGGACACACAGCGACATGCGCCCATCGATATCGTCGACGAGTTGGAGGCGATGGGCCTGTCGAATGCGGTCGAGATCGGCCGGGGCGGGTTCGGGGTGGTGTACCGCTGTGTCCAGTACGCATTGGACCGGGTGGTCGCGGTCAAGGTGCTCTCCTCGGAGATCGATGCCGAGAGCCGGGAACGATTCCTGCGCGAGGAGCAGGCGATGGGTCGGCTGTCCGGCCATCCGAATATCGTCGACATCCTGCAGGTCGATGTCACCCCGACCGGTGAGCCGTTCATTGTGATGCCCTTCTGCACCCGGGGTTCGCTCGAACAGGTCATTCGGGACCAGGGTCCGCTCACCTGGGCGGATTCCCTGCGGGCCGGGGTGAAACTGGCGGGCGCGATCGAGAGCGCGCATCGGGCCCAGATTCTGCATCGGGACGTCAAACCGGCGAATGTCCTGCTCAGCGCGTATGGCGAACCGCAGCTGACGGATTTCGGAATCGCCAGGATTCCGGGCGGTTTCCGCACCTCCAGCAGTTTGATCACCGGCTCACCCGCCTTCACCGCGCCGGAGGTGCTAAAGGGTGAGGACCCGACAGTCCGCTCCGATGTATACGGACTCGGCTCGACGCTGTTCGCCCTGCTGACCGGCCATGCTGCCTTCGAACGGCAATCGGGGGAGAAGGTGGTCGCGCAATTCCTGCGGATCACCACCCAGCCGGTGCCGGATCTGCACGGCCACGACATACCCGACGACGTTGCCGATGCCATCCAGTATGCGATGCACACCGATCCCGGAAACCGGCCCGCTTCGGCTTTCGAGTTCGGTGAGCTGCTGCGCACGGTGCAGGCCGAGCACGATCAGATGCCCGATGAGATGGCTCTGCTGGATACCTCGGTGGTCGCGCCGGAGGAGACGGAACATCCGAGCGCGGCCGAGGTGACGGTAACGCGACCGGCGGTCACCGCACGCCGCAGTTGGCCATTGACATTGCGTCCCGCGGTATCCCAGCATCCGGCCAACTCGGTCCCGGTCGCGCCGACCCCGCCCCCGACGGCGGCGACGAAATTTCGCCCGCCGACCCCCGCCCGTGACCCGGTGCCACGCCCGCGCCTGCTCGACAGTCTGCGTGCCGGTGGCCGCCGCCGACTCGCGGTGATCCACGCACCGGCTGGATTCGGCAAGAGCACGGTGGCCGCGCAGTGGCGCAATGAGCTGGCCGATGGCGGGGTCCCGGTGGCCTGGCTCGGCGTCGACCAGGACGACGATAACGAGATCTGGTTCCTGGCCCACCTCATCCAGGCGATCCGCCGGGTCCGCCCGGATATCGGCGAAGGTTTGGATCAGGTGCTCGAGGAACGGCCCGCCGATGCGGTCGCCTACGTCATCTCCACGCTGATCGATGAGATCCATGCCAGCGCAACCACCGTCGTGGTGATCGTGGACGACTGGCACCGGGTCAGCGACGCGGGTGCGCGGCGGGCGATGGATGCGCTGTTGGACAACGGATGTCACCATCTGCGCTTCGTGGTGACCAGCCGTGAGCAGTCGGGTCTGCCGACCAGTCGGATGCGGGTGCACGACGAATTGATCGAGATAGGCTCCTCGGTGTTGCGCCTGACCACCGCGGAGACCAAGGAAATACTGGTGCAGCGCAACGGATTCGCGCTCACTGATAACCAGATCGAACAGATCCACGCTGCCACCGACGGTTGGCCGGCGGCCGTGCAATTGGTGAGTTTGTCGTTGCGCGGCAATGTCGATCCGGATCGGTTGATCGCGAATCTCGCTGAAGGCAGTCACGGCATCCGCGAGTATCTCGCCGAAAACGTTCTGGACGCCCTCGAACCCAAGATGCTCGACTTCCTGACCTCGATTTCGATCACCGAGCGGGTCAGCGGTTCGCTGGCCTCGGCGCTTTCGGAGGAGCCGAACGGCGAAACGATGCTCGAGCAGGCCGAACAGCGCGAGTTGTTCGTCCGGCGCATTGCGCACGATCCCGAGTGGTTCCGGATGCAGCCGCTGTTCGCCGAACATCTGCGGGCGCGGTTGGAGCGGGCCGATCCGAGCAAGTTGAAGGCGTTGCACCGCAAGGCAGCTCGCTGGTACGCCGAACATAATTTGCTGCGCAAGTCGGTCGATCACGCGCTCGCGGCGACGGATCTGAAGATGGCGCTGGATCTGCTCGAGAGCGGGGGCATGGACCTGATCGATAAGTCCCGCCTCGCGACGCTGCTCGGGACGGTTTCGAAACTGCCGGTGCAGCAGGTGGCTTCGCGTTCCAAACTGCTGATGGCCGTGGCCAGGGCGAATGTGAATCTGCAGCAGCCCGCCGCAGCGCGCGCGGCCTTGGGCCGATTGTCCAATGTGCTGGCGCGCGGGTCGTCCACCGATGACGATGCGGACCGGCAGCGCTGCCAGGCCGCGGTGCTCGCGGCCTCGGATCAGATCGCGCGCGACCACACCGAAGGTGTGCTCGATCGGGTTGCCGAATGTTTGAAGAAACCCGATGAACTACCCGCCTGGACCGTATCGACCGCCGCGAATCTGACCTCCTTCGTGCGATTGTGCGAATTCGATTTCGACGGCGCGCGCGAAATCCAGGAATGGGCGGCGCCGTATCACGCCCGATCCAAGGATCCACTCGGCGCGGTTTTCGGACTGTGCGGCACGGGTGCCGCGGCCTATGAACAGCTCGATATCGCCACTGCCACAAGTTGTTTCCAGCAGGCGTGGGAGACCGCACGGGAGAGGTCGGGTCCGCGCTCGGATGCGGTGCGGGTCGCCGCGGCGCTGCTCGGGGAAATGAGTTACCGCCGGGGTGATCTGGATACCGCCGACCGACTGCTCGATGAGAGTCATCAGCTGGTCACCCGGGTCGGGCCGGTGGACTTCCTGATTTCCACCTTCGTGGTCGGTGCCAGGGTCAAGGCCGCGCTCGGCGATCTGTATACCGCCACCGCCCGGCTCGACGAGGGTGATCGAATCGCCGCTGATAACAGGCTGATTCGGCTCGCCGCGCATATACGCGCCGAGCGGCTGCGCCTGGGACTGCTGACCGATACCGCGGCCCGGCGGGTCGCCGACGCCGCGACCGGATACGAATCGGATATCTCCGGAACCATCCACCAGGCCCATCGGATGACGGGCGCGGCGGCGCTGGCAGCGGAGGCGGAGGAGATCGCCGCGATCCGCGCACTGCTGTCCGAGCGTCAGCTGCGCGCCGATGATCGCGCGGTGCGTCGAGCTCGCGCACTCCATGCTCGCATGGTCGAGCAGCACCGGTCCCGTGCGGAATTGGATACCGTACTGCTGCTGGCCGAATGTCTGGCGGCCTCCGGCTGGGTCGGCGAGGCCACCGGACTGCTGCTGCCAGCGGCGGCAACCTGCGCCGAACACGGTTGGACTATGCCGCTTCTGGATGCGGGACCCGGTGTGCTCGGCATCCTGCGGGTGCTGCGCACCGAAATGCGCGCGACGCCGGGACAACCCGGCGAAACGACGCTGCCCGCCCTATTCCTGGATGAACTCCTGGGCTAGGACGGGCAGTATCGGTCGCTGCTTACGGCTGCCACCACGGACGCAACGGCAGACCCGATTCGCCGTTCGGTCCGAGCTTGACGCCGAGCACCTGGTGCAGCTGAACCACATTGCGCTGGAAGCCGAGTCGGCAACCGGCCATGTACAGGCCCCACACCTTCGCGGTGCCCTCGCCGACTTCTTCGACGCAGGCATCCCAGTTGGCGACCAGATTCTTACACCATTCGTGCAGCGTGAGCGCGTAATGCTCGCGCAGGTTCTCCTCGTGCATCACCTCGAGGCCGACATTCTGGATCTCGGAGATGATCCGGCCCGAGCCGATCAGTTCGCCGTCCGGGAAG
The DNA here is from genome assembly GCF_044458905.1 of Nocardia sp. NPDC050408. Lineage (NCBI taxonomy): Bacteria > Bacillati > Actinomycetota > Actinomycetes > Mycobacteriales > Nocardiaceae > Nocardia > Nocardia sp. NPDC050408. Next base: position 66,914 of record NZ_JBITIL010000024.1, on the reverse strand, counting down.
ACGTAGCGGTCGATGAAGTCACCGGCCTTGGTGGTCCGGGTGTTGTCGGGTCTGGTGATGCAGTGGTTCAGGAACAGGCCGCCGTCGCGCAGCTTGCTCTTGATGTAGTCGAAGTAGAACGGGTAGTTGTGCACCCCGATGTGCTCGGTCAACCCGATCGAGGAGACGGCATCGAAGCCGGCCTCCGGGATATCGCGGTAATCGGAATGCCGCACCTCGGCGAGATCGGACAGGCCCTGTTCGGCGATCTTCTGCTGTGCCCATTCGGCCTGTTCCGCGGATAGTGTCGCGCCGATGACCTTGACGCCGCGCTTGGCCGCGTAGCGCACCATGCCGCCCCAGCCGCAGCCGATATCGAGCAGCCGGTCGCCCTCCTTCAGCCGCAGCTTGTCGAAGACCAGACGGTATTTGTTCTCCTGAGCCTGCTCCAGCGTCCAGCTCTCATCACCGTAGGCCGCGCAGGTGTAGGTCATCGAGGGGCCGAGGACGTATTCGTAGAAGGTGTTGGAGACGTCGTAGTGGTGGTGGATGGCCTCGGCATCGCGAGTCTTGGAGTGCCGCAGGCCCTCCAGCGCGATCCGGCGCCAGCGCGGCAGTGTTTCCTGTGGCGGCGGCGCGATCGGCTTGAGCCGCTCCCACCCGAGCGACCGGGCGATGGTGACCAATGCGAGCGCCGACGGACGACGGAACTTCAGCCCGTCCATTGCCCTGAGGATGTCGTACGGGTCGCCGGGGTGCACGCCGGTGGCGGTCATATCGCCGGAGATGTAGGCGCGGGCCATGCCGAGATCACCGGGCGCGGTCGCCAGATAGTTGATGCCGCGTGGGGTCTTGATCTCCAGCGCGTACTTCGAGTCCTCCGGTCCGGTCGCGCTGCCATCGTATGCGGTCAGCCGGATCGGCACCTCGCCGTCGACGAGGATCTCGAAGATCTCGGCAATGCTGAGTTTTGTCCCGAGGTCCGCGAAGACATCGGAACGGTCCTTGAATGTAGTCATTTGCGTTGCACCGCCTTCGAATACAAATCCAGCAGTCGCTGGTCCGGGTCGTAGCGCTTCTTCAAATCGGTGTAGATCTCGCCGCCGTACAGGGCCGCGAATTCATCCTTGCCGTAGTACGAATCCGAGTACAGGGATTTGTGCCCGTCGAACTCGGTGACGGTCTGCTCGATCGCGCGGTTGGCCTTACCCTCCTGCTGACCTGCGACGGTCGGCACCGCGGACCAGAATCCGACATTGACGTAGGTACGGTTCGGCTGCAGCGGATACAGCGGCCATGGACGCCCCGCGCTCGATGCGCGGTTCTCGCGCAGTCGCAGCGGGCACAGCCAGATCGGTTCGATCGGAATTTCGCGCAGGAACCATTCGACGAAATCCGCGGTCCGCTCGACCGGGACTTCGATGTCCTGCACTACACGCTCACGCGGCGGATTGCCCTGGCGGGCCTCCAGTTTGTCGCCGATGTTGTACTTGTGATCGAGTGCGATGAGCTTCCAATAGAAGCTGCTGCGCCGGTAGCGCTTCGGCCAGAACCGCCGGATCTTCGGGTTCTGTGTGCCGAAGGCGCGTGAGCACCAGAACCAGTCGGTGTCCCAGCGCCAGAGATAGTCGTAGATGGTCAGCCGGTCGCGTTTGGGCCGGTCGGAATCGTGCTGGATGGACCGGTAGTAGATGTCCATGCCGGTGTAGTCGCTGACCGGGCCGGGTTCGTCGGTCTGACGGCCCAGCGTCAGATAGCTTTCCTCGGCGGTGAAGACCACACCGTCGAGATAGTCGACGCGCTCACCGTCGTAGGTCTTGTCCGTGACGATCCGGGCGAGGGTGGACTCCAACTCGCGCAGGTCGTGGAATCGGACATGGCGCAGCGCCACATAGGGCTGGACGGTCTCCAGTTCGATCTTCAGGCGGACCGAATAGCCGAGAGTGCCGTAGGAGTTCGCAAAGCCGCGGAACAGGTCTGCGTGCTCGCCATCCGGTGTCGCGGTGATGATCTCGCCCGCCCCGGTCAGCACATCCATCTCCAGCACCGACTCGTGCGGCAGACCGCTGCGGAACGAGGTGGATTCGATGCCGAGGCCGGTGACCGCGCCGCCGAGGGTGATCGTCTTGAGCTGCGGCACCACCAGCGGGGCGAGCCCGTAGGGCAATGTCGCGGCTACCAGATCCTCGTAGGTCGTCATTCCGGCGACGTCGGCGGTCTTGGCCTCGGCGTCCACCGTGATTACCTTGGCGAGCCCGGAAACATCCAGGCCGGGGGCGGTGTTCTTGGCCCTGGCCCGGAACAGATTCGAGGTCTTCTTGGCCAGTCGCACGTTGGCGTTCGCGGGTATCGCGCGGTAACTGGCCAACAGCCGGTCCATCCCCGCTCGATGCGCGGCGAACCCTGATTCGTGTGCGGCCGATGCGTCTCCGGCCTTCCCCAACAGACTCACTGCCACTCCTCGACGCTAGTACGCACCGGTAACACAAGCCACTGCAAGGTCACCGACGAGGGATAAATGTCACGCTTCTGTTGCATCGGGAATACCCAGGACTCGCCGTGTCAGTCCGGCGGTGATCCGGGCGGTTTCGAACACCCGATTCGCACGATGTATTGCATGGATCCCCTCCGGCGCAATCTGATCGGGAAGCCTAACAGTGCGGACGGGTCGGCGCGCGGTGATCAACATCGCGGCGCGCGGACCGCCCTGGGCTCCACGAAGCGGTGGCGACAGGGCAGGATAGGAGGCAACCGTAGCGATTGCGTGTACGTCGCTCGAAAAGATCAGTAGCCGGACAAGGAGCTCATCGTGGGACAGGTCAGCGCCAGCAGTTCGATCGCCGTCGAGGCGGATCCGCAGCGCGCACTCGAGGCCATCGCGGATTACGAGAAGGTGCGTCCGCGCATCCTCTCCGCGCACTACCGCGACTACAAGGTGGTCGAGGGTGGTCAGGGCGCGGGCACCGTCGCCGAATGGACCTTGCAGGCGACCGAAAAGCGTTCCCGCAACGTGCACGCGGTCGTGTCGGTATCGGATTCCATCGTGACCGAACGTGATTCGAATTCGACGCTGGTGAACACCTGGACGGTGACGCCGGACGGTACCGGTTCGCAGGTCACGCTGCGTACGTCGTGGAAGGGTGCGGGCGGTATCGCGGGGATCTTCGAGGGGATCTTCGCGCCATTGGGGCTGAAGAAGATTCAGGCCGAGGTGCTTGCGAACCTGCAGCGCGAACTCGCCTGAGATAGCCGGAAAGGCCCGACACGAGTCGGGCCTTTTCCATTATCCGGCTTCCTTTATCCGGCCGCGATATCGAAGAGATTGCCCTCCGGATCGGCCAGTGTCGTCCATTGCGTGCCGTACTCGTCGAAATCGCCGATGTGCTCGGCGCCGAGGCCGATCGCGCGATCGACCTGTCCGCGCCGGTCCGCGGCCTTCAGATCCAGGTGAATCACATTCTTGCCGGGCGTCTTATCCGGCACCTGGATGAACATCAGCACCGGCGCAACGCCTTCGGCCGTTCCGACCGTGGCGAACTCCGGGCTGGCGTTCTCGTCCAGCCGGCGATTCAACAGCTCGGACCAGAAACCGGCCAGCGTCGCGGCATCGGCACAGTCGAAAGTGATATGCCCGATCGTGAGTGTCATTGCGGTTCTCCCTGTTTGATGGGCCAGCAGACTTCGGTGCGGTAGGCGTTGGGGTCCTCGATTTGGCCCGGGCCGAGGACGTACAGCTCACGGACGGGTTCGGCGAGCGAGGTGTCGTATTCGGCGACGTGGCTGCCGAGGGCGCCATAGGTGCGGTCGAAATCGTCGAACGGGCCGGAGTGCACGGCGATCGCGAAGCGGCGCGCGGGCAGTTCGATGATCGAGAGTTCGCTCGGTAAGGCGATCCGTGCGGCGGCCTGTATGGGCACGAACGCGGCGACCTCGCCCCCGTCGTTCTCGAAGAACTCCATCGAATAGGTGGCGCCGTCGACACCGGCGGGCGCGATATGCGCCGCGGCCAGCGTCTCGTGCAACAGCTGATACGCGGCCGCGCACCAACCATCGAGTGCATCCTTGCTCACCGAATCGACATACGCGAGCGCCGGAAAGGCCGCGATCGACCGGTATTCGACGGTGAGCGGCGCGGCCTGGGTGAGCAGCGACCGCAGCGAAGCAACCACCGACTGCGTGCGCCGCAACTCCGCCTCCATACGTTCGAGATGTGCGCGCAATGCGGCATCCCGGGTTTCGGTATCCGGCGCCGCCAACACCGCCTTGATCTGCGGCAGCGGCATATCCAGCCCCCGCAGCCGCCGGATCAGATGCGCCTGCGCAACTTGATTCACCGAATACCGCCGATACCCCGACCCCGCATCGATCGCGACCGGTTCGAGCAGCTCGACCTCGTGGTAGTACCGCAGCGTCTTCACACTGAGGTAGGTCAATCTGGCGAACTCCCCGATCGAGACCGTCACTGTCATACCTCCCAGCGAACACTCTCCAGCAAGGGGAGAGTCAACAACCCGCGAATGTCGTGCCGGACGGCAATCGGACGTATGCGATATCCGTCAGCGGTGCGGGACCAACCGAGTCGACTTGCCGAACCATGGCAATCATGTCGCCGAGGGGTGATCACTCGCGCTCGGCTCCCGCTGGCCAAACGATCTGCACCGGTACACCGTGGCGGCGCGCGAGATCGACAACCGTGCCGGTACCGCCTTCGGCGCTGGCCTGCCCATCCCACACCGCGAAGAGCCGATCACAGGATGACAGCATGGCTTCGTTCGCGGCCTCGTAGGCTGCCCGCCCGGCGTCGTCGAAGTTCATGACGCGCACGGTGTCGGCACGTGCGATCAGCTTGTCGAACAGGTCGGCGTGGTCGGGCTCCACCTTCCGCTCACGGTAGTTGGTCGACGGCACTACCACTTCGAGCCGCCCACCGGCGTCGAGCACGGCCTGTGCGAACACCGAGTCAGCGCCACGCGCTATACAACTGATCCCTACGAGTTCGACGGGGTCGCCCAGGTCGGCGAGCAACTTGCTGATCTCGTCGTACACCAACCGGACTGTGTCCATGGTGATGTTCATGTGTCCGGTGATGCCGATGCGAGCCATGGGAACTTTCTATACCCGGACCAAGGGGCGCATCCGGTCTCGAAGTTCGGAGACCACGCTTACCGTCGTCAGTGGTTCGGTCCGGCTGTACAGCTCGACCTAGTACGTCAGCGCGAAGGTGAGCAGCAGGGTGGTCTGGAAGTAGCCGCGCCACCAGGAGTAGCCGAACCAAACATTGGGCGTGACCTCGCGGATCTCGTCGTAGACCTGCGGGGTCGGTGAAGGGGCGTAGTTCAACGCCCAGGTCGGGCCGCCATCGGTGATCGCGGGTGCGGTGTAGACATCGGCCTGCCATGCCTCGAGGCCCGCAGGGGTGATCCGGTTCACCAGAAAGCCGCCGTCGGGGCCGGTGTAAAAGGTCTTGCCGATCCATAAGGACGGGGCCACGGCCTCCATGATGGGCGGCCTGGTCACCCAGCCGTTGGTGACGCCACTCGGCACCTCGCCGCGCGGGGCGTCGCGGAAGATCGCGTCCTGCTGTTCGGCCGAGCATCGCAAGCGCAGCGACTCGATGGTCGCGGCCGGATTATCGGGATAGAGGACGCACCCGCCGCCATAGTCCGCCGTCGCGTCGACGGCCTCGGAGTCAACAACCTCGGAGTCAACAACCTCGGGGCCGACAACTTCGGAGCCGACAACCTCGGGGTCGACGATGCCGGAATCGGCGGCAGCGGGGCCAGCGGCCCCGAGGAACAGACTGCCCAGTGTGAGCACCACAGTGCCCATGAAAAGAACCCGCATTGCTGTCTCCAGAACTCACCACACACCCGGTCCGACCCTGCATCGATCGTAAGACGGTGGCCTTGCGGACATCTGATTAAAAATCGAACTGTTATCTGGCGGCTCGGGGCTGCGGACACGGCCGTCGTCGCGCCCACTAGGCTGAACGATGACATTTTCCGCAGAGAGGACAAGCCGTGCAGCCCGGTGGTCAGTTCGATATGCAGCAATTACTCGCCCAGGCGCAGCAGATGCAGCAGGCGGTGATGCAGGCCCAGGCCGAGATCGCGGCCACCGAAGTGCAGGGACAGGCCGGCGGCGGCCTGGTCCAGGTCACCATCAAGGCGAGCGGTGAGGTCATCGCGCTGAGCATCGATCCGAAGATCGTCGACCCCGACGATGTCGAGGGACTGCAGGATCTGGTGATCGGCGCGGTCAACGACGCCATGTCCAACGCACAGCAGCTGGCTGCCGAGCGGCTCGGCCCGCTGGCCGGCGGCGGGTCGCTGCCGGGTCTGCCCGACTTCTGATCCGGGGACGTCTTTGTACGAGGGCCCGGTCCAGGATCTGATCGACGAGTTGGGCAAGCTGCCCGGCGTCGGTCCGAAAAGCGCGCAGCGCATCGCATTTCATCTGCTCCAGGTCGAGCCGCCCGAAATCGACCGGCTGCAGGCCGCTTTGCAGAAGGTGCGTGACGGCGTGCAGTTCTGCATTGTCTGCGGCACGGTCTCGGATAACGAAATGTGCCGCATCTGTTCGGATCCGCGCCGCGACCGCACCATGATCTGTGTGGTCGAGGAGCCCAAGGATGTGCAAGCCATCGAGCGCACCCGCGAATTCCGCGGGCGCTATCACGTACTCGGTGGTGCGCTCGATCCGCTCAGCGGCATCGGACCCGATCAGCTGCGCATTCGAGAGCTGTTGGCGCGCATCGGCAATCAGGAGGACGGCGTCGATGTCAGCGAGGTGATCATCGCGACCGACCCGAATACCGAGGGCGAGGCGACGGCCACCTACCTGGTGCGGATGCTGCGCGATTTTCCCGGACTGTCGGTGACGCGATTGGCATCCGGTCTGCCGATGGGCGGCGATCTCGAATTCGCCGACGAACTCACCCTCGGCCGTGCGCTGTCAGGTCGGCGGGCACTGTAGCTTGCGTTCGGCCGGGCACGGGTTACTGTGTCGGGGATGAGCATCGAGTTCTTGCTGACCACGCTCGTCATCGTCGCCACACCCGGAACCGGCGTGCTGTTCACGCTCGCGGCCGGACTCTCCCGGGGAACGCGGGCCAGCGTGATCGCGGCCTTCGGCTGCACGCTCGGCATCATTCCGCACATGATCGCGGCCGTCACCGGGCTGGCCGCACTACTCAATGCGAGTGCCGTCGCCTTTCAGACACTGAAGTATCTCGGTGTCGCATACCTGCTGTACATGGCGTGGAACACGTTCCGGGACAAGGGCGCATTGGCCGTGCCGGAAGCCGAAGCCGGAACGCCTTCGGCCCGACAGGTGATCACCTCGGCGGTGCTGCTCAATATCCTCAACCCGAAGCTGACGATCTTCTTCTTCGCCTTCCTGCCCCAGTTCGTGCCGACCGGTGCGCCGAATGCGTTGGCGCGCATGCTCGAACTGAGCGGACTGTTCATGCTCGCCACATTCGTGGTGTTCGCGATCTACGGTGCCTGCGCGGCCGCCGTACGCAACCAGGTGATTTCTCGGCCCGTCGTGGTCACCTGGATGCGTCGAGTTTTCGGGGCCTCGTTCATTGCCCTGGCCGGTCGGCTTGCAGTACAGAATCAGTAAGCGTCAGACGGTGATTCGACTCCAGGGCAGAGCCTGAAGTCGCGTGCGGTCGTCGATGGCCCAGTCCCAGATCAGCTCCGCGACGGTCTGCGGGTCGGTAACGGTGATGCCGAAGTGCTGGTCCGGGGCGCCATCTCGATATTCGAGGGTGAATGTCCCGGACTTGTCACGGTAGGTCTGGATGTAGACCTGCTCGTCACGTTCGACGACCAGATACGGATTCGGCGGTGCCAGTTCGGAAACCCACTGGTCGGCAAGGGCTTTCGTCAGATAGGGGAATTCGCCCGCGCCGCCGTGGGTGACCAGCGCGGGCACATGTCCGGCCGGATCGATGAGCCAGGCCAGTTGCGGATCGTAGACCGCGTAGTCGAGCGGTGTCGCGATCTCGAAAAGCAATTGCCGGACGAATCCGATCGCGTCGTACGGGCACGGCACGTGCAACACCGCACCGGTGGCCGCGCCGCCGACCGGAACCGTACTCAGGAATCCATCCTGCTCGGGTAGTTCGGCATTGCGCTTGTTCAGCTCCGCCGCCATCGCCGCGACCAGTTCCGTCGCCGGTTGCCCCTGCTGGGTAGCCAGATACGCATCGACCTGCGCGATCGTCATCGCGACACCGGACGGCAACAAGATGTGGTCGTAGCTCACGACTCCGCCTCGCCGGTGCCCGGCTCCGCCGTGCGCCACGACGCGCTGTGCTGATGGGTCACTCGCTGACGCTCGCTCACCAGGCCAGCGTACGGGTGCTTGATAGCGGCCGATCCGGCGCAGCCGGGGGTCAGGCGGTATGCGACCTATCCGGTGCGAGTACCGCGCAGGCGCAGCCACCGGCGATATCACCGCAGTCGACGACGAAGGCGTGCCGTGTGTGGTCGAGATCGATGCAGTCCGCTTCGGTGCATTCGGCGGTGCGTGCGAGGTGGACGATAAGGGTGCCGTGGCAGTGGTCGATGGCGGACTCGCAGGACGGGCACGTCGGCACGCGCATATGGCCTCCAGACGAGATCGGTTCGTGAATCGGTCATAGCACCAGCCCCCGACAGCTAGTGGGAGATCGGTCGCGTGTCGCGCCGCAACCAGCGGTGCGAGGCGGCGGGCCACACCACTTCCCGGGTCGATCCGGGGGAACTACGTGCGAAGATGGCAGCACAGTCCATCGACATCGGCGCGCCGGGCATCCTCGATCTGCGCCGGGCGCGCACGGTGTGAGGACTGGTCAGCGATCGGTAAGCGAGCGGACATATGTCCGCGCTCCAGATAACGTCTGGCAGGGGAAGCGAGGTCGGCGCGGTGACTATGCGCGACGAAGCGCGAGGCTCGGGTGCTCGGGAATCCGAGACGACGCTGCTGAATGCCGGACGGCTGAGTGTCCGCGAGCAGGTTGCCGAACAGTTCGCCAGATATCGCGCCGAGGGTGCGGATTCCGCAGGCTACGACGAATGCGGCCGGCCGACGGGCGGGTATTACGACGAGTTGGTCGATCCAACGGGTGGTGTGCGGCGCATGTGGTCGGAGTTGTCCGCGGATTTCGTGGAATTGGGCACTTCGGGGCTCGGGCGGCTGGACAGCCGGGTGCGCAGGCTCATCGATGACGACGGCATCTACTACACCGAGGTGGGAGCGGCCGGCGAGCCGCCGATGCCGACCGCTTGGCGGCTGGATCCGATTCCGCTGCTGATCTCCGCCGACGACTGGACCCGGCTGGAGGCCGGGCTGGTGCAGCGCTCGCGGGTGCTCGATGAGGTGCTCACCGATATCTACGGCGCGCGCCGCACCATCACCACCGGTCTGCTGCCGCCGGAGGTGGTGTTCGGCAATAGCGGATATGTGCGCGCCGCGCATGGCATCACGATTCCCGGGCGACACCAGTTGTTTCTGCACGCCTGCGATCTCAGCCGGTGGAGCGACGGACAGTTCCGTGTGATCGCCGACTGGGCGCAGGCGCCATCGGGTGCCGGATACGCGCTGGCGGATCGGCGGGTGGTGTCGACGGCGATTCCCGAAGCCTTCGAACATTCCAATCCGCGCCCGCTCACACCGTTCGCGCGGGCCATGCGGTTGATGTTGATCGAATCCGCGCCGATGGCCGATGACGATGATCCGGTCGTCGTGGTGCTGAGTCCAGGTGTGCATTCCGAAACCGCCTTCGACCAGGCCTATCTCGCTTCGACGCTCGGTTTTCCGTTGGTGGAGAGCGCGGATCTGGTGGTGCGCGACGGTGCCCTGTGGATGCGCTCGCTCGGCACGTTGAAGCGGGTCGATGTGGTGCTGCGGCGGGTGGACGCCGAATTCTCCGATCCGCTTGACCTGCGGCCGGATTCGCGGCTCGGGGTGGTCGGGCTGGTGGAGGTGTTGCGTCGCGGTGCGGTGACCGTGGTGAATACGATCGGCAGCGGGTTGCTGGAGAATCCGGCGCTGGCCGGGTTCCTGCCGCGGATCTCGCGGGCGCTGCTCGGAGAGGAGTTGGCGCTCGAGAGCGCGCCGACGTATTGGGGTGGCAATGACAGCGAACGCTCGCATCTGATCGCGAATCTGGATCGGCTGATCATTCGTTCGGCGGTCGACGGTGCGACGCTGTTCGGTCCGGAACTGTCCAATGCGCAACGCGCGGAGCTGGCCGTTCGGATCGAGGATCGCGGCTGGCAATGGGTCGGGCAGGAGCCCGCGCAGTTCTCGGTCGCGCCCGCGGTTCAGGGTTACGGCGGGCTCACCTCGGCACCTGTTGGTATGCGGCTGTTCTCGCTCGCCCGACGCGGCGGCTATACGGCGATGGAAGGGGGCCTCGGCCAACTGCGCCAACGCCTACAGCCTGAGCGAATAGTCATAAAGGTTGCCGCCAAAGACATCTGGGTCCGCGCGGCGCCCGCCGCTGTCGCCGCCATCGGCACCGAACCCACCCACGAGGAACGCGAACGCCGCGCCCCCACCCTCGAACCGATCAGCTCTCCCCGCGTCCTCAACGACCTGTTCTGGATGGGCCGCTACAGCGAACGCGCCGAAGCCGTTGTACGACAACTGATCGCAACCCACGACTGCTACCAGGACTATCGCTACCGCCCCTGGCTGGCAGGCGCCGACGCACTGCCTGCACTGATGGCCGCACTGGCCCGCACCACGGGGACGCTGGCTCCGCTCAGTGTGCTGCCTGATGGTGCCGGTGTCGTGCAGAAGTTGCCCGCGGAACCACCTGCGTCGCAGTCGCAATCAGCGGAGCAGGGGCCTATTGCGTCGAGCTCCGCTGATTCCTCGAAGCCGATGGCGGCGATCACCGCGCGGGCGGCGGTGCCTGGGACAGGGCGGGCCGGGCATGACTATTTGGTGGCGTTGACTGTCGATCAGGATATGCCGGGGTCGATGGCGTTTGCGATCCATCGGTACGGGTCGGCGGCGCGGGCGGTGCGCGATCAGCTGTCGGTGGATACCTGGATGATTCTGGGGGCGGTGGATCGGGCGCTGGTGGAATATCGGTTCACCGGTGATGATCAGGAAACGGCATTGTCGGCGCTGCATTCGCTGTCGTTGGCGGCGCTGCTTTCGCTGTCCGGTATCGGTGCCGAATCGCTGGTGCGCGATACCGGTTGGTACGTCATGGATATCGGCAAGCGCATCGAACGGGGGCTGTCGCTGACCGCATTGCTCGCGGCCGCGCTGACGAATGCCTATCGGCCGGAAGCCGAGCGGGTGGTCATCGAAACGGTGCTGAAGGCGACCGAGTCGTCGGTGAGTTACCGTCGTCGGCACCGGGATTCGGTGCGAGTATCGGCGGTCACCGGACTGCTACTTTTCGATGCCGGGAATCCGCGCTCGCTGGCCTATCAGCTGCATCGGCTCGATGCCGACTTCCAAGCGCTGCCGGGTAATTCGCGATCCTCCCGCCCGCAACGGCTGCTGGCCGATGCCCAGCGCATGCTGCGCCGGGTAGACCCGGACGAGCTGGATGTCACCGATGCCGAGGGTCGGCGTAGCGAACTGGCCGAGTTGTTGGAGGGCGTGCATTTGCGGTTGCGCAAGATCTCCGAATCGTTCGAGACCACGAAACTGGCGCTGCCGATCGGCATCCAGCCGCTGTGGGGTAGCACGAGGGTCGTTGGATGACCGTGCCCAACGCCGCCGCCCGGCGCTATCGGGTCGAGCATCGCACCACCTACAAATATTCCGGCGAGGTCACCAGCTCCTATGGGCGCGCCTATCTCACGCCCCGGGATTTTCCCGGACAGCGCCTGCTCTCCCATGAGATCCACATCGATCCGACACCATCGGACCGCTCGATCGGCACCGATGTGTACGGCAACACCACCTCGTATTTCCATGTCACGGCCGAACATACGAAGCTCGTGGTCACCGGCGAATCCATGGTCGAGGTCGAGGTACCAGATGCCACAGCTGTGAGCGCGACCGCCGAGCCGTGGGAGCGGTCCCGTCCGTGCACCGCGAATGGCCCACTCGCAGTGGAGTTCACCCTCGACCTGCATCCACCCGAGGTCACGCCCGAGCTCACCGCATACACCGCCGAATCTTTGAAGCCCGGCAGGCCACTACTGGAAGCGGTGACCGAACTCAACACCCGCATCTACGAAGACTTCACCTACAAATCCGGCTCGACGACGGTATCCACTAGGGTCGCCGACGTCTTCGCGGCCCGCGCGGGCGTCTGCCAGGACTTCGCCAGAATCGGCGCCGCCTGCCTACGCTCACACGGCCTGGCCGCACGCTATGTATCCGGCTACCTGGCAACTGATCCGCCGCCGGGTAAGGAACGCATGGTCGGCGCGGACGCGACCCACGCCTGGTCCGCGGTATGGGTCCCCGGCGATACCGCACACGACCGGACCGGCCACTGGATCGGCTTCGACCCGACCAACGACCAATTCGCCGACGAGCGCTACGTAACCGTCGCATGGGGCCGCGACTACGCCGACGTGCCCCCGCTGCGTGGCATCATCTACACCGACGCCAGGGAGAGCTCGATCACCGTATCCGTCGACGTGGCGCCGGTAGAGGTGTAGCGATTTGCGCGATTTCACTCGCCCGAACTGCGCCCGACAATTGGCGGTGTGGCGGAGTTCGCCGGTACTTAGGTCCCAGCGCACCGGCGACGGATTGCCTTCGAGAATTCGGTGTGCCTGTCCTGTTCCCGCCCTCTGGGTTTCAGCCTCGCCGATCGCGCACTGCTGGTGATCGGCGATCCGCCGACGGATGCGGAGTAGATCGGTCGAACGGCGTCGTCGGTCGCGCCCGGTTCCAGCTCTGCGACAACTTGCATGTGCGGAATGCAATTGGCTGGTGCCGGTGCCCGGCACCGAGGTATCGGCCAGCGCGATCGTGCCGCCCCGTCGGGCACGTCGGAGAACGCTGACCGCGCGCACCGTTGGTGCGCGCGGTCAGCGCTGTGTGTTTCAGCCGATGCCGTTGGTCGCCATCATGTGCTCCGCGATGCCTTCCGGTCCCCATTGGTTTTGTGCCAGCGCCTCGTATACACAGATGAGCAGCAGAATCCGGGCGCGCTGTCCGGCCGTCAATTCGGTATCCAGATAAGACTCCTGGGCTCGCAGGCCGGTGCCGGATACCCGGCGCGGGCTGGGCTCCGACAGCAGCCAGAACAACTCCGGCCCGATCAAGGTCGAGCGTCCACCGGTTTCGGTGAACCAGCGCGACGAGTATTCGATCATCAACTCGATGAATGCTTCCCCGTTGCCGACCGATTCGGCGAACTGGTTCAGCGCGCCCGATCGGTCGAGGCCGCTCTGGATCACTGACGCGAGCCGGCCCGCGACCTCCCGGAATTGATCTATGCCCTGGTCTTGCCAAACGGTTATAGCCATCATTTACTCCATCGACGTGTCCGATTGTGGCTGAAGCAGTTTCGGGTCAGAAGGGGTTGATCTTTGTCTGGCCGTTCGGACCGGTGGTCACGAACGTCGGGGTGATCCACGGCGTGGCACCGGTCCTGGGCAGTGCGTTGGGCAGCACTGCTTTCGGAGCGATGAGCAGCGGATCGGTATTCTCCAGGATCACGGGAATCCGTGTCGGCACGACACGCTCGGACGGCGCTGCCGAGTTCCGATCCTCCTCCGCTGCCGAGTCCCAGTCCTCTTCCAGCGCCGCTAGGTTCCAATCGTCCTGTTCTGCTGAAACCCAATCCTCTTGTGCCGCTGGGGCGCGATCCAGTCGCGGTGCTGGAACGTGATCGTCCTGCGGTGTCGGGACGTGATCGCCCTGCCGTGTCGGGACGTGATCGCCCTGCGGTGCTGGGACGTGATCATCCTGCGCTGCCGAGGCGTGATCGTCCCGAGCTGCCTTGGCTTGCTCCTCCTGCGGCACTGGGACGTGATTCGCGGTGCGTGTGTGCCCGCGTCGGCGCCCGAACAGCATCAGGGTGAGATGCACCGCGAACAGCATCGTCATCGGCATGCCGGCGTACAGCGCCAAAGACACGGGGCTACCCCCGATTTCGCGCGCGTACTCGATATTTCCGGCCACCGATATCAGGGTCCAGAAGACGAATAGTGCCGTGGCGTACCACCAGCCCGAACTTCCCCTCCGGAAGGTGGCGGTGGCGATGATCGAACCGACGACCAGGCCATCGATGGCGATCGGCACATTCGCTGCGAGCGCTGGCGCCACCAGGTTTCGCACCGCCAGGTCGTGCAACGCGGCGAACGACATTTCGAATGACGTTAGTGCGACGACGCCGGTGACGATTGCCGAAGCATGCAACGGCCGTGGCCGCCACGCTCGTAGTCGGCTCACTAGGGACCGCCGCTCATTTGTTGGTGCCGACTGCTCTTCGAACCGATCCGATCTCGTTGGTGTGATCGTCGCCATAGCGGGAGCGTATCGTGAATCATCCGTTATTCCACCGAGGCGCAAGGGAAAAGCGCGTCGCGTTGCCCCTTTTCGCACACCGCGCGACCGACGGTGTCGGCATCACCGCGCGCCCGCGGATCACCCGCGACCAGCTTCGAATCGGCGATCAGGCGCGCAGGCGCTCGCGGCGGAGTTGGTCGACCTCGGGGAGGTGCAGGGGTGGCAGTTCGTCCACGCCGAGGACGCGGGACAGCAGCAGGTCGGCGAGTTCGGGGTTGCGGGCCAGGGCGGGTCCGTGCATGTAGGTGCCGATGGCGGAGCCCTGGACAACGCCCTCGAGGCCGTCGCCGACACCGTTGCCCACGCCGCGGGTGACGTGCGCGAGGCCGGTGGCGTCGCCGCCGAGTTTGGTTCCGCCGCGGTGGTTTTCGAAGCCGGTGAGGGCGGCGGTGAGACCAGGGAGCAGCGGCGTGGTCGTCACCTCGCCGATGGCGCGCTTGGCCTGCGGGGAGGTGGTGACATCGATGAGGCCGACGCCGTCGACACGCTCGCCGGTCGACGTCTCGTACCAGTGACCCAGCACCTGGATCGCGGCGCAGATGGCGAGTACCGGAGCGCCTTTCGCGGTGGCCCGCTGCAGCCCGGGATAGCGCTGCAGATGCCGGGTGGCCAGGCGCTGCGCCGAATCCTCGGCTCCGCCAAGGGTGTAGATGTCGAGCGACTCGGGAACCGGGTCGGACAGGGTGATTTCGACGATCTCGGCGTCATGGCCGCGCATGCGCAGGCGCTGCCGCAGCACCAGCGCATTGCCGCCGTCGCCGTAGGTGCCCATCACATCGGGCAGCACCAGGCCGATTCGTACGGTCGATTCCGTCCCATCCGTCACTGGCCACCACCCATCGTCGAATCGCTGCGCGACGCTGCCATCAGTTCTGCTCCTCCAGATCGCGGTTGAGATCGCGGAACGCGGTGTAGTTGGCCAGCACCTCGACCCGTCCCGCCGGACAGGATGCGATGGCGCGCACCGGATCCGGCACCGTTGTGTGCTCGACTCCGGCATAGGTCAGGCGCACCGCGAGATCTGTGGCGCGTTCACCGGCGGCCACCACCTGGACGCCCTCGAAATGCTCGAACCGCACATCCCACAGCCAGGACAGATCCTCGCCGTCGGGCACCTGCCCGTTCACCGCGATCACCAGCCCGGCCGAATCAGGCTCGATCATCGACAGCGCCTCCTGCCAGCCCGCCGGATTCTTCGCCAGCAGCAGCCGGGCGGCGTGCTCGCCGACCTGCACCGTCCGATAGCGACCGGCGATCTCGCGCACGGTACCCGCCGCGGTCGCCGCCGCGGCCGGATCCGCACCGAGGGCAACCGCCGCGGCGACCGCCTGCGCGGCATTGCCCTTATTGGCCCGTCCGGGCAGCGCCAATTTCAGTGGCAGCCGGACACCGTCGGGTCCGACCAGCTCGTCGCCGTCCAGCCACCAATTCGGTTCGGGCCGTTCGAAATCCGTGCCGGTACTGCGCCAATGCGCACCCTCCCAGACGATCGGCTCACCGCTGCGCGGACAGCTCGTCGCATCCATCGACCAACCGCTGCCCGCCGCGACCCACACCACATTCGGATGGTCGTAGGCAATGGAGGTCACCAGCACATCGTCGCAGTTGGCGATCACCACGGTCTGCGGATGCCGCGCCAGTCCGGCGCGCAGCTTGCGCTCGATCATATTGATCTCGCCGACCCGATCCAGCTGATCGCGGCTCAGATTGAGCAGCACCACCACGGACGGATTCAACGAATCGGTGACGTGCGGCAGATGCAGTTCATCCACCTCGATCGCGGCCAGCGGCGTCCCGCGGTGCGCGCTCAGCGCGGCCACGATGCCCGCATCCATATTCGCGCCGTCGGCCTGCGTGGCGACCTGGCCGAGGGTGCTCAATGCGGCGGTGGTCATCCTGGTGGTGGTCGACTTGCCATTGGTGCCGGTCACCAGCACCGTGCGCCGTCCCCGGCCCAGCTGATCCATGATCGTCTTATCGATCTGCAGGGCGATCAGCCCACCGATCATCGACCCCTTGCCGCGGCCCGCCTTCTGCGACGCCCACGACGCTGCCGCCGCCGCCCGCAGCGCGAGTCGCCCGCGCACCGTTATGTCTGCCACGCCGCGAGTCTATGTGTTCTGCTCGGCGGCGCATTCGCTGCGGCCCACCCGCTCGGCCGCAGTGACCGTACTCACTCCCGGTACAGCTTGGCTTGGTAATTTTCCGGCGAGTAGTAGCGCTCCAATTCCTCCACCGACTCCGTCACATTGGTCTGGACCTCCTTGACGAGCCGGGCCGGACTCGGCAGATCGTCGACCGGCCACTGCTCCGGTTCCCACAGGTGACTGCGGATGAACGCCTTGGCGCAGTGGAAGAAGATCTGCTCGATATCGACTTCGATCGCCAGGATCGGTCGATGGCCCTTGACCACCATGTCGTCGAAATACGGTGCGTCCCGAACCAGGCGGGCCCGACCGTTGATGCGCAACGTCTCGCGGCGACCCGGAATCATGAACAGCAGCCCGACGTGCGGATTACTGAGGATATTCAGGTAGCCGTCGGCCCTGCGGTTACCCGGCCGTTCCGGAATGGCGATGGTGGTGTCGTCGAGCACTTTCACGAATCCGGGCGGATCACCCTTGGGCGAGGTATCGCAATTGCCGTCGGCATCGCTGGTACTCAAGGCAATGAACGGGGTGGCCGCTATCCAGTCACGGTCGCGAGGATGCAGTGCCACGCGCTCCTTCGTCGCGGCTCGCGGCATGACCTCCCCGAGCAACTGCCGCAGCTCGGCCGGGTCGGTGATCTTATTGGTGTCGGTGGTCTCGCCCATAGTTCGATCAAAGCACCGGCACGGGGGCGCGGACGATCGAATTATGTTCCCGCGAGGGGAGATCGATCACAGTCGCACATCGAACAGGTTGGGCTGGCCCGCGGCGTAACGGTCGGCATCGATGCGGCGCAGCGGCTCCAATTCGGTGGCCCGGTAGAGCGTGAACTTGCGGCAGCGTTCGGCATTCGAACCCGAAACGTCGAGAATGGCATTGACCGCGTCGCGCGCGGACTCGTTGGCGCCCTCCATGGTTGCCAGATCGACATTGGTGCGCACGTAATCGCCCGCCAGGAACAGGTTTTCGAGCGCACCGTGGGTTTCCGGTCGACACTCCCATGACCCGGCGGTGTTGATAAGCAACGGATCGGCATTGGCATTGCGCCGCTGGGATTCCTGCCAGCTGATGCCCGGATCGAGGAACCAGGAATGCAGATCGGCATCGCGCAACAGATCGTCGCGATCGTTCAGATGCGCCCGCAGCTGCGCCCACACCTCGCGCGCGATCTCCTCGTGCGTGCACTCCTTGGCAGGCTTGCCGTAGAGCATGCCGGGGGAGTTCCAATCGGAGATATCGACCGAAAGGCAGTCCTGCACCGTACCGTCGCCGAATTCGGTCAGTTTGTGCGTCCACAGCTGATTCTGGGTGATCGAGGTGAGTGACCACGGGGCGTCGATATAGGCGGTGTGACCGTGTGAAATATCCATCGGCCTGCGCAGATAGAACTGGATGCCGTTCATCCAGTCGACGAAGAGCCGATCCATCGCGGCCAATTCCGGGCGCACCTCGAGCACGTCGGGCGACCAAAGGGCGCGGGCTTGTTCGGCGGGCAGCGCGACCACGAAGTAATCCGCGTCGATGCTGCGCTGAGCGCCGTTTTCATCGACGATGCGGGCTGCGGCGATCCGCCGCTCGCGCACGTCGAGCCCGCGCACCTGTGCCCCGAGCGCGAATTCCACGCCGAGGTCGCGCAGCCGCTGCACCCATGGATCGATCCACACCGAATCGGTCGGACCGTTCAGCACCCGGTCCAGCGCCCCGTCATTGCCGATTTCGAAGGGGTTGCCCAGGAACTGTTCGCCCATGGTGCCGATGGTGCGGACGCTGGCGACGTCCTCTTTCGCGGCGACCATGATGCTGGTCAGCGTGCGCGAGAGCAGGGCGCGGAATTCGTGGGAGCGCTGGTGGCCGCCGACGAAATCGCGCCACGAGGTATTTTCCCACTGTCCCAGCCGCCGGGCATCGCAGCTGGAATTGAAGACCAGTAGTCGATCCGCGAAATAGGCGCCCTCGTTGGCCGGCATTTTCAAGGCCGTCGCGATTGCCGCGCCCATGGTTTCACGGAATGCGTCCGGACTGAAATTGGTGCGGGCCTTGGGGCCCAAGGGAAGTCGGAAATCATCGCCGCCGCGGCGGGCGAAACGTGCCTCCGGCACGCCGATCAGGTTATTCCAAACGCCATCCGGATTGCCCGCGAACGGAATTCGCCGCATGGTGTCCGGAATATGCTGGTAGAAGCCGGGAAAGAAGCGGAAGCCGTGCTCACCGGGTAGCTCCGGCCGTCCGGCCGACCCACTGCCCGGCACCGGGATGCTGCGCGCCTTGCCCCCGAGCGCACGTCTTTCGAATACGGTGACCTGGAACCCACGCTCGGCCAATTCGTGCGCCGCGGTCAATCCCGCGACCCCACCGCCGAGTACCGCGACCCGCCTGCCGCCGGGACTGGCAGCGGCAGGCGCTGGTCTGAGCCCGCCGGCCGTTAGCGCCCCCGCCGTTGCTACCCCCATCGCAACCGTGCCGCGAAGCATTGTTCTTCGCGAAACGGTCCACTGTTGTTCTGCCATGCGCGTCTTTTGCTGCCTAGCCTCGGACCTGATCTCTACCGCCGCGAACACTGTAAAGCGACTGCTGGTGGGTGCGCCGACCCACCCCTGACGCCGCCGCCTGGACCTGGTCTCCCTCGCATTCGACCAGTACAGCGGGGCAGACATTACCGGGCGGTGTGACCGAGCCGAGTTGGTTTCTCGAACCGGCGTCATACGCAAACTTCGCAGGTCAGGGCGCCGTGGCGGCCGATACTTCCCAGGTGCGGAAGAAGAGGGCAGGTAAATCGCGTGCGGCTGTGCTGGGTTGTCTATCGCAGGCTGTGTTGACGAGCGTGCAATGGATCAGACATGCACCAACCAGGGTTGCCTGCCGAGCAGCGGCTCCGGTGCCGGGGTACGGTCGCACCCGGTTCCATCGCTGCTGTAATCGGCGTGGCGGTCGGCTCGGGCCGACTCCAACCAGGGTTGTGTGCGCAGGGGTGGCTCCGGCGCTGGGACAGGGTCGAATCCGGTTTGGCCGTTGCGGTAGTCGTATGGGGGTCGGCTTGGGGCCTGCACCAATCGGGGTTGTGTGCCGTGGGGGTGGCTCCGGCGCTGGGACAGGGTCGAATCCGGTTTGGCCGTTGCGGTAGTCGTATCGGGGTCGGCTCAGGCCTGCACCAATCGGGGTTGCGTGCCCAGGGCCGGTTCCGACACCGATTCCGCCGCTGGGGCGTTCGCATCGCGGCGGCTCGCCTTCGTCGCCGCGAACGCACCCGCGATCACGATGGCTCCGCCGAGCAGCGACAGTGGCGTCGGGTCCTCGCCGAAGGCGGCCCAGGCGGCGAGGATGCCGACCACCGGGACCAGCAGGGACATGGGCGCGACCGTGCTGACCGGGTATCGGCTCATCAGGTAGGTCCACAGGCCCGAGCCCGCGATGGTGCCGAGCGCGACGATGTAGGCGAGGCCGAACAGTGCGTGCCAGCCGCCGGGGGAGGTGACATCGGTCAAGGCGTGCAAGCCGGTAGTCGGTCCTTCGATGAATGCGGACAGCGCGAACATCGGGATCGGCGGCACGACCGTCATCCAGAGCGTCAGATGCAGCGGTTCGACATCGCCGGACGCCGTGGCCAATCGTGAACCGATATTGCCGAAGGCCCAGCCCAGACCACCCGCCAGCGTTAGCAGCACCGGCAGCAGCGCCGCTTGCTGTGCGCGATCGAGCCCGATCACCACAATGCCCGCCACGGCGACGGCAATGCCGAGCAACTGGGTCCCCCGCAGCCGCTCTCGCAGGAACAGCGCGCCCAGGACCACGGTGAACGGCGCGGAGGATTGCAGCACCAGCGAGGACAACCCGGTCGGCATGCCCGCACGCATCGCGGTGAACAGAAAGGCGAACTGCAGAATCCCGAATCCGATCCCATACAGCAGCAACCACCGCAGCGGCACCTTCGGCCGCGGCACGAACACCAACACCGGCACCGCGATCACCGCGAACCGCAGCGCAGCGAAAAAGAACGGCGGAAAGTGGTCCAGCCCTAGCCGGATAGCAATGAAGTTCAGGCCCCAGAGCAGGACAACGGTAAGCCCGAGCAAGCGATCACGATTGGTCACATTCCTTATCGTCGGTAATGAAACCGATAAGAACAATCGAATAAATATGCACTATCGATGTAGCATCGCTTAATGGTTTTGGACGTGCGGGTTGGGCCACCGATGGCGGTTGAGCGGCTGCGGGTGCTGCGGGAGTTCGCGGATCGCGGGACTATCGCAGCTGTGGCCGAGGCACTTTCGATGACTCCTTCCGCGGTATCGCAGCAGCTCAAGGTGCTTGCCAAGGAAGCGGGTGTCGCGTTGCTCGAGCCGGATGGGCGGCGGGTTCGGCTCACCGATGCGGGGCAGGCGCTTGTGGTGCGTGCTGATGAGGTACTTGCCGCGATGGATCGTGCGGTTGCGGAGATGGCGCACTATCGCGGGTCCGCGCGTGGCCGGGTTCGGGTCGCGCTGTTCCCGTCCGGCGCGGCGCTGCTGCTGCCACGGGTGCTGCCTGCGCTGGCCGACAGTGGTGTCGAGGTTGTCGCCCGTGACGAGGATCTGCCGCCGACTGAAGTGCCGCGGCTGCTGGCCGACTACGACATCGTCCTCACACACCGCGACGAGCGCTCGCCGGGTATCGCGGGCCCTCGCGTCAGCACCACGGTTATCATGCGCGAACCCACCGATGTCGTTGTCGCACCGACCCATCCGCTCGCGACTCGCACCGAGGTGACCCCGGCCGAACTCGCCGAGGAAACCTGGCTCAGCGTGCGCGGCGGCTTCCCGGTCGACGACGTGCTGCGCTCGATCGCCACCATGACCGGTGTCCAACCTCGTATTGCCCAGCGCCTCAACGACTTCCGCGTCATCGAAACCCTCGTCGCCGCCAACTACGGCGTCGCCCTCATGCCGCGCTGGGCGGTGGCCCACCCGGACCTCGCCGTGCTACGCCTGTCCGGCGTCCGCGCCGCCCGCCTCTACGAATTGGCTACCCGCCCCCACACCGTGACCCGCCCCGCCATAGCCACCGTCCTGCAAGCCTTCCGAACTGCGGCTACCGAAGTCGCCGCCGAATAGCGGCCGAATCAACGCTGGCGCAAACCATGTGGCCTCCGCACACAGGTTGCAACCTATGCGAGGGTGCCCATCGCTGTGCGTCATGTGAATTCTCGAGCCTTCCCACACCACCGCAGCCGAAGTCGCCGCGGAGTAGTCGCTCACGCAGCGTTGGCGACGACCGTGTGGCACGGTCACACCGGTTGCGGTCTATGCGAGGGTGTCACACGGTCTGCGCCAGGAATTCTCGGGATACGCGGCAGGCCTCGGATGCTCAATCCGTTGGCCGCCATGGCGACGACGGATCGAACCTGTCTCGGACAACGTGCTTCGAAACGCTAGTAGTGCCGGGGCGGGCCCGGGCGGTACTGCTGGTTGCCGATGTAGCCGAAATCGTCGGCGACCATGGCGGCCAGTTCCAGGAGTGCGCGCCGGGTCGGCTTGCTCACCAGTTCCAGGTCGATCTCGGCGCCCTCGGCGAGGTGGTCGTCGAAGGGCACCACCTGGACCGCGCGGGTGCGGTCGAGGAACAGTTTGCGTAGCTGGTCCAGGTCGACGGTGGAGGCACCGCGGCGAGATGCGTTGACCACCACCACGGTTCGCTCGACCAACTTGCCGTAGCCATGGTGGTCCAGCCAGTCCAGGGTGGCCGAGGCGCTGCGGGCGCCGTCGATGGCGGGTGAGGTCACCAGCACCAGTGAGCTGGCCATATCGAGCACACCGGCCATGGCCGAATGCATCAGACCGGTACCGCAGTCGGTGAGGATGATGTTGTAGAACGACTGCAGGATGCTGATGGCCTGGCGGTAATCGGCCTCGCTGAAGGCTTCGGAAACCGCAGGGTCCTGTTCACTGGCAAGCACTTCCAGTCGGCTCGGCGCCTGGGACGTATGCGCCCGGACATCGGAGTACCTGCTGATGTGCTGATCCTCGAGCAGATTGCGCACGGTGGAGCGGGTCTGGCGCGGCACACGATGCGCCAGGGTGCCGAGGTCGGGATTGGCGTCGATCGCGATGACTCGGTCGCCGCGCAGCGAGGAGAACGTCGATCCGAGCCCGACCGTGGTCGTGGTCTTGCCGACGCCGCCCTTGAGCGAGAGGATCGCGATCCGATAGTCCCCGCGCACCGGCTGATTCACCCGGTCGACCAGATCGCGGTAGACGACATCGGCCGCGGACTCCCCCGGATTGATCATGCCGCCGGAAGCCTTGTGCACCGCGCGCCGCCAGCCACTGCGCGGCGCCTTGCGCGCCCGCTTGAGCAGGTTCAGGTCATTGACCGAATGTCCCGGTTGGCCGGGCTGCGGCACATGCTGCGGCTGGAACGGCAGCTGGGTATTCGGCGGGCCGCCTTGCCATCCCGGCGGCGGGCCCTGTTCGGTATACGGCATCATGCCGGTGCCCGGACCTTGCTCGCCATACGGCATCAGACCGGTGCCCGGCCCCTGCTCGGCGTACGGCAGCTGCCCGGTGTGCGGCCCTTGCTCGGCGTACGGCAGCTGCCCGGTGTGCGGTTGCTGGCCCATCGGTGGTTGCTGGCCCACGGGTGGTTGTCCCATCGGGGGCTGTTGTCCCATGGGCGGCTGCTGATACATCGGCGGCTGCTGCACCGGCGGTGGCGGCGCCCAACTGTAGATCGGCGGCTCGGGCGGACTTTCCGCCGGGACCCGTCGGACCAGCCCATCGGGCCCGATCTCCTGCCGGTACTCGCCATAGGATGGCTCGGGCTGAACCGGATGGTTTCCGCTCTGGCCGGGACCCGGCTGATGCGACTGCGCGAATTGACCGGTGTTGTAAGGCGTTCCGGGCGGCGCGAAAACCTCGGGCGGTCCGTACTGCTGCTGCGGCGGCACTCCGGCCTGCGGGTAGTTGGTCTGATCCGTTGGCCCGCCCGGGTATCCGGTGAACTCCGACTGTTCGGACTCGTCGGGCTGTTCGGTAACCTCGGCGGCCTCATGCTCGTCGGTTGCGGGCTCCGCGTCGACGGGTGCGGACTCGGCCGCTTCATCCGGCGCCGAGGAGTCGGTGGTGACCTCGGCCGTATCCACCGAATGACTCTGCAGCCAGGGCGGAGAAGTCGGGTTGTGGTCGTTAGTTGTCACAGTTCCCCCATCTGCTCGGTAATTCGAGCAGAGAGCTCGGCGCTTGAATGCGAATCAACGCTAGCACGGGGTATTCGGCCCCGCGCCGTGGTATACACGGCCGCCGCGTCGCGTCAAACACCGCGACCAGCCGTAACTCGAAAACACTGTCCAACAGCAAGTTCGAGAGCCGGGCGCCCGGGTCGGCGACGAATTGTCACCAACGGATGCCCGGCCCCCACCGTACTCTCAGGTCTGAGCCGAGGTGTCCCGATCGATCGGACCGAATCAGTTGACCCGCTTCCGGGCCGACCTTCGGACCCGAATCGCGCAGTCGGACTCAGCGTTCCCGTGCTCGCCGACGCAACGTGCAGACTCCGCTTATCGGCTCGGTCCGGCGACTCCGGCTCAGTGCGCCCGGTTCACCGCCGACACCACGGCCCGCAGCGAGGCGGTCGTAATCGAGGTGGCGATGCCGACACCCCACACCACCTTGTCGCCGATCGCGCACTCCACATACGCCGCCGCCTGCGCGTCGTCACCTGCCGACATCGCGTGTTCGGAGTAATCCAGCACGCGCACATCGAATCCGACCGTCGCGATCGCATCGACGAAGGCGGCGAGCGGTCCATTGCCCGCGCCGGTGACTTCCTGCTCGACGCCCTCGACCTTCACCACCGCGGTAATCGAGTCCACGCCGCCGTCGGTCTCGGAGGCGGTCACCTTCTGCCGCATCCGCTCCAGCGGACGGATCGGGCTCAGGTATTCGTCGGCGAAGACATCCCACATCTCCTTGGGCGAAACCTCGCCGCCCTCACCGTCGGTGATCTTCTGGATCGCCTGGGAGAACTCGATCTGCAGCCGGCGCGGCAGCACCAGTCCGTGATCGGTCTTCATGATGTAGGCGACGCCGCCCTTACCGGACTGCGAGTTGACCCGAATGACGGCCTCGTAGGTGCGGCCCACATCCTTGGGGTCGATCGGCAGGTACGGCACCTCCCAGACGATGTCGTCGATATCGGATTCTGCGGCGTCGGCCGCGGTCTTCATCGCGTCCAGACCCTTGTTGATCGCGTCCTGATGCGAACCGGAGAACGCGGTGTAGACCAGATCGCCGCCGTAGGGGTGGCGCTCGTGCACCGGCAGCTGGTTGCAGTATTCGACGGTGCGGCGGATCTCGTCGATATCGGAGAAGTTGATCTGCGGATCCACACCGCGGGAGAACAAATTCATCCCCAGCGTCACCAGGCAGACATTGCCGGTGCGCTCACCGTTGCCGAACAGGCAGCCCTCGATGCGATCGGCACCGGCCTGGTAGCCCAGTTCGGCGGCGGCCACTGCGGTACCTCGGTCGTTGTGCGGATGCAGCGACAGCACGATCGAATCGCGGCGGGCCAGGTTGCGGCTCATCCACTCGATCGAATCGGCGTACACATTCGGGGTCGCCATCTCGACGGTCGCGGGCAGATTGATGATCATCGGCTTGTCGGGGGTGGGCGCGATGATCTCGGTCACCGCGTCGCACACCTCCTTGGCGTAGGACAGTTCGGTGCCGGTGTAGGACTCCGGGCTGTACTCGTAGCGCCAGTTGGTGTCCGGATACTTCTGTTCGATCTGCAGGCACAGCTCGGCGGCATCGGTCGCGATCTTCTTCACCGCCGCCTGGTCCGCGCGGAACACCACACGCCGCTGCAGGACCGAGGTCGAGTTGTAGAAGTGCACGATCACATTGGTCGCACCGGCGCACGCCTCGAAGGTGCGCTCGATCAGTTCGGCGCGACACTGGGTCAGCACCTGGATGGTGACGTCGTCGGGAATCGCTCCGTCCTCGACGATCTCGCGGACGAAGTCGAAATCGGTCTGACTGGCCGAGGGGAAGCCGACCTCGATCTCCTTGTAGCCCATCCGCACCAGTAGGTCGAACATGCGGCGCTTGCGGGCCGGGCTCATCGGGTCGATCAGGGCCTGGTTGCCGTCGCGCAGGTCGACGGCGCACCAGCCGGGAGCGCGATCGATGATCTTGTCCGGCCAGGTGCGGTCGGGCAGCGTGATCGGCTCGACCTCCTCGGCGAAGGGCCGGTAGCGGAAGGTTGGCATGGACGAGTTCTTCTGCCGGTTCCAGACGGGCTGGTCGGCAGGCGCGGGCTTACTCGGAGCCGTAATGGTGCGCGAGCCGGATACGTAGGCGTCAGCGGGGGACATGCGGTTTCTCCAGGGTGTGGTGGATCCCAGTTGTCGGGTCGACCGGCGCGGCAGGACCCCGCGACGGGAGGCCGGTCCGATCAGACCCCGTCGCGGCGGCCGAGAAGAAGTGCCCGCTGCATGATGCCGGCGAGTTTACCGTGCCTCGACGCCTCGCCGAAAGCCCGGTCCCCATCGTCCGGTCATCCGACGTAACGATTAGCGTTCCGACCGGCTGGAGGTAGGTTCATATGACTTGGCTGGAACAACTGGCGGTCTTCGGCGCGGGCATCGCGGCGGGCGGCATCAACACCATTGTGGGATCGGGCACACTGATCACCTTCCCGGTACTGCTCGCCTTCGGAATTCCGCCGGTCACGGCGAATGTGTCGAACACCATCGGTCTGGTTCCCGGTGGCGTGAGCGGGGCGTACGGCTATCGGCGCGAACTCGAAGGGCAGCGGGCCAGGTTGGTCCGGCTCGGCAGCGCGTCCCTGCTCGGCGGCACCACCGGCGCGATCCTGCTGCTCATCCTGCCCGCCGCGGCCTTCAAGGCGATCGTGCCGGTGCTGATCATCGCGGCGCTGATCCTGGTCGTGGTTCAGCCGCGGCTGGCGCGCTGGGTGAAGGAACGTCGCGCGGCCGATACCGGTCCGGCGCCCGAACACGGTGGCCTGATCCTGTACGTCGCGATATTTCTGTGCGGCATCTACGGCGGCTATTTCGGCGCGGCCCAGGGCGTGTTGTTGATCGGTTTGCTCGGAGTGTTCGTGCACGAGGACATCCAACGGCTCAACGGGGTCAAGAATGTGCTCGGTCTGCTGGTGAACGCGGTTTCCGCGGTGGTGTTCACGATGATCGCCGACGTCGACTGGCGGGTCGCCGCGCTGATCGCGGTCGGCTCGATCATCGGCGGCGTACTCGGCGCGAAGCTGGGCAGGCGGATGCCGCCAACCGCATTGCGTGCGGTGATCGTCGTGGTTGGCGGCATTGCGGTCGTCCGATTGCTGATGACCTAGCCGCAATAGTCTTGTCGACCAGCGCGGTTCGACCGGATACGGAGGAAGTACGTGGCACTCGAGATGCGAAACCCCTAGTGCGGTCGTACTTGTGGCGGATTGGTCCCAAAGGAGGACGACGGCAGCCTGGTCCGCAACGCAGGATGATCGGTATGCGCGGGTGGAAGATCGTCGGGTTGGCGCTGACGACCGTATTGGTGCCGACATTGGTTTCGTGCTTCCGGCAGAGCGAAGCGGTCTCGCAGGTCGCCGAACTGGTCGCACAAGCCGATTCGGCACCGACTCCGAAACTCGATTGGGCCCAGTGCCCCGAATCGGAGTTGAGCAAGTATCAGTGCGCGACGGCCGCGGTCCCGATCGACTACGCGCAGCCCAACGGTCCGACGCTGGCGCTGGCCCTCATCAAACAGCCCGCCGCCGATCAGGACCGTCGCATCGGCACTCTGTTCAGCGCGGTCGGCGGACCCGGCGGTTCGGGCTTCAAATGGGCGAGCCACAGTGTGCTGTCCTCCGGTGAGGTGGCCCGCCGATTCGACGTGATCACCTTCGATCAGCGCGGTATCGGGCGCAGCGGTCAGGTGCGCTGTTTCGCGAATGCCGAAGAGCGGCACCGGTTCTGGTCCGATTTCCGGCTTCCGCCGACGAATGCCGAACAGGAGGCCACCGCCGCGCGCAATGCCCGCGAACTGGCTGCCGGTTGCGCCGCGCACAGCCCGGAGTTGCTGGCGCACCTGACCACCGTCGATGCCGCCCGTGATCTGGATCTGCTGCGCCGCGCGGTCGGCGAGACGACCATGACCTACACGGGCGGGTCCTACGCGAGTTATCTGGGCGAGGTGTACGGCGCGCTCTTCGGCGACCGGGTCCGTGCGCTGCAACTCGGCTCGATGATCGACCCGGACGCCTACACCAACGCTTCGCGCGCGCAGATCGCCGACTCCGCGGCGGGCACCGAGGAGGTGCTCGCGGAGTTCCTGCGGCTGTGTGCCGAAGCCGGACAACCGCATTGCGTCTTCGCGGGGCCGACCAAAACCGATCCGGCCGCACTGCGCACCCGCAACGACGCCGTACTGGACCGGCTGCGCCAGGGACCCATCGTGGTCGGTCAGGGTGCGCACACCCGCGCGGTAACCCTCACCGAGATGCTGCCCGCACACGCCACCATGCTCTACGACACGAAGGAGGGCTGGCCCGCACTGGCCGAACTGCTCACCGAATTGGAGCGCGGATCGGCGGGCGATCCCGATGTCGTACAGCAGATTCTGGACGCGGGCGGCTTCACCGAGGACTTCCTCGACGCCTTCACCGCAATCTCGTGTGCGGACAACAGCTTCGGCCGCGAACCGGAGCAATGGCCTCTCATGGCGGCCGAATTAGCCGGTACCGCACCGCATTACGGTCCAATGTGGCTGTATCTGCGACAGGCCTGCGGTGCTTGGCCGGCACCGGCGAAGGGGTATCCGCAGCGCATAACCGGGCCGTGGATTCTGCGCTCGGATAAACCCGCCCTGCTGTTCAACAACCGCTTCGACCCGGTCACCCCGCTGACGGCCGCCCGCCGGGCCCAGCAGGAGTTGGTCAATGCCAGGCTGGTGATCGTCGAGGGCGGCTACGGCCACCTGGTGGTGAGCGACTGCGCTGGTCGTCTGCAGGAGCACTACCTTGTGGACCTGCAACTCCCCGCGCCCGGCGCTACCTGTAAGCCGGACAAAGCCCCGTTCACCGACTGAAACGCCAGTACCGGAAACCGCTCGACCAAGATCGTCGGTATCCTTCGACTACCACTGTTCAGGACTCCCGAATCCCGGTAGTCTGCGCTCGGCCATGCATGATGAGGGAGGTGGCCAGGTGCACAGACGTGCCTTTTTCAAGGCAGCCGGTGCGGCCGCGATGCTGGGTGTCGCGAGTACCGCACTGGATAGGGCGACAGCCGATGCCGCCGACCCGATCTGGGACAACTTTTTCCGCATGTGGGTCCCGGAAATCTTTGCGCCACTTCCCGATCCGCCCGAGCATTCGCCCGCGATCGTGATCGGCTCCGGCTTCGGCGCGTCGGTCACCGCACTGCGCCTGGCCGAGGCCGGCATCGCCAATACCGTGCTGGAGCGCGGTTCGCGCTGGCCGAACGATCCATGGCGGGAAATCTTCACCGGTGACGATCTGCCCGACGGCCGCGGTTTCTGGCATCGCACCAACTTCACCGGCGTCACCAAGGTCCCGATGCATTTCGCCAGCTTCGGTGGGGTGCTCGATTGCGTCGAGTATCCGGGCATCGACGTATGGCGGGCCGCTGCTGTCGGTGGCGGCTCGATCGTCTTCTCCGGTGCCATGGTCGCGCCCGAGCGCCGCTTCTTCGACCATGTCTTCGGCGGCACGGTCGATTACGGCGAAATGGCGCAGGTCTACTACCCTCGGGTCCGGGAGATGTTGCGGCTCAGCCCGATTCCTGCGGACCTCTACGCCGCTTCGCCGTTCGCGCATTCCCGGGCCTGGGACGAGCAGGTGCGCAGAGCGGGCTATCAGCCGCTCGCCAATGACTCGATCTTCAACTGGGATGTGCTGCGCGGCGAAATCGCCGGCACCACAAGGCCTTCGGCGACCGTGGCGCGCAGTAATCTCGGCAACTCCAACGGCGCGAAGTTCGACCTCGACCAGAACTACCTTCGGTACGCCGAGGGCACCGGCAAGTCCACCATCTATCCGGGGCACCGCGTCGATGCCATCGCGCAGGAATCCGGCGGCCGCTATTCGGTGACCGTGACAAAACTTTCGCCGACCGGCGAGGTGATCTGCACCCGCACCCTGACCTGCGACCGCCTGTTCCTCGGCGCGGGTTCGATCGGTACCTCGGAGCTACTGGTGCGGGCCCAGGCGACCGGCGCGCTGGCGAACCTCAACGAGCACATCGGCGATGGCTGGGGCACCAACGGTGATGTGGTGCTCGCTCGCGGTGCCAGCGATTTGGCCGGTTTCGGTCAGGGCGTGCCGAGCGTGAGCCGGATCCTCGACGAATCCGCCGTGCCGCTCACGCTCGAAAATTGGTACATCCCGGGCATTCCGTTCGAGACCGGCGCGCTCGCTTCATTGGGCATGGTGCTCGATCCGGCCCGCGCACGCTTCGGCTACGACCGCGCCCGTAATACGGTCGGGTTGTCCTGGTCGACCAAGAACCGTGACGATATCGTGGCGGCCGCCCGCGCGGTCGATCACCGGATCGCTGAACGCTCCAATGCCCTCGTCGAATACGGCGCACTCGGCTACGACGCGAACGCGCTGTTCACCGCGCACCCACTCGGTGGTGCGGTGCTCGGTCGGGCCACCGACGGCAACGGTCGCGTGCACGGTCACCCGGGCCTGTACGTGATGGACGGTGCGGCTATCCCTGGCAGCACCGGCACGGTCAACCCGTCGCTCACGATCACCGCGCTGGCCGAGCGCAATATCGAGGCGATCATCCGCGCTGGGAAGTAGCCCGGCGCGGCGCGTATTACTGTCGGCGGGACCGTTCGGCGTCGAAGGGATCCTTACGTGGCAACTCCAACCAGGCCGACCACGCCCGGCCTCGACGAATGGCCGAAGCTGGATTTTCCACGCAAGCCGCCCGCGCTGTGGTCGGACCTGGTGATGCTGGCGCTGGCCGTCGTCTCGGTCGTGCTCGTCACCTGGGTCACCTTCTTCGAAGTGTCCGCGCACACCTACCGCGTGATCGTGGTGCTCGATTACTCCGTGTGCGCGATATTCGCGGTCGAATTCCTCTGGCGCTGGCGCCGCGCGGGCTGGCCGTGGACGTTCCCGTTCATCTACTGGTACGAAGTGCTCGGCATGATCCCGGTGACCAGTCCGTTCTTCCGCGGATTCCGATTGCTGCGGATCGTGGTGATCGCGGTTCGCCTCGGCCGGGTCGCCGATCGGGCACTCGGCGATCGGGTGACCGCCGCAGTGGTGAACCGCTTCGTGACAACCATTGTCGAAGTCATCAAGCGCCCCATGACGATCGCGATCCTGGACGAGGTCGCGCATGTGCTGCGCGCGGGCCACTACACCCGCAATATCGCGGCGGCGCTGGAGGAGAACCGCGCCGAAATGGACGAGATGATCCTCGAACTCATCAAGAAGGATCCACAGGCCGGACGGGTCCGCTACATCCCGTTTCACGACGAGATCATCCGACTCATCGCCGACACCACATTCCGAATTGTGTTCCAGGTGCTGGCCGATCCCCGCACGGACGAACTGGTTTCGGACATGATCCGCGAGAACGTGGATCAGATCCGGGACGCCGTGCACGCCGGGGTGCGCGTCGAGCCGTCCAATCACGGCCCGACGCCGCACGAACAGACCGTGCGCTACCACCTCAGCCGTGTGCCGCGTGCCTGATCTCGTCGCGCGGCGCCGCGTAACGCATTGTCTCCCAGACGATCAGCAGCACCAGTACACCGCACAGCAGCCCCAGTGACGCCAGCGCGGGCAGTGCACAGGCCGCCGGAATCAGCGCAAGCAGCAGTACGGCGGCCACCAGACGCGGCACCGTGACGTTCCCGGTCGCGTACTGCTTGAACCCGACCAATGCGATCAGATACAGCACCACACCGCCGTACAGCGCGAACAGCGGTATCCCGGACAGCGAGTCTGTGAGGCTGTGCGCAGATTCGTCGCCGACGTAGTAGAGCACCTTCTTCAGCCCGAGCGAGAGTCCGATGATCCCGGCGATCATCGGGAAATGCCAGAAGGTGTAGGAGTTTCGGGCGATCTTGATCTGCCGCTCGCCGTTGGCCTGCTGCAGCTCGTGCTCCACCGACAGCGCCGCCACATCGAAGTACGCCCACCACAGCAGACCCGAAACCGCGAGTCCGAGTAGCGATCCGACGGCGATCGGCCACGAAATGGGCAGTCCAGCGACGCCGATGCCGATCGAGACGATCGATTCACCCAGCGCCACAATGGTGATCAGCCCGTAGCGTTCGGAGAAATGGCTGGCCGAGTTCAATCGCCAGTCCTCGCCCGCCAGCAGGGTCCACCCCATATCGCCGACGATCGCGGCGATCCACAGCACGATCTGCGTCGTCCCCGATGTCATCGCGGCGATGACGAGCAGGGTGGTCCCGATAGTGATGGAACCCAGACTCCAGCGCAGCACCTGGTTGCGCAATTGCGAATCCTCGGCGCTGGCCAGCACGAACATGCCCAGATGCACCAGGCGCACAATCAGATACGCGATCGCGAAGACCAGCGGGCCGTACCAGCCGCCGGCCGCGTCGTCGAAGGCCTCCGGAATGGTGAGTGCCGCCAGGAAACCACCGCCCATCGCGATGAACATGGCGACCCGCGCGATGCCCTCGTCCGCGCGCACCACATTGCCCAGCCAGGAGTATGCGATCCACAGCCACCACATGACGGCGAGTACCAACACCGCCCGCAGCATGTTCTTGGCGCTGGTGTCGTGTGCGACCAGGCCGGTGACCATGGTGAACGCGAAGACGAGCACCAGGTCGAAGAACAACTCGAGCTGCGTTACCGACGCATCCTCGGCCGTTGGCAACAGGCGTGCCCGTTTGGAACCGATCATGTTCACATCGTTGCATCCGACTGCGACAGGTGCGTTCTACACCGCCTGATAGTTCTCGTTCTCGGTGAAGCCCTCGGCGAACTCGATGAAGTTCTGTACGACGGCCTCATTCGAGCGGCGCATGGTCCGTTTCACCAGCATGCCCGGAATTGGGATCGGGATGTAGAGCTCGACGTGATACCAGACATCGGTGCCCTCCTCGCCCTCGGTGACCTCGAACCAGCCGCCGCCCTTCACCCCTTCGGTGCTGTCGGTGACCTCCCAGGAGGAGCGGGTCTCGGTCCATTCGTACTCCAGGACCTGCAGATCCGACCTGCCCATCAGTTCCGCTTTTACGAATACCCGGCGCGGTCGCAGCACGTCGTCGCGGCTTGCGACCCGGGCGTCGCTGTAGGAGGTCGACCACTCCGGCAGCATCTCGACCGCGGCCAGCGCATCCATTACCTGCTCGGGATCGGCGTCGACGACGAAACGGATATCGGTCTTTGTACGCATTCCATACCTCCGCC
The DNA here is from genome assembly GCF_044458905.1 of Nocardia sp. NPDC050408. Taxonomy (NCBI): domain Bacteria; kingdom Bacillati; phylum Actinomycetota; class Actinomycetes; order Mycobacteriales; family Nocardiaceae; genus Nocardia; species Nocardia sp. NPDC050408. Next base: position 33,870 of record NZ_JBITIL010000024.1, on the reverse strand, counting down.
CCCGCCCAACTACATCGGCAAATTGTGCCCAGCGACACATTCGCAAGTCAACCGAGCGGTCAGTGCCCGAAGCCACATCGGCCGCATATCTCGGGGTGATCACGGTCGATTATGTACGGCGAGAACAAGTTACGGTTCAGTATTTTCGAATGAACCGCGATATCGGCGGAATCAGTGGACTTGCCGCCGGAGCTGCCGGGACCGTATGTCGATCGTGCGCGAGGTATCGCATCTGCGGCTGGACAGGGGGTAACGGGCCCGCGGCGAGCGGGCCCGCTGGTGCCGGGGCTCAGTGCGGCGTTGGTTCGATGATCGCGTCCGGACCTGGGTAGACGAGCGATTCGTGCCCGTCGTCGAACCGCACCACATACGGCGGTGCGCCCTGAGGCCCGCGGACTTCCACGATTTCGCCGTGGCGATCACTCTGTCCCACAACGTGGCCGTGCACGAGGAGCCGGTCTCCGACATTCGCCATCATCGCCCCATTATCGAATGACAGTGATGCGCGTCACAAGGGCTCCCCGTACGACGCGGCGTTTCACTCGTCGCCGACGAGTCGATCGACCGCGGCTTCGATCAGTTCCTGGCTCTGCTCCTCGGTGAAGATTCCCGGCAGCGTGAGCCGATCCACGATCAGCCAATTCAGTGCCAGATACAACAGCATCACCGAGTTTTCGTCGCCGGGCAGTCCGGCCTCGAGATGGTTGCGCACATTGAAATCGAGATCCGCGCGCACGGCCTCGGTCATGACCGCGCGCAACTCCGGTCGCCGCGTCGCCTCCAAGCGCAGCTCGAGCATGGCCAGGTACCCGGTACGGAAGGCCTCGATGCGCCCGACCGTCTCCCGCATCAGTTCGGTGATATGCGCCCGCGTTTTCGGGCCCGTCGCGAGGTCGGCCATGGTGGCCGCACTCGGGGTCAACCGTTCGTAGAACCGCCCGCCCGCCTGTGTCAGCAGGTCGTCACGGTTGGCGAAGTAATTCGACGCAGTACCCGCGGGCGCCCCGGCCTCCTTGTCCACCGCCCGAAAGGTGAGCCCGCGCGCGCCCTCCTTCGCCAACACCTCGAGCGCCGCATCGAGCAGCGCTTGCCGCCGCTCCGGATTTGTCCGCACTTGACACCACTCCATCTGTAGTACTACCTTCAAACCACTTCACTTAGAGTACAACGGATCAGGCGGTATGAATATGCGAAACCTCGTCTACTACGTGGCCGTATCGCTCGACGGCTATATCGCGGGTCCAGCAGGGGAGTTCGACTTCTATCCACGCGACGCCGAGATGACGGAGTGGATCACGACGCGGTATCCGGACTTCGTACCGAGTCATGTGCGGCCGCATGTCGGTATGGCGGTGGACGAACCGAGTAAGCGGTTCGACACCGTGCTGATGGGCCGCGGGAGTTATGAACCCGGGCTGTCCGAGGGGGTCGCCAGTCCGTATGCGCATATGCGGCAGTACGTCATTTCGAGCACCCTCGGCCCGACCGATGATCCACAGATCGAGGTGGTCGCGAGCGATCCGGTTGGGCTGGTGCGACGACTGAAAGCCGAGTCGGGCGGCGATATCTGGCTGTGCGGCGGCGGCAAGCTGGCCGCGGCACTGCTCGACGAACTCGACGAAATGATCGTCAAGAGCTATCCGGTCGTCGCGGGCGGCGGCATATCCGCCTTCTCGGGTGCGTTCAACCCGACCCTGTTCACACCGACCGAGCGCCGGGAGTTCGGCAACGGCGCCCAGGTCACCTGGTTCTCCCGTGCCTGACGATCCAGCACCACGAAAGAGGTAGTCATATGCGAAAACTCGTCTACTTTGTCGGCATGTCCCTCGACGGCTACATCGCGGGGGCCCGGTGACGACATCAGCTTCTATCCGGTCGGGGACGACATGTGGGACTGGGTGAAGGCACAGTATCCAGAGACGCTCCCGACCCATATCCGCCCGCATATCGGCCTGGCGGTCGATGCGCCGAATCAGAAGTTCGACACCCTGGTCATGGGCCGCGGAACCTACGATCCGGCTCTGTCCATCGGCGTGACCAGCCCGTATGCGCATATGCGGCAGTACGTCGTTTCGAGTTCCCTCGGGCCGGTCGATGGTCCGCAGGTCGAGGTGGTCGCGAGCGATCCGGTCGGCCTGGTGCGTCGGCTGAAGCATGAGAACGGCATGGATATCTGGCTGGCTGGTGGCGGCAAGCTCGCCGCGCAGTTACTCGGCGAGATCGATGAGCTCGTCATCAAGAGTTATCCGGTGGTGGCCGGGACCGGAACCGAGGCCTTCGCGGGCGAATTCAACCCCACATCGTTCGCACCCACCAAGCGCATCGAATTCGGCAATGGCACCCAGGTCACCTGGCTGGCCAGAGCCTGAGGCCGATCTTGTCGTAGACCAGCACGATCGCACCGGAGGCCAATCCACGATGTCGCCGCCGGATTCGGCGCGCAGCTGCTTGACCGTCGCGGCCGGATCGGATTCGGCGATACGGGAGTTCGGCGACGGCGTCTCGGTCAGCGTTCGATTCCGGCTGGAAAAGCCTGACACCCACCGAGCGTTCCGTGGTCGAACTCGCCGTCTCCGGCCTGACCAATCCGGCGATCGCCGCGCGTTTGTTCATCAGTCGCGGCACCGTCAACGCATCTGGCCCACGTATACGCCGAGCTCGGTATTGCCAATCGCACCGAACTCGCCCGGCTCGCCCCAACCGATCGCCCGACTAACCGCGCAGAAACGACAGGCGCACTTGCCGATCCGGGTTGTCGACATTGAGATCGACCATCGCGATCGACTGCCAGGTACCCAAGGTCAGCGCACCGCCGATAACCGGGACCGTGGCATAGGGCGGGATCAACGCGGGCATCACATGCGAACGGCCGTGCCCGCGCGAGCCGTGTGCGTGCCGCCACCGATCATCGGCGGGCAGCAGATCGCGCAGTGCAGCGAGCAGATCGTCATCGCTGCGCGCACCGAGTTCCATGATCGCGATTCCGGCTGTGGCATGCGGCACGAAGATATGCAGCAATCCGTCCGCACCCGCGTCCCGCGCGAACGACGCGCACTGTGGGGTGATGTCGTGCACGACTTCGGATCGTCCCGTGGTCACCTCGAGCACCGTGCTTTTCATGGGCTACATCGTCCTCTCATTCGGTGTCTGCTGCCCGCAGCAGTGCCGTCACCCGTACCGATGTGTCGTGCAGTCGGTTGAACACATCCAGCTGCTCGACCGAATACCCGCCATCGCCACCGCGAACTCCCGCGCCACCACCTCGTAGTGCGGCGCGATCTCATCGATCCGCTCCTGGATCACACTGATCGACCCGCCGCCGGTCCTGTGCGTCGTGTTCGCGCAGCACATAGCGCCTTCGGTAGCCGGTCGATCATCCGCGTGATGGCGCCGGCGGTCAGGCCGGTGCGCATGGGCCAGTTCCCCGGCGGTGGCCGGACCGCCGATGCGAAGCAGAATCAAGCCGCGCAGATCCGTCACATGCAGGCCGAGCCGGTCCGTGACGGCCTGATGCGTCATCACGCCGTCATTGGCGCTGCGCTGGGCCGCAAGGCTCAATGCGGTCGAAAGATTCACACGATGGCCCCTTCGATCCTCGCCCGCTGAGGAGGTAGGAACAAATCCGCTGGACCTCGGCCGGTACTCTGGGGTGCTGTTAGCAGCTGATTGTCGATCTTGGAGGACCCTGTCGTGGCTCTCGTGGTTCAGAAGTACGGAGGATCCTCGGTGGCAACCGCCGAGCGTATCCGGCGCGTCGCTGAACGGATCGTCGAGACGAAGAAGCAGGGCCACGACGTGGTGGTCGTCTGCTCGGCCATGGGCGATACCACCGACGAGCTACTGGATCTGGCGCAGCAGGTGGCGCCCGCGCCACCGGCTCGGGAAATGGACATGCTGCTCACCTCGGGTGAGCGCATCTCCAATGCGCTGGTCGCCATGGCCATCCATTCGCTCGGCGCCGAGGCTCGCTCGTTCACCGGCTCGCAGGCGGGTGTGATCACCACCGGATCGCACGGTAACGCCAAGATCATCGACGTCACCCCGGGCCGGGTGCGCGCCGCGCTGGACCAAGGTCTGGTCGTGCTGGTCGCCGGTTTCCAGGGCGTCAGCCAGGACAGTCGCGACGTCACCACGCTCGGTCGCGGCGGCTCCGATACCACCGCGGTCGCGCTGGCCGCGGCGCTGGATGCCGACGTCTGCGAGATCTACACCGATGTTGACGGCGTCTTCACCGCCGACCCGCGGATCGTGCCCGACGCCCAGCAGCTCGAGCAGGTCTCCTATGAGGAGATGCTCGAGCTCGCCGCCTGCGGCGCGAAGGTACTCATGTTGCGCTGCGTGGAATACGCGCGCCGCTACAACGTTCCGGTGCATGTGCGCTCGTCCTACACCGACAAGCCCGGCACCTACGTCTATGGATCGATGGAGGACATCCCCTTGGAGCAAGCAATCCTCACGGGCGTCGCGCACGACCGCAGCGAGGCCAAGGTGACCGTGGTCGGCCTGCCGGACGAACCTGGCTACGCCGCCAAGGTTTTCCGCGCGATCGCCGACGCGGAGATCAATATCGATATGGTCCTGCAGAACATCTCCAAGGTCGAGACGGGTAAGACCGATATCACCTTCACCCTGCCCAAGACCGAGGGCGCGCGTGCGGTGGAGATGCTGACCAAGCGTCAGGACGTGATCGGTTTTTCGCAGGTGCTCTACGACGACCACATCGGTAAGGTTTCGCTGGTCGGCGCGGGTATGAAGAGTCATCCGGGCGTCACCGCCACCTTCTGTGAGGCGCTGGCGAACGCGGGTGTGAACATCGACCTCATCTCCACCTCCGAGATCCGGATCTCGGTGCTGGTCAAGGACACCGAACTGGACGAGGCCGTGCAGGTGCTGCACAAGGCCTTCGATCTGGGCGGCGACGAGGTCGCCGTCGTCCACGCGGGAACAGGACGATAAGCATGGGTGTACGGGTAGGAGTCGTCGGCGCGACCGGCCAGGTCGGCGCCGTCATGCGAAAACTGCTGGAAGAGCGCAATTTCCCGGCCGATGAGGTGCGTTTCTTCGCCTCGGCCCGCTCGGCGGGTAAGACCCTGCCGTGGCGCGGCGGCGAGATCGTGGTCGAGGACACCGAGACCGCCGATCCCGCGGGCCTGGATATCGCGCTGTTCTCCGCGGGCGCCACCATGTCGCGCGTGCAGGCCCCGCGGTTCGCGGCGGCCGGTGTCACTGTGATCGATAACTCGTCGGCCTGGCGTAAGGATCCCGAGGTCCCGCTGGTCGTGAGCGAGGTGAATCCGGAGCAGACCCGCAATCTGGTCAAGGGCATCATCGCCAACCCGAATTGCACGACCATGGCCGCCATGCCGGTGCTCAAGCCACTGCACGATGTGGCGGGTCTGCGGCGGCTGATTGTGTCGAGCTACCAGGCGGTCTCCGGCAGCGGTCTGGCCGGTGTCGAGGAGTTGGCCTCCCAGGTGCGCGCTGTGGTCGACGATGCCGAAAAGCTGGTGCACGATGGCAGTGCGGTGCGGTTCCCGGCCCCGAACAAGTACGTCGCGCCGATCGCCTTCGATGTGATCCCGCTCGCTGGTTCGCTGGTCGACGACGGCTCCTTCGAAACCGACGAAGACCAGAAGCTGCGCAACGAGAGCCGCAAGATCCTCGGGCTGCCCGACCTGCTGGTCAGCGGCACCTGCGTGCGCGTCCCGGTCTTCACCGGCCACTCGCTGTCGGTGAATGCCGAATTCGCCGAACCGATTTCGGTTGAGCGCGCCAAGGAAATCCTCGCCAAGGCCCCCGGCGTCCAGCTCACCGACGTGCCGACCCCGTTGGCAGCCGCGGGCAAGGACGACTCTCTGGTCGGCCGCATCCGCCAGGATCCGGGCGTACCCGACGGTCGCGGCATCGCCCTGTTCATCTCGGGCGATAACCTCCGAAAAGGTGCCGCCCTCAACACCATTCAAATCGCGGAAGTCCTGTTGGCTCAGCGCTGACACCGACCGAACGGGCCGTTCTGATCGTGAGATCTGAACGGCCCGTTTTCTTTTCGGTCATCGGATATCGAATGTCACCGACGAGCCGAGCAGCGCGGTCGGCGACGCCCCGAATGCGCGCCGGAAGGTTTCGCTCAGGTGTGACGGGGAGGCGAATCCGGCATCGGCGGCGCAGCGGGCGAGGTCGTGCCCGGCGGCCAGGCTCGCGAAAACCATTCGCAGCCGCGCCCATTGGCGGTAGCGGCGGAATGTGGTGCCGGTGTGTGCGGTGAAGGTTCGTAGGAAGTGGGTTTCCGACATTCCGGCGGCATCGGCCGCGTGTTCGGCGCGGATGTGTGCGGTCGTGGCATGCATCCGTATGCCCGGTTCCGGGCCGAGGTATCCGACATGTCCGGGCCGCACCCACAGCACCGGCGCACCGCATGTTTGTGAAAGCGCGGCCCCGGTCATGTTCGTCAGGCTAATCGGTGCCCGGCGCAATCAGCCGGTGCGAGCCGCGACGACAGGGAGATGAACGGATATGACAACCGAGGCAGTCACCGCGAAGCCGAGCTGGCAGACCAGGGCTATCACCGCACTGTTGGCATCGCGCGGCCAGAAGCGGATGCTCGGCAGCGCGGAAGGGGTTCATGCGGCGGTGCAAAAGCGCGACCGGCGCGTCAAAGAGGTACGGCCACCGGCCTTCCTGCGCAAGGCAGCGACCGTCACCTCGGATGATCTCGACGGTTGGCCCGTATTCCGGATAACGCCGAGCGCCGGTCCCACCGACGTCAGCGTGGTTTTCCTGCACGGCGGCGGCTTTTTCGCCGAGATCGTGCGCCCGCACTGGAGTTTCGTCCGCGAACTCGCCGCCGCCATTCCAGCGCAGGTCGTGGTCCCGATCTATCCGCTGATCCCACATAGCAGCGCCGCGGATATGGTGGCCACTACCGCCGCGATCATCACCCGCGCGATCGAGCAGCGCGGCTCCGGAAAGACCGTGGTCATGGGCAATTCGGCAGGCGGCCTGCTGGCGCTGGCGGCAGCACATGCCGTGCGCGATCAGGGTGGGCCGCAACCGTCGCGGGTGGTACTGATCTCCGCCTGGCTCGACGCCACCCTTTCCGGCCCGGCACTGCCCGCACTCGAACAGGTCGATCCGTTGCATCAGCGACCCGGAATGGCCGAGATCGCGCGGCTCTACGCCGACGGCCTCGACCTCCGCGACCCTCGCGTCAGCCCGCTGTTCGGTGCGATCGAGGGACTGCCGCCCCTGACCATCTTCTCCGGCACCCACGAAATGGTCCTGGCCGACGCCCGTGCCCTGACCCGCCGCGCCGAAGCCGCGGGCATACCGGTCGACTACCACGAGGGTCCGGGGCTGCCGCACAACTACGTGCTCATGCCCAGCCCCGAAGGCCGCGCGGCTCGCAAGATCATCATCGACGCTTGCCGCACGCCACGCCACGATCGGTCCGCAGTCGACCGGGACATCGCGGGCCGATAACGGTCCTGCTCATCGCGCCCTGCCCGCCCGCTTCGACCAACTGTGACGACTCGGAAGCGGCGAGAGCCCGACGAACACGTGACCGGTGCGGGCCAGCTTGGGCTCGGGGGCGGGTGGAGCAACTCGTTGTCGACGATGGTGATCGGCAGGGGACGGATCGCGTCGTCTTCTGTCGTATCGCCGCAATCGGCGGGGTTGGTGTCGTGTCGTTTCGGACAGTGGGCTGTAGTCAGTGGGGCCGTAGCCCGTCGAACACGATTGCGAAGGTGCGGCGGCGTTGCTCCGCGGTGGTGTTCGTGGTGTTGGCGGCTAGGAAGGTGCCCTTTACGACACGCATGAGGTCGTCGATATCGATATCGCGCCGAACCGCTCCGGATTGTTGTGCGCGGGTTAGTAATTCGGCGATGGCGGCGTTCAGGGCATGGGCCGGTTTGCGGTATTCGGGGGCGTCGGCGCCTACGGCTTCGGCTAGGTCGCGTTTGACGGTGCCTTCGGTGACCATGCGGTCGAGGAAGTCGAAGAAGGCTTTGCCCGGGTCGGGGGCGGTGGCGAGTTCCCGCGCGTAGGCGATCATGCGCTCGACGCGGTCCACGATCGCCGCTTCGAAAAGGGCTTCCTTGGTGGGGAAGTGGCGGTAGACGGTGCCCGCGCCTACGCCTGCGCGACGGGCGATTTCGTCGAGCGGGACCGAAATGCCCTCGGCGGCGAAGGCCTCTTGGGCGGCGGCGAGTACGCGGTCGCGATTGCGGCGCGCATCGGCGCGCAGCGGGCGCGGTTCCTCGCGATCGGTCATGAGGGCTGAGTTTACTGGAGACCTTGACAAGCGGGGCGGTCGTTCCGGATGATAACCGGGGTCAACGTTCCGCTTAATTGAAGCAGGTGTTTTCATGGTGGAGACTTCGGTGGAAAGCCCTCGCGAGCTGGTCGAACGGCTCTTTCGCGAACTGCCCGCTCGCGATGCCGACGCATTCGTCGAGCTGCTCGCCACAGATGCGGTATTCGAGATCCCCTTCGTCATTCCCGGGATGCCGACCCGGCTTGTCGGGCGCGAGGAGATCCGGGCGCATCTCGCGCAGCGCTGGTCCGGGATTTCGGGTATCGAGGTACACGGGATCTATCCACAGGTGTACGAAACAGACGATCCCGAGGTGGTTTTCGTGGAGAACGAGGTGGATATGACGGTGCCCGGCGCCGCGCGGGCGCGAGTTCGCACGTCGGTCAATGTCGTTCGGGTCCGCGACGGCAAGGTCGCGCTGTTCCGCGACTACATGGATACGGCGCGCTTCAACCGACTTGTGGATAACTGACCCAGCCGGCCCGGGCGGTCCGAAATTCCGTCGCTTCGCCCGGGTACCGACTGCTAGCCTGCGCCGATGGCGAATCCTTATCCACAGGTGTACTTCGGCGACCGGCTCGTCGACGCGGAGCAGGCGTCGGTCGCTGTCGCATCGTCGGCGGTGCTGTACGGCCTGAGTGTGTACACAGTGCTCCCGGTGCTTGTGGATGGATCGGCACGTACGGCATTTCGGCTCGACGACCATTTCCGGCGACTCGAGGAATCCTGCAAGATCATCGGCATCGACCGGTTCGCCGCCGAATGGGACTTCGCCCGATTCCGCACCGCGGTCATCGACCTGATCGCAGCCAATGCGCCGACCGAGGACGTATTCGTCCGCGCAACAGTGCATGTCGTCGAATCGATTCCGGGCACTCGGGTCCGCGGCTGCGCCATCCAGGTCAGCATTTTCGTCTACGACGCGGTGCCGATCGTGCCCCAGGAGGGTATGCGGCTGAAATCCAGTCCGTGGCGGCGCATTCCGGACAATGCGATTCCATCGCGCGCGAAAGTCAATGGCGCGTACGTCAATTCGGTACTCGCCAAACAGGACGCCATCGACAGCGGATACGACGACTGCATCTTCCTGGACGGCAACGGCCACGTCTGCGAACTCAGTGCCGCCAATATCTTCCTCGTCCGCAACGGCACCCTGATCACCCCGGATGTGTCCTGCGACATTCTCGACGGCATCAACCGCCGCACCATCCTCACCCTCGCCGCCGAAGACGGCATCCCGATCGTCGAACGCACCATCGACCTGACCGAGCTCTACATAGCCGACGAGGTCTTCGTCACCGGCACCTCATCCGGCACCTCACCGGTCACCGAAGTCGACGGCCGCCTCATCGCCGACGGCCACCCCGGCCCCCTCACCCAAACCCTCCGCAAACGCCACACCGCCGCCCTCCGCACCGATACCCATCACAACTGGCTCACCTCCCTCTGACCGCGACGGAGTGGATTCCCGTCGATGTCTTCGATCCATTGCGGATGCCCGTCACAAGTGCTCGAGGGCGGCGATGGTGCTGAGGAACAGTTCCACGTTGTCGTGCACGAATTTGTCCCGGGGTAGGGCAGCGCCTGCTGGATCCAGGCGGTGACTGTGTCACCGAACGCACCGACCAGCGCGCGGTGAGGTCGACGGCGAGATCGTCCGGATCGCGGTCGGGAACCAGCTGCGACAGGATCCCGCGGAACGCGCGGGACACGTCCTCCGAGCGGGCGAGCCGCCGCTCGGCAACGGGCGGATGTCCATATGCCTTGGATGCCTTGGTGGGCAGGATCTTTCCCTTGCAGGCGCGGCCAGGAAGAAATCCATCATGGCCTGCACCACTGCGGTGACCTGCGCCCGACTGTCCGGTGCCGCCGCATGTGGACGGCTGCTTCGGCTGCGGACCACCCAATCCGGCGGCGGTCGGCATCGCACTGAATCTCGAAAACGACCACGTCATCGGTCGTTTCACCCTCGACGAGCGCCACCAGGGCGCACCGGGTGTCGCGCACGGCGGTGTCATCGCCGCGATACTCGACGAGGCATCCGGCACGGTGCCGAGCGCCATGTGCGTGCCAGCGGTCACCGCGAAGCTCGAGGTGAACTATGTGCTTCCCGCACCGCTGCACCGATCGAGCGGCGCGAAGGCTAGCGCAAATTGCATATTCACGCTCGCCTCGAACACGACGGTGAACGCATAGCCGAGGGCAATGCCCTTCATCGCGGTCTCGCCGGATCACTTCTTCGCAGAGGGCGCAAAGGAAGGCGATATCCCGTTCTTCGGCGTGTGATTCAGCGGATGCCCGGCGTGCGCGGATCCGGACCGAGGCACACCAGAATGGCGCACCCGGGTGCGGTGTCGGCGAACGGTGGCGCCAACGGATAGTTCAGGCAGCTGAAGACATTGCAGCCCGGATATGCCGCAGGCCCGATGCCGAAGACCGCCAGCAGCAGATTCGTATCCACGAACCGCCTCGGATCCAGACGCAGCGGCGGCTCCACATACGGTCCCGGATCGGGCACCGGACGGACTTCGAAGGCCGCGAACAGCCGACGGAAAAATTCGTACGGCAATTCCGCGGTGTTCTGCACAATCCCCGAAATGCCCTCGTTGCTGACATCTCCGAAGACTCCGGTCCATACCACCGTCAAATCCAGGCTCGGAATGATGAAGACGTTCTGCAAGCCGAGTCCCGACATCGAGTAGACGTCGGCGGGCAGGTAGTCGGGGGTCTCAGCGCATCCCGGTCCGATCCAGAACAGATAGCCATAGCACTCGTTCGCCGCTGACGGTTGGCGTGCCTTGCGCAGATACGTCTGCGAAACGATTTGCTGTCCGCCCCAGCTCCCGTTATTGCTCACCAGCAACCCGAGTTTGGCGAAATCGTTCGGCGGGATCATCAGGTGGGCGTATCCATAGGTGTGCCCGGCGCGATCACGCGCCCAGTAATAATCGCCGCGTTCGATACCGAGCGGATCGAAAAGCTCACGCTGCGCGAACTGCCGCAGCGGTTCCCCGACGGCCAATTCGATGACATAGGCGAGCAGATCGACATTGCGCTGGCTGTAGCTGAATGCCGCGCCGGGCGGATTGTCCAACGGCACCCCGAGCGCCTGTACGGCACTATTCGGATCGAGCGGAATCACCCCGGTGACGCCCTCGGTGAGCACACCCACCTTCATGCCAGAGGATTCGGTCAGCAGATTCTGCACGGTGATCGACCGATGCTGCTCATCACCGAGTCCCGGCGGCAGATACCGATCGATCGGTGCTTCGATATCGAGTTTCCGCTGATCCCAGGCTATTCCGGCGAGCACGGAAACTACGCTTTTCGTCGCACTCCAGATATTCCAGGCGACATTGCCGGTCTGGTCGTTCGTCGGTCCCTCGCCGATCAAGCAGTTGTGCCGGAACACCTGCACATTCAACCGATTACGCCCGCTCGCGAACTCCAATGCCTGCGCGAGCCGCCCCGCATCCAGTCCAACCTGTTCCGGCGCCGCCCGTTCCGGCTCCCGCCCGGAAGACACGCCACATGACAGCTGCTCGGTGTGCGCGGCTTGCGCACCCCCGGCGAAGACGCTTCCCACAACCAGCGATACCGCCGCGATTCCGGCCAGGAATCCGTAGATGCGCCCCATGCGCATGAGGCTATCGCGCCAGACCACGCCAGACCGGGCAACAGGCTGAATGCGTCCCAGTCAATTGCCAACTCGGCGCGCCGATCGCCGTCATAGCGCATCGGCCACGCGCCACGCCCGCAATTCGCTCCGCACGGCGGCTCCTTCTCGGACGACGTCTGTAGCGTGTCCGCACAACGAACCAGTCCGCGGCTCGCGATGAGGACCGCGATTCCGCTCAGTTTCGCTCGAGGTCAGCGGCGTGTCCGGACAGTGAACCGGTCTGCGCCGGCGGTGAGGAGCGCGATTCCGCTCAGTTTCGCTCGAGGTCAGCGGCGTGTCCGGACAATGAACCGTTGTCGCGGTGCATTGCGCATGTGCACGAGTGTCCCGACACCGCAGGCGATGACCGTCCCGACCACAAGCGTCAGCGGCATGTGTCGGGCAAGCAGCTTCTCGCGCAACGGGTCACGCATCAGCCGCGAGCCCGCGACAATCATCAACCACCCCTCGCAGAGCGCCGAGACGAGCGCAGCCTCGACCATCGGTCGCCACGCTCCACGGTTCCGCTCGACCCGCCAACCGCCGATCGGCGCGATCCCGCTGGGTATCAGCATCATGCGTGACGAGCTGTCCGCACAGCGAACCAGCCTGCGCCCACACCCAGGACTACGAGTCCGGTCAGCACCGCACCGAGCGGCAGTGACAGCCCGACGACCAAGCACCCGGTCGCGCCGACGAACGGTACCCAGCGTGGCGGACGATCCTCGGTCAATGTCGCCGCCGAAACATTGGCGATCAGGTAATACACCAGCACGGTGAACGACGAAAACTCAATGGTCGCATGCAGATCGACGGTTCCCACGACCACCGCAACCACCGCACCGACCGCCAACTCGGCCCGATGTGGCACACCGAAGCGCGGATGCACCGCGGCCAGCGCACCCGGCAGATGTCTGTCGCGTGCCATCGCAAGCACTGTCCGCGAAACGCCGAGTATCAACGCGAGCAGCGATCCGGCCGCCGCGAGCACTGCACCCACCCGGACCAACGGTGCCAACCCAGACACCCCCGCCGTCGAGACGACCCTGGCCAGCGGATCGATCGCCTGCGCGAGCCCCGCCGACCCGAGCACCTCGAGCGCGGCCACCGCCACCAGCGCATAGACCGCCAGCGCGAGCCCGAGCGCGATCATGATGGCCCGTGGAATCGTGCGTCGCGGATCGCGCACCTCCTCGCCGAGGGTGGCGATGCGGGCATATCCCGCGAAGGCGAAGAACAGTAATCCCGCGGCCTGCAAGACCCCGCGCGGACCGATCCGGTCGGCCAGAGTTGTTGCGGCGGAATGGTTTCCGAACATGCCCACCCCGACGACCACTGCCAGCACGGTCAGAACCGCCGCCACGATGATCCGGGTGGCCAGCGCCGATTTCTGCACACCGGTGTAGTTGATCGCGGTGATCGCGAAAACCGCCGCGACCGCGACGACCCGCGAATGTTCCGGCCACGCGTATCCGCCCACCGTCAGCGCCATCGCAGCACACGATGCGGTCTTACCCGCGACGAATCCCCACCCGGCCAGATATCCCCAGAACGCACCCAGACGCTCGCGCCCGTACACATATGTCCCGCCCGACACCGGATACCGCGCGGCAAGCCGCGCCGAGGAGGTCGCATTGCAGTACGCCACCAGTGCGGCCACCGCCAAGGCGAGCAGCAGCCAACTGCCCGACGCGCCCGCCGCGGGAGCAAGCGCGGCGAAGATGCCCGCACCGACCATGGACCCGAGTCCGATGACCACGGAGTCGGTTAGTCCGAGCCTGCGTCGCAGCGCGTCGCCGTGCGTTGCCATTGCTGCATCATCGACCACACCGCCCTCGACCACGAATCGAGCGGAAATGTAAAACGCCGCCAGGTTGGTAAACCTGGCGGCGCTGAGTCGCCGGACGCCACGCCAACGTCACGACTCGAGTGCCGACGTCCCACAAGCGCCTCTCGGCGAGTGGTCGCTCGTAGCGACAAATGGGGTGAGGCCCGGGGCTGTCCGGACGCCGACAGAGGTGATCAACGGTCCGCAGGCCGGATGTATTCCACGAATTCGGATGTGATGCGCACCACGAAACTCGTCTGGTCGGATCCCGCCGACACGTCCTCGGGATTCTCAGCTGACCTGTGCGGCGCAAACCCGCCTGTAAGGCACGGATGGATACTGCGGCCACAGACCCTGGACCGACCGATATGCACCCGCTGAGCTTCCCCGAGTTGCGTCGTCATTCAGGCCGGTCGCGAATGCGCGCCGAGACACCGGAGGATGCAGCGGCTTCGCGACCCGACGCGCCAGCGTCGGCTGGCACCCCGGCCTTTGCCTTTACGGCAGAAGCCGATGTCTTCGCACTCGAGGCCGGATACACATCGGCAGATCCGCGGACGGCACGCCTGCGCCCAGCGGCTGTGATCACATGCGGGATGGCCGTTCGATGGGTAGGTCCTGTGGATGGCAGGCGTGCGCCACGCCGCGCCGCCCGACTGTTATCAGATGTGGGATTGCTGCGGTAGGTCCTGTGGACGGCATGCCTGCGCCGCGCCGACTGTGATCAGGTGCGGGATTGCCGCGGTAGGTCCTGTGGACGGCATGCCTGCGCCGCGCCGACTGTGATCAGGTGCGGGATTGCCGCGGTAGGTCTTGCGGACGGCACGCGTGCACCGCACCGCGCGCCCAGCGACCGTGATCAGACGCGGTATGGCCGCTCGATGGGCAGGTCCTGCGGACAGCACGCCTGCGCCGCACCGCGCCGCCCGACTGTGATCAGATGCGGGATGTCCGCTCGACGAGCGGGTCCTGGCACTGTCGGCAGCCCGTGGGTGGCGGTTCGGGGCGGTACGGACTCGGGTATCGCAATCTAGAATCAACGAGCTCATGAGGTGAACAGGGGGGATCGGTTTGTCCGATGATCTGGTACTGATCGAAATGCTGGCCGCGTTGGAGCGCAGTCCGGAGGTGCTCGCGCTGCGGGTGCGGGTGGTCGAGCTGTTGATCGATCGTGGTCGCCATGCCGAGGCGCTGGCCCAGTGTGCGACGGCGCTCGCCCAGGAACCGGGGCACGCTCGGGTACTGGAGTTGTTGCAGCAGTGCACGATTGCGCTCGCGGGTGGTGCGCCGGGCGTTCAGGTGCCCAGCGAAATTCGATCCCCTCGTACGGAGCGCGCTCCTTCGACCGAGTCGGCGCCGGATGAGGCGAAAGACGCACCGCTGCAATATGATTGGGTCGCTGCCGAAGAGCAGGTCGGTGACATCATCGCCCCGGCGTTCATCAATGAGGGCTCGCGCGAATACGTCAGCGACTCCGATGTCGGCGTGTTCGAAAAGCCCACCGTCAAGCTGGCCGATGTCGGCGGGATGCAGGATGTGAAGCGTCAGCTCGAACTCACCCTGCTCGGCCCGATCCGCAATCCCGGATTCGCCAAGGCTTTCGGCACCTCCGCGCGCGGTGGACTGCTGCTCTATGGCCCGCCCGGCTGCGGTAAGACCTTCATCGCCTCGGCGGTCGCAGGTGAACTCGGCGCGAATTTCTATCCGATCGAAATCGCCGACATCCTCGATATCTATCACGGGTCCGGTGAGCGCAATCTGCACGAGGTCTTCGAAATGGCCCGCCGCAATGCGCCTTGTGTGCTGTTCCTCGACGAGGTCGACGCTCTCGGGCACAAGCGCAGTCAGATGGCTGGTTCGACCTGGATGCGCAATGTGGTGAATCAGCTACTGAGTGAAATGGATTCGGCAACCCGCAGCAACGACGGCGTCTACATCCTCGGTGCCACCAACCACCCGTGGGACCTCGATGTCGCCCTGCGCCGCCCCGGTCGGTTCGACCGGATGATCCTGGTCGGCCTGCCGGATCCCCAAGCGCGCCAGGCGATTCTGCACTACCACCTCGAGGATCGTCCCGTCGCGGGCATTGATCTCCCGGCCATCGTGCGGCGCACCGACGGCTTCTCCGGTGCCGATCTGGCCCACATCTGCACCTCGGCAACGCAATTGGCGATGGCCGATTCGATCAGCACCGGCACCGTGCGCCCGGTCGGCATGGCCGATATCGAGGCCGCGCTGAGTCAGATCAAGCCGAGCGCGGGGCCCTGGTTCGAATCCGCACGCAACGTAATCGAATTCGCCAATGGCGACGGCGCCTACGACGAACTCGCGAAGTACATGCGAGCCAAGAAGTTCCGCTTGAAGTAGGCGCGGCCTGTTCGCGCGGCCGCTACCAACCCGCACTTCGTCCGGCGGAGGGGCGCGTCTCGAAGCGCGCAGGCGACCGGTCCCTGCCGTGACCGCCACTGCATCCGCTGGCTTACCAGCATGGCAGACGCTTTTCTTGATCATTTCTAATTCTTGACAGACTGGAAGAGCGTGCACGCCGAACTCGGCAAACGCGTCGAGGAAGGTGTCCGCGCCCGACTGGACGCCTGGTACCGCATGTCCGAAAACAGCTCCGCCCCCGACCATTTCGGTCGGAGGCGGAGCGTTTCGTTATATGGGGGGCAGGATGCCACGGGCCCCAGGTCTCGGAATTACAACAGGCCCCACCAATAGAGCAGGCAGGCCAGCACCCAGACAACCACGGTTTCCATCGCCGCTCCAATCTCCTTGGCGCCCTTATCCACCATCATCCGCCGATTCGCGCCAACGCGCCGCAAACTTGTCGGGATCTTCCATAAATAACGCGACTACCTGCGGTTTTTCTCCTGCAAGGTCTTCTTAAGTGCCCAACAAGCCCGCGACGGCATTGTTTGTGTCAACACCGCAACACAAGCCACCACCGGGGTGGGGAACCGGACTCGACCTGTTCACGAGGGGTAACAGGTCGCGTTTCGGGGGTAGTGCCAGCCGGGCCGGTCCACGAGGGGTGACCGGCCCGGCTGGCGCTTTTATCGGGGGCAACCACTTCGGATGGCTCTTCCCGGAGCTGACAGGCGCACTGAGTCGCCGCTGCCGAAGGTAACCATTCGGTGCGCGCCGACGATCCCATCCAAGGGTGTATGTAGCCGGGCCGGTTCACGAGGGGTGACCGGCCCGGCCGGGCCTCGAGCGGTCAGCCGACGGTCTGGAGCAAGTAGTCGGGCAGTTCGTAGCTCTCGGTCTTGGTGAGCATCTTCATCATGAGCGGCTTCATGATCTTGGTGGTCATCAGCCTGCTGACGAACAGGCCCGCGCGGATGCCGAAGCGGGATTTGGGCGTCATCGAGCGCAGGCCACCCGGCGGCAATTCCTGCGCGGTGGCGACGAACGGCCGCAGTACCTCTTCGTAGCGGGCCAGCGCCGCTTCGGGATCGGTTGCGTGCGCGGCGATTTCACCGGCCAGCACGTACGCGCCGACCAGTGCCATCGCGGTGCCCTGTCCAGTGAGCGGCGAACCGCAGTAGCCCGCGTCGCCGAGCAGCACCACGCGGCCCTTGGACCAGTTCGGCACGTCGATGCGGGCCAATTCGTCGAAGTAGAAATCGTCGGCGGTGGCCATTGCGTCGCGGACGGTGCTCGCGATCGTGCCGCCGTCGACCAGTCGCTCACGGATGAGCTGCTGCTGTGCCGCGACATCACGACGCAGCGCCGGATTCGCGGCGTCGCGAATGACGACCAGTGCCTTGCAAGTGGCGGGATCGGCATCCGGACGCAGTCCCACACCGGTCGCGCCGACCAGGGAATTCATCGCGATCCAGTGCTGCTCGGCATAGTCGGGCGTCGGCAGCGTGAAGAAGGACATATAGCCGCCGAGGTAGGTGGAGAAATCCTCCTCCGGGCCGAAGACCAGGCGACGGGTCGAGGAATGCAGTCCGTCCGCGCCGATCACGATGTCGAACCGTTCGGTGCTGCCGGAGGCGAAGGTGACATCCGCGCCCGCGCCGTCCTGACTGATCTCGGTAACCCATTCGCCGTAGCGGTAGTCGATGCCGCCCGCCTCGTCGAGCAGATCGAGCAGGACCTGGTTCAGGTCGCCGCGCGTGATCTCGATCTCCGCGACCGCGCCCTTACCCTCGAAGACCTCCGCGGCCATGCGCAGCAGTTCCTTGCCCTCGCTGTCCACGAAAACCATGCCGCGCTCGTCCAGTTGGGATTTGCGGATGCCCGGCATGAGCCCCATCCGCTGTGCCACCTCCACACTCGGACCGCGCAGGTCCACGGCCTGGCCGCCCGGTCGGGGCGCGGCCGCCCGCTCGACCACGGTGGCCTGGATCCCGGCCCGGAGCAGTTGCAGGGCAACGGCATTACCGCCGATGCCGCCGCCGCAGACGAGGACCCGTGGGCGGTTGGCGGCGGGGTTGGTGTTGCTCATGATCTGTTCCTCACTGGCTCGAATGTCTTGTACATATGTCTAACAGACGAGTTGCACGTTTGTCTAGTACAAATGTGTAAGACGGATGAGTCAGTGCTGGTCTTGCATATAGGCCTTCCAGCCGCCGAATGAGGTGATGTCGGTGGCAGATCGTGCGGCGTCGTAGGTGCAGGCGAAGCCGATAACCGCACGTCCGTCGGAGAGTTCGATACTGGTCAAGGCCATCGGCGCGGGCAGCGCGGCGAGGAAGCGACCGAGCCCCGCCGCCGATACCCGGAACAGCTCGCCGAGGATCGGCGCACCGAGTCCCGAGCCGTGCCGCACCAGTCCTGGTTTCGGGGGTGTGGTGTCCAGTGCGGTCAGGCGGTACGCGTCGGTGGTGCGGATCTCGCCGGTGAACCGCGCGCCGATCTCCTCCAGCTGCCAGTGCAGCGGCTGGCCGCGCAGGTGCGCGCCGAAGACGGCCAGTTCGACACCGTCTTCGACCAATGCCGGGGGAATGTCCTCGCCGACGATGCGGGCGGCGATATCGACGGCGACCTGATCGGTGAAGGCGGGCGTCACGACCATCACCCCGAACGGCGCACCGGTCGCGGTGGGTTGGCCGGGGACGGCGACGGCCGCCATATCCAGGAGATTGCAGAAGTTCGTGAACGTGCCCAGTCGACGGTTGATGCCGAACGGATCCGCTTGTACCGCGGCGATACTCGGATGCTCCGTGGTCGTCGGTAACAGCAGTCCGGCGAATCCCCGCAATGTCTGTGCCGCGGCGGCCTTGGCCTTCGCGAGGGTATCCAGATCGGCCGCGAATCCGGGGCCTGTCGTGGCTCGCGCGGCATTGATGATCGCCGTCACGGTGGGATCGGCACTCGCCGGTGCGGTATCGAGGAACGCCCCGACGGCCGCATAGCGTTCGGCGACGATCGCGCCGTCGTAGAGCAGGAGTGCGGCATCGAGCATCCCGGAGATATCGACCTCTTCGGTCGTGATCCCGCCGCTCGACAGCGCGGATACAGTGCGGGCGAAGGCATCTCGGTACGGATCACTGAGCGTGACGAGATCTTCGGCGCGGGGAACCGCGAGCCGGATGGTCTGCGGTGCGGCGAGCGCTACATCGGCGGGCCAGGACCGGCTGCGCGGATCCCGCGATTCCGGTCCGGCCATGACAGCGGCCGCTCGGACCGCGCGCTCGAGGTCAGTGGCGAAGACCGTCACGGCGTCGTAGTCCGCACACGCTCGGACCACACCGTGCGCGGGAATGATCCCCAAAGTGGCTTTGACACCTACGATTCCGTGCAGTGCGGCCGGGACACGTCCGGAACCCGCGGTGTCCGTACCGATCCCGATATCCGCGACACCCAGCGCCACGGCGACCGCCGATCCGGAACTGGACCCGCCGGAGATCAACTCCGGATCGTGCGCGTGACGCACCGCGCCGTAGGGGCTGCGAGTACCGACGAGCCCCGTTGCGAACTGATCCAGATTCGTTTTACCGAGGACCAGTGCCCCCGCCGCGACCAGGCGCTCGACCGCCGCCGCCGTGACCTCGGCGGTGTAGGCGAATTCGGGACAGGCCGCGGTCGTCGGTAGCCCCGCTACATCGATATTGTCCTTGACCGCGACCAATACCCCTGCCAGCGGCAAGGATTCACCTGCGGCGACCCGTCGCTCAACGGCCGCGGCCTCGGCGGCGACATCGGACTCGACGCGCAGCGTGATCCACACCTCCGGCCGATCGACCTCTGCGATCCGCCGATACGCTGCCGCGACCCGTGCGGTGGGCGTGCCGTGGACTTCGGTATTGCCTAGGACACCTGAGGTCATTCGGCGGCTCCGATCACTGCTAGTGGGGTTCCCGGTTCGACTTTCGCGCCTGGTGCGGCCAGCACCTTCAGTACCGTGCCGGTGCCCGGGCTGTGCACCGGCAGTTCGAGTTTCATCGCCTCCAGGATGGCCACCGGATCGCCCGCGCCGAGGCGTTGGCCCACCTCGACCTCCACCCGCCAGACATTGCCGATCATCGGTGCGGTGACCACCGTCGCGTCCGGCGGTAATCCGGCCAGTGGGTCGGTCACGGGTTCCGCTGCGCTCTCGGCGGTCGCGCTCTGCTCGAATTCCCCTGCGGCGCGCCAGGCCTGCTTCTCCGCATCGAAGGCGATGGCCTGTTTGGCCTCGAATTCCGTTATGGCTTCCGCATTTTCGGCGAGCAGTCGCAGATGGTCGGCGAGTGCGAAGGTGCCATCGCTGACCTCGGCGTCGAAACGCCCCGCTGCGGCGGCCGCGCGCTGCTCGAGCAACTGCTCAGCAGTCACCGGCTCCCAGACGATCCGGTCGAAGAATCGAAACAGCCATGGGGTGCCTGCTTCGAATGGCGCGGATTGCCGGTAGCTGGACCAGATCGGCACCGTCCGGCCGATCAGTTGATAGCCGCCCGGTGATGCCATGCCGTATACGCAGAGGTACTTGCCGCCGATACCAACCGCATCCGATGGCGTCCAGGTGCGTGCCGGATTGTACTTGGTGGTGACCAACCGATGTCGCGGATCGAGCGGAACCGCGAGCGGTGCACCGAGGTATACGTCACCGAGGCCGAGCACCAGGTACTCCGCGTCGAATACCGCGGCACGCACATCCGCGATGCTGTCGAGGCCATTGATGCGGCGGATGAACTCGGTGTTCGACGGCAGCCACGGCGCGGTATCGCGGACCCCGCTGCGGTATCGATCGATGGCCTCGGCAATCGAGGGATCGTCGAACGACAACGGCAATCGAATCGTGCGACTGGGCACCACGAGGTCGTGGGTGGCGGGCAGTTCGGATTCGAGGTCGGTCAGCCTGCCGAGCAACCGATACTGCGGCAGCACCTCGGGATCGAAATGGATGTGCAGCGAACGGACACCCGGTGTCACATCGATGATGCCCGGGAGGCCGGTGGCCGCCAATGCCTCGGCGAGTGCGTGTACCCGCATGCGCAGGCCGAGATCCAGCACCCTCTCGCCGTATTCGACCAGGATATTGTCATCGCCGCCGCGCAAATAGGCGACCGGCGGACGATCCGCACCCGCCGCGACGGTGCCGAGGATGCCGCGATCGTCCAGTCCGACCGGCGCGCGGGAACCGGTGAGCAGGCTCGGTGTCGCAGATGGGGCATCGGCCTCGGCGCGGGCGGCGTTCGAACGGCGCAGCGCCGTGGCCCGGGCATCGTCGACGGGCACGAAGCGGACGGTATCCCCGGGACGTAACTGGCCGAGCTTCCAGCGATGCGCCGAGATCACGGTCAGCGGGCAGGCGAAGCCGCCGAGGCTCGGACCGTCCGGACCGAGCAGGATCGGGGTATCACCGGAGACATTCAATGTTCCTACGCTGTACGGGTTGTCGTGCAGATTCGACGGATGCAGCCCCGCATCGCCGCCGTCGGTGCGCGACCAGGTCGGCTTCGGACCCTCCAGCCTGATACCGGTGCGATTCGCATGACTGCCGACTTTCCAAGGGTGCGAATAGAATTGGTCCATATCCGCGTCGGTGAAATAGGTTGGCGCGGTCTGTGGTCCGATACCGACGGCCAGTTGCCAGACATGCGTGAATCGGGGTCGTTCGTCGAGCGGAACCTCTTGCGGCTCAGCGAGTTCGGGTCGATCCCTGACGACTCCCAGCACGTCACCCGCGACAATTGCTTTACCGGTGCTGCCGCCGAAACCGCCGAGCGTGAAGGTTGCGGCGCTGCCGTGATAGAGCGGTGCATCGATGCCACCGCGCACCGCGAGGTAGGTGCGCAGGCCGGCGTCCGACGGTGCGCCGATATCGAGCACCGACCCGGCCGGGACGGTCACCGGCTGCCACATCCGGATCGGCCGTTCATCCACCGTGACCGGCGCCGAGGCGCCCGTCACGCACACCACGGTCGTATCGGTGAAAAGCAGTCGGGGACCATGCAGCGTACATTCCAGCGCGGGTACCCCGGATGGGTTGCCGACGGCGATATTCGCCAGGGTGAACGACAGATCATCCATCGGGCCCGACGGCGGAATTCCGACCTGCCACAAGCCGATTCGGCCCGGATGATCCTGAATCGTGGTCATCGTGCCTGCGCGCAGCACATCGATGCGATGGCTGGCGGGTCGGATATCGGCCAGCGTGGTCGTGACATGGTCCGCGGCTAGCACCACGGGATCTGCGCTCGCCGCCCGCAACTGGGGCAGATTCGTTTGGACCCCGTAGATCCTGGTCGCGACCAGCGCATCGCTCAATTCCGCGAAGGCGGCCGCGCGCGTGGCTCCCGAGGTGATCACCTTCGCGAGCAGCGGGTCGTAATACGGACTGACCTCGGTGCCCGTCGTGACCCAGGTATCGACGCGAACCCCGGTATCCACCGGAAACGTAGCCGAAGTGATCAGCCCGGCGCTCGGTCGGTAATCGTGTCCCGGATCCTCGGCGTAGACCCGCGCCTGCACGGCCCATCCGCTGATCACCGGTCCGGTCTCGGGCAGTTCGTCGACCATCGAGCTGTCCCCACCCGCCAGCCGCAGCATCCACCCGACCAGATCGATCCGAGTGATCGCCTCGGTCACCGGATGCTCGACCTGCAGCCGGGTATTCATCTCGAGGAACGAGGCCGCACCGCGCTCGATGTCGTAGACGAATTCCACCGTGCCCGCCGATCGGTACCCGACCGACCTGGCCAACTCCCGCGACGCCGCGAGCAACTGCTCTGACAGCTCCGGCGCGAGTTCGGGTGCGGGCGCTTCCTCCAGCACCTTCTGATTGCGCCGCTGCAGCGAACAATCCCTGGTGCCGAGGCTCACCACACGCCCGTGACCGTCACCGAACAGCTGCACCTCGACATGCCTGGCCCGCGCCACGAACCGCTCCAGGAAGACACCGGTCGAGGAGAAATGTGTCGCGGCCAAACGCTGCACACGCGCATAGGCCGACCGCAGCTCATCGGCATTTTCGCAGGCCTGCATGCCGATGCCGCCGCCACCACCGACGGCCTTGAGCATTACTGGATAGCCGATACGCTCGGCCTCGGCAACCGCGTGCTCGGCCGATTCGAGCAGCCCGGTGCCCGGAATCAATGGCACCCCAACGGCTTTGGCCGTCTCGCGGGCGGTGTGCTTATCGCCGAAGATGCGCAATTGCTCCGGCGTCGGCCCGACGAATGCGATCCCGGCATCGGTCACCGCCGCAGCGAAATCCGCATTCTCCGAAAGGAATCCGTATCCGGGATGAATCGCACCCGCACCCGTCGACAGCGCCGCTGCGATCACCCGGTCCGCGCGCAGGTACGACTCGGTCGCCGGACTCGACCCCAGATGTACTGCTACATCGGCGATTTCGACATGGGCGGCACCGACATCGGCATCGGAGTACACGGCGACGGTCTTCAGTCCGAGCGCATGCGCCGTCCGCATGATCCGGCAGGCGATTTCGCCGCGATTGGCGACCAGAACTGTATCGAATTCCAATGTCACCGAAAACTCCCTATTCAGTTGCCAAGGACATCGCGGTAATGGCCCGCGTGACCCGATCGAGAACGACATCGAGCGATTCGCCGATGTGCGTGTGCAGCAGTCGGTATGCCAGCGCAAGATCTTGTGCCAGTACGGCATCCAGAATTCCCAGATGCTCGGCAATGGTGGTCTCGATCCGGTTGTTGACCATGAAGTCGTACATCCGGACATGCCGGATCCGCGAATTCACCGCCTTCAGCGAACGCACCAGCTCGGCATTGCCCGCCGCCGTCAGCAGCGTGACGTGGAACTCCTCGTCGCGCACCACGAAACCGGGCTCCTGCTCGGGCGGATCCGCCCGCAGGGCCAGCCAGGCCTCCCGTTCGGCCGCCAGCAGCGCATGATCGTGCACGACCGCCGGATTATCGATGGCGCGCTGAATTCCGCTGAGCTCCAAGGTGATTCGCAGCTCGTACAGGTCTCGGATCAGCGGAATGCTCGGCCGCACCGGAGTGAAGCCGTATTCCTCCCGATGTAAAAGCCCGTCCGAGCACAGCATGGTCAGCGCCTCCCGGACCGGCGTGCGCGAGATACCGAACCGAGTCGACAGCTTGGGCTCGGTCAGCCGCTCGCCGAACCGGATATCACCGTTCATCAACTCGCCGCGCAAAGTCGTATAAACAACGTCTCGCAGCGGCCGTCCCCCCGCATCCGCCAGTGTGGCCACCCGTGTCGACATGCGTGTATACGCTATGGACCTCGCGTTTCATCGAGATGACCGCACGTTAGCAAGCGGTAAGAGTCTGCTCATCGCCCATATGGGACGACCAGGGACATATCGGAACCGTCGCGCATTCCTTCGGCGCGCCGCCTTCCGGAATTTCGCACCGGCGGTGCACAGTGAGGGGGAGCAGACAGCAACACTTGGCAACGTCGCCGCACCACCGCAGGACACATTGTCCCAGCAGGCTGATGACAGCCGCGCACTTTCGTGCCGCCGGTCGGTGCAGATCCGTCACGACGCCGGGTGCACCTACGAGAGGTCTCGGGAGGTATGGATGGATGCGTTCGTGATCGTTGGCTTGCTCGCCCTGGTCTGCGGGCTACTAGCGGTCATTGCCTGCGCGGTGTGGTGGCCCACCCCGGACCGCCGGGCCAACCAGCGTAAACAGCTCCGCCCCCGACCTGTGCGGGCCGGGGGCGGAACCATTCGTCTCAACCACGAGTCGGGGTGACAGGATTTGAACCTGCGACCTCTTCGTCCCGAACGAAGCGCGCTACCAAGCTGCGCCACACCCCGTGAAGCGAACCTGGAGTAGCTTACAACAGCTCACGTCCAGACGTTAAACCCGCAGGTCAATCAGCCTCCGTGGGGTCGAATGCTGGTGAAGATGCGCATCGCGGTGGCCGTGTCGACGGCATTGGGGACGCCGGTGTCGGCCGCGATCACCATGACGAAATTGCCGCTATCGGTCGGGGTCGCGAAGGTGTAGATCGAGTACTCCGTCGCGCAGCCCGGGTTGACCTTGGTCGCGGTGCCCTTGGTCTCGACGAACATGCCCTGCTGGGAGCCGTCGAGCGAGCGCAGCGGCTGCGCGGCGCCGGGTGTGCCGCCCGGTGAGTCGGGGTATGCGATCTTGGCGGTTCTGGTGCCGAGTTCGGTTGCGGCGGTTGCCGAATCGGTGTCCTTGGAGCCGGTCAGGAAGGCCACGGTGCGGGTCGAGCCGGGGCAGTAACTCTTCCCCTCGGTGGCCAACCCCTTACCGGTGACGGCATTCGGCGGTTCGCCGAAGCCACCGACCTTGCCGTCGGGGGCCACCGTCCAGTCGGCGGGCACGTCATAGGCGGCACCGAGATCCGTGGCCACCACCACCTGGTAACCGGGTACGACCGGCGTTTCGTTATTGGCCGGGGCGTGCTTGGTGGTGGTCGGCTGAGTCGAGGTATGCGAACCAGTGGGGGTGAGTGCACTCACCATCGAGGGAGCCGGATTTTGCGCCGTGGTCTCGTCGGAGTCGTGGTTGGCCGTGACGATCGCCACCGTCGCCCCGGCCGCGACCACGAGCGTCGCGACCGCGGCGGCGATCCAGGTGGTGCGGCGTCCGTGGGTCGGTCGATTCGCGCTCGACGCGGCGGTCAAGTGCGATGCGAATCGGTCACCGAAGAGCGCATTCGAGCCCGGGCCCTGGGGCACTTGCATCCCGCCATACGGTCCGGATGGCGTTGCACCGGGCTGGAATTGCGTCGCCGAGCCCGCCTGCGCCGAGCCCGCCTGCCATGCCGGAGCGGGTTGCGGCGCCCACTGCAGGGTCGGATCGAATTGACCAGGGGCACTTGTCGTTTGCTGCTGGGGCGGCCACGGCATGGGCAGCGCCGGTGCGACGCCGCCGTTCCACGGTGTGGCCGTGGGTTCCGGGCCGAACGGTGACAGTGCGGTCGGATCGAGCTGTACCGGCGCACCGAACGTGCTGTGCGATTCGTCGGCCGCCGGCCGAGCGGGCTCGGACTGCCCCGGCTGTCCCAGCGCAGGGCCGAATTGCTCTGCGCTGGAAGGCTGTTGCTGATAGTGCGTACCGGATTCGCGCCGGTCGTCGGAATCACTCACGACTGTGCCCCGCTGGCGCTCGGCTTCGTCGTGCGCGATTGCACGCTGTGTTGATGGTTCACTCGCTCCGCCCGCTCACGCTGTCCCCTGCCTGACGTCAGTCTCGGCAAAGGACCTTAGCGGAACTCAGCGAGCGATGGCTTCCGAGGGTGAAACGCCCTGTCCGCTTTCGGCATTGGGACGCTTCGGCGGTGCGGCGACCAGAGTCAGCAGCGTCGCCTCGGGGCGGCAGCAGAACCGGTACGGCGCCCACGGCGAGGTGCCCAGACCTGCGGAGACGTGCAGTTGGGTGTGCGCGCCCCACTTGGACGAGCCCTTCACCCGCGAGCGATCGATACCGCAGTTGGTGACGAGCGCACCGTATCCGGGCAGGCACAGCTGGCCGCCGTGCGTATGTCCGGCCATGACCAGGTCGTAGCCGTCCTCGGCGAAACGGTCCAGCACCCGGGGTTCGGGGGAGTGGGACAGTCCGATGCTCAGCACGGCGAGCGGGTTGGGCGCGCCCGCGACGGTGTCGTACCGGTCGCGCTGCAGGTGCGGATCGTCGACGCCCGCGCTCGCGATGCGTATGCCCGCGACCTCGATATCGCGGCGGACGTGGGTCAGATCGAGCCAGCCGCGTTCGGTGAAGGCCGCGCGCAGATCCTTCCACGGCAACGGCGCGCCATACACCCGGCGGTGATCCTTCTTGAAGTACTTCGCCGGATTCTTCGGCACCGGCGCGAAATAGTCATTGCTGCCGAAAACGAAAAGGCCTGGGCGGGAAAGCAATCCGCCGAGGGCCTGCACCACCGCGGGCACCGACTTCTGGTGCGAAAGATTGTCCCCCGTATTGACGACCAGATCCGGCTCCAGCCGATCCAGCTCCCGCAGCCACTGCTGCTTGAGCTTCTGACCGGGCATCATGTGCAGATCGCTGATGTGCAGTATCCGTAGTGACGACGAGCCCGGCGCTAGGACGGGCATCGTGGCCTCGCGCAGTACGAAGGCATTTCGTTCGATCAGCGAGGCGTAGCCGATACCGGCCACCGCGGCCCCGGCGGCTCCCAACGCGGTTCGTCGGATGGCGGAGGTCGAGATTACGGGCATTTGCCCAGCATAGGTGACCCCGGTGCGGAACGCCGAGTGTGTTTCCGCACAAGCGGTCGGCTGGTCGTTTCGAGCGACCTGCAAGCAGTCGCTACGGAGCGTGTGGTGAATCCGGGTCGAGCGTCAAATGTAGTGGGCCGGGAACGGGGAAACGGCTACCGTGTGGCACATGTCGGAACTCAAATCGCAGCTGCGTGCGGATATGACCGCCGCGATGAAAGCCAAGGACACGCTGCGCCTCGCCACCCTCAGGATGCTGCTCGCCGCCATCCAGACCGCGGAGGTCGCGGGCTCGCAGGCGCGTGAACTCTCCGACGCCGAGGTCATCGCCGTACTGCAGAAAGAGGCGAAGAAGCGCAACGAGTCGGCCGAGGTCTACACCCAGGCCGGGCGTGGCGACCTGGCCGCCAACGAACACGCCGAGGCGCGCATCATCGATGAATATCTGCCGACGCAGCTGACCGACGCCGAGGTCGCCGACGTCGCCGATACCGCGATCGCGCAGGTCGCCGAGGAACTCGGCGAGCGGCCGGGCATGCGCCAGATGGGTCAGGTCATGAAGGCGGCCACCGCGATCGCCGCTGGTAAGGCCGACGGCTCCCGGATCTCGGCCGCCGTGAAGGCGCGCCTGTAGCCATACATATACGAAAGCCGCCGATCCGGGATCCGGGTCGGCGGCTTTCGTATTGTCAGTGGCGCTATCGAGGCACTGGGAATCCCGGAATATTCGGCAATCCCGGTATGCCGGGAATACCCGGAATCGGAAGCCCAGGCGCCGGTGCCGGTCCAGGTGCCGGCGCGGGTGCCCGTTCGGTCCCATCGCTGATATAGATCGTGATCACCGACCCGGGAATCGCCGACCCATTCGGCGCTGTCCCCATCACCGTCCCCTTCGGCGGCGCACCGACGCCGTTCACCGGCGAGACCTGGAATCCCGCGGCGACCAGCGCGGCGGTCGCCTGACCCTGGGTCATGCCCGCGACATCGGGGACCTGAGCCTGATTGGATCCGCGCACATACTTATCGTCCAGCGGTGGCAGTCCGGGTGGCGGGAAGTTCCCGATCACCGGCTTGACCGCGTTGAACCAGGTGCGAGCGGGTTCATTACCACCGAAGAGATTGCCGTCGCCGCAGCTGCGCAGCGGGAAAGAGCAGATCTCACCGGGCGTCGGGCTGTCGCCGTAGATGTAGGCCGCGGCCGCGAGCGAATTGGTGAAACCGAGGAACGCCGAGGAGCGGTGGCTCTCGGTGGTTCCCGTCTTGGCCGACAGCGGCAGATTCCAGCCGGTGGCCTGGGCCGCACCGGCCGCCGTACCGCTGACGTCGTCCTTACTAAGGGCGTTGGCCAGGGTGTTCGCCAGCCCGGGATCGACGACTTGCTCGCATGCCTGCTGGGTCAGCGGCACCGTCTTACCGTAACGGTCGACCACCTCCTTGATCGGCGAGGGCGGGCACCACCGGCCGCCGGAACCCAAGGTCGCGGCCACATTCGACAGTTCGAGCGGGTTGATCGCGACCGGGCCGAGGGTGAACGAGCCGAGGTTCTGCTCCTTGATCATGTCCGCCAGGCTCTGGTTGCCGTGGCCCGAGCTGCCCGCCTCGGTGTAGGAGCGCATGCCGAGGCGAACCGCCATATCGACAGTCGGGGTGACCCCGACGGCCTGGATCAGCTTGACGAACGCGGTATTCGGCGAGGTGGCCAGCGCCTCGGTCACCGACATCGGCGACTTGTAGTTACCCGCGTTCTGCACGCAATAGGTGGCGGGCGGGCAGCCGCGCGCACCACCGTTACCCATGCCCTTTGCCTCGAATCGGCCCGGTACATCGAGTTGAGCGTTGATACCGAGGCCCTTTTCCATGGCCGCGGCCGTGGTGAAGATCTTGAAAATCGAGCCGGCGCCGTCACCGACCATCGAATACGGCTGCGGCTGCACCGTTTCATTGGCATCGCGGTTCAGGCCGTAGGTGCGGCTGCTGGCCATGGCGAGCAGCGGATGCGAATCCTGTCCCGGGCCGACCACCGACATCACCTGCGCGATGTCGTCCAGGTTCGGGTTCGCGGCATCGGTAACCGAACGTTTCACCGAATCCTGCAGAGCCGGATCGAGCGTGGTCTTGATCGTGTAGCCACCGGTATTGATCTGCTCGCGGCTGATACCGGCATTGGCCAGATACTGCATCGCGTAGTCGCAGAAGAACCCACGATCGTTGGCGGCGATGCAGCCGCGCGGCAGCCCCTTCGGCTCGGGCAGCACGCCGAGCGGTTCGGACTTGGCCTTGCGGAATTCCTCGGTGCGGCTGGGGATGTTCTGGATCAGCGTGTCCAACACGGTATTGCGCCGCTGCAGCACACCCTCGGGATTGGTGTAAGGATTCAGCTTCGAGCTGGACTGCACCATGCCCGCGAGCATCGCCGACTGCGGCACATTCAGATTCGCGGCGTCGACGCCGAAGTAGGTCTGCGCCGCGTCCTGGATGCCATAGGAGGAGTTACCGAACGGGACGAGATTCAAGTATCGAGTGAGGATCTCGTCCTTGGTCAGCTCCCGGTCCAGCGTGAGCGCCATCCGGATCTCGCGCAGTTTGCGCGCGGGTGTGGTCTCGATGGCGGCCCGGCGCTCGGCGTCGGTCTTGGCAACGACGAGTAGCTGGAAGTTCTTTACATACTGCTGATCGAGGGTGGACGCACCCTGTTGCACCTCGCCGCTGCTGGTATTGGTGACGAACGCGCGCATGGTGCCCGTCCAGTCCACACCCGCGTGCTCGGCGAAGCGCCGATCCTCGATGGAGACGATCGCCAACTTCATATCGTTGGAGATTTTGTCGCTGGGGACCTCGAAGCGGCGCTGCTCGTACAACCAGGCGATGGGCGTTCCGTTCGCGTCGACCATGGTCGAGACGGCGGGGACGGTGCCCTCCACCAACTCCGCGGACACATTGTCGACGGCGTCGGCGGCCCGGTTGGAGACGAACCCGAAACCGCCTGCGAGAGGGAACAACAACCCGGCGACGAGCACGGCGGCCAGCGCGCAGCTGCCGGCCAGCCTCGCGAGCGTATGTGTGATCGGCACGAGCCCAGACTACGGGGTGCCGATTTAGCGCTCTCGGGTGTGTTTGCGTGTAGCGCGGATCCTGGAGTTCTCGAGCGAGCACGGCGAGTGAGCAATAGACACGGCCCGGCACGGAGCTGGCGGAGCTGAGTGCCAGCGAGGCGCAGCCTGCCCCGATTGGGCGTGTCGTGGGATGGATTCCGGCGTGTCGCGGAGGGGCGGACCGCAGGGCGAGTCGACCGCCCGGTTCTGGATCACGGTTGCAGGGACGGACGTACCAAAAAGTCTCGGGACGGTCTTGCGCAGAGGCCATACCTTTACCTAGATTGAGAACCCAGTGTGATAGAGCTAACACTCAAAGTGGAATGTGGTGCAGTTCGCAGCGGGGTTTGGGTTGCTGCGACACTGACACGCGATTCTGGAGCGCCGTTGACCCGGTGTTCGGACTGCAAAGGGGCACACCAAATGCACATGACAACCCCCATCGCTCGATTGGACGTAGAGCAGGCCGAAGCAAGGATCGCCTGGGTAGCCCAGGCCCGATGCAAGGAAGTAGACCCCGATCAACTGTTCGTCCGCGGCGCGGCGCAGCGCAAGGCGGCGACGATCTGCAGGCACTGCCCGGTGCTGATGCAGTGTGGGGCCGATGCGCTCGACAATCGAGTCGAATTCGGCGTGTGGGGTGGAATGACCGAACGGCAGCGTCGTGCGCTGCTCAAGCAGCACCCGGAGGTGACGTCCTGGGCAGACTTTTTCCAGGCCCAGCGTCAACATCAAATTGCAATCTAACCCTGGAAATGAAGCCGAGCCCGCGATTGCGGGCTCGGCTTCGTTAATGGGCCTATATCAAACCGACATCAGAATGACACAGTCGCTCAGTCGATTTCGGCTCAGGCGGTCACCTCGACCTCGTGCGCATCGGTGAGCTGTGCACCGACGGCACGCAGCGCCTCGAGATCGGAGACCTCGAAGGGCAGCGCGGTCACCGAGGTGATCGGCACGCGCGGATGCGCACCGGTGAACCGGTGCAGCAGATGCTGTTCGCGCTTGGCGGTGGCGACCCGCTGAGCATGGATGCGCAGCACCGCGGCGGTCAGCGGATCGGATTCGGCCAGTTGATCGGCGGCGGTCAGCGCGTGATCGGCCGATAGTGAGCTGAGCACCGGGTGGGTCCGGTTCAAGATCAGTCCGGCCAGCGGCATGCGTTCGGTGGAGAGCCGGTCGACGAAGAACGACGCCTCGCGCAGCGCATCCGGTTCGGCGGCCGCGACCACCACGAAGTGCGTGCCCGGCTTGGACAGCATCGCGTAGGTACGGTCCGCGCGATCTTGGAACCCACCGAACAGCGACTCCAGCGACTGCAGGAAATTCGACGCATCCTTGAGCATCTGGCCGCCGACAACAGTCGACACACCGCGTACGGCCAGGCTCATCGCACCGGTCACCAATCGGGTGACACCGCGACCGGGAGCCATGATGACCCGGATCATCCTGCCGTTCAAGAAGTTTCCGAGCCGCTTGGGCGCATCGAGGAAATCGAGGGCATTGCGCGACGGGGGAGTGTCGACCACGATCAGGTCCCACTCCTTGTGCCCGGCCAACTGACCGAGCTTCTCCATCGCCATGTACTCCTGCGTACCACCGAAGGAGGAGGCGACCGTCTGATAAAAGGGATTGGCGAAAATCTGCTCCGCCTTCTCCGGATTGGTGTGCTCGAGCACCATATCGTCGAAGGTGCGCCGCATATTGAGCATCATCGCGTGCAGTTCGCCCTTGACCTCCGGGCCGAGCGCCACCCGCTGCGGAGTGTTGTCCAGATCGGCGACACCGAGTGACTGGGCCAGCCGACGTGCCGGGTCGATGGTGAGCACCACGACCTTGCGACCCTGCTCGGCCGCGCGCAAGGCGATGGCCGCCGCGGTGGTCGTCTTGCCGACGCCGCCGGAGCCGCAGCAGACCACCACTCGCGCGGTGCGGTCGGCGATAATGCTCGAAATATCCAGTGGCGCAGCCATATTCGGATTGCTCATCGGACCCCCTGCTTGCTCAGATGTTCGGCAAGTTCATAGATGCCACCGAGATCCATGCCGTCGGCGAGTGCGGGCAGATACATCCGCGATACATCCACTTTCGCGAGTTCGGCGGCGCTGTCGTCCTGTGCCCGCAAAGTGGCCGAATGCTCGACGGTTTCGGTGATAAGGCCCTGGAAGTCCTGGTCCGATAGGGAAATTCCGGCCTCGGTGAGTCCGGCGCGAATGGCGTCGAGGTCGATATCGCCCTGCGCGGCCTTATTCCGCACGTCGGCGGGTAGCTGGCCCTTGGTCGCGCGGTTCACGATGACGGTGCCGATCCGAAGGTCATTGGCGGTGAGTTCGGCGACCGCGTCGGCGGTTTCCTGCACCGGCAGTGCCTCCAGCAGGGTGACCAGGTGGATCATGGTCTGATCGGAGTGCAGCAGCCGCGAAACGCCCTCGGCCTGCGAGGCGATCGGCCCGCCCTTGGCCACCTCGACCATGGCCTGGGTGACATCGAGGAAGCTGGCGATGCGTCCGGTCGGCGGTGCGTCGACGACGATTTCGTCGAATACCTGCTTGCCCTGCTTGTCCACTCGGACAGCGCATTCCTTGATCTTGCCGGTCAAGATGACATCGCGCAGACCAGGTGCGATCGTGGTGACGAATTCGATGGCGCCGACCCGGCGCATCGCCCGCCCGGCGAAGCCCAAGTTGTAGAACATATCCAGGTATTCGAGAAAGGCGTGCTCGATATCCAGTGCGAGCGCGACAACTTCACCGCCGCCGTCCGCGGTGGCGATCCTGGTTTCGGTGGGCGGCAGCGGCGGCAGATCGAACAGCTGGGCAATGGATTGTCTGCTCTCCACCTCGACCAACAGCACCCGCCGTCCGCCCGCGGCCAGCGCGAGTGCCAGCGCGGCGGCGACCGTCGACTTGCCGGTCCCCCCTTTGCCGGAGACATAATGCAGGCGGGCCCTATCCGCGCGCTCCGGCCAACCCGTTTCCAGCCCCGGCTCCGCCGAAATAGGCACTGCTGTTGGTACTCCCACGATCGCGAGCCTATAACCAGTTCCGAGACCGCGTCCCAGCGATATGGTCAGCGCCTCATTTTCCAGAGATTCTGCCTCAGACAGTTGCGCCAGAGTTTGCCGCAAGGTGAGATACCTGCCCTACCGAGCACGACGGAGCGAGTCTTACGAGGGACCCATTCGTGGCCTTCTCGCGGCCGAGGGGCCGAAGCGCATGCGGGCATCGACCATCCGGCGCCTGTGCATCGGGTGCTGAACGATCCGCCATCAGCAACCACGACGGAGCGAGTCTTACGAGCGACCCGTTCGCGGCCCGTCTCGCGTCCGAGCCGTCGAAGCGCATGCGACGAAGTCGCGAGTCTCGACGGCTCGGA
>NZ_JBITIL010000023.1:0-108555 GCF_044458905.1 Nocardia sp. NPDC050408 | reverse complement strand
ACCAAAGACAACACACCCGCCACATGCGCAGCAGCAACCTCACCAACCGAATGCCCCGCCACAACATCGACACCAACACCCCAAGACTCGAGCAGCCGAAACAACGCCACCTCGAACGCAAACAAACCCGCCTGCGCAAACACCGTCCGATCCACCAGATCCTCAGACACCAACGCCACACCCAGCGAAACCGACTGCCCCAGCAACGGATCCAACTCAGCAACAATCACATCGAAACACTCCGCAAACACCGGATACGACGCACGCAACTCCACAGCCATACCAGCCCACTGCGCACCCTGACCCGAAAACACCAACCCCGTCGAACCCGACACCACACGACCAGACACCACACCCGAAACCGTTTCGCCACGACCCAACGCCCGCGTACCAGCCCGCAGACCATCACCCTCAGCCGACAACACCACGGCCCGATGATCAAACAACACTCTCGAAGTCACGAGCGAGAAACCGACATCAATCAGATCCAGGTCATGGTCGCCGACATGCGATGCCAAACGCCTGGCCTGCTCAGCAAGAGCCTCACCACTACGCGCCGAAACCACCCAGGGCAAGACCGCACTCAGCGGAGCCGTCTCAACTGCCGGCGCCGAGTTGGCCACCCGAGCCTCCTGCGCCACCGGTACCCCGGTCACCGGGGCCTGCTCCAGGATTACGTGAGCATTAGTGCCGCTGATCCCGAACGAGGACACACCAGCACGACGCGGCCGACCCACCTCCGGCCACGACTGCGGCTCGGTCAACAACCGAATATTGCCTCGAGTCCAATCGACTTTGGTACTCGGCTGGTCCACGTGCAGCGTTCGTGGCAGCACACCGTGGCGCATCGCCATCACCATCTTGATCACACCACCCACACCCGCGGCGGCCTGGGCATGACCGATGTTGGACTTCAACGAACCCAACCACAACGGACGATCCGCATCCCGCTCCTGCCCATACGTCGCCAGCAACGCCTGCGCCTCGATCGGATCACCCAACGTCGTTCCGGTGCCATGGGCCTCCACCGCGTCAACCTCGGCAGCAGACAAACCGGCATTTGCGAGGGCTTGGCGGATGACCCGCCGCTGCGAGGGACCATTCGGCGCGGTCAAACCATTCGACGCGCCATCCTGATTCACGGCGGAACCGGCGACGACCGCCAGTACCTCGTGTCCATGCCGTCGAGCATCGGAAAGCCGTTCCAGCACCAGCACGCCGACACCCTCGGCCCAGCCAACGCCATCGGCGGCATCGGCGAAGGACTTGCACCGCCCATCCGGCGACAGCCCTCGCTGCCGACTGAATTCCACGAAGGTCTCCGGTGTGGCCATCACCGTCACACCACCGGCCAACGCCAGATCACACTCACCCGACCGCAGCGACTGCGCAGCCAAATGCATCGCCACCAACGACGACGAACACGCCGTATCGACCGTGACCGCCGGACCCTCGAAACCGAAAACGTACGAAACTCGTCCGGACGCAATGGATCCCGTATTCGCATTGGCCGGATAGTCGTGAAAGGACATGCCGGTGAAAACGCCGGTCGAACTGCCGCGCAGCGAACCCATATCGACGCCGGACCGCTCCAGCGCCTCCCAGGAGGTCTCCAGCAGCAACCGCTGCTGCGGATCCATCATGGTGGCCTCATTGGGACTGATACCGAAGAAGTCGGCATCGAAATCGGCTGCCGAATAAAGGAATCCACCAGTGCGCGCGTAGGTCTTACCCGCCGCACCCGGTTCCGGGTCGTAGAGACCCTCGATATCCCAGCCACGGTCGACCGGCAGCTCGCCATTCGTGTCGATGCCGTCCGCGACCAACTGCCACAGGTCTTCCGGCGCGGAAACACCACCCGGATACCGGCAACTCATCGCGACGATCGCGATCGGATCATCATCAGCGCGAACCCGGCTGGCCACGACCTCGTCGACAGCCGCCGTGCCCGCGAGCTGCGAACCGATGAACTCGGCGACAACCCGCGGGTTCGGGTAGTCGAAAATGAGCGTGGCCGGAAGCTTCAGGCCGGTCGCGGCATTGAGCTTCTTGCGGAACTCGACCGCGCCGAGGGAGTCGAACCCCAGCTCCTGGAAAGTCCGTTGTGGCTCAACAGCATCCGCGGCGGCGTGTCCGAGAACCTCGGCAGCCACCGATCGAACGAGGTCGAGCACTGCCTGCTCATCGAGCAGAGCCCGACCCACTGCCGGGGTTCCGGCGTCATCGCGCGCCGGGCTCGGCGCGATCGCACGGACCAGTGCCGGAACCTGCTCGCCCCCGGTTCGAAGTACGACCGGATCGACCCGCAATGCCACCACCTGAGCGGATTCGGTGGCGATCGCCGCGTCGAACAGCGCCAGACCCTCGGCCTCGGTCAGCGGCGGGAAACCCTGTCGACGAATCCGCTCGATATCGACCTCGGAGAGCATGGCTCCGAGGCCGCTGGTGGCCGCCCACAATCCGAAATCCACAGCGGTCGCGGGCAATCCCGCACCGCGGCGGTACGCGGCCAAGGCATCCAGGAAGACGTTCGCCGCGGCGTAATTCGCCTGACCGGCCGCTAGCACCAGACCACCGGCCGAGGACAGCAGGACGAACAGCGACAATGAGTGATCACGGGTGAGCGTGTGCAGATGCCATGCCGCATCGGCCTTCGGAGCGAAGACATAATCGACCCGCTCCGCGGTCATCGACTCGATCAGGCCGTTGTCGGCGGTGCCCGCCGCATGCACGACACCGATCAACGGATGCTCGTCCGAAATGCTGTCGATCAACGCCGCCAACGCATTGCGATCGGACACATCGCAAGCAACGATGCGTACCCGCGCACCGAGCTCTGACAGCTCATCGCGCAACCCCGCCGCGCCCGGAGCGTCCAAACCCCTACGCGAGGTCAAAACGAGCTGGCCCACACCGTGATTCACAACAAGATGCCGGGCGATCAACGCACCGAGACCACCGGTCCCACCGGTAATCAACACGGTGCCGGGCTCTTCCAGCCTGACAGCCTCGCCAACCGCATGGTGACTGAGCCGTGGTACCAGCCGGGTCGTGCCGCGTAGCGCAACCTCCGGTTCCGTCGCCAGCGCCGCAACCGAGACCAGATCCCGGTCCAAGACGTGGTGATCCAGGTCGAGGAGCTGGAACCGGTCCGGGTGCTCGGCCTGCGCGGCACGCACCAAACCCCACACCGGGGCCTGCCCCAAGTTCACGGGCTCGGAAACATCTACGGAAACAGCATTTCTCGTCACCACAACGAGGCGAGAGTCCGCGAAACGCACATCGCTCAACCACACTTGGACCGCGTCGAGGACACCGGTCACGACCTGTCGCGCCACCTCCGGCGGCGCACCATCGAACTCGGGGCACTCGAACAACACGACCTCGGGAACAACCGCATCCTCGGCCGCATCCAAGTCGGCAATCAGTACCGCGAGATCGCCCGACACTGCCACCCGGTTCGGGTCGACCACCGCCGACGAATGCGGACCAGCGACCCACTCCACACCGAACAATGACTCCGACACCGAGTCCGCGTCGCGGTTCGCGCTGTCGACACCGGCTCGGCGCGAAGGTTCGAGCCAATAGTGTTGGCGGTCGAAGGCATACGTCGGCAGTTCCACCACCGCCGCCTCGGCTCCCGCGAACACCGCGGCGTTCCAGCGCACCGGCACCGCCCGCACGAACAACCGCGCCAACGCGGTGAGCATCTCGGCGGGTTCGCCGCGCTCGGGGTGCAAGACCGCGACGGTGGTCGCGTCCTCCGGCAGGCATTCGGCCGCCATGGCCGACAGCACCCCGTCGGGGCCCACCTCCACGAAGGTGTTCACGCCCCGCGCCCAAGCCGCCGCCGCGGCGTCGGCGAACCGCACCGGGCGGCGCACCTGATCGACCCAGTACTGCGCCGAGCACCACAGCTGGGGATCCGCCACCGCACCGGTCACCGTCGAGATCACCGGAATCCGAGGCGGATCGAACCGCAGCCGCTCGACCACTTCGGTGAACCGCGCCAACATCGGTTCCATCAACGAGGAATGGAACGCATGGCTGACCCGTAGCCGCTTGACGCGCCGCCCGTCCGCTCGCAGCCGCTCGGCGAGGTCGTCCACCGCGTCCTCGCGACCGGAGACCACCACGGCCGCCGGGCCGTTGACCGCGGCCACATCCACCCCGTCGAGCCCGTCCAGCAGTGCGGTGGTCTCCTCCTCGCTGGCCTGCACCGCGAGCATCGCTGCGCCGGTGGGCAATTCCTGCATCAACCGACCGCGCGCCGCGACCAGCGTGCAGGCATCCGCCAGGTTCAGCACGCCGGCGACATGCGCGGCGGCGATCTCACCGATCGAATGCCCGAAGACGACTTCCGGTGTGACACCGCATGATTCGAGCAGGCGATACAACGCCACCTCGATGGCGAACAGCGCAGGTTGGGTCAGCCGGGTCTGTTCCAGCTCCGTTCCGTCGCTGATCGCCTCCCGCAGCGAAAGTCCGAGCAGCGGGTCCAGCTGCGCGCATATCCGGTCGAACGCCTCGGCGTACACCGGGAACCGCCGGTACAGCTGCTGGCCCATGCCCGCCCGCTGCGATCCCTGCCCGGCGAACATCACACCCACCCGCGCGGTCGACCCATCGCCGGACACGACACCGGGGCCGGGCGCTCCAGCCGCCACCGTGCTCAGTCGGCCCAGCAGTTCGGCACGGTCGTCGCCCACGACCACGGCCCGGTGGTCGAATACCGCGCGAGTCGATACCAGCGAATACGCCACCTCGGACGGCGACAGGGCGGGATCCGCGGCCACGAACTCGTGCAATCGCGCGGCCTGCGCCCGCAACGAGGCCTCCGACTTCGCCGACACCACCCACGGCACCACCACCGGGGCAGCGCGTCCGGCACTGTCGGAGGTCGCGCCATCCTCGAATTCGACCGGCTCGACGGCGGATACGTCTTCGAGGATGACGTGCGCGTTGGTGCCGCCGATACCGAAGGAGGACACCGCAGCACGGCGTGGCCGCTCCGGGTCCTGCGGCCAATCCCGTTGCCGGGTCAGCAGTTCGACCGCTCCGGCCGACCAGTCCACCCGTGGGGTGGGCTCGTCGACATGCAGGGTCGGGGGCATTACCCCGTGCCGCATGGCCATGATCATCTTGATCATGCCGCCCACGCCGGCCGCGGCCACCGAATGGCCGATATTGGACTTCAGCGAGCCCAGCCACAGCGGACGGCCCGGATCCCGGTCCTGTCCGTAGGTGGACAACAGCGCCTGCGCCTCGATCGGATCACCCAGTACCGTGCCGGTGCCGTGGGCCTCCACCACATCCACGTCACCGGTCGTCAGCCGCGCATTGGCCAGCGCCGTGCGGATCACCCGCTGCTGCGCGGGACCGTTCGGCACGGTCAACCCATTGGACGCGCCGTCCTGGTTGATCGCCGATCCCCGGATTACCGCCGACACCCGATGCCCGAGTCGCCGTGCGTCCGAAAGCCGCTCCAGCACCAGCATTCCCACGCCTTCGGACCAGCTCGTACCGTCCGCCGACGCCGCGAAGGACTTGCACCGTCCGTCGACCGCCAGGCCCCGCTGGCGCGAAAACTCCACGAACATACCGGGCGAGCCCATGACCGTCACGCCACCGGCCAACGCCATCGCGCACTCCCCCGAGCGCAACGACTGCACCGCCAGGTGGACCGCGACCAGCGACGACGAACACGCCGTGTCGACCGATACCGCCGGGCCTTCCAGACCCAGCGTGTAGGCGACGCGCCCCGAGAGCACGCTGCCCGTCGTGCCGGTCAGCAGGTAGCCGCGCAGATCCACCGGACCCTCGCGCAGCAGATCGGTGTACTCGCCATGCGACGCGCCGGCGAACACACCGGTGTCGGAGCCCCGCAACGTCGACGGGTCGATACCGGCTCGTTCGAGCGCCTCCCAGGATGTCTCCAGCAGGAGCCGCTGCTGCGGGTCCATCGCCAGCGCCTCACGCGGGCCTATCCCGAAGAAGCCCGCGTCGAATTCGGCCGCGTCGTAGAGGAATCCGCCCGATCGCGTGTACGACTTGCCCTTGGCTTCCGGGTCCGGGTCGTAGATGCCGTCGTCCCAGCCGCGGTCGGCCGGGAACTCACCAATGGCATCGATGCCTTCCGAAACCAAGTGCCACAAGCCCTCCGGGGACGCCACGCCACCCGGGAACCGGCACCCCATACCCACGACCGCGATCGGCTCGAACCTCTGATCTTCGACTTCCCGCAGGCGCTTGCGAGCCTGGCGCAGATCAACGGTGAGACGCTTCAGGTAATCCAGGTGCTTTTTATCGTCGGCCATCTGCTCAGGCATCCAGTTCTCTGTCCAGAATCGCGTAGAGCTCCATTTCGGAAGCGTCTTCGATATCGTCTTCGCGGAAAGCGCCGTCGGTGTCCAGTCGAGCGGTCCAGCTCGTCGTGATGGACTGCAAATGGGACACGATTCGAGCCTTTTCCGATTCGCCCCAATTTCCGCTGGCGAGAGCGGATTCCAATTCCTCGAATACCGCGTCGATCGAGCGGGTCTTGGTTTCCACTCGCTCTTCGGTGAGTTGTTCGAGGAGATGGTCGGCGAGTGCGGCCGGGGTCGGGTAGTCGAAAACCACCGCGGCCGATAAGGAAAGGCCGGTGGCGGCCTCGAGCCGATTGCGCAGCTCCACCGCGCTGAGCGAATCGAACCCCAGCTCTTGGAAGGCGCGATCGGGGCCGATCGCGGACGCCGCGTCGTGGCCGAGCACGGACGCGACGTGGGTGCGCACCGAATCGAGCACCACCTGAGGCCGCCGATCGGCGTCCAGAACCGCGAGCTGTTGCCGCAGACCAGACATCGCCGCCGGGACCGCAGGGCGGCGAGTCGTCGCCGGCGCCAGCTCCCGTAGCAGCGGTGGCAGCAGTCCGGCATGGGCTCGCGCGCGGATCGCGGCGGTATCCACCGCGGCGATCACCGCGTGCGCGGCGTCCCGTGCGAGCACCGCGTCCCAGGCCGACAATGCCGATTCATCCGAGATCGCCTGGAACCCGCCACGATTCATCCGCGCCATATCGGCCGCACCCAGATGCCCGGCCATACCGCTCGACCGGGCCCACGGCCCCCACGCCAGCGACTGACCTGTCAGCCCTCGCGCCCGCCGGTACGCGACCAGTCCGTCGAGAAACGTATTCGCGGCCGCGTAGTTGCCCTGACCCGGACCACCGACCGTGCCCGACACCGACGAAAACAACACGAACGCGGCCAAATCCAGATCCGCCGTCGCTTCGTGCAGATACCAGGCGGCGGCGACCTTCGGCGCGAGCACCGCCGCCACCCGCTGCGCGGTCAGCGACGCGATAACGCCATCGTCGAGCACACCCGCCGCATGGATCACCGCCGTCAACGGCCACTGCGCGGGCACCTCGTCCAGCAATCCGGCCACCGCGTCGGCATCGGTGACATCGCAGGCCACTACCCGCACCTGCGCGCCGAGTTGCTCGAGTTCGGCGCTCAGCGCCGCCACACCTTCGGCGCGCGGGCCGCTGCGACTCACCAGCAACAACGACCGCACCCCATGCTCGACCACCACATGCCGAGCCACCACCGCGCCCAAACCGCCTGTGGCGCCGGTGATGAGCACCGTCCCGGTACCGAACGCGGCTGCAGCACCGCGCTCCGGGGACGCGGTCGCGGGCCGGGTGAGTCGAGCGGTGTGGAAGACACCGGCGCGCACGACCACCTGAGGTTCGCCCACCGCCGCGATGGCGGCCGCGAGTCGCTCGTCGACGCGAATGTCCGCGTCCACCAGGATGATCCGACCCGAACCCTCCGCCTGCGCGGCACGCACCAGACCCCATACCGCGGCACCGGCGAGATCAGTGAGGTGTTCACCGGGCAGCGCCACCGCGCCGCGCGTGGCGATCAGCAATGTGTTCGTCGCGAACCGATCCCGCGCCAGCCACTCCTGCACCAGCTCGAGAATCCGTACGACCTCGGTATCCGTACCGGCCACCACATCAGTGCCCGTCGTGCCGTTCCACCCGGCCCCCGCCTCGACCACCACCACGGGCAGTGCCGGTGATTCCGGATCCGACTCCGGTGCGGTCGGCGACCACACCACCTCGAGCACCGAATCGGCCCCGCGGCTCGCACCCGCGGCGGCGAGCTGTTCCAGTGGCATCGGCCGCATCGTGACCGACCCGGACAACACCGGCAGGCCCACTTCGTCGGTCACCCTTACCGATACCGACGAACCGGCCGCCGTCACATGCGCGCGCAATACCGATGCCTCGGTCGCGTACAGCGACACCGACTCCCATGAGAACGGCAACATCACCTGCCCCGC
The DNA here is from genome assembly GCF_044458905.1 of Nocardia sp. NPDC050408. NCBI lineage: Bacteria > Bacillati > Actinomycetota > Actinomycetes > Mycobacteriales > Nocardiaceae > Nocardia > Nocardia sp. NPDC050408. The sequence goes on along the minus strand of NZ_JBITIL010000023.1, from coordinate 100,224 downwards.
GCCGATCTCGAGCACATCGGCCAGCAGTCCCGCCTGGAGCGTCGCGTCCAGCAGTGCCGGATGGATGCCGAATCCCTCGGCCCGCACCCCGGTGTCGGCATCGACGGCGATCTCGGCGAAAACCTCGTCGCCACGCCGCCACAATCCCCGCACACCCTGAAAGGCAGGTCCCAGTCCGTAATCCCGCGTCAAGAACTTCGAGTACGCGACATCGACACCGGTGGCCGCGGCGGGCGGCCACGCCACGGGTTCGGGTGCGATGGTGTCGATTCCGGTGGTCAGCACGCCGTGCGCGTGCAGTTCCCACGGCCCGTCAGGGTCGTGCTCGCCACGGGAGTACACCGATATCGGCCGCCGCGGCGACTCGACGTCGGGTGCGCCGACGACGACCTGGATCCGCACGCCGCCGGACGCGGGCAGCACCAGCGGCGCTCGCAGTGTCAATTCCTCGATCGCCGGGCACCCGGCTTCGGCCCCGGCACGCAGCGCCAACTCCACGAACCCCGTCCCCGGCAGCAATATGACCCCGCCGATGACGTGGTCGGCCAACCACGGCTGCGACAGCGGTGACAGGTGCCCGGTCAGGACGACGCCACCATCGACCATCGGCACGACCGCATCCAGCAGGGGGTGTTCCACCACAGCCAATCCCGCGGATTCGATTCCGGCGGTGCCATGCGAGGGCTGGAGCCAGTAGCGACGGCGCTGGAAAGCATAGGTGGGCAAGGACACTCGCGAGACCGGGCGGGCGGTGAAGAACGCGCTCCAGTCGACGTCGACCCCGACCGTGTGCGCGTGCGTCAGGCAGTTCACGAACTGCTCGATCTCCGCGCGGCCGCGGCGTGCGGACGCGATTACGGAAACCTGCGATTCGATTTCTTCCGGCAGGCACTGGCGGGTCATTGCGGTCAGTGCCGCGTCCGGACCGACTTCCAGGAAGCGGCGCACGCCCGAGGCCACCAGAGTGTCTATGCCCCTGGCGAATTGAACCGCCTCCCGCACCTGCTGGACCCAGTAGGAGGGTTCGAGCACTTCATCTCCGGTGATCCGGCCGGACAGGTTCGAGACCAGGGGAATCTGCGGGCGGTGGTAAGTCACATTCCTTGCGACAGACTCGAATTCGGCCAGCATCGGCTCCATCCGATGGGAATGGAACGCATGCGACACCCGCAGCCGCGAGGTCCTGCGCCCGCGGTCGGCGAACCGCTGATCGAGCGCATCGACCGCGTCCTCGTCACCGGAAACCACCACGGCTGCCGGCGAATTCACCGCGGCAATGGATACTCGATCGTCGACCAGCACCTCGGATACCTCGTGCTCGCTCGCCGCGACAGCCAGCATCGCGCCGCCTTCGGCCAGCTGCCCCATGAGGCGACCACGCGCCGCGACCAAACGGCACGCATCCGCTAGCGACCACACTCCGGCGATGTACGCGGCGGCCAGCTCACCGATCGAATGTCCGACCAGGACATCGGGTGTCACACCGAACGAGTCCAGGAGTCGGTACAGCGCGACTTCGTACGCGAAAAGCGCGGGCTGGGTGAACTCCGTCCGATCCAGCACACCGGCATCAGCACTGTCGGGGCTGCCACCGGCGGGCCGACCGGTGAACATCAACAGCTTCAACGACCCGCCGAGCAGTGGATCGAACTGCTCGCACACCTCGTCCAACGCGGCAGCGAACACCGGGAACGCCTCGTACAGTTCACGTCCCATCCCGACCCGCTGTGCGCCCTGCCCGGTGCACAAGAAGGCTGTCTTGCGTGTCACCGCCCTCCCGGTGGTGACGCCGCTGGCGGTGCACGCCGATCCGTGTTCCGCGAGCGCTGCCAGTCCGGCGAGTATTGTGTCCCGTTCGCCGCCCGCTACCGAGCCGCGCCATTCCAACCGGGCACGGGTCGTCAACAGTGAATAGCCGATGTCGTCGACCGTCAGGTCGGGGTGTTCGGTCGCCCAGTCCAGCAGCTTGGCTGCCTGCGCACGCAGGCCCTCTTCGGTTTTCGCCGATACGAACCACGGGCAGACACCGGAAGCCACTGTCTTCGCACCACGATCGGTGGCATCGTCCGCCGGTTCGACCGGGACCTGCTCCAGTGCGGGGGCCTCTTCCAGAATCACGTGGGCGTTGGTACCGCTGGCTCCGAAGGAGGACACACCGGCGCGACGCACCCGCTCTCCCGCGGGCCACGGTTCTGCCTCGGTGAGCAGCCGCACCGCTCCCGCCGACCAGTCGACGTGTGGGGTCGGGGCATCGACATGCAGCGTCGCGGGCAACGTTTCGTGTCGCAGCGCCTGCACCATCTTGATCACACCGCCGATACCGGCGGCGGCGGAGGTGTGCCCGATATTCGACTTGAGCGAGCCGATCCGCAACGGATCTCCAGCGCGATCGCGACCGTAGGCGGCGATCAGCGCCTGCGCCTCGATCGGGTCACCGAGGCTGGTGCCGGTGCCGTGCGCTTCGACCGCGTCGATGTCGGCGGGCGTCAGACCGGCAGCGGCGAGGGCCTGCGCGATCACCTTTTCCTGCGAAGGACCGTTCGGTGCGGTCAGCCGGTTGCTGGCCCCGTCCTGGTTGACCGCGCTGCCGCGGATGACCGCGAGGACCTGATGGCCCTTACTGCGCGCGTCCGACAACCGCTCGACCGCGAGCATGCCGAGGCCCTCGGAGAATCCGGTCCCGTTCGCCGCCGCCGCGAAGGCTTTACACCGTGCGTCCGGGGACAGCGCACGCTGCCGACCGAAAGCGATCAGCAGACTGGCGTCGGACATCACCGTGACGCCACCGACCAGGGCGAGCGAGGTCTCCCCCTGACGCAGTGCCTGACAGGCGAGGTGCAGTGCGACCAACGACGAGGAGCACGCGGTGTCCACCGAGAGCGTCGGACCTTTGAAACCGAAGGTGAAGGCGACGCGCCCGGATAGGACGCTGGCCGAAACACCCGCGTAGGCATGGCCTTCCGCCTCGGCTGTCAGACCCGGCGAACCCACGCGCGGGCCGTAGTCCTGGTGGATCACGCCCGCGAACACACCGGTGTCACCTCCGCGCAGCGACGTCGGATCGATACCGGCATCCTCCAATGCCTCCCATGCCGCTTCCAGAAATAGGCGCTGCTGCGGATCCATCGCCGCGGCCTCGCGCGGAGCTATTCCGAAGAATCCCGGATCGAAATCGCCTGCCGAGTCCAGGAATCCGCCTTCCCGGGTGTAGATGGTCCCCGGCCGATCGGGATCGGTGTCGAACAGACGCTCGAGGTCCCAGCCGCGGTCGGCCGGAAAAGGACCGATGGCGTCGGTGCTGGAGGCCACCAACTCCCACAGCTGCGCCGGAGTTTCGACGCCGCCCGGGTACCGACAGCTCATGCCCACGATCGCGATCGGTTCGCTGGCACGGTCTTCCAGGTGCTGGATGTGCTTCTTGGCGGTTCGGAGGTCTCCGGTGAGCTTGCGCAGATACCGGCTGAGACGTTCCTCGTTGCTGGTGCCGGGGTTGCTCATGCTGGACCAAACTCCTCGTCGATCAGGTCGAAAAGCTCACTATCGGAATGCAATTCGAGGTCGTCGTAGTCGCCTTCCGGCGACTTGCCGGTCAGATAGTCGCGCAGGCGCTCGTTGACGCCCCGCAATCCGGCGACGGTCTCGTCGTCGCTGCCGCCCGCGATAATCCGCTCGAGCATCGCCTCGAGGCGCGCGAGGTCGTCGGGCACCGTCGATGTCGGTTGCGCGGGTGCCGTCACCACGGTCTGCGCCAGCAAGTAGTCGGCGATATCTCCCGCGGTGGGGTAGTCGAACACCAGGGTCGAGGGCAGCGAGAGCCCCGTAGCCTTGGAAAGCCGGTTGCGGAACTCGACCCCGCCGAGGGAATCGAAGCCGAGTTCGTCGAAGCCGCGATCGGGTCCGATGTCGTCGACCGACCCGTAACCCAGCACCGTCGCCACGTGTTCGCGCACCAGGTCCAGGACGACCCCACGTCGCTTCGCCTCCGCCACACCGTGCAGACGCTCCCCGAGCGACGGTCCATCACTCGATGTCGTGGCCGCCCGGCCGCGTGCGCGAACGAACCCGCGCAGCGCCGCCGGGACCGCACCGGTATGCGCTTCCAAGCGCAGTTTGTCGGTATCCAGGTGCATCAGCGCCGACACCGGTTCCGCCGTGGTCAGCGATTCGTCGAACAACCGCAGGCCGTCGGTGCGGTTCAGCGGGGCAAGCCCGAATCGCTCCAATCGGCCCATGGCGGTGTGATCCAGAGCGCCGGTCATGCCGATGTCCTGCTGCCACGGACCCCAGGCGAGCGCGAGGGCCGGTAGTCCTTCGGCGCGGCGTCGCACCGCGAGGGCGTCCAGGAAGCTGTTCGCGGCAGCGTAATTCGCTTGACCGGCCGAACCGATCATTCCGGCGATCGAGGAGAACATCACGAACGCCGACAGATTCATGTCCCGGGTGAGCTCGTGCAGATGCCACGCCGCATCGGCCTTGGGAGCGAACACCCGATCGACCTGATCATCGGAGAGCGTGTGGAACGTGGCGTCGTCGAGCACGCCCGCGGTGTGCACCACACCGGTGAGCGGGAATTCCGCGGGCAGGCCCGACAGCAGATCTCGAAGCGCGTCGCGGTCGGTGACATCGCAGGCGGCGATCCGCACCTGGGCACCGAGTCCGGACAGCTCCGCCGCGAGTTCCGTTGCGCCGTGGGCACGCTCGCCACGGCGAGATACCAGCAGTAGCCGTCGCACGCCGTGCGCGGTGACCAGGTGCCTGGACAGCAGCGCACCCAATCCTCCGGTTCCACCGGTGATCAGCACGGTCCCGGTCCCGAACGAAACCGGCTCGGCCGCAGCGGATGTCACCGCCTCCAGCCGTGGTGCCAGGACCAGGTCGCCCCGCAGGGCCAGCTGTGGTTCTCCGGTCGTGATCGCGGCTCGGATGAAGTCGGCCGTAATATGCCGCGCACCAACGGATTCGTCCGCGTCGAGCAGTACGATCCGCTCCGGATATTCGGTTTGCGCGCTACGTATCAGCCCCGATACCGCAGCCGATGCGGTATCGGGCGTCTCATCGGGCAACGCCGCCGCACTTCCGGTCACCACAACCAGCTGCGACCGTGCGAATCGCTCGTCGGCCAGCCAGCCGTTCACCATGCGCAGGGCAACCTTCACTCGATCACTCACGGACGAGCGCGAATCACCGTGCGGTGCAGTGAATTCGGACCAGACAACGATATCCGGGACGGTAGGGGCCGCAGCGAGAGCCGCCAGATCCAGGTACCGCTCAGCGATGCCGGGCACCTGCGTGGTTCCGAGCACGGCTGTGCTACCGCGCCGGATGATTCCGTCAGGCGTCTCGACCGCTGCCCAGCGCAACGCATACCGGGCCGCACGTCCACCCGACAGCGTGGCCCGGAACTGCTGGACGTCGTAGGAGCGCATGACCACTTCATCGACGGAAACCACCGGGTTTCCGTCCTGGTCGACCGCCACGACGGTGATCGCCTCACCGCTGCGCTGGATAGCCATCACCCGCAATGTCGTGACCTTGGACGTGGTGTGGAATTGCGTCGCGCCCCAGCGGAACAAGAGTTTGCCCTCGGCGGGATTGCCCTTGTCGTCAGACCAGATCAAACCGACGAGTCCGGCATGTAGTGCCATATCGAACAGCGCCGGATGCAGCTGGAACCGTTCGGCCGAGACTTCCTCATTCAGCGTGACCTGGGAGAACATCGTGTCGCCACTGCGCCATGCGGCGTCGATGCCGATGAACGAGGCACCGTATTCCAGTCCGGCGACACGCGCCACCTGGGCCGGAATCCAGTCGGCATCCACCGGTTCGGCATCGATCGGCGGCCACGGCCCGTTGCGCAGCATGTCCACGAGTCCGATGTCGAGCAGCTGTTGACCGCTCATCACGCCGCTGGCATTGCGCGTCCACTCACCGTCGGCGGTGTCGGTCAGGCGGTAGTGGAATGTGAACGATCGACGTCCCGTGGGATCCGGTTCCCGCACCAGTACCTGGAGTTCGACATCGCCGTCTGGCGGCGGGAGGATCGGCGACTCGAGGGTGAGCTCTTCGACGGCGTCGCAACCGATTCGCCTGCCCGCGACCAACAGCATCTCCATGAGCGCGGCGCTCGGAACGAGCACCACACCATAGGTGGTGTGGTCGGCGATCCATGGATGGGTGCGCAGCGAGAGCCGTCCCGAAAACAGCCACTCGTCACGGTCGGCCACCCGAACCACATCGGTGAGCAGCGAATGCTCCGACACATTCCTGGCCTCCCCGCGGCCGGGTTCGAGCCAGTACCGCCGATGTTCGAAGGCATAGGTGGGCAAGGCGATTCGGGATACCTGGAGGGTGCTGAACAACCCGTCCCAGTCGACGGCAACCCCTGCGGTGTGCGCCTGGCCGAGCATCGTGAGGAACTGCTCTACCTCGTCGTGATCCCGGCGGGTCGCCGCGGCCACCACAGATCGAGCCTCGACGTCCTCGGCAAGCGTTTGCCGCGTCATCGCCGCGAGCACCGCGTCGGGTCCGACTTCGAGGAAACGGCGCACGCCCGAGGCCACCAGCGTCTCGACGCCGGGCGCGAAACGCACCGCGGCGCGCACCTGCGCCGCCCAGTACTTCGGATCCAGGATCTCGTCGTCGGCGATCCGGCCAGAAATGTTGGACACCAATGGAATCCGGGGGGCGTTGCAGGTCACTGCCGCAACGAGGGTCTCGAACTCGGCCAGCATCGGCTCCATCCGATTGGAATGGAACGCATGCGACACCCGCAACCGGCTCGTCTTGCGACCCCGTTCGGCGAACTGCCGATCGATCTGGTCGACGGCGTCATCGTCACCCGAGATCGCCACGGCCGCAGGCGCATTCACCGCCGCCACCGACACCCGATCACCGAATCCGGCGATCACCGCGCGAACGTCGGCCTCGGACGCGGCGACCGCGAGCATCGCGCCGCCTGCCGGCAGCGCATCCATCAGCCGCCCTCGCGCCGCGACCAGCGCGCATGCGTCCTCCAGTGACCACACACCGGCCACATACGCCGCGGCCAGTTCACCGATCGAGTGCCCGATCACCACATCCGGAACAACTCCGAACGACTCCAACAGCCGATACAGCGCCACCTCGAACGCGAACAGTGCGGGCTGGGTCAATCGTGTGCGATCCAGCATCCCGGTTTCCGCGGCGACCCCATGATCGTCGATCAGGTGACCGGTGAACATCGCCTGCTTCAGGGAACATCCGAGTCGCGGATCGAACTGGGCGCACACCTCGTCCAGTGCCGCGGCGAATACCGGGAAGGCCTCGGCGAGACCCGCGCCCATACCGATCCGCTGCGCGCCCTGACCGGTGAACAGGAAGGCGGTCTTCCCGGAGCCCACAGTGCCGGAAACCACTCCGGCCGAGGAGGTTCCGGCGATCAGACGCGCCAGCCGCGCCAGCAGTTCGTCGCGATCGCCGCCCAGGACCGCCGCCCGCGACTCGTGCTGCGCCCGCGTCGTCACGAGCGAATACGCCACATCCGCCGGATCGGCGTCCGGGTTATCGATGAGCCACTGTCGGAGTTTCGCCGCCTGTCCTCGCAGGGCCGTCTCATTCTTGGCCGACACCAGCCACGGCACCATCGTGCGTGGACGGTCGGCGGCCCGTGGCGAGCCGACCGACTGTGGGACCGGCGCTTCCTCGAGGATCGCGTGCGCGTTGGTGCCGCTGACACCGAACGACGACACGCCCGCTCGCCGGACTCGTCCACCGGCAGGCCACGGCTGGGCCTCGGTCAACAGCTGGACATCGCCCGCGGACCAGTCCACGTGTGGGCTCGGCTCGTCCGCATGCAGTGTCTTCGGCAGGGTTTCGTGTCGCAGCGCCTGCACCATCTTGATCACGCCACCGACACCTGCCGCGGCGACGGTATGGCCGATATTCGACTTGATCGATCCGATCCGCAGCGGTTGTCCCGCACGGTCCTGCCCATACGCAGCGATCAGCGCCTGGGCTTCGATCGGATCACCCAACGTCGTGCCGGTGCCGTGCGCCTCCACCGCGTCGATGTCCGCTGGCTCGAGCCCGGCATTCGCCAGCGCCGCCGCGATCACCCGCTCCTGTGACGGACCATTCGGCGCGGTCAAACCATTGCTCGCGCCGTCCTGGTTCACCGCCGTTCCACGCACGAGGGCGAGGACGTTGTGCCCCAGGCGCTTTGCGTCGGAGAGCCGCTCCAGCACCAGCACACCGACTCCCTCGGAGAAGGCGACGCCGTCGGCATCGGCCGAGAAGGCCTTGCAACGGCCATCGGGCGAGAGACCGCGCTGCCGAGCGAAATCGACGTAGAGGTAAGGACTGGCCGCGACCGTCACACCGCTCGCCAGCGCCAGCGAGCTCTCCCCTTGACGCAGCGCTTGGCAGGCCAGATGCAGCGAGACCAGCGACGACGAGCATGCGGTGTCCACGGTGACCGCCGGGCCTTCGAGACCGAGGACGTAGGCCACCCGTCCGGACATCACGCTGCTCGTGGTGCCGGTGAGCCGGTAGCCCTCCAGGTCACCGGCCACCCGATCGACGTAGCCCGAGTAGCCCGCGCCGACATACACGCCGGTGTCGCTGCCCCGCAACGACACCGGATCGATGCCCGCGTCTTCCAGAGCTTCCCAGGACACCTCCAGCAGCAGACGTTGCTGCGGGTCCATCGCGGAGGCTTCCTTGGGACCGATCCCAAAGAATCCTGCGTCGAAATCGCCTGCGCTGTAAAGGAATCCGCCGCGCCGGGTGTAAACAGTACCGGGCTTGTCCGGATTCGAATCGAACAGCCGCTCCAGATCCCAGCCCCGATCCGACGGGAAATCGCCGGTCGCGTCGGTCCCGGAGGCAACGAGATCCCATAGCTGCTTCGGTGATTCGACGCCGCCGGGGAACTGGCAGGCCATGCCGACGATCGCGATCGGCTCGTCCGCCCGGACCCGGCGGACAACATTCTTGACGGGTTCGCCCACTGTCGGCTCGACGCGGGACTGCACCAGCTTCGCCACCGCCGCCGGCGTCGGATAATCGAACACCAGCGTCGACGGCAACTGCAGGCCGGTGGCCTTGCCGAGCCGGTTCCGGAATTCCACGCCACCCAGCGAATCGAAACCGATCTCGTCGAAGCGCTGGTCGGGTCGGATGTCGGCGGCCGAATCATGCCCAAGCACTGCCGCCGCCGCTGTGAGCACGACCTCCAACACCACCTCGCCACGCCGCGCTTGTGGCACACCCGCCAACCGGGCGGCCAGCGAGCCTGCCGCCGCGGCGACCGCCGCCTGTTGCGTCAGGCGCGTCGAACGCCGCACGAATCCACGCAGCACCGCCGGAACCGCGTCGACATCGGACTCGCGACGCAAGACACTCGCGTCGAAGCGGATCGGAGCCGGACGCGCATCCGAGTGAGCGAGCGCTTCGCCGAAAAGGCGCGTCCCTTCCGCACTTTCGAGCGGGCTCAGTCCCAGGCGATCCCACCGCGCCAGGGCGGCGCGGTCCAAGCCACCGGTCATACCGCTGCCCTGGTTCCACGGCCCCCACGCCAGCGACGTAGCGGCCAACCCCGCAGCCCGCCGCCGCTGCGCCAGCGCGTCCAGGAAACCGTTCGCCGCGGCGTAGTTGCCCTGCCCCGATGACCCGAGCACCGTCGCGATCGACGAGAACACCACGAACGCGGACAGATTCAAACCACGAGTCAGCTCGTCCAGATGCCATGCGCCGTCGACCTTCGGTGCCAGCACCCGGTCCACCTGATCAGCGGTCAGCGACTCGACGGTGCCGTCGTCCAGAATTCCCGCGGTGTGCACGACAGCGGTCAGTCCGGCGATCGAATCCAGCAGGTTCCGCACCGCGTCGCGATCGGCGACATCGCACGCGACGACCCGAACCTCGGCGCCGGCCCGCGTCAATTCGGCGGCCAGCTCGGCGGCACCGGGCGCGTCGGATCCTCGACGTGACGTCAATACCAGACCGCGCACACCGTGCTCAGCAACGAGATGACGGGCGAACAACGCACCGAGTCCACCCGTACCGCCGGTGATCAGCACCGTCCCATCCCCGAACGACGACCGCGCCCCCGGGTCCACGGAAGCGGACGCGCGCACCATCCGAGGAACCAGAATCTCTTCACCTCGGACCGCGGTCTGCGGCTCGCCCGACCGCAATACCGCGCCGATGCGGTCCGCATCGAGCGGCCGCGCCGGATCCTCGTCGACGAGGACGAACCGTCCGGGATGCTCGGACTGCGCACTGCGCACCAATCCCCAGACCGCCGCCGCGCCCGGATCCGGAGCCTCCTCGGGCAACCCGACGGCACCTGTCGTCACCACGACCAGCCGGACATCGGACAGACGTTCCTCGGCGAGCAAGGACCGCACCGTCGCCAACGCGCCGTGCACGCTTGCCCGCACCGATCCCGGACCTTCCCTGAAAGGCGCGCTCGCCCGCCACACCACAACACCGGGAATATCCTCGGCCGCAACGACATCGGCGACCGACACGTATTTCGGGCCTATCCCCGCCACCGTCGTGTCCCCGAGCACCGCCATGGCCGGTGCGGATCGGTCGACTGCCGCGACCGATTCCGCGGTGGGCTCCCAGCGCACCTGGTACAGGCCCGCCTCGTCACCGACGAGACTGCTCCGGAATTCCTGCACGTCATAGGGACGCATCACCACCGCGTCGACCGACACGATCGCAGTACCGTCCGGATCGACCGCCGCGACCGACACGGTCTCGGGTCCGGTCGCGACCGCGATGACCCGAAGCGAGGTCACCTCATCCGTTGTCGACTCGTGGAAACGTGCACCGCCCCACCGGAAAAGCAGCCTGCCGGTATCGGGATCGGAATCCCCATCGCGCCACAGCAACCCGGCGAACCCCGCGTGCATGACCATATCCAGCAGGGCGGGATGCAGGTCGTGCCGTCCCGGCTCCGGCGCCGCATCGGTGTCCAGCACGATCTCGGAGAAGACCGTGTCGTCGCGTCGCCACGCGGCGCGCACGCCGACGAACGCCGGACCGTACTCGAGCCCGGCGAGCTTCGCGATCCGCTCCGGCAGCCCCGCACTGTCCACAGCCTCGGCGTCGACCGGCGGCCACTGCTCCTCCCGTAGCCGCGACACCAGCGCCGAATCACCATCCCACCGAGCACCGAGCACACCGGTGGCGTTGTGGATCCATTCGGCATCGGAAGACTTGCGGAAATAGAACTCGAACGGACGCCGCCCGGCGTCGTCCGCCGCCTGCACCAGCACCTGCAACTCGACCTCGTCGCCCGCCGTCGGCAGAATCGGCGCCTGCAAGGTGAGCTCCTCGACCACCCCGCAACCGATCCGGCGACCCGCGACGAGGAGGAACTCGATGAACGTCGCGCTCGGTACGACCACCACGCCGTAGGTCATGTGATCGGCGATCCACGGGTGAGTACGCAGCGAGAACCGGCCGGTCAACAACCATTCGTCGGTACCGGCCAACCCGACCACACCGGTCAGGATCGGATGATCCGTCGACGACGGCGATGCGTCGAGGGCGCCCGACAACCAGAAACGGCGACGCTGGAAGGCATAGGTGGGCAACGGAATCCGATGCGCCACACGCCCGGCGAACAACGCACGCCAGTCCACTCGCGCACCCGCGACATGAACCTGTGCCATGGCAGTGACGAACTGCTCCAGCTCATCGACCGACCGCCGAGCAGCCGCCGCCACCGACGACACCGACTCGACCTCCGGGTGCTCGGCCAGACAGCCACGCGTCATTGCCGCCAGCACCGCATCCGGTCCGATCTCCACGAACCGCCGCACACCTGCCTCGACCAGGACATCGATCCCCGGCGCGAACCGGACACACCCCCGCACCTGCTCGACCCAGTACTCTGGATCGGTCAGCTCCGCAGCGACCACGACCGCCGAAACATTCGAAACGATCGGCAGCGACGGCTCGCGATACGTCAATCCTGCGGCGACCGAACGGAACTCGGCCAACATCGGTTCCATCCGCGCCGAGTGGAACGCATGGCTCACCCGCAACCGATTCGTCTTCACACCCTCGGCGGACAGCAGCCGCTCGATCTCATCGATGGCATCGACGTCCCCGGACAACACCGTCGACGATGGACCGTTGACCGCCGCGATCGACACCCGGTCGGCGAAATCGGCGACGATATCGACAGCTCGTCCCTCGTCGATCGCCACCGCGAGCATCGCGCCGCCCACCGGCAGGGCACCCATCAACCGGCCGCGCGCCGCCACCAGCGTGCAGGCGTCCGAAAGCGACCACACCCCTGCCACATACGCCGCCGCCAACTCACCGATCGAATGCCCGATCAGCGCATCCGGTGTGACACCGAATGATTCGATCAGCCGGAACAACGCCACCTCGAACGCGAACAACGCTGGTTGGGTGCATTCGGTCCGATCCAACACACCCTCGGCGTCGGCGAACATCAGCTCTTTCAGCGAACGACCCAACAGCGGATCGAACTGCGCACAGACCTCGTCCAACGCGGCAGCGAACACCGGGAACGCCGCGTACAGGCCAGCACCCATCCCTGCGCGCTGCGCACCCTGCCCTGTGAACAGGAACGCCGTCCTATCGGAACCGGCATCCCCTTCGATCGTGCCGTGCGCACCCGCGGCCAGATCGGCCAGACCGGCGAGCAGTTCGTCCCGGTCACGCCCCACGACCGCACCGCGACGGTCCAGCTGTGCCCGCGAGGTCGCCAGGGAATACGCCATATCCCGCATATCGACGTCGGGATCGTCGATCAACCGCTGCCGCAGTCGATCCGCCTGGGCACGGAGGGCTTCGTCGGACTTGGCTGATATCAACAGCGGAACGACCTCGGCCACAACGGATTTCGTGGCCGGTTCGGGCTCGGATTCGGCCGCCGACGCCACGGTAACCGAAGGCGCGGGCGCTTCCTCGAGGATGAGGTGGGCATTGGTGCCGCTGGCTCCGAACGACGAGACCCCGGCTCGCCGGATCCGATCCCCCACCGGCCACGGCTCATTGTCCCGCAGCAGCCGCACCGTGCCCGCGGACCAATCCACATGCGGTGTCGGCGCATCCACGTGCAACGTCTTCGGCAGCACGCCGTGCCGCATGGCCTGAACCATTTTGATCACGCCGCCCACCCCCGCGGCAGCCGAGGTGTGACCGATATTCGACTTCAACGACCCCAAACGCAACGGCGCGCTCTCGCGCCGCGTGCCATACGCGCTGATCAGTGCCCGCGCCTCGATCGGATCCCCGAGCATCGTCCCGGTGCCGTGCGCCTCTACCGCGTCGATATCCGACGGGGTCAGGCCGGAATTCGCCAACGCGGACGCGATCACTTGTTCCTGCGACGGACCGTTCGGCGCGGTCAGGCCGTTGCTCGCACCATCCTGATTGACAGCACTCCCACGCACCACCGCAAGCACGGTGTGACCGAGCCGCTGGGCGTCCGAAAGACGCTCCAGCACAAGTACTCCGAGCCCCTCTGAGAATCCGGTTCCATCAGCAGCCGCCGCGAAGGCCTTACAGCGCGCATCGGGCGACAACGCACGCTGACGCGCGAATGCGATCAGCAAGGCTGGATCCGACATGACGGTCACCCCACCCGCCAACGCCAGCGACGTATCGCCCTGCCGCAGGGCCTGGCACGCCAGATGCAATGCCACCAGCGACGACGAGCAGGCGGTGTCGACCGATATCGCCGGACCTTTGAGCCCGAACGTATACGCGATCCGCCCGGACAGCACAGCGTTCGAAACACCCAGGTAGGCATGGCCTTCGGTCTCAGCGGTGATATTCGGCGAGCCGATGCGGGGACCGTAATTCTGATGAATGACTCCGGCGAAGACGCCGGTGTCGCTGCCGCGCAACGACACCGGATCGATTCCCGCATCCTCCAACGCTTCCCAGGACGCCTCCAACATCAGGCGCTGCTGCGGATCCATCGCCGCGGCCTCACGCGGGCCGATCCCGAAGAAGGCCGCGTCGAACTCGCCGATGGCGTCGAGGAACCCACCGTCACGGGTGTAAATGCCGTTCGGCACATCGGGATCCGGGTTGAATAGCCGTTCCAGGTCCCAGCCTCGATCGGCCGGGTAGTCCCCGATGGCGTCCACACCGTCCGCCGTCATCCGCCACAGGTCTTCAGCGGAGCGCACGCCACCGGGATACCGGCAAGCCATACCGACGATCGCGATCGGTTCCCGCGACCGGTCGGTGAGCGCGCGCAGTTGCTGTTTGGTCTGGTAGAGCTCCTTCGCGGTCTTCTTCAGATACTGGCGTAGCTCGTCGTTGTCGGCCATCGGTGGAACTCCAGATCGTATTTGCTCAGCTGAGGTGGTCGCGGAACTTGCTTCAACTGATTTGGTCGATGAATTCGAACAGCTCGCGGTCGTCCGCGGATTCGAGACTGTCGGCGCCGCCATCCAGGTCGAATCCGTCGGTGTCCTTGCCTTCGAGCTCACGCAACAGTGCGGTCAATCTGCTCGCGATATCCGACCGGTCCACAGCCGACAGCTCGGCCGTGGCGCAACTGCGCACCAGCGACGCGATCTCGGCCGCGATACGTTCCGCGGGGTCGTCGACCGGAACGATCTCCTGCCGGAGGAAACCGGCCAGCGCCTCCGGGGTGGGATAGTCGAACATCGCGGTCGCGGACAACTGCACGCCGACAGCCGACTTCAGCCGGTTGCGGAATTCCATCACGCCGAGCGAGTCGAACCCGATATCGCTGAACGGCTTGTCCGGCGGGGTCGAGTCCGCACTGGTGTGTCCCAGCACGGCCGCGGCCTGGGCCCGGATCACGTCGAGGATGACGCGTTCCTGTTCGGCGGTCGAGCGGCCGAGCAGTTGCGTCGACCAAGACACGGAGCCACTCGATGCCGCCGACGGTGCGCTCGTCGTATCGACCACCCGGCGGCGCGCTGGCCGCGACAAGCCACGCATGACCGCGCGCACATCACCGGGATGTGCCTCGCCGAGGGCGGTCCGGTCGATCCGGACCGCCACGAACGCCGACTGCCCGCCCGCCAGTGCGGCGTCGAACAATTCCATGCCGTCCTCGTCGCCCAGCGGAAGGAGACCTTCGCGCCGCAAACGGGCGACGTCGGCCGCGCCGAGCGTGCTGGTCATACCGCCGCTCTGCTCCCATGGCCCCCATACCACCGACGTCGCGGGCAGACCGGTCACCTGCCGGTGTTGCGCGAGCGCATCGAGGAAGACATTGGCGGCCGCATAATTCGCCTGGCCCGGATTGCCGATCAAGCCCGCGATCGAGGAGTAAAGCACGAACGCCGACAGATCCAGGTCCTTGGTCGCCTCGTGCAGATTCCAGGCCGCATTCACCTTGGGCCGCAACACTTTCGCGATCTGCTCCGGCGTCATGGTGGCGAGCAGACCGTCGGCAAGCGCACCCGCCGCATGCACGACAGCGGTCAACGGATGCTGCGACGGTATGGCCGCCAACACCGCGTCCAGTGCGGCTCGATCGGCCGCGTCGCACGCGACCACGTCCACATGCGCACCGAGCGCGGTCAGCTCGGCGGCGAGTTCGGCCGCGCCGGGGGCTTGGGGACCGCGCCTACCCGCCAACACCAGCCTGCGCACACCATGGACGGTGATCAGGTGTCGTGCGGCCACCGCGCCCAATCCTCCGGTGCCGCCGGTGATGAGAACAGTGCCCTCGGGCCGCAATGGCACCGGCACGGTGAGCACATTCTTGCCGATATGCCGGGCCTGACTCAGGTACCGGTAGGCCTGCGGCGCTTGCCGCATATCCCACGCGACAGTCGGATACGGCGCCAGAGTGCCGGCCTCGAAAAGCTCGACCAGCGTGGTCAGAATCTCGTGCAGCCGATCGGGACCCACCTCCATCAGCATGAAGCTGTGGTAGTCGACCCCCGGATGCGCGGCGGCCACCTCGACCGGATCACGCCGGTCCAGCATGCCCATCTCGACGAACCGGCCACCGCGCGGCAGCAGTCGCAATGACGCGTCCACGAATTCGCCTGCCAGCGAATCCAATACGATGTCGACACCGCGACCGTCGGTGGCGTCGAGGAACTTCTGCTCGAAATCCAAGGTGCGCGAGTTGCCGATTTCAGCGTCGTCGAACCCCGAATCGCGCAACACATTCCACTTGGGCTCACTGGCGGTGACCAATAACCGCAGGCCCAGGTGCCGCGCGAGTTGCACGGCCGCCAGCCCGACACCACCGGTCGCCGCATGCAGCAGCAGCGTCTCGCCAGGTTGCGCATCGGCCAGGTCGACCAGGCCGTAGTAGGCGGTCGCGTAGACGATCGGAATCGCCGCGGCCTGAGTGAACGACCAACCACGCGGCATCGGCGCGAGAAGTCGGCGATCGACCATCGCCACCGATCCGACACCCGGGATCAACCCGAAAACCCGGTCGCCAGGTGCGAATTCGGTCACATCCGGTGCGACCTCCAACACGACACCGGCTCCCTCGCCGCCGGGCCGGCCAGCCTTGTCGGGGTAGGTGCCGAGCGCCATCAGTACATCCCGGAAGTTGAGGCCGACCGACCGCATACTCACCCGGACCTGTCCTGCCGCAAGTGGTTCCAATGCGGTCGGATGGTCGCTGAAGGTGAAGTTGTCCGCGGTCAATGTGCCCTTGTCGCGCAGAGTCAGCGCCCATGCCTTGGTATTTCGCGACGCGAGGTCGAGAGCGTTCGGATCACCGCGGTTCAGGCGCGGCACGTATGCCTTTCCGTGCCGCAGGGCCAGCTGGGGTTCCTCGCCCGCAGCCGAGGCCATGGCCACAGCGGGCCGATAGTCCGGCCAGTCTTCGACATCGACGAGGATGATCCGGTCGGGGTTCTCACTCTGTGCGGTCCGCAGCAGACCCCACACGGCTGCCGTCGACAGGTCCACTGGCTCGTGGGGATGTACCGCGACCGCCTGCCGGGTCACCACGACGATGAGCCGGTCCTGCGTCAGCAGCCGCCGCACCTGCGCCGCGAGGTCGGTGACCAAATCCCGCACTGCCACCGGAAGCTTGCCGTCGACGGCCGGAGAGCCGGTGCGCGACAGCTCATTCCATCGCCGATCGTCGAGTCGCAACACCGTCGCGTCCCGGCCCGCGATCGTCGCGGTCTCACCGTCATCGGCGGGACTCCAGGCGGCGGCGGTGAGCGCACCCGCAGGCTCGGGTAGCGCGACCCAGTTCAGCTCGTAGCCGACGCCGTCGGTGCGACGGTGCGCCGAACCGAGCGCATCGGTGGACAATGTCCGCAGCGTCAGTGCACCGATGTCGGCCACGGCCATGCCCGCCGGGTCGGCCAGGGTTACGGTGATCCGCTCACCCCCAGTCCCGGACCCGGTCGCGGCAGCACGGACCCGCACCGTGGTCGCGCCGGTCGCATACAAGGCGATGTTCTCCCACGAGAACGGGACCGCGATCGCACCGGCCCGGGTGTCGGGAACCAGCCCACCGAGCAGGACCGCGTGCAGCGCGGCATCCAACAATGCCGGATGCACACCGAAGGCCGAGCCGTCCGATCGTGCGGACTCCGGCAGTACGACCTCGGCGAACACCTCACCGTCGTGCGCCCACAGGGCGGTCAGTCCGCGGAACGCCGGTCCGTACTCATAGCCCCGCCCGGCCAGATCCGCGTAGGCGTGATCGATCGCTATCGCCGTCGCCTCTGCGGGCGGCCAGCTCACCGGACCCGATTCCACCGGGGGCGTGTCCGATCCGACTGTGACCGTTGCGACAGCGTGGCGAATCCATTGTCCCGCAGCATCGTTCGGCGAGCCTGAAGCGTCGCCGTTCGACCGCGAGTACATCGACACCGTCCGTGCGCCGGTGTCATCCGGTCCGCCCGCTACGACCCGCAAGTCGACAACCCCGGTGGGCGGTATCGGCAGGGGCGCCTCGATCACCAACTCCGCCAGTCGCGGGCAGTCCACCACTGCTCCCACGTGCAGGGCCAGCTCCACAAGCGCGGCACCGGGCAGCAACACCACCCCGGTGACAGCATGATCGGCCAGCCAAGGATGACCGGCTCGCGACAGCCTCCCGGTGAACACCACATCCTCGGAGTCCGGCAACCGCAGCATCGCGCCCAACAGCGGATGCCCCGCATCGTCCAGGCCCGATTGCCATAGGTCCGGCGCGTCGACCGGCCGCGCCCAGTAGCGTCGATGCTGGAACGCATAGGTAGGCAACGTCATCCGATGCGTGGAGCGGCCCGCATACAGCGGCGTCCAGTCCACCCCTACGCCGACGACGGCGGCCTGTGCCAGCGCGGTCACGAACTGCGTCGGCTCGTCCACCGAGCGTCGGGCGGCCGCGACCACTGTCGATTTGGCTTCGACAGCGGGGGTTTCGACCAGGCATTGCTGAGTCATGAAGGCCAGCACAGCATCCGGTCCGATCTCCACGAATCGCCGCGCACCCGCCTCGACCAGGGTGTCGATGCCCGGCGCGAACCGGACGCATCCCCGCAGCTGCTCGACCCAGTACTCGGGATCGGTCAGCTCAGCAGCGACCACGACCGCCGAAACGTTCGACACGATCGGCAACAACGGCTCCCGATACGTCAATCCCGCGGCGACCGAACGGAACTCGTCGAGCATCGGCTCCATCAATACCGAGTGGAACGCGTGACTCACTCGCAGCCGGGAGGTTTTCACCTCCTGCCTGGCGAACCGATCAGCGAGTTCGTCGATCGCGGACGCATCCCCGGACAGCACCACCGACGACGGACCGTTCACCGCCGCCAACGACACCCGCCCGTCATACCCGGCGAGCACCTGCACCGCGTCGTCCTCCGGGACCGCGACCGCGAGCATGGCACCGCCCTCCGGCAAGGCCCCCATCAAGCGACCGCGCGCCACAACGAGCGCACACGCATCCTCGAGCGACCACACCCCCGCCACGTACGCCGCGGTCAACTCCCCGATCGAATGCCCGATCAGCAGATCCGGTGTGACACCGAATGATTCGATCAGACGGAACAACGCCACCTCGAACGCGAACAACGCTGGCTGGGTGAACTCGGTCCGATCCAACACGCTCTCGGTACCGGCGAACATGAGAGCTTTCAGCGATCGGCCCAGCAGCGGATCGACCTGCGCGCAAACCTCGTCCAAGGCCGCCGCGAACACCGGGAACGACTTGTACAGGCCCGCGCCCATCCCAGCCTGCTGCGCACCCTGCCCGGTGAACAGGAAGGCCGTCTTCCCCGAACCCGCCGTCCCCGCGATCGTGCCCGGCGAACCCGCCGCCACATCCGCCAGACCCACCAGCAGCTCGTCCCGATCCCGGCCGACGACGACCGCCCGTCGGTCCAGTAATGCTCGCGAGTCCACCAATGACCGTGCCGCCGACCAGATGTCGAGCTCCGGGCGATCGGCCAACCACGCCCGCAACCGCTCGGCCTGCGTCCGCAGACCCTCCTGCGACTTGCCCGACACCGTCCACGGCACCACGGCGACATCGATGTCCGGCCCGGCCGCACCACGCTCAGGCGTCGAAACCGCCTGGGCCGGTGCTTCTTCGATAATCACGTGCGCATTGGTGCCACTGATCCCGAACGACGACACCCCGGCCCGGCGCACCCTGTCGCCGACCGGCCACGCCTGCGCCTCGGTCAACAGCTGGACATCGCCCGCAGACCAGTCCACGTGCGGGCTCGGCTCCCGCGCGTGCAATGTCGTCGGCAGAGTTCGGTGCCGCAACGCCTGCACCATCTTGATCACACCGCCCACACCCGCCGCCGCCTGCGCGTGACCGATATTCGACTTGAGCGAACCAAGACGCAGCGGTTCTCCCGCACGGTCCTGCCC
This sequence comes from Nocardia sp. NPDC050408, assembly GCF_044458905.1. Classification (NCBI taxonomy): domain Bacteria; kingdom Bacillati; phylum Actinomycetota; class Actinomycetes; order Mycobacteriales; family Nocardiaceae; genus Nocardia; species Nocardia sp. NPDC050408. Next base: position 80,403 of record NZ_JBITIL010000023.1, on the reverse strand, counting down.
GTAGGTGGCGATCAGCGCCTGCGCCTCGATCGGGTCGCCCAGCGCCGTTCCAGTACCGTGCGCCTCCACCACATCCACGTCGCGCGGATTCAACCCGGCATTCGCCAGCGCCGCCGCGATCACCCGCTGCTGCGACGGGCCATTCGGCGCCGTCAAGCCATTGCTCGCGCCGTCCTGATTAATCGCACTGCCACGCACTACGGCTAATACGTCGTGGCCCAGCCGACGTGCATCCGACAGGCGCTCCACGATCAGCACCGCCGCACCCTCGGACCACGCGACACCATCGGCCGCGGCCGAGAACGACTTGCACCGGCCGTCTGTGGCCAAACCACGCTGCCGCGAAAACTCCTGGAACACCATCGGTGTCGCCATTACCGTCGCGCCACCGACCAAGGCCAGCGAACTCTCCCCCTGACGCAGCGCCTGGCAGGCCAGATGCAGCGCCACCAGCGACGACGAGCAGGCGGTATCCACCGTCATCGCCGGGCCCTCCAGACCCAGCGCATAGGCCACCCGCCCGGAAGCCACGCTCCCCAGGCCGCCGGTCAGGACATACCCTTCGACCTCGGGCCCGGCCTTACCCGTCACGGCCTCGTAGTCCTGGTACATCACGCCCGTGTAGACACCGGTGTCGCTGCCGCGCAACGACGTCGGGTCGATTCCCGCGTGCTCGAGCGCTTCCCAGGACACCTCGAGCAGCAACCGCTGCTGCGGATCCATCGCCGTCGCCTCGCGCGGGCCGATCCCGAAGAAGCCCGGATCGAAATCACCTGCGTCATAAAGGAATCCACCGCGACGGGTATAGACCGTCCCCGGCTTGTCCGGATCCGGATCGAACAGCCGCTCCAGATCCCAGCCACGATCCGCCGGGAACTCCCCGGTCGCATCCCGGCCGGAAACAACCAGGTCCCACAGCGCATCCGGCGATTCGACGCCGCCGGGGAACCGGCAGGCCATGCCCACGATCGCGATGGGTTCGTCCACGCGCACGCGGCGCGAAACCGGTGCCGTCCTGGAACCGGAATCCGTTCCCTCGATCGTGGAGTGCAGCAGGGTGGCGACAGCCGCGGCGGTGGGGTGGTCGAAGACCAGGGTGGACGGCAACTGGACACCGCTGGCCTGCGCCAGCCGGTTGCGGAATTCGACGCCGCCGAGCGAGTCGAATCCCAGTGCGTCGAATCGCTCGTCGGGGCCGATGTCTTCGGCGGAACCGTGTCCGAGCACGGCCGCCGCGTGCTCCCGAACCAGGTCGAGCACCACCTCGGCGCGTTGGGCCCGCGGTACCCGGCTCAGTCGTGTGGCCAGTGAACTCGACGCGGCGGCGGTCCGGTTCGTGGTGCGGGGCAGGAAACCGCGCAGCACCGTGGGCACCGCACCGGTGCCCGCTTCGCGCCGCAGCTCGGCCGGGTCGAACCGAATCGCCGCCAAGTGCGCGGCGGCGCGACCGGTGGCCGCATCGAACAGCCGCAGACCTTCGTCGTTCCCGAGTGCGTGGAGACCGAGCCTTTCCCAGCGGGCGACGGCGCTGCGGTCCAAGCCACCGGTCATGCCGCCAGCGGAGTTCCAAGGCCCCCAGCCCAATGAGATCGCGGGCAACCCGTCGGCACGGCGACGGTGCGCCAGCGCGTCGAGGAAGGCATTGGCTGCCGCGTAGTTGCCCTGTCCCGCCGATCCGATCGTTGCCGCGATAGACGAGAACAGCACGAAGGCCGACAGGGCGCGGTCGCGAGTGAGTTCGTGCAGGTGCCATGCCGCCGCGGCCTTCGAGCTGAACACCCGCCGCAGTTGCGCGGTGGTCAGGCCCGCGAGGGTGCCATCGTCGAGGACACCGGCCGCATGGACCACGCCGGTCAGCGGATTCTCGACCGCTATCGAATCGAGCAGGGAACGGAGGGCTTCTCGATCGCCCACATCGCAGGCCGCCACCGCGACAGCGGCGCCGGATGCCGACAGCTCGGTAACCAGTTCTTTTGCGCCGCTGGCAGTTTCACCACGCCTGGACACCAGCAGCAGGTGGCGGACCCCGTGCGCGGTGACCAGATGTCGAGCCACCAGTGCGCCGAGGCCACCGGTGCCACCGGTGATCAGGACGGTGCCCGCGCCGAACGACGGCGTCGCGGAGCGAGTCGATGAGGGGTGCTGGTCGGGCGACGGGTCGGCATCGTGCTCCGCTCGCGCTCGCACCAGTCTGGGCACGAGCAATGCTCCGGCGCGCACCGCGGCCTGTGGTTCGCCCGCCACGAGCACCGCACCGACGAGTGTCGAGTCATCCATGGGCGCAACTGCCGACGGGTCGGAGTCGAGGAGAATGAACCGGCCCGGATATTCGGATTGGGCGCTGCGCATCAGGCCCCAGACGGCCGCCGCGGCGAGATCTGGTGCCTCGCCCGGCAGCGCGGCACCGTTCGCGGTAACCACGAGCAGCCGCGTGTCGGCCAGACGATCCGCTGCCAGCCAGGACTGCACCGTCGCCAACACCATTTCCAGGTACTCGCGAACGATCGCCGGATCGTCGGCCGCGGCGCTGTCCTGCGGATGCCAGATTACGACATCTGGAATCTCTTGTGCCGCAGCGAGTTCCGAGGGGCTTGGATAGCAGGTGCCGATTCCGGCAACCGGTTCCGAACCGAGTACGGCCATCCGGTCCGCGGACACACCCGGTGTCGCTGCCGACGCGGGCGTCCACTGGACCTCGTAGAGGTCGGCGATATCCCCGGCCAGGGTGCCGCGCAGCTGTTTCACGTCATAGGGCCGCATGACGACCGCGTCGACGGACACCACGGGCCGTCCCGAATCATCAGTGGCCGCAAGGGAAATCGTCTCCGGTCCGCGCGTCGTGGCGATGACCCGCAGCGTCGTCGCTTCGGCCAGCGGCCGGTGCAGCCGCGCTCCGCCCCAGCGGAACAGCAACCGGCCGGTGTCCGGATCTCCGTCCTGATCGCGCCACAGGAGCCCAGCGAGCCCGGCGTGCATCACCAGGTCGAGCAGCGCCGGATGCAGATCGAATCGCTCCGGTTCGGGCGCGGCCGCCGTATCCAGGGTGACCTCGGAGAAGACGGTCGCACCCCGCTGCCATGCGGCGCCGACACCGAGCAACGCCGGGCCGTACTCGAGTCCGGATACTGTGGCGATCCGCTCGGGAATCCATGCCGGGTCGAGAGTTTCGGCGTCGATCGGCGGCCAGGTTTCGTCCCGCAACTGGTCCAGCAGCGCGTCATCGCCGTCTGGCGAGGGCGCCAGTACACCGCTGGCGTTACGCACCCATTCGCCCGCTCGGCGACCACCCTGACGGAAGTAGAAGCTGAACTGCCGTCGCCCGGCCTGGTCCGGCTCCCGCACCGACACCTGGAGTTCGACCTCATCGTCTTCCGTCGGCGGTATCGGAGCCTCCAGGGTCAGCTCCTCCACGACGCCGCAATCTATGCTGCTGCCCGCGACGAGCAGGAACTCGACGAGGGCCGCGCTCGGCAGCACCACGGTGCCGTAGGTCATATGGTCGGCGACCCACGGGTGGGTCGCCAGCGAGAACCGGCCGGTGAAAACGAACTCGTCCGTGCCGGCTACCGGCACCACACCGGTGAGCAACGGGTGGGCAAGGGCGTCGCCGGTGACTTCGGGGCGCGGCGGCAACCAGAAGCGCTGGTGTTGGAAAGCGTACGTGGGCAGGGGAACTCGTCGTATCGCCCCGCGACGCAGCAGTGGCGTCCAATCCACCGGCAGCCCGGATGTGTGCGCGTGTGCCAGCATCATCGCGAACTGTTGGGGCTCATCGTGATCCCGGCGCGCGGCCGCGGCCACAACCGAGGTCGACTCCGCGTCCTCCGCAAGCGTCTGCCGGGTCATCGCCGCCAGCACCGCGTCGGGCCCCACTTCCAGGAATCGACGCACACCCGAGGCGATCAACGTCTCGATGCCCGGCGCGAATCGCACCGCGGCCCGCACCTGCCGAACCCAGTAGGCGGGTTCGGTCACTTCGTCACCAGCAAGCCGACCCGACACATTCGAAACCAACGGCAAGCGAAGCCGGTTGTACGTCAAATCCTTGACGACAGACTCGAATTCGACCAGCATCGGCTCCATCCGATGCGAGTGGAAGGCATGGCTGACCCGCAGCCGTGACGTCTTCACGCCACGCTCGGCGAATCGTGCCTCGATTTCGCCGACCGCGTCCTCGTCACCCGAGATCACCAGAGCCGCCGGCGCGTTCACCGCGGCGACCGACACTCGGTCGGGGTATCGGGCGACAACATCGTTGACTTCGGGTTCGGACGCCGCGATGGCCAGCATCGCTCCGCCCTCGGGCAACCCACCCATGAGACGTCCGCGCGCCGCCACCAACCGGCACGCGTCCTCGAGCGACCACAGGCCCGCGAGGTACGCGGCAGCGACTTCTCCGATCGAATGGCCGATCAACACATTCGGGGTGACGCCGAACGACTCCAGCAAGCGATACAGCGCCACCTCGAAGGCGAACAGCGCGGGCTGGGTGAACTCCGTCCGATCCAGCACCGCGACACCGGTATCGCCACCAGCGACGCCGGTGAACATGACCGCTTTGAGCGAGCACTCCAATACCGGATCGAACTGGGCGCACACCGAATCCAACGCGTCCGCGAATACCGGGAACGCGTCGTACAAGCCTGCACCCATACCGATCCGCTGTGCACCCTGACCGGTGAACAGGTATGCCGTCTGCCCCGTACCGACGACGCCGCCGATCACACCGGTACCGGTACCCGATTCGGCGAGATCCGCCAACCGCTCGAGCAACTCGCCCCGATCGCGACCGAGGACCACACTGCGCGAATCCAGCTGTGCCCGCGACGTCGCCAGCGCATAGGCCGCATCCGCGATGTCGATCTCCGGCCGCTCGGACAACCACGCCCGCAACCGGGCGGCCTGGGCACGCAGACCCGCCTCGCCCTTACCCGACACCAGCAACGGCGTCACCGCCACGGTGATTTCGGTGTCGTCCTCGGCGGCCGCTGCCGGTGCGGCAGGCGCTTCTTCGAGGATCACATGCGCGTTGGTGCCGCTGATACCGAACGACGACACACCTGCCCGGCGCGTCCGAGCTCCGGCGATCCACGGTTCGGCTTCGGTCAGCAGACGCACCGCGCCCGCGGTCCAATCCACATGCGGCGACGGTGTTTCGGCGTGCAGTGTCTGCGGCAGCCGCTCGTGCCGCATGGCCTGCACCATCTTGATCACACCGGCCACACCTGCGGCGGCCACGGTATGGCCGATATTCGATTTCAAGGAACCGATCCGCAATGGTTCCCGGTCGCCACGGTTCTGCCCGTAGGCCGCGATCAAGGCCTGTGCTTCAATCGGGTCACCCAGGGGCGTGCCGGTCCCGTGCGCCTCCACGGCATCCACATCGGCCGCCGAGATCCCCGCATTCGCGAGGGCATGCGCGATCAACCGCTGCTGCGACGGACCGTTCGGCGCGGTCAGACCGTTGCTCGCGCCGTCCTGGTTCACCGCACTACCGCGAATAACGGCCAGGATGTTGTGTCCGAGCCGCTGCGCATCCGAAAGCCGCTCCAGCACAAGGATGCCCGAACCCTCCGACCACGACACACCGTCGGCGGCAGCCGAGAACGCCTTGCAGCGGCCGTCCGGCGACAGGCCGCGCTGGCGGGCGAAGTCCACGAACAGATATGGGCTGGCCGCGACCGTCACGCCACCGGCGAGCGCCAGCGAGCTGTCGCCCTGGCGCAGCGCCTGGCACGCCAGGTGCAATGCCACCAGCGACGACGAGCACGCGGTATCCACCGTCACCGCCGGACCTTCCAGGCCGAACACGTACGCGACACGGCCCGAGATGACGCTGTGCGAAGTGCCGGTCAGCCGGAAGCCCTCCAGGTCGCCGGTCACCCGCCGCGAGTAACCCGATGAGCAGGCACCGGCGAATACGCCGGTATCGCTACCCCGCAACGAGGTCGGGTCGATACCCGCGTCTTCCAGGGCTTCCCACGATGTCTCCAGCAGCAACCGCTGCTGCGGATCCATCGCCGACGCTTCGCGTGGGCTGATGCCGAAAAAGCCTGGGTCGAAATCGCCTGCGCTGCTGAGGAATCCACCGTGGCGGGTGTAGACCGTGCCCGGTTTGTCGGGGTCCGGGTCGAACAGCCCGTCCAGGTCCCAACCCCGGTCGGTGGGGAATTCGCCGATCACGTCCCGGCCCGCGGTCAGCAGGTCCCACAGGTCCTCGGCGGACCGCACACCACCGGGGAATCGGGCGCCCATGCCGACGATCGCGATCGGTTCGTCCGTACTCGCGCGCCGTGATACCCGGTGCTTGCCCCGGTCGTTTCCGGTGACCCGGGCTCGCAACAGTGTCGCGACCGCACTCGCGGTCGGATGGTCGAAGATGAGCGATGAGGGCAGCGGCACACCGGTGGCCCGCATCAGCCGGTCCCGCAGCCGCACCCCGCTGACCGAATCAATGCCGAACTCGGTGAACGGCAGGTCGGGGTCAATTGATCGGGCCGAATCGTGGCCTAGTACGGCGGCGGCATGCTCACGAACGATATCGAGAACTACTGTGGCACGCTGATATTCGGGGGCGGCCAGCAGTTTGCGGGCCAGCGGGCTGTCGTCCCACGCATCGGTCCGCGCCCTGTCTTCGGGAATTCGGCCCTCGGAAATTTCGTGGAAGCCACCGGAAGTGACCAGCGCACCCGACCAGAGGTTACGGCGCTGGAACGCGTATGGCGGCAGATCGACCCGCGCCCCACCGGAGACCAGCGCGCGCGGATCCACCGGCATACCGGCGCAGTAGGCCTGTGCCAGCGACACGATGAACTGTTCCGGACCGTCCGCACCGCGCCGCAACGAGCCGACAACGGATACGTCCTCGGCCGCACCTGCCGCCTCGGCGGTCATGGCGATACCCATCGTGAGCACCGGATGCGGGCCGACCTCGATGAAGCCGGTGATACCGTCCCCGATCAGCGCCGTAACGGCATCGGCGAATCGAATCGGTTCCCGCTCCGACCGATACCAGTATTCGGCGTCCAGGTCCGCCGTATCCAACCGGTCGGCCGATACCGTGGAGAAGAACGGCACCGACCCGGATTGCGGGCGGATCGGTTCCAGTTCCGCGAGCAGCCGATCGCGAATCCGCTCGATCGCCTTCGAATGCGAGGCGTAATCGATCGGAACCCGGCGGGCCCATACAGCGTCGCGGGCGCAGTCGGCGAGGAATTCCTGCACCGCCGAAACGTCACCGGAGATCACACTTTGCGCCGGTCCGTTCACCGCCCCCAACGACAGCCGGTCGCCATACGCCGAAAGACGTTCTCGGACGGCATCCGAGCCGAGTCCGATCGAGGCCATACCACCCTGCCCGGCCAGCTCATCGGCCAGCGCCCGGGACCGGAGAGCCACCACACGCGCCGCATCGGACAGCGACAGTCCACCGGCAACGTGCGCGGCGGCGACCTCACCGTGGGAATGGCCGATCACCACGTCCGGCTGCACACCGGCTGCCCGCCACATCCGGGCCAGTGACACCATCACCGCGAACAGCACCGGCTGCACCACATCCACGCGATCCAGCGAGGGGGCATCGACCTCGCGACGCAGCACCGCCGTCAGCGACCAGTCCACGTAGGGCGCAAGCGCCGCTCCACATTCCGCGATCGACTCCGCGAAAACCCCACCCGAATCCAGCAGTCCGAGAGCCATCCCCTCCCACTGGCTGCCATTCCCCGGGAAGACGAACGCGACCCGCCGCTGCTCGGCCCGCCCGGTTGTCGGCTCGGTCGCCATAGCGGGCGCGGTCGGGTCGGCCATGGCCTTCAAACCGTCCAGCAGCTCCGCCCGATCCCGCCCGACAACGCTTCCGCGCCACTGCATTTGGGCTCGCATGGCCAGCAGTGAATGCGCCACATCGACCACATCCAGCTCCGGATGGCGTAGTAGCCACTCCCGCAGCCGGGCGGCCTGTGCACGTACCCCGTCCTCGCTGCGCGCCGACACCACCCACGGCACCGCAGCGGCCTTGCTGTCCACCGTGGACGCGGCGGCCCCGACGGCGGGCGCCTGCTCCACGATCACGTGGGCGTTGGATCCCCCCATACCGAACGACAACACAGCTGCCCTGCGTACGTCGGCCATGGGCCAGTCCTCGGTGCCCGTCACCACCCGTAAGCCCAAGTCCGCGAGCCGAATCCGCGGATTCGGCGGCTCGAAGTCCAGGCTGGCCACCAGTTCCCGGCGGCTCAGACAGAGCACGGTCTTGATGAGGCCCGCGATACCGGAAGCACCTTCCAGATGCCCGTCGACCGATCCGATGGCCAGCGGCGCTTCCTGCACCCGGCGCACACCATAGGTCTCGCCGAGCGCGGCGGCTTCCATCGGATCACCTGCGGGTGTTCCGATGCCGTGCAATTCGGCGTACTGCACCGACGGCGCCTCGAAACCTGCCGCGGTCAGAGCGGCGCGAATCGCCGCCGCCCGCGCATCGCGACTCGGTGCGCTCAGCTCGCGGCGTTCGTTGCCCGTGTCGACCGAACTTCCGCAGATCACGGCATGAACCCGGTCGCCGTCGGCGACCGCCTGCGCCAAGGGTTTCAGCGCCACAATGCCGCCGCCCTCGCCGCGCACGAATCCGTCGGCCAGCGCCAGGTTCAGTCCACCGGCCAGGGCCATGTCGCTCTCGCCGCTGCGCAGGCTCTCACATGCCAGATGAACAGCGACCAGCGCGGACGCCTGGGCGCTGTCGACCAGGATGCTCGGGCCGCTGAACCCGAAGTAGTTCGAGACGGGGTTCGCGATTTCGGCGATATCGGTTCCGGTGCAGCCGAGGAACACACCGCACCGCCGGGCATCGCGTGCCGTGGCGGCCAGGCCAGCGTCCTCGAGCGCCTCCCAGCTCAACTCCAGTGCCAGCAGCTGCCGCGGGTCGGTTGCCCGCGCCTCGTTGGGCGAGACTCCGAAGAAGTCCGCGTCGAACTCCCCTACGGTATCGACGAATCCGGCGCGCTCGGTGATGCTCTCCCGACCCCGGGGAGCTGCGCCGATCGCGGCGCGCCCCTCGCTGAGCAACTGCCAGTAACTGTCGAGATCGGCCGCCCCCGGCAGTCTGCAGGACATGCCGACGATAGCGACCTCGAACGCCGATCCGGTCACCTCTGAACATCCTTCCCAAGGCAGCTGGGACCCGCCCTAAAACCTTGGCGAGTGTGTTTGTTGTCCGCAGCAAAGGAATCAGACGATTCCTGCTCCGGACATAACGGTTTCGACGCGGTCGAGGCTCAGCGAAGAGCCCAGGAGATGCGGAGCGTCTTCCGCAAGCGACTTGGGGCCGGCGAGGAGATGGCGCAGGCTAGGCCAGGCTGGACATGGTGTGCCGCCGGACACAGTAGAGCAAATTATCAGCAAATAATGCTGGGGACTGGAGCGCTACGTGAGCACACCAGAGGGCCTAGGCGCACATAAGAACGCGTGGTGCCCGAAATATCCGCCGCTAGGTGCACGCATGGCACCTACGCGACAGCGATGTGGATCAGCGCAATGATCCCTGAGATTTTCGACCAGTAGAACACGATTCATCGTACTGAACAGTAATTTGGCGCTCTTGACCTTGTCAACCGGCCAGTAGCTTCCCAATGGTTACCGCGACCGAGGACGAGCCACCGGCTCGATCGAGGCGGTGATCACCAGTCGGCCCCGGTGGGATTGTGCGGTGTAAAGCATTGGTCTCCTCATGGCGTCGCTACACCAGAAATAGCAGACCTCGGCCGAGAGAATTTTCCAAACATGGGAAGCCAGACCACTCCGCGTGCTTATCGTTTGCCACGGCCGAGACCTATGCCGAAGATGCTGTCTGCTGAATCGAAAAACAAATCCAAGGTTGAACAAACCCAGGATTTGCCGGCACCCGCCCAAGTGGACATGCGCCACCCTGGATGGACCACGCCACACTGGTCAGCGGCGTGGATTATCTACTGGGCGATGTCCACGCGAACCCTTACTCGGAGGCGGAAACGGAAAATGGCCCGGAACAAAGTGTTCCGGGCCATTTCCCTTTGTAGCGGGGACAGGATTTGAACCTGCGACCTCTGGGTTATGAGCCCAGCGAGCTACCGAGCTGCTCCACCCCGCGTCGGTAGGGATAACGCTACAGCATGCGGCGACGCTTACCTAAACGGCAGGTGGGAGGGGTTAACCGGCGGGTAATCGGAAGCGGGTGCGAGCATGGGCATATGCCGATTGCCACTAGCGCCATTGCCCATGTACGACTGACCGTTTGCGATATCGATCGGTCGCGAGCGTTCTACGAGAAGGTGTTCGGATGGCCCGTTGCGCTGGAGGTACCCGCCGATGCAGACGAGGCGACGCGGGAGCGGCTCGGGTTCCTCTTCGGTGGAGTGATCTATCGGATGGAGCACGGGATGATCGGGTTGCGGCCGGTCGGCACCGACAGGTTCGACGAAGACCGGGTCGGGCTCGATCATCTCGCGTTTCCGCTGAACTCACTGGCCGAATTGAAAGCTGCCGCAGCACATCTCGATGCCTGCGGGGTCGCGCGTGAAGATATCAAGGACATCGGGGTCAGCTATATCCTCGAGTTCCGGGATCCGGACAATATCGCGTTGGAACTGGTTGTCCGCAAGTAGGCTAGGCCGCCTTCACCACCTTCTGCACCGCGGCGACGAAGAACTGGTCGAATGCCGCCTGGTCGAGCGAATCATCCAGCGCGGCAACGCGAACCGCGACCGTAATGCCCCGAACTTCGGCGTAACCCAGGTATGCGTTCTGGGTCAACGGCTGGTCGCTGGCATCCGTCTTCGCGGTGCTGGTCGCGTGGTAGGCGATTGCGTTCGCGCCCTTCAGTTCCTGGGGCACAGGCTGATCCGTGACACGCTCGGTCGCGCTGACCTGATGGCCGTCGTAGTTGGCGACCACCTCGACCGAACCGCAGCGCTTATTGCCGTCGGCGATCCGCTGCAGATCGCCGGTGCGCCCGGAGACGAATTCGACAAAGATTTGACCCGACTTACCGGTCGCCGCGGAGATGGATGACTGCGCGAGCAGTTCCTTGGTCGCCGCGCCGAGATCCTGCTGCGTGGAACCGCATTCCGCCGGTGTGAAGGTGGCATTCTGCTGGGTCGCGGTGAGGTCGCCGACCGTCGACTGCAGCTGCTCCGGCGGCAGGTCGAGTTTCTTGGTGCCCGCGGGGAATTCCTCCTGGGTAAGCACCAACTGTTCGCGAGGTGTGCTGGGCGCCGCGGAATTCCAGTGATCCGCCGAGTCGTCCTTGCTGCTGCTACAGCCAGCCACGAGCACCGCGCCCGCCGCCATTGCCACTGCCCACCGTGCGTTACGCAATTCGATCATGGGGTGATCATGTCAGCTGTCGCCACGAGCACCGACTTTCGGAAGGTATTTCAGAGCTCCGTTATCCGGCTGCGGTGGCGCTGCTGCAGCTCGCGCGAGCGACGCAGATAGTCGAGAACGAGGCGCAATTCCGCTGCGCTGTAGCGCGATACCTCGCCGGCCCCCTCCTCGGCGATCGGCCCATAGATCCGCATGACCTTGGCCATCGCCGTATCGGTAATGCGGATGACGACCTTGCGACGGTCTCCCGGTTCGGGATGCCGGACGACGTAGTCGAGTTTGGCAAGGCGGTCCAGCATGGTGGTCACGCTGCCGCTGGTCAACCCCAGTTCGGCGGCGAGAGCGCCGGGGGTGGATTCGCCGTGCCACAGGATTTCCAGACAGCGCAGATCGGTGCGGTTGACGCCGAGATTGGTCGCGGCGGCCTGGTCCACGTCATCGACCGCGGCCTGTAGCGCCTGCGCTTCGCGGCCGACCTCGGCACGCAATTCTGCCAGCTCCGACTTTTCTCTTGACATTCAAGCCTCTCGATTGTCAAACTAATGATGTCTTGACAATCAAGATACAGCAGAGCCAAGTCAGGAGACATCATGAAGAGGGCGCTGATCATCGGCGGCGGGATCGCCGGACCGGTCACCGCGATGGCATTGCGGCAGGCGGGGCTGGAGCCGATTGTGTGCGAGGCATACGGGGAGGCGGCAGCCAAGCAGATCGGCGCGTATCTGACGGTGGCGGTCAACGGATTGTCGGCGCTGGCATTGCTGGACGCACATCACGTGGTGACCGAGATCGGGCACCCGACCGCCACGTTGTCGTTCGCGACCAGCGGGGGCAAGCACATCACCGATATGCCGATCGGCGGCACATTGCCCGACGGCACCGTCACGCACAGCATCAAGCGGCGCGATATGTATCGAGCGCTGAATGCCGAGGCGACGCGGCGCGGAGTGCGGTTCGAGTACAACAAGCTACTGGTGGACTCGACATCGACGGAAGAGGGCGTCCGTGCGACCTTCGCCGACGGCACCACCATGGATGCCGATGTACTGATCGGTGCCGATGGAATCCGTTCCCGCACAAGAGAAATCATCGACCCGTCCGCACCGAAGGCGCACTTCCTCGGCATCTACGGGCTCGGCGGATTCGTGACCGACCGGGCGCTGCACAGCGAGCTCGGGTTGCGGCCCGGTGTGTACAGCATGATCTTCGGCAAGAAGGCGTTCTTCGGCTATTTCGTCGCACCGGACGGCGAAATCTGGTGGTTCGCCAATATGCCTCGGACACAGGAGCTTTCAATGGCGGATTCGGTGGACTGGCGTGCGCAACTCGTCGAATTGCTGTCGGCGGACCGCGGCCCGGCCGCCCGGATCGTCGCCGCCACAATGGATGACACATTCGTCCCCGCCTTCAACCAGTACGACATGCCGACGGTCGACAAGTGGCACAACGACAATATGGTCATCGTCGGCGATGCCGCGCACGCCGTGGCGTCCTCCTCCGGTCAGGGCGTGTCCATGGCGGTGGAAGATGCCGTGACGCTGGCGATCTGCCTGCGCGATATACCGGATACCCCGGCGGCCTTGGCTGCCTTCGAGAACCGCCGCCGGGAACGCGTCGAGAAGGTGGTCGCCTATGGCGCGGAAACCACCAGCGACAAGGCATCGAACGGACTCGCACGCCTGCTGGTTCGCCTGCTCACTCCCTACTTCCTGCGCAAGGCCGCCAAAGCCGGTGTCGCCCCACTGAATTGGATGTACGACTACCGGATCGACTGGACACAAGCCTCAGTGACGCACACCGCGTGACGACCCCACCCAGGGTGCACGTTGTGCGGGGGTCACCACTGAAAATGCGACGGTTCAGCGGGCAACCGGGAGATCGGCGTGACGGACGGCCGAGCGCCGGGTCGCAGCCAGCGTCTTGTGCAAACTGGTGCGCATGGTCGTGGCCGAGTCGAGCAGATAGTTCTGCCGCACCTTCCACGGGTGCCGATCCCCCTGCCGCGGGAAGTCGCCGATCGAGCGCTGAATATAGCCGGAGGCCAGATCGAGCAGCGGGCGCTCATCGAGCTTGCCCTCCGGCTTCGGCACCACGGCCGCGTAATCATTGCGGTCCAGGTGGTTGATGACCTTGCAGACCAACCGTGAGGTCAGGTCGGCACGCAACGTCCATGAGGCATTCGTGTAGCCGATGCAGACCGCGAAATTCGGTACGCCGGTGAGCATCGCACCCTGCCAGACGAATTGCTCCGAGAGGTTCACCGTCTCGCCGTCGACCCGCGGCGCGATGCCGCCGAAGGCCAGCAACTGCAGTCCGGTCGCGGTAGCCACGATGTCCGCCTCCAGGATTCGACCGGACTTCAACCGAATCCCCTCGGGCCCAAAGGTTTCGATGTGATCGGTGACGACCTGTGCCTTACCCTTCTTCATCGCCTTGAAGAAATCGGCATCGGGTACGGCGCACAGCCGCTGATCCCACGGGTCGTACTCGGGTGTGAAGTGCTCGGCAACGACCTGCCGGTCCTTCAGGATTCGCGCAGTCAGACCGGTGAGCAGTTTGCGCGCGGCCTCCGGACGTCGACGGCAGTACTGATAGAAACCAATGCTGAACAGGATGTTTTTGGTGCGGATCACGCGGTGCGCCAGCTGCGGCGGCAGCAACTCGCGGATCTTGTCGGCCTGCTTGTCCCGGCCGGGAACGGCACTGATCCAGGTCGGCGAGCGCTGCAGCATCGTCACCGATTCGGCCTGGTCGGCCATGGCGGGCACCAGCGTGACCGCCGTCGCACCACTGCCGATGACCACGACACGTTTGCCCGCGTAGTCGAGATCCTCGGGCCAGAACTGTGGATGCACGACCTGTCCGGCGAAGGAGTCGATGCCCGGAAAATCCGGGGAGTGGCCCTGGTCGTAGTTGTAGTACCCGGCGCAGACATATAGGAAATTGCAGGTCAGCGTGCGTTGTGTGGTGCTACCGGCAGTGTCGCGCTGCTCGAGGGTGAGCGTCCAGCGCGCTGATGCGGTGGACCAGTCGGCCCCGACCACCTTGGTGCCGTAGCGGATGTGCCGGTCGATGCCGAATTCCGCGGCCGTCTCCTCGACGTAGCGCAGGATGGACGGACCGTCGGCGATCGACTTCGCGTCCCGCCACGGCTTGAAGGGATAGCCGAGGGTGAACATATCCGAATCCGAGCGAATTCCGGGGTAGCGGAACAGATCCCACGTCCCACCCAGCGATTCGCGCGCCTCCAGCACGGCATAGGTTTTGCCCGGGCATTCGGTCTGCAGCCGATACGCTGCGCCGACGCCGGATAACCCGGCGCCGACGATTACGACATCGAGGTGGTCCGGAACTACAGCGGTCTCGGGCCCACCCGTCACCCGACCACCGTCCCTTATCGAATCGCCGCGCGATGCTGACCTCATCGTTCCAGTCTGCGAGGGCAATGGACCGGATTCTTGACTTTGCACGACAAGTATTTGATTCTGAGCGACATGTCGGTGATTCGGTCCGCGGGGTTGCGCGGATTTCGCGCGACGGTGGCCGAGCTGGGCGGGAACGCCGAGGAATTCGCCACCGCCGTCGGGCTGCCGATCGCCGCTCTAGACGCCGATGATCTGCTGGTACCGGATCAGTCGGTCGCGGCGGCGCTGGAACTGGCCGCGCAGCGGCTCGACTGCCCCGACCTCGGTCTGCGCATTTCGCGTCGACAAGATCTGGATATGCTCGGCCCGCTGGCCCTGGCCATCCGGAATTCGCCGACGCTCGCCGATGCCCTCGAATGCTGTTCGCGCTATCTGTTCCTGCACGCGCGCTCACTCAGCCTGACGCTCGCACCCGACCCGTACGGCGATCGCAGCGTTACCGCCTTGCGCTATGGCATTGCGCCCGGCGGGCCGACACCGGTCCAGGGCACCGATCTCGGACTCGCCTTCGTGCACCGCACATTTCAACGGCTGGTGGATGTGCGCTACGGGCTGCGCTCGGTCGAACTGCCGTACCGACCGGCCGCGCCGATCCGGATCTATGAGGAGTTCTTCGGCGCCCCCGTGCGGATCGAGTGTGCCGCGGCGGTGTTGCGAGTGCCGATCAGCCTGGCGACCCGGCCGCTGAGCGGCGGCGACGAGAATCTGCATCGTTTGGCGATGGCATTCCTGGCCGAACAGTCCGGCGGCGCGGATGCCACCATGGCACCTAAGGTCGGCGCCGCCTTACAACAACTGCTGGGTACTTCCGCGCCGGAAATTACTACCGTGGCAAGGCTTTTGACAATCCATCCGCGCACTCTGCAACGTCGCCTCGCCGCTGAGGACACCTCCTTCGCCACCATCCTGGATACCGTCCGCCGCGACGAGGCCCGCCGCTACCTGACCACCACCGATATGCCGATGAGTCAGGTCGCCTCGCTGATCGGCCTGTCCGAACAGGCCACCTTCACCCGCTGCTGCCGAAGATGGTGGGGCACAACGCCTACCGCGGTTCGCCGAGAAGGCGCGCAGCACCGGTTACCGCAGTAGACCGACTGCCTCTTTGGCGGCCTCCGCGACCAAGGCGTTGTCCGCCTTGGCATCCGGGCTGGAATGGGTGGTCAGTACCGCGATAACGATGGGCGCGGCGCTACCTGCGGGCCAAGTGACCGCGACATCGTTGGCAGAGCCGTAGTCGCCGGTCCCGGTCTTGTCGCCGGTCTTCCAATTATTAGGCAGGCCAGCGCGAATGCGAGTACCGCCGGTGGTGGTGGCGATCAGCCAGGCTGTCAGCTGCGCACGCTCAGGCGCGCCGAGTGCGTCGCCGATCGTCAGTGCCCGATAGTCGGCCGCGATTGCCGCAGGTGTGGTGGTGTCGCGCTCGTCGCCGGGGATAGCGGTATTGAGCGTCGGCTCGGTACGGTCCAGGTGGGAGATCTGATCGCCGATGGACCGCAGGAACTGCGTCAGCGCCTGCGGGCCGCCGAGCAGTTTCAGCAGCTCATTACCCGCGGCATTATCGCTGCGAGTAATGGCCGCGTCGCACAGTTCCGAAACCGACATACCGCTATCGATCCGGGTACCGGTGACCGCCGAGCCGCCCGCAGCCGCCACATCCGCCTCGGTGAAGTGCACAGTCTGATCGAAATACCCTGTGGCAAGCGGATGTTCGCGCAACAACGCAGCGCACGCGAAGGTCTTGAATGTCGACATCATCGCGAAGCGTTCGTCCTGACGGAAGCCGACGGTCTTTCCCGAACCGGCATCGACGGCGAAGACCCCGAGCCTGGCCTGATGCTGCTGCTCGATACCGGCCAGCTGGCCCACCGGGGTGGGCGCTGGGTCCGGATCCTTCGATTCGGTCCCACATGCGCCGAGCAGCACCGTTGTCACCAGGAACAGGCCCATGCGAGCCCCGCGTCTACCGATCTTTGTCATGGCGACACGACAGCACAGCGCCGATCCGCCTGTCCAAGACCGACGTGGCCGAAATCCGATATCGAAACCGATATCGCCGCAGCGCAGGGGACCCACCCGCGGGCTCGTAGTCACCGCAAATCAGGTCACCCGCAGCACCGCCTTACCGCGCAGGGTCCGCGGCGCTTGGAAGGCATCGGCGGTCTGCTCCCCCAGTCGAGCGTCAAGCCGATCAATGGCGTGACCCGACCGTCGGCGACCAGGTCCACCAGGTGCCGAGATCTTCGCCGATGGTTTCCTCCGGGACCGGGCTTATGAAGCCGACGAAGTGCGCGTTCCAGCTTTGGCGTAGAAGTCGGCGAGGTTCAATTCGGCTGCACCCCGATATTTCCGTACCAGGCGAGGTGCCCGCCGGGCGCAATGCGGCGAACGGCTTGGGTCGTGATGGGCCTGGACGCGGCGCTAGCAAGGATCGATGAACGTCGAATAGTCAAGGAATGAACGAGCCGTTCGCCGGATGCGCGCGTATGCTCCCTGGTCCGGGAGGTCGGGTCAGTGCAGTTTTCCGTATTGGGCGAGGTCTGCGGGTGGCGTGGGGAGACGCCGCTCGAATTGGGACCTCCGCAACGTCGCGCGGTACTGGCCGCGCTACTGCTGCGTGCCGGAAAGTCGGTTACCGCAGCGGAATTGGTGGACGGCATCTGGGGCGAGGATCCGGTGCCGCGCGCCATTGCCGCACTGCGCACCCATGTCGCGCAATTGCGTCGGGTGCTGGAACCTGATCGGATTCCGCGCGCGCCGTCGACGGTGCTGGTCTCGGTCGGTGACGGTTACGCATTGCGGATCCCGCCGGGCTCGACCGATATCGAGGAGGTCGAGGCCCTGGTGGGAACGGCCGAACGGGTGCGCGGCGCGTCACCGGAGGCGGCACGCGAGGCACTGATCGACGCACTCGTCCGCTGGCGTGGGCCCGCGCTGAGCGGATTGGCCGGACCTTTCGCCGAACGCCACCGCACCCGCCTCGAGCAGTGGCGCTTGGCGATTCTCGAGGACCGACTCGCCCTCGATATCGAGGTCGGCCGTGCTGGCGGCGCGGTCGCCGAACTGGGTCCGCTGATCGATGAGCATCCATTGCGTGAACGGTTCCGGGCGCTGCTCATGGCCGCGCTGTACCACTGCGGCCGCCAAGCCGAGGCGCTCGAAGTGTACGCGCGAGCCCGCCGCGATCTGATCGACGGAATCGGAGTTGAACCCGGCCCGGAGTTGACCGCGATGCACGAACGCATCCTGCGGGCCGAAATGCCGACACCGCGGCAGCACGGCTACGGTCCGGAGCCGGTGGTGCCAGCGCAACTGCCGCCGGATATCGCCGATTTCACCGGCCGCGAGCAGCTGGTCGAGCGCATTACCGACCAGTTGACCAGCGGTGGCAGCGCAGTCGCCATTTCCGCGGTCGGCGGCATGGGCGGCGTGGGCAAGACAACATTGGCCCTGCATGTGGCCCATCACGTGCGCGATCGCTTCCCGGACGGACAGCTGTATGTGAACCTGCGCGGCGTCGATCCGGTGCCGACCTCACCCGGTGACGCACTCGGCGGATTCCTGCGTGCGCTCGGCATCGCGGAGGGCGAGATTCCGGGCGCCGTCGACGATCGTGCGGCCCAACTACGCACCCGCCTGTCGGGTAAACGCATGCTGATCGTGCTCGACAATGCCCGTGGCAGTGCGCAATTGACGCCGCTGCTCGCCGGAACTTCCGGCACCGCGGTGCTGATCACCAGTCGTTCGGCGCTGACCGAGATGCCCGCTGTGCGTCGCACTCGCCTCGACGTGCTGGAGCATGACGAGGCCATGGCGCTACTGATCCGCATCCTCGGCCCGGAACGCGTCGCCGCTGAGGAGAGCGCGGCACGGCAGGTCGTCGCACTGTGCGGTTGCCTACCGTTGGCGGTGCGCATTGTCGGTGCGCGACTGGCAGTTCGGCCGCAATGGACGATTGGATCGTTCGCGGCACGTCTGGCCGATGAGCAGGGTCGGCTCGCGGTGCTCGAGACCGGCGAACTCGGCGTCGAGGCCGCATTCAGGCTCGGCTATGGGCAGCTGAATGAACAGCAGGCCAAGGCTTTTCGCACGCTTGCGCTCGTCGACTTCCCGGATCTGCCGGTCGACGGCGTGGCCGCGGTGCTCGGCATCGCGGAGTCCGAGGCCGAGCGGATCTGCGAATCGCTGGTCGATCTGAGCCTGCTCGAGACGACGGTGCCCGGTCGCTACCGATTCCACGATCTGCTGCGGCTATTCGCCCAGAGTGTCGCCGACGAGGACGAGTCGGCGGTGCTGGTCCGGCTGCTGGACTACTACCTCGCGGGTGCGAAGAACCTGTTGAGCGCCATCGACTACAGCAACATCACGCGCCTGCTGGTCCCGACCACAGTGCCAGGTCGGCGGTTCGCCAACGGTTCCGAGGGGCAGGTGTGGAACGACGTCGAGCGACCCGTCGTGATCGCGCTGCACCGGCAGGCCGCCAGGGTCGGTGGCCGCGCACTGCGGGTGGCCGCGGATCTGGCCTGGGTGATGGCCGAACTAATGGACGCGGGCACCCGCGCCAGGGAATTATCCGAGGCACTGACAGCCCTGCTGGACACCGCAATTCGCGACTCGCACGCGAGCGAACGCCGCATCCGGGTCGCGCTCGGTGCGCTGCTGCAGGTCGGGCTCGGTGAGGTCGAGGCGAGTCTGAAATATCTCGACGCGGCGGCCGGGCCACCCACAGACGATGCCGATCGCCGGATCGCGGTGCTTTCGGAAGTACTGCTCGGCATTGCCGATCGACGACTCGGCGATGTCGAAACCTCGCGTCGGCATTTCGAGAATGCGATGCGCTTTGCCCGTGAACTCGGCGACCGGTCGATGCAGGCCTGGTGTCTGGCCTTGGTCACCCGAACCTATTGCGAGGCAGGCCGATACGACGAGGCGGTCGATATCGCGGACCGCGCCATCGCGTTGGCGCAGGCGTCCTCGAATCCGGTCGCACTCGGTTGGGCCACCCACGAATTGGCGGCCACGCTTTCGATGCGCGACGAGCACGAGCGGGCACTCGAACTCGGCCGCGATGCCGTGCGGATCGCGCAACGCAATGGTGTGCGCCTCTGGGAGGGTTGGGCGCGAACCAGATTGGCGCAGATCCAGCTGCGCGCGGGCAATGTGGTCGATGCGGAAAGCCAAGCCGCGGAAGCGGTTCGGTTGCTCACCAAGGCGGCCGATCCGATCGATCGGGCGCGCGCGCTGGCGCTGCACGCGAGCGCGTTGGCCGCACAGGGACGCACCGGCCCGGCCACCGCGGAATTCGGTGAGGCAGCCGAGATTTTCCGGCGCGCGGGGCTGGCACCACCCACCATCGACCGGCTGTTCAGCGCCGCGCCGACCGCCGATATCGCGGATTAGGCGGCGTTTATCCAACATTTATCGGTCGCTGATGGTTGCCTGGGATTCTCTGGGTCGATGCGATCACCGTCGTGGGTTTCACCGGGCGGGCGCGCCATATACCGCCTTGTGTACGAGGGGTACGCAAGGCGTATCGACATGTCCAACCGGGGTGTTTCGAGCGATTCGCGGGCGTCGCATCGACAGCGGCCGCGGGCCCGCCGGGTCCGGTCC
This sequence comes from Nocardia sp. NPDC050408, assembly GCF_044458905.1. Classification (NCBI taxonomy): domain Bacteria; kingdom Bacillati; phylum Actinomycetota; class Actinomycetes; order Mycobacteriales; family Nocardiaceae; genus Nocardia; species Nocardia sp. NPDC050408. Next base: position 60,010 of record NZ_JBITIL010000023.1, on the reverse strand, counting down.
ACGCAGTCCGCGCACGCCGTGGTCGCCCCGGCAGCACCGGTTGCCGGTGCGCCCGGTCCATCGCTATCTGAAAGAATCTCGAGTCGCAATCTGACGAGTCCGTGACATGCGCCCCTCAACGAACGCGGGCCGTACGCCTACATGGTCGCCGGAAATCCGCATGCGGTGACCAAATTCGCGTCACCGAAGGCGGCGATTCGGGTGATCGCCCCGTGTGTGGTGGTGAGCACCGCGAGTCCGAAAGCCCGGTAGCCGCCATCTGTTTCGCGGAGGTAGGCGACGGCGGCAGGTTGTCTGTTGGCTGTGGTCGGCAACATGAGCCAATCGCCCGGCGTGCCGAGTACCTGTGTGGCGAGGTAGGCGACACAGGCACGTTTTCCTGCGAACCATGTTGTGGCGGGAGGCATTTCGAGCACAGCGTCGCGGTGGAGCAGGCGCTCGATGGCGGCGGCGTCGGCATTCTGGAATGCGGTCATATATGCGTCGAGCAGTGCCCGCTGCTCGGGTTCGGTCGGACTATTCGCATCGACCGCGCCGAGTTCATCGAGCCGGGCCCGCGCACGCTGCAGCGAACTCTTGACCGCGGCGGTGGTCGTGCCGAGCAATTCGGCTACCTCGGCAGCCGAAAAGTCCAGGATGTCGCGCAGCAGCAGAACCGCACGCTGTTTGCCGGACAACTGTTGCAGACAGGCGATCAGCGCGAGCCGCAGGCTGTCGCGGGCGGCGACAATGCTGGCCGGATCGTCGGATTCATCGGTCACCAGCTTGTCCGGCAGCGGACCGAGCCATTGCACCTCGAGGTCCACGGTCGAAGTACCGGACGGGTCGGTGGCGGGCGCGCCGAGTCCGGACGGCAGGACGCGACGGCTGCGATGTCGCAGCGCGGACAGGCAGGCATTGGTGGCGATTTGATAGAGCCAGGTCCGCACCGACGAGCGGCCTTCGAAGCCGTCGAAGGCCCGCCAGGCGCGCAGATAGGTCTCCTGGACCAGGTCTTCGGCGTCGTCGGGTGAGCCGAGCATCCGATAGCAGTGCGCGAGCAATTCGCGCCGATACGGCTGGGTGCGGCGATCGAATTCGGCATGCGCGGTGCTCGCCTGCGTCATCGGCGCCTCCTTCCTGTCTCGAGGTCCTCGTAGAGATAGACCGACCGAGCGCCGAAAAAGAATCGCCGCACCCGATTCCTTCGGGCGATCACCTGGGTCTACCTATCCGACCACCCGCAAAGGAGACCGCGATGAAACTCGATAACAATGTCCGCACGCTGATCGACGAACCGCACGCCGCTATCCTCTCGACCCCGAATGCCGACGGCCGGCCGCAATCGTCGGTGATCTTCGTGAAGTACGAGGACGACACCGTGGTGTTCAGCACCATCAAGGGTCGGCTCAAGACCCGCAATATGCTGCGCGATCCGCGAGTCAGCCTGCTGGTACTGAGCCGGACGAACGGTCGCTACGTGGAGATTCGCGGACGAGTGGATATCACCGAGGATCCGGAGAAGACGCTGCTGTACGAGATGTACGGCCGGTATATGAACGGGGCCACCCCACCGCCGGAACCGGAGGCCGAGCGGCTGATCGTGCGGATCACGCCCGAAAAGCTGTACACTTTTCCGCCGTCCTGATCATCCTGTGCCACAACGAGCTTCGAGTGTGAACCGCGCCGACGTCGGATCCGTCTGGATTTGGGCATCGTCGGACGGTGCCCGGCCTACGACCTGCCGAATCCGGACAGGCGCGTCACGCCGACCGACCACACCGATCGGCTGGGTGTGCCACTCGCCCGCCTCGACTGGCGCGTGAACCCGCAGGAAGACACTGATACCTTCCGGACTTTGGCATAGTCTGCGGCTTATGGACGAGACGCTCGGTTCGCCGCACCCCCACGAACCACATCGTGAGGGTCTGGCGTCGCGGCTGAACTGGTTGCGCGCGGGCGTACTCGGAGCGAACGACGGCATCGTGTCGACCGCGGGTCTGGTTGTCGGTGTCGCGGCGGCGACGACCAGCGCCTCGGCCATTTTCACCGCGGGCATCGCCGGACTCACCGCGGGTGCGATCTCCATGGCCGTCGGCGAGTACGTGTCGGTGAGCGCACAGCGGGATTCCGAGCGTGCGCTACTGGCCAAGGAACGCACGGAACTCAAGGAAGAACCGGAATACGAGCTGACCGAACTGGCCGATATCTATCGGTCGAAGGGGCTGACACCGGAGACAGCGCGCAAGGTGGCCGAGGAGTTGACCGCACACGACGCATTCCTCGCCCACGCCGAGGCCGAACTCGGTCTGGATCCGCACGAGTTGACCAATCCATGGGCCGCTGCCGTCTCCTCGGCGGTCTCATTCACCCTGGGTGCGCTGCTGCCGCTGTTGGCGATCATCCTGCCGCCGACCACGGCGCGTATTCCGGTGACATTCGCGGCAGTGCTGATCGCGCTGGCGATTACGGGGTCGGTCAGCGCGCGGCTCGGCGGCAGTAATCGCGGGCGCGCGGTGTCGCGGGTGGTGATCGGTGGTGCGCTGGGGATGGCGGTCACCTACGGCATCGGTCAATTGGCGGGTATTTCCGGATCGTGAAACGGGCCGAGGGAAACCCTCGGCCCGCTCACTGCTCAGCATGTCGACGTCAGTAATAGTGCCGTCGACCGCCGACCGGGTGCCGCCCCACCGACCCGACGAGGGCGAGTACCGCACCGATGATCAGCAATATGATTCCGGCTGTGGTGAGCAGACCGATGCCGAGTAGCCATCCGACAATGAGGAGTATCAAGCCGAGGATGATCATCGTTCTTTCCTTTACTTGGTCGTCTTGACCGTTGTGCGGCCGGATGTTTCGACCGGTGCCGACCCGCCGGACTGGCGCATGAACCGATTCCAGCTCCACGCCGGCTTACCGCCCTGCGGCGGGGTGTCCTGCGTGGCGGGTTGGGTCGCGGGTGGTGTCGCGGCGGGCGGTGGTGCCGCCGCCGGTGGCGTGCTTCGACGCGGCTCGGCCGCCTTTGCCTGGGCCTTTTCTTGGGCCTTTTCCTGGGCCTTTTCCTGGGCAGCCAACTCCCGGCGCGACTGCCGCAGATCGCGCCGTGCGGCGCTGCTGCGACGGGAACTACGCCAGAGGCCTGCCAGCAGCAGGCTGAGGCCGAGCATCCCGATCGCCCCGATTGCGATCCCGTAGAGGAAAAGTTCCCCCGCGGAGACGCTGAAGTGATAGTCGAATACCCCGAAATCGCCCGGTGACGTACGAACTTCGCCCGTATTGGCCGCCACTCCGGCAACGCCGATAATTACCGCGCCGATGAGAACGACGAGCCCGATGATAATGATCATGACAATCCCGTTGCGCTGGTTGATATTACTTTCTGGCTATGCCCGGTGATTCCGAAATCAAACACCACGCCGGCGCGGCGTTTGAAACCTGCCGATCGGGTTATCCGCCGAACCGAAGACAGCCCCTACCAGGAGGTCGTGATGACCTACACCTTCGATATGACCGATTACTCGGATGAACGCGCCGTCGTCGCCGAACGCGCGCTCTACAACCTCGGTGGCGTGCAATCGGTCGACGTCGACCGCACTTCGGAAACCATCACCGTAAATTCCACCCTTTCCTACGGTGAAGTACTCGACGCGATCCGCTCCGCGGGCGTCGGTGCGAAGTAGGCGGACCTGGCGTATTCGCTCGGACTGACCCCGCGCACGCGTTTGAATGCCGTGCTGAATCCGAAGGCGTCCGCGTAGCCGACCCGGCGGGCAACCGCACTCACGGTGGCGCCGGGTTCGGCCAACAGGTCCGCGGCGATCGTCATCCGCCAATCCGTCAGATATGCCAATGGCGGTTCGGCGAACCGCTTGGCGAGTGTGGTGCGCGAGACGCCGGCGACGGCGGCCAAAGTGGTGAGAGTCCATGGCGCGCCCGGTGTTTCGTGCATCACCCGCAATACGGGACCGACCACGTCATCGCTCGCTTGCGGTACTCACTCGCGATGGCCACGGGGGCAGGATCTACGAGTTGTCGGGGCCGCGCGCGCTGACATTCGCGCAAGCCGTCTCGCAGATCGCAACGGCGGCAGGGCGTCCGATCGAATACGAGACATTGACGCCCGACGCCTACCGAACCGAACTGCTCGCCCAGGGCCTTCCCGAGGAAGTCGCGACGGCGCTCAACGCGATGTTCGAGCTGATGCGGACTGGGCGCATCGCCGAACCGACGGACGGCGTGCTCGCGGTACTCGACCGACCGGCCACCGATTTCGCCGAGTACGTCGAACGCGTCTGGTCCGCCCGATCGGTCTAGCGGCGCGCCGCCCAGGTCGAGGTGTCGGGTCCACCCGACCGGTGCAACGCCGGTCACGTCGAGGTATCGACGCGAGCACGCAACCGAAAACCGTCATCAGAACCGCTGACGCGATACCGAGCCGCCGAGCGAGCGGTTCGGCCAGGATCGTGGCGAAAAGCAAGACGAACATCACCCACCAACTGGTCCATGACGCCCCAGTCTGCGGTGATTTGCTGAGATTTCCCTAGCGACCGCGCCCATACGGCACTGTGAGTTTCCAGCGTTCCTGTCGCGTCAGGCGGTTCGGCACCAGTCGCCACCAGGTCACACACCGCCACACCCATTCCAGCGGGCCATAGCGAAACCAGCGCAACCAGTAGTAACTCCACACTGCCTGCACCGCGATGATCCCGACGGCCAGGCCGAGTAGTGCGCCGTAGCGATTGGAATCGGATATGCCCAGCCATGGGTCGGCGGCCAGGATAAGTCCGGTTGCCGAAACGTAATTGGTCAGCGCCATGCGCCCCATCGGCTCGAGCACCTCCGCGAAAACCTCACCGGTCTCGGTGCGCAGGAACAGCAGAAATCCGGTGAGATATGCGAGCGCGCCGAGTAGTCCGGCCACCGGAGCCACACTCCCGGTCCACAGGTTGGTATATGGCGTGCGGTACTCCCATACCCCCGCCGCCACCGCCGCAGGCACGGCCAGCGCGAACACCATCGCGATCCGCCAGCCGCCATCGGGCAGGCTCTCCGCGAGACCGAAACGGTCGGCCGCCATGCCGAGCAGGAACAGACCCGGCACCAACCCGAGCCCACCGCCGATCGTGACCGGAACCCCGATCGTGGCGACCAGCCCGGCGAGCAATATCACCCAGCGCGCCAGACCAGCCGCAGGCAACAGAACCACCAACCCGACCATCGCGTACGGCAGCAACGCCTCACCCGGCTCGAACACATGGTGGATCAAGCCGAGCACACCGAGCGCGACGAGCCGACGCGCGAGTACCAGCCGCGGACGGTCACTGCGCTCGGCGGCACGATCCAGGAACAGCGAAAAGCTGAGCCCGAACAGAAACGAGAAGATCGGAAAGAACCGTCCCTCGAACAGCACGGACAGCACGTGCCATATCGGATCCACGATGCCAGGCCCGGTCATCGCCCGCATATCGGTGATCTGCCAGATATCGACCACCAGAATCCCGCACAGCGCAAAACCGCGCACGGCGTCGAGCGCGTGGATGCGCGGACGCGCACCGGCGTGATCCATATGTCCACGCTAACGAGACTCTGCCCGAGATCCGGTGAAGACAGCGCCGCTCAGCCCAGATTGCCGACGAGCCGCCCACGCGGCAAACGCATCCGTGGCATCGAGAATCTCCCGTGCCCTGCCACCTCCGGTTCTTACGCATTTTGGTGAACTCGGTGACCACACCCGCTAATAGTTCGTACACTAACGATTCATGCACTAAGCTTGCTGGCGAACTAGGAGGTTCCATGGAGGCCGACGATCCGTTGCGGCTGGATCGGCAGGTTTGTTTTGCGCTGGCCGTGGCCAATCGGGCGGTGCTCGGGGTGTATCGGCCGCTGCTGGAACCCCTCGGGCTCACGCATCCGCAGTATCTGGTGATGTTGGCGCTGTGGGGTGAGGCGCCGATGTCGGTCAAGGCGATTGCCGAGGCGATCCAGTTGGATTCGCCGACGCTGTCGCCGCTGCTCAAGCGGCTGGAGTCGGCCGGGCTGATCACACGAGGGCGCGATAGTCGTGACGAGCGCAACCTGGTGGTGGATCTGACTCCGGACGGGCGGACGCTGCGCAAGCAGGCCGAGCAGATTCCGCCCGCCGTAGTGGAGCGACTCGGCGTGACCTTGGCGGACCTGGAGGAACTGCGCGAAGTACTGACCCGGGTCAACGCGGCCGCACGGCACGCGGGTGCCCCTGCCACGTCACGAGGAGTGCACGCATGACCCGACCCAATCCCATTCAGTGGATCGGCTACGCCTTCGGGCGACGGCTGCCGGATTCGTTGCGCGAGTGGGTGCGCAACGATCTCACCGGCAAGTACGCGACGCCACGTCATCTCCTGCGCGGACTGATGCCGTTCACTCCACTGTTCGCCGCTTTCCTTTTGTTCCCAGGCGAACTGTGGTTGCGCGGCTCGATGGTGTTGTTGGCGTTACTGCTCGCCCTGTTCTACACGACGGCCTTCATGCCGATGAATCGCGCGCACCGGCTGGCCAAACATGGACTGCCAGCGGATTTGCAGAATCCGCAGCGGGCGCGGCGCCGGGCGCTGGAGCGGGCGACATACGCGGCGCAGCATCCGCACTGAGAATTCAGTGGTGACCGACGCCGAGTACCGCGAGCCGAACACGGTTGGTGGCACCGGTTTTCGTCATCAGGTTGCCGATATGCGTTTTGACCGTGGTGACGCCGAGGTGCAGGCGTTCGGCGATTTCGGCATTGGATAGCCCCGCCGAGACCAACGTGAGGACTTCGGCTTCGCGATTGGTAAGTCCTTGTGGTGCAACGTGATCCGGGGTTCGATCGGCCTCGCGTGCGGCCACAGCGGAATCCACCAGTCGCTGCAGTACCGCCTGCGTGAACGGTGACTCGCCCGCGGCGGCGCGGTGGATGCCGTCGAGCAGATCGGTGGGCGAGGCATCCTTGACCAGGAAACCGCACGCCCCCGCGGCGAGTGCGGGGTACAGGTGGTCGTCATCGTCGAAGGTGGTCAAGACCACGACGCGGATCGATGGCCTGGTTGCGAGAATGCGCTCGGTGGCGCGGATACCGTCCATACCGGGCATGCGCAGATCCATCAGGATGACGTCGGGAGAGGTCTGCTCGGCCAGCCGAACGGCTTCGCCCCCGCTGGCCGCCCGCCCGACGATCTCGAGTTCGGCATCGGCCTCACAGAGCATCTGCAATCCAGCGCGGACCAACTGCTGGTCGTCGACGATGAGTACCCGAATCGTCATGACGCCACTGCCCTCCCGACGGAAATCGGCAGGGATGCGTCGAGCCGCCAACCGGAATCACCCGGCCCGGCAATGAATTCGCCGCCGAGCAGTTCGACCCGCTCGCGCAGTCCGACCAAGCCGAGGCCCTGCCCGCTGCCCTTGCCGGTGTGCGTCCCGTTGTCGCGCAGCACGAAATCGACCGTCCCATCCTCACGTGTCGTAATGGCCAGTTGGGCGGTCGCTCCCGAACCCGCGTGCTTCACGACATTCGCCACGCCCTCCTGCGCCAATCGCAGCAATGTCAATGACCGCAAAGCATCCACCCCGGCATCGTCGACCTCGACCTCCACAATTGTTCCCAATCGCACGGCCCGTTCCGCGACGGCCGCGATTGCGGCGGGCAGATCCGTTGGCGCGACGAAGGGTTCACCCGCCATCGTCGGATCCCTTAATACAGACACCAAAAGTCTTAGGTCAGCGAGGGTTTCGGTGCCGCTGGCGTGAATATCGTCGAGCACCGCACGGACCGCAGGCGGCGCGTCCGCAACCGCATGCCGGGCCACGCCGACCCGCAGCACGGTGGACGAGACGTGATGTGCGATCAGATCGTGTAGCTCCCTGGCGATGGCGGTCCGTTCCACCGCTCGCGCCGCCGCGATATCGGCCTCGCGGCGCTGCGAAATCTCCCCGGCCAGCTGCCTGGCTCGGTCGGCACCCGCACGTGCCGCGTACAGGAGATGTCCGATCAATAGCGGTGCACCGGCCATGACAAGCGCTCGGTAAACGGTCGCCGCTTCCGCTCCCGAGGGATGCAGCAGATAGGCCCCGCCCAATGCGCCCGCCGCCGCCCAAGGCTGCCATCCACTGCGACGGGCCGCGAGCCCGATGAGAGCGATCGCGGCGCCCACCTTGGGGACCAGTGGGCCGGTGCCGCCGATCTCGTAGCCGAGCACCAACAGCCCGGTCACCAGTAGCGACGTCACGAACGGCCAGCGGATGCCGACGGCGGTCACGAATACCGCGAGCAGGCCGATGGTCCAGTCCACCGGTCGGGGCGCATCCGAAAGCAGCAGCAGACAGCCGATCGCCGATGCCAACAGCACGCCCACGCGCACTGGCAGTGCACGGACATCGAGCAGCCAGTCCACACTCCTGGTCACGCCCGAATCCACCACGCGGACCATGATGCCTGGTCGGGGCGGGCATCGACTCCTTCCGGCGGAGGATGCCCCTCCTCCCGGAGGCCGAAGTTCCTACGTCCTGCCTGCCTTCGCGGTTCACCAGTAGCGGCGACGCGCGCAGCGGCGGGCGGTGAAGTTGGGCGGCCTGGTCTCGGTCGGCCTGGCGCGCCGACCGTTTCGCCAAGGGGCGTCGGCCGGGCGGGTGGCGTGGAGTCGTTTTCTTCGCATAGCCGGGAGGGTCAGCGCAGAGCCCACGGGGCAATGGCCTGGACGGCGGGCCAGCCGAAGTCTTCGGTGTCCTCATCTTCGACGAACCACAGCCAGTTCTGCACGGCGCGGACCAGCGTCCAGGCACGGGCGCGATCCGGATCGAGTCCGGCGATATCGACGACGGCGGCGAAGCGATCGTCGAGGGCGGATTCGGTGCGCCGGTTCCACAGCAGCGACAGCGTGGTGAATTCGAGATCGCCCGCCAGGGGCTGCGGATCGATGACGAGCCACGGTTCGCGGCCGCCGCCGAGGACGTTCTCGAAGTGCAGATCCTCATTGACCAGCAGGCGGTCCGCGCTCGGGCCGAGCTGAGCGCAGACCTCGACGGCCGCATCGAGCATTTTGCGTGGGAACGGAGCGCCGAGGCGCTGCCAGTCCTTCGGCAGCTCCTCCACCAGGCGCTCGGCCTCACTGCGCAGGTCGCGGGAGAGGCCGGGCGGAGCGGGGATGGCGAGCCGACGCAGCAGGACGGAGATGATCCGAACCGCGTCGTCGATGGGCTCGAAGTCCAATGACCGGGCGGGATCGAGTCGTTCCAGCAGGAGTGCGCCGTACTCGGCATCGCTGTCGAGCAAACGCACCGCGCCATTGCCTGCCCAGGCGGTCAACGCGACCGGTTCATCGCGGGTCTCCGGAGTGAGATGGCCGAGTTTGAGCACAACCCGACTGCCATCCGCGCGCAAGGCGGGCAGCACCAAGCCGCCATAACCGTGCATGGGCGCGCCCTCGAACCGAAGCTCCCAGCGCTGGGCGTACCGCGCCGCGAGTTCGGGCAGACCGTCCAGCCAAACCCGGGCCGCGGGCTCCATCTCGGCGAGACGATCGGCGAAGAATTCGGGGACAACGATCACCGATCGAGCATCTCAGCCGTGTCGAACGAATTTCGTCATCGCCTCGGCTACGGCAGTCCGGGCAGCGGCGGCAGCGGGGGCAGCGGCGGCAGACCCGGGATGATGATCGGATTCTGCGGGGCCGGGTTGGGGTTCGGATTCTGCGGGGCCGGGTTGGGGTTGGGATTGTCCGGAACCGGGTTGGGGTTCGGATTGTCCGGAACCGGATTGGGGCTCGCATTGCCCGGGTTGGGGCTCGCATTGCCCGGGACCGGAACCGAGCGAGGCACCGGATTCTGCGGCACCGGCGGCGGTTCCGCAACGCCCTGACCTTGCGGTATGCAGTTCCAGCCGCCATCCGGTGACAGGGCCCATTGCGCGACGATCCCTTCGTGCGAGCAATCATCGCCGACCTGGTGCTGATTGCGCGCCTGTTCCCGCGGTGCGCAGACCCACAGGCCATTGCGCATATCCCATTGCGCGACGATCCCTTCGTGCGAGCAATCATCGCCGGGCTTGCGCGCCGGTTGTGCCGCGGAGGTCGTCGCGCGGTTCGACGGCGGCACGAGCGGTGGTGCGGGGACGGGCCGGGCAGTGGTGGTCGACGTCGCCGATGGCGGTGCGTTCTTCGAATCCTGATTCGATCGCAGCAGCAGAGCGATCGCGACCACCAGTGCGAGCGCGGCGGCGATTACGGCCGCGATGGCCATGACGCGCCCGTTATCGGTTCCGCGATCACCGCCGGGTGTCGTGCCGACGCCGGGTTCCACCATCGCACCGCCTTCGTGCCGAGTAGGGACTACCTTCACGAAAAGCTCTGCTGGCAGGCTACCGAAGATCGCAGTGCGAAAGATCAACTTTGGCGACGTGTGTTCGTGCAGGTAATGCCCTATTTGATGCCGACGCGCACCTTGACGGCGTCATCGCCGGTTTCGTGCAGCGCCTGACTGATCAGACTGCTGAGATCGATGCGCGGCGCTGTGGCGGCGACCGCATCGGCCAGCGGCCGCAGTCCCGGAAGCAGCGATTTCAGCTCCGGCCCGACCTTGTCCATCCATTCGGTCACCCGCTGTAGGAACGGCACCAGGCCATCGCCTTCCAGATACATCTGCGGACTGTTCCCGGCCGTGACCAGCCGACCGACCGCCTCGACGAGATCGTCCAGCGACTGACCGAACCGCACCAGATTGGGCGCGCCGATCGAGGTGGCCGGTCCCGCCCATTCGATATCGCTCGCGGCCAACTGGAAGCTATTGAGCTCGATCACACCGGCTACGGACTACCCGCGATGAACTAAAAAGCCGAGAACAGGGGCACATGTACACCGCCCTCGCAGTAGCGTCGCCCGACCCGGAACCTACGTCAGTACGCCGACGACGACCGCCAAAGCGAGCAGCACCATCTGCGTGGCGACGAGCCCGAGGACCGGTCACCGTCTAGCCAGATAGTTGCTACGGCGATCGCCGGAATGGTCATACCGATGCTCGCCTAGGAGCCGAGCGCGAGATCAAGGCTGATCTGCACCTGATCGCGGCGTGCGGCGCGCACGGACGCAAGGGCTTCCGGCGGTAGGACGAGCATTGCGATGGCCATGCCACTCGATCGCGTGTGATCGGGCGCATGCGCTGCGTCAGTCTTCGAGATCGATCCGGACGGTCAGCAAGTCGGTGCCGAGCAATCGAACACCCACACTGTTGGCCTTGGGCAACGATTGCAACCGGGCGCGCGGATCATCATCCGGCAGTAGATGTGCGGTACCGGTATGCCAATGACCGTGCAGCCGCACTCGAACCCGGTTGTCGGCCTTGATATTTCGAATGTACTGCGACTTGTCCCCGAATTCCGAGACGAGCCAGAACTCCTTGCCGACCCGGCGACCACCGATCGGCGTAATCCGCGGCTGCTCACTCTTGCGCCCGACGGTCTCCAGCAACTGCTGTGTCGGCAATCTGCGCAGAATCGGATTCCCCAACCGTCGCTGAAATAGCGTCACAACTCGGTGCTGAACATCACGCAAGTTCGCCATCTCCCGACGCTAACACCAGCTGATCGCATTTGGCACCGTGTCGGGTCACGACGGCGTGGGGTGGGCAACCGGCGACGGCAACTGCACGGGGCGACGTCATTTCGAATGCCGAACACCCAGGTATTCCAGCCTTCGCGGCGATCGAGTCGAGATTCTTCTATGGGACAGCGCGGCGATAAGCGACAATGTGCGGAGTGCGGACCCAGTTCACTCGCGAGCTCATCGCGTTGACCAATGATTTGACGCTCATGTGTCGGCTCGCCCACGATGCCGCCGAGCGTGTCACGGCCGCGCTCGGCGACGCCGATCTCGCCGCCACCTATGAGGCCTTCGCGCTCGACGAGCAGCTACAGAAGATGTACGCCGCCTGCGAGGCCAGAACCGTGGTGCTGCTCGCATTGCAGGCGCCGGTCGCGCGCGATCTGCGGCATGTGGTCACCGCCATCCAGATCGCCGGTGAACTGTCCCGGATCGGCTCGCTGATCAGCCGCGTCGCCGATCAGGTCTACAAATACCACCCAGAATCCGTTGCACCCCAACCTCTTATGGAAATCCTCACCGCCCTGGGTCGGCTGGCCGCGCGGCACACCGCCCTCGCGGGCGAATCGGTCGCCACCGGCCGCCAACCCGTCACCCCTGAATCCGGTATTCCCGCAATGGAGCAACTCCACCAACAACTCCACTCTGCGCTGACCGAGCGAACCGCCACCGAGGCCGCCATCGATATCGCCCTGGTGGGCAATAACCTCGAAGGCTGTATCGACCACACCATCCGCATCGATCGCCTGATCCGCTTCCTGGACACCGGAATTCCGCCGACGGCCCAAACCTCCGAGGCCAGCTAGTGCCGCGTCCAGACCGTACCGAGCCTTGGTTCGGAGGGTTCCGTCGAACGCAGTCGAATGGTGGTCGCCCACGTCGCATCGACCGCGATATCGCTACGCTCGGCGAGTAGCCGGAGCGGGTGGCGCAGCAGCCTATCGGGACGGGCGCTAGGTGGTGCGGCGGGCGATGACGTAGAGGTCGCGGGCGGGGCCCGTGAGGCGGTTGCCCGCGGGCCAGACGGCACGCAGGGTCCGAGTCAGGTCAAGGCCGGTGACGGTCGGGGAAACGAGGGTGCCCGCGGCGATTTCGGGGGCTACTGCCAGGGAGCTGAGGACGGCGGGGCCGACGCCGGAGGCGACCGCGGTTTTGATCGCGGTGGTGGAGGAAAGTTCCAGCGCAACGGTGGGTTCCCAGCCCGGAATGGCCCGCGCGACAGCATTTTCGAACCAGGTCCGGGTGCCGGATCCGAGTTCGCGTTGGATCAGCGCGGTTCGAGCGAGTTCGGCCAGGTCGACCGAGCCCTGGCGGGCCCAGCGGTGTTGCGGGGCGACCACGACGACCAGTTGATCGCGGGCCACGATATGACTCTCCAGCCCACGGAAATTCCGCGGACTCTCGATGAAGCCGATGGCATCCTTGCCGTCGAGCACCGCCTGCGCGACCTCGACGGAATTGCCGGACTGCAATGCGATCGCGGTATCAGGTGCGGTCGTGCGCAGCGTCATGAGCCAGCCGGGGAACAGGTATTCGGCAATGGTCTGACTCGCCGCCACCCGCAGCTGCGAATCACGCTCGGCACGCAAGGTGTCGATGCCCGCGTCCAATTGCTTGGCCGCATCGACGACTCCGCGTGCCCATTCGGCGATCAATGCCCCGGCCGGGGTGGGCCGGGAACCGAGGGTCGTGCGCTCCAGCACCGGCATCCCGACCAACTTCTCCAGATAGCGGATGCGCGAGGACGCCGAGGGCTGGCTGATGCCGTGCGCCTGCGCCGCACGTCCGAGACTGCCCAGTTCGATGACCGAAACCAGCAGGTCGAGCGCGGCCAGATCGGGGACACGCGGCGACAGGGGCATAGAACGAGTCTATGCATCCATAGGTACGCGGTGGCTACTCGACACTATCTACGCAGACGAATCTGAACACATGACCGCCATAGCGACCTTCCGCCCCGCAACCCCGCGGCATCTGCTCGGCGAGCTCGGACAGACCGCGACCCAGCGCCGCTCGCTGCGGCACTTCGCACCCAATTGGTTCGCCGCCGTCATGGGCACCGGCATTATCGCCAATGCCGCCGCCACGCTGCCGCTGCAGTTCCCCGGACTGCGCGGCGCGGCGACGGTTGTCTGGGCGCTGGCCGCACTACTGCTGGTGGTTTTGAGCGCCGCCTGGGTCGTGCACTGGACGCGCTATCCGGAGCAGGCCCGCAGCCACAAGGACCACCCGGTCATGGCGCATTTCTACGGCGCACCGCCGATGGCACTGGTGACCGTTGGCGGGGGCACGCTGGTGCTCGGCCGCGAGGTGATCGGCCTCGATGCCGCACTCGCAATCGATTGGGTGTTGTGGTCGCTCGGCACCGCGCTCGGCCTGCTGACCGCCGTCGCCATTCCCTACCGGATGTTCACCCACCACCACATCGAGCCCGATGCCGCCTTCGGTGGCTGGTTGATGCCCGTGGTGCCGCCGATGGTGTCGGCCGCCATGGGAGCACTGCTGGTCCCCTATCTGCCCCAAGGCCAGTTGCGGCTCACCATGATCCTGCTGTGCCTGGCCATGTTCGGCCTGAGCCTGATCGCCGCGCTGGTCACTACCACCATGGTCTGGTCACGCCTGGTGCATTACGGCGTCCCGCAGTCGGGCATGGTGGCGACCCTCTGGCTCGTGCTCGGCCCGCTCGGCCAATCCGTCACTGCCGCAGGCCTGCTCGCCAATGTCGGCCCCTCGGCACTGCCCGAGCTCTATGCCAAGGGGCTGACCGTCTTCTCGGTGATCTTCGGCGTGGTCACCTGGGGGTTCGCGATGATGTGGCTGGCGCTGGCCGCCGCTGTCACCGTAAAGACCGCTCGCGCAGGCGAATTGCGGTTCAATCTGACCTGGTGGGGCTTCACCTTCCCGCTCGGCACCTGCATTACCGGCAGCACTGTGCTCTATGGACACACCGGCGCCGATATCTTCGCCGTCGCCGCGGTCGTGCTGTATGTCGGACTGGTCAGTGCCTGGGCAGTCGTCGCTACCAAGACCATCCACGGTGTACTCATCGGGCCGCTATTGCGACCGGCCGGATCCGTCAGGCCTTGAAATACACCAGCTGATGGCTAGTCGCGAGCAACCCACCGTCGTGCGCCCAGAGTTCGGCCGACTGATCGAAGAATCCCTTGCCGAAATGCTGGGAGCGCGCGGTGGCCAGCAGCGACTGATCGGATTGGGCGGCGAGGCGGTCGGTGTCGGCGTGGAAATACACGGTCAGCGTGACGGTTCCGGCGGGCACGACTCGGCCGAGTCGCAGCATGACCCGCGGGAAGAACACATCGCTCAATGCGGTCAGGGCCGGATAGTCCAGCGGGCGCGCGGGCCGGTCGCGGACCCAGAGCGTTGTAGTGGAAGTCGGTTGTGCCGCAGCGCCGTCGAGTTGGGTGATACCGCCCTCGATGAAGCGCATTTCGTAGTTGTCCACCCAGGCAATGAATTCGGGAAGCGCGTCCGGTTCGATGGTGTCCGGTGGCGGGGCGGTCGGTGCGGTGGCTTCGGTCGCGGTCCAGGTTTCGCGGCGGGTGCCGAAAACCGCGGTGGCCGTGGTGGTCACGACGCCGTCCTGACTCATCGATAGCGTCCAGTGCTGGGTAGTGCGGTTGGTTCGCACCGGTTGCGCCGCAATAGTGAAGGGGCCCTCGGCAATCGGGCCCGCGAAGTTGACGGTGAGCGAGATCGGCTCACCGAGACATTGCGGATGTTGTTGTACCGCACGCAATATGGTTGCCGCGGTGATGCCACCGAATGGGCCGACCATATTGGCGTACTCGGGAGTCGTTCGACCACTGAAGTTTCCGGTGCCGTCCGGTGTCAGCGCGACTGCGCTGTCGAAGGCGTGCCGTGCCGTCACGGTCGAACTCATCGATTCTCCTCGAGTAGGTGGGCGCAGGTCAATCGCGGGGGCGCAAACCGTAGGTCAGCTGGGTAATCGTTTCGGTCAGTGCCGCTTCCACGTTCTCGGCCTCGACAAATCCGGACCCGACAAAGGTGGCCAACCCCTGCAGTGCGGCAATGGCGGCGATACCGATCCGCATCGGATCGCCCGCAACGACTTCGCCATGCGCCTGCCCCTCGGCAATCAAGGCGATGGGCACGGTGAACGCCCGCCCCACCGCCGCCAGCATTTCCTCGCCCGAGGTCGGACTGTGTTTGCGCGCGAACATCAGCGCGAGCAGCGCCGGATTGTCGATCGCGAAATTCAGGTAGGCACGCGCTACGGCATGCAGCCGCTCGGAGAATGATCCGGTCGGGTCGCCCTCGCCGTACACCGCGGCGAGCCGGTCGAATCCGACCAGCGCGAGCGCGTCGAGCAGCGTCTGCTTATCCCGGAAGTGCCTGCTCGGTGCGGCATGACTGACGCCGAGGTCGCGGGCCAACTGACGTAGCGAAAGCCCGTCCACACCGGACTCGCGCAACGTCGCCTCGGCGCGCTGAAGCAGTTCGGCGCGCAGGTCACCGTGGTGATAGGAGCGGGAGCGGACAAAACTCATGGTTGCTGCAGGATATCCGATGCCTGATCGATTGTTGGCATTGACTACTTTGTTGACACTGCCTACATTGGCGCTATGACGAACCACAAGTGGACTTCCGCAGATCTGCCCCGATTCGACGGCCGCACCGTCATCGTCACCGGCGCAAATAGTGGGATCGGCCTGGTGACAGCCCGTGAACTGGCCCGCGTCGGCGCTCACGTCGTACTCGCGGTGCGCGATATCGCACGCGGCGAGGAAGCGGCGAAAAGCATTTCGGGCCACACCGAGGTGCGCGAACTCGACCTCGCCGACCTGGCCTCGATTCGCCGGTTCGCCGCGGACTGGTCCGGCGATATCGAGGTATTGGTAAACAATGCGGGCATCATGCTGGTCCCCGCCGGACGCACAAAGGATGGTTTCGAGCGCCAATTCGGCACCAACCACCTCGGCCATTTCGCGCTGACGAATCTGCTACTGCCCCATATCACCGACCGCGTGGTGACCGTCTCCTCGCAGGCCCATCGCCGCGGCAGCATCGACCTCGACGACCTCAACTGGGAAACCCGAACCTACAACTCCGCCGCCGCCTACGGGCAATCCAAACTCGCCAATCTGTTGTTCACCCTGGAACTACAGCGGCGCTTCACCGAATCGGGATCTCGACTCGCGCTCAGCGCCCATCCCGGTTGGTCCGCAACGAATCTGCAGAGCCATTCCGGCAACCGGATCCTGCACGAGGTCATGCAGGTGGGCAATAAACTGCTCGCCCAGGATGCGAGTTTCGGCGCGCTGCCCACCCTGTTCGCCGCCAGCCAGCAGCTGTCGCCGGGAAGTTACGTCGGCCCGGACAGCTGGTTCGAATTCCGCGGCTACCCGAAGGTCGTCGGCCGCAGTTCGGCCGCCGCGAATGCCGACCTCGCCGCCGCCTTGTGGACCAAATCCGAAGAACTGACCGACGTGCGCTTTCCAGCCAACGCGTAATCAGTCGAGCAGCGGGAACCTGCCCGAATTCAGCAATACCGCGATCGCATCCATTTTCGCCTGCGGCGCAGCGTAATCGGGGTGCAGCCGGATTACCGCGGCGGCGTCGTGCAGTCGGATCATCTGCTGTTCGACCTCGGTGACGCTGCGGCCGCCCGTACTCACCGCATGTCGGGCGAATACCGGCCGCTTCGGATCGACGCGTCCGAGCGCCAATGCCTTCTCCACCCGACGCGAGCAGCGACAGAACGCCTCGGGATCGGCCACGCCGCAGGTCGCATTCAGAAAGGTGCCGATGCGTTTCTTGGCCCGTTCCAACCGCTTTCGGAATGCGGGGGCGGTGATACCCAGAATCCAGGCCGCATCGGCGGAGCCGAGTTCGAAAACGTCACCGAGTACAAAGGCAACCCGCTCATCGCGGGCCAAACACTGCAGCATGGCTTGACTGCAGTTCAGCCGCACCTCATGGGCGAGCAGTTCGGCCTCGGGTCCGCGATAGTCGTCGGCGGCGAGCCCGTCCGCCAATCCGTCGCGGTATGCGTCGAGGCTGAGCTGCGCCGCCTCCTGGGGCGTCTGGCGTTTGAGATTCAGCAGATAGTTGACGCCGATGCGGTAGGCCCAGGTCAGCAGCTTGGCCTCACCTCGCCATGTCGCGAGATTGCCGACCACTCGCAGCAGAATCTCCTGCGTCGCGTCCTCGGCTTCGGCGGGCCGCCACACCATGCGCAGTGCCAGCCGGTACAGCGGATCCTGTAGCTGCCGCACCACATCCGAGATGGCGGCCGCTTCCCCGGCGATCGCCCGATCGACCAGCCGCCGCTCCCGAGCGATGTCGTCGCTGTTTTCCGCCTTGGGCGGGTCGGGGTGCGATAGCTCGGGTTCCACCGCACAATCCTTCGGCGGTTTCCGGCGTTACGCAAGTCCTACATGCGCCGCGCGGGTGCCCCGCACCCGCGCGGCGCACCGGAGTCATGCACTCGTGGTCGCCGTCGTCAACGAGTGCGCGCGCAACCACGTCGCGACCGCGGTCCCGATGGCATCGGGCTGATCCTCCGGTGCGTGATGTCCCGCCGCGCCGACCGAGACGACCTCGGCGCTGGCGAACGTCTCGGCGGCCCATGCGATCACCTCCGACGAACCGAGGCCGACGCCATTGTCGAGCGCCATGATGAGCTTGGGCACCGCCGGCGAATCCGCCGCCCACCGGTCGTAGTTCTCCACCAGCGCAACCACATCGGCAGGCTCGCCCTCCAACGGAAATTCGCGCGTCCAGGCCAGCATGGGCTTACGCGATTCCGGCGTCGGGAAGGGAGCGCGATACACGTCGTGATCTTCCTGCGACAGGTCGGTAATGCCCCTCGGCAGGTTGAACTCGATGAACGTATTCTCCACCAGCACCATTCGCTCCCCCTCGGCCGTCCGGAATTTCCGGAAAAGTTCGGCGCCGAGCGGCGGAAGTTCGTCCCAGCGCATCGGTCGCAGGAATGTCTCGATCAGTGCGATGCCCCGGACGCGCTCGGGATGCCGTGCCGCCCAATACATACCGAGCGCACCACCCCAGTCGTGGCCGACGATGACAACTTGGTCGAGGCCCAGTGCGTCGAACCAGGCGTCCAGATAGCGGGCGTGGTCGGCGAGGCGGTAGGGGCTGTCGGGCTTCCCGGACGCACCCATCCCGATCAGATCCGGTGCGAGCACCCGGGTTTGATCGGCGACATGCGGGATCACATTGCGCCACAGGTGCGATGAGGTCGGGTTCCCGTGCAGGAACACCACCGGTACCGAACCGGCACCGAGGTCGGTGTAGTTGATGAACGAGTCGAGAACGTCGACGGTAGCCATGATGTGGGTCCTTCCTGGATCCGGCTTCTGTGCCTGCACCCGGTTTCGACACACGTTTCGGCCGCATTGTGACCGCCATCGAATGTGACGCTCGTCACTCATCCGGAAGCCGGGCACCCGGCCGCGCTCACCACAACCGCAGGTAAACCTAACTTCCGTATGTGAGCAGTACATGTTTCAACTGACCGGCGCGCCATTCAGGAGATTCTCAGACTTAAGTAAAGCGATTGCAAAGGAATCTGGAATGATCTACTGTCTCTCTACGTAAGAACAATGAAGTTCACACAGATCGTCACGAGGAGTTATCCGCAGTACGACACGGCCCGACGAGACTTCCCTCATCAGCCTCGTGGCGCCGCGAGAATGGATCATCCGGCCTGGACAACCGGCCCATTCATTCGGCCGCGCACGAGCTCATTCGTGACACGACCACCCCTGGATCAGCGCCGGCACGCCGAGCCAGGGGTGGTTCTGCGTCTACCGTCGAGTGCCCTTGCCACGCCGTGCGTTCTTCGACTAGCTGTGCCGAACGTCATACGCGACAATCACATACGGGACGATCGGCCGCAGGTAGCTTGACGCCCGACAAATTCATCGGTGCGAGGCTAGGAAGTTCGATCTTTGTGAAGTGGTTGTCATCCCGCACCGCGCGTCGTGTACTCGCTGTTTGCGCACCCATCGTCTTGGCTGTCGTTGTCGCCGTTGGCTATTCCTTCATCGACGAGTGGACCGGTAAGACCGGCAAGGGATCCGGACCGGCGGATGTCACAACGGCGTCCGGCAAGGACATCAACGATCTGCTCGGCCAGCTCGTCGATGCGCCCGAGGAGTCGATGGAAGGCTACAGCCGGGAGAAGTTCCCGCACTGGGATACCAATAAGCCCGAGCACGGCTTCGGCCCGGACTTCACGCAGTACAGCAAGTGCACCAGCCGTGACGTGATGATGCTCCGCGACGCGACGGGCTCGGTCAAACTCGACCCGAAAACCTGTGAGCTCACCGTCGGCCGCGGCGGTGGTTGGCAGGACCAGTACGGCGTACTGGATTCCAAGACCGGAAAGCTCAAGCCGTACAAGTTCATAACCGACCCGGCCGGAGTCGACGCCGAACACATCGTGCCGCTGGCCGAGGCGTGGCGTTCGGGTGCGAATAAGCGCGATGAAGATACCCGCCGCCGGATTGCCAACGACTCCGTCAATCTGATCGCCTCCGATCCCTCCGCCAACAGGTCCAAGGGTGACCAAGACGTCGCGAACTACCTGCCGCCGGGAAAATTCCGGTGTGGCTATCTCGAGCATTACGTCAAGATCAAAGTAAAATACGCGCTGAACGTTGATCCCGCCGAACACACCGCACTGCGCAACGCAGTCGCCGACTGCGTCAGTCGAGGAGAGTTCAAATAAGCGACATCATCGAGATTTCCGCCAAGGCCGCCGTCATGACCGAAGAGGAAGGGACGGTCTCCGGCGAGCTCGATGTGACCGTCGATGCGACGGGTAAAGGTCTGGTCCGCTATCGCAAAACCGAGACCTGGTACACCATCGGCAATCTCGAGGCGGAGCCGCCGCGCACCTGGACCACCGTCGCCGAGTTGGCGGCCGCGATCGAAGCTACCGCCGGAACCCGCGATGCAGCAGGCAATATCGTGCCCTTCGAGGCCTGATCCACAGGCCTACGGCATGGTGATGACGACCTTGCCGAACGGATTGTCCTCGCGGAAGTAGCGGTACGCCTCCACCGCCTGGTCGAGCGGAAAGGTCCGATCGATGACGGGGCGCATGCGATGGGCAGTGATGGCGCGGTTCATCGCCTCGAAATCGTCCCGGCTGCCGACCGCGATCCGGCGGATCGCGAGATACGGTCCGACGAACGGATTCTCGAATGTCTCTCCCTCCGGCAGCTGCGATGCGCCGATCATGGTGATCGTCGCGTTGTAGCCTGCGGAACGCACCGATTTCGACAGGGTTGGCAGTCCGACGGCCTCCACCACATGTTCGACGCCGTGGCCGTCGGTGAGCTCGAGCACCTTCTCGTCCCAGTCCGGCGTCGCGTTGCGGTCGATGGTCTCGTCCGCGCCGAGCTTGTGCAGTCGCTCCGCCTTCTCCGTGCCGGACGTTATCGAAATAACCCTGGCACCAAGCATTTTCGCGTGCTGCACGGCGAACAACGCGACGGTACCGCTGCCGACGGTAAGTACCGTCTGCCCCGAAGACACCGGCACCGGTGTGGTCAGCGACGCCCACGCGACGACTCCCGCGCAGGTCAGCGTGGCCGCCTCGACATCGGTGAGATGTTCGGGCACGTGCACCACAGAATCCTCTTCGATGACCGCATAGGTGGCTAGCATGCCGTTGTAGTTGGCGCCGTACTGTTCAGCGACCTGCGCCAGTCGCTGCGGGCCATTGATGAAACGCACGAAGTACGACGCGGTCACCCGGTCGCCGAGCGCGGCGCGAGTCACATTGTCGCCCAGGGCGATAACCTCACCGACACCATCGGACAGCGGGACGATGCCCGGGGTCGCGGGCAGCGGGTAGATACCGTCCATCAGCATGAGATCCCGCCGGTTCAGTGAGGCCGCCCGCACCCTGATGACCACCTGATTCGGTCCCGGCTGCGGCAGTTCTTGCACCCGCGCGGTCAAACCGGCGCGCCCCTGTAGTGGATCGAGGTGGTAGGCAATGGCTTTCATGGCTTTCATGGCTTTCATGATCTGCTTTCTGTGGTAGGCACGAAGAGCGCCTCGTAGGGCGCTTCTCCGACACCAGTGGTGATGTGGCCGCGGCCGTCGGTGTCCTCGACATGGACGAGGTCGCCGGGGCCGAATCTGCGCTGAGCGCCGTCACTCGTGGTCACTTCGATTACGCCCCGCAGCATCACAACCCATTGCTGTGCTGGAGCCGGATGCGGTTCGCTGTCGAATTGCGCACTGCGCAAGTAGGTTACGGTCGCCGCCGCCGACATTCCGGCGACGGCCATCGCGGGTACGCCCGCCGCGACGGTTCGACCGGTCAGTGCGAGTTCCGCATCGACGAATCGGGAGCCACCGTCGGCGGTGCGCACTATCCGGCTGAACCGTAAGGTCGCCACTTCGGTCATCGCACGCCTTCGATGAATTGGTGGTCGAAGGTGATGCGACCATCCGAGTCGAGCCCGATCACCTCGTAACCGCCGCCCGCGACGGAACCGTCGGCGCGCGAAACCATCGACCAAGGCAGGCCGATCAGACCGGCGGGCAACCCGGTGGCCGCCCCCACCTCGAAGATGTACTCGCCGGGAGCCACGAACATCTCGTAGGCGCGGGACACCCGGGCTTCCATCGCGTCGTGGCCGCGCACTTCCAGGGCAGGTACGGCGAAGTTCAGGTTCGCCGCCGCCTCGCGGATCTCCACCGGTGGGTCGACCAGGGTCTGTGCACCTTCGGGTGCCCAAATCTCGTGGATCAGCTTGCGGCGGATCTCCGGATCGGATTCGTTCCACTGGGACATGTAGCGCTCGGCGAAACGGCTCAGGTCTTGGTTGCTCATGGCACTGAGTTTTGCGAGCGCGGCGTTGTGGCGCGATTCCCTGCAGGGAATGACATCCGATGCGGGTTCGGTGATTCCCTCCGGGGAATGGCGCGGACACCGCGGGTCGGATATCACTGAATTCATGACGACAGTGGTGGAGCCGAATCCGTTCGCTCAGCAGTTGCGGCATTGGCGCACGCAGCGACATGTGAGCCAGCTCGACCTGGCTATTCGCGCGGACACCAGCCAGCGCTATCTGAGCTTCCTGGAACAGGGGCGCTCGCGCCCGGGACGCACCATGGTGGTGCGGCTGGCCGAATCGCTGGAACTGTCGCTGCGCGAGCGCAATGCCCTGCTGCTCGCCGCGGGATATGCCCCAATCTTCCCCGAATCCGACTTGGACACACCGGAATTGGGTCCGGTGCGGGTCGCCTTGGAGCGCATTCTCGACGGGCATCTGCCCTACCCCGCCGTTGTCACCCGCCCTTACGGCCGACTGGTCGCCGCCAATGCCGCCTTCGACATCCTCACCGAGGGGGCCGCCACGGAACTGATCAACCCGCCGATCAATGTCCTGCGCCTCGCCCTACACCCCGACGGCCTGGCACGACGCGTGCTGAACCTCCCCGAATGGGGCCGCCACGTCACCGAAAGCCTGCGCGGCAAGGCCCTACGCAGTCCCGACCCCCGCCTCGACGACTTCATCGCCGAGCTCGAAAGCTACCTCCCCGCCGCCACCCCCGGCCCCGACCACCTCGGCTTCGCCGTCCCGCTCCGCCTGACCACCCCCGAGGGCGAACTCCGCCTCATCACCACCATCACCAGCTTCGCCACTGCCGTAGACATAACCCTCTCCGAACTACACCTGGAAGCCTTCCTCCCCGCCGACGACCGAACCGCCGAATACCTCCGCCGCCGCTCCGAACAGCGTCAGGCGCAAGCGCACAAAACCTACGCCCCATCTCCGCAATGACTCACCAGGTGGTTCCGCCAACGCGCAAACCCGCCACGGACAGGTCGCTGCGCATTGGCGGCGGCAAAACCTGCGCGCACCCGGAACCGACACCCACCTCAGCAGTGACCTACCACGTGCGCGCGGCAACTGCGTCGTCACCGTCGGCTGCGACAACCCCACCAACCGCGCTCCCGCCGTAATTGATCCGGCGCGATGCACCGCCAGGAACGTCCGCAGCTGATTCAGATCGAAACTGCCATCGGAATCCCTATCGCCCACCCAACAAGTGTATTTCTCTCCCAATACTCGACCAGCCGATCCCTATCCCACGGCCCGTCGTTCGAATTCCTGCCGCGACTTCTGCCATTCGATTAGAGCGGGGCGTGACCAGGGGGCATACGCGGATTGTCCCAGCCATCCGGCTATGGCCTGTCTGGAAGTCACTCTCCGAGGCACCATCCGGTTCCGGACAGGGTTCAGTACCACCATTCGACTCGGCTCGATGGACGCCCACCACTTCGAGACAAGACCTGGTGGCCGCGCGATGCGAGCATCAACGCGGCTGCACAGCCGCAAGAACTTCTGGTCCGCGGGCGGACAATCGCTCTTCGGCGAGACGCGCACCGAGCACAGCTGCGATGATCCCGATCGCAATCCCGACCGGTAGGGCCAGCCACAGTACGGCGGTGATGTCGAGGGCTAGGCCGATGAGCAGCACGATCAGGACCGGGATCAGCGCGACCAGTTGGCCCAAGCTGGTGGCGACTTGCACCAAAGCCTTTGCGCAGCCTGGGTTTCCGGAGGAGGCGAAGGGGTTTCCGGTGCGCGGTGGTAGCGGGTAGGGCGCGGTCACCGACAGGAATACGGCCGAGCCCGCGCCGACGCCGAGGACAGCGAAAAGTAGCGATAGCGTCCACGGATACATCGACCAACGGCCGAGCGCGCCCGGCAGCACAACTGCGAGCAGCACAGACGGCAGCCCGATCACCAGCAGCAGGGCCAGCAGTCGTCCGCGCACATCGGCGCGCACCGCGCCGGGAGTCACCAGTGTCTGCCAGAGTGCGGTGCCGTCGTAGCCGTAGAGGTTATTGGCGGCCAGGCCCGCGAACCACGCGGCACTCACACCCGCGAACGCCACGCCGCCCGAACCGTCGCCCTGTATTGCCGGAAACACCGGCAGCAGGGCACCCACCAGCAGCACGGGCAACAGCGCCGCCCGGCGTCGGCTATCTCGCGACCAGGTTCGCAACTCCTTGACCACCACCGCACCCACCGGCCCGGACGTCCGCACCCGACTCAGCAGCATCCCGCGCCCGCCCGCGCCGGATACCGAATCCAGCGGCGCGGTCAACCGCCTCCGCAACAGCACAGACCATGCCCACCACAGCACCCCTGTCAAGGCCGACAACCCGACCAACGCGCCCACTGCCGACAACCAGTCACCGCGCGCCGCCGCTCCCACCGCAACTGGTGCCCACCCGGAAGGCAACACGCGCAACAGATTCGCCAACCACGGTGCCGATTCCCGCACCGCATCCACATGATTCAGCAGGAAACTCATCGGGTAGTAGGCCAAACCGGCGAGACCCGCCAGCAGTACCCCGAGATCGCGTCCCCGCCGCGAACGCATCGCGGCACCGATCCACGCCAGCACCACCCGCGAGAGCACCACGACGAATAACAACTGCAGCACCACACCGACCACCGCGACCCCGACGGCAGCCCAACTCAGTTGCGCCGCAAGCACAACCAGTCCAGCGAACGCCAGCAGATTGATCACCGGCGCAGGCCCCACGAACGCCGCCGCCAATAGCCCGGTGGCCAACTGTCGATGACTCAGCGGCAACAGCCGCAGATGTTCGGGCTGCACGGTCTCATCGCTGCTGCCCATCAATACCGGACCGCACAGCCAGCCGAGCGTCCATATTCCATACCACGCAGCGGCCACCGTGACACCACCGCCCACGTCGCCGTCCCGCACCCCGAATCCGATGAGACCCGCTGTACCGAGCGCGAATACGACGCCGATGACCACACCGCTGACGAAGGTGACGCCCTGCCAGCCGTTGCCCAGAGCACGCTTGGTCAGCAGCAACCGCATCCGAATCAGGACGCCAACCACGACAGCCCGTCCTCCCCGCCGACTCGGCCACCGACCAGATGTACGAACGCCGCCTCCAAGGTACTGTCCCCGCGCACCTCGTCGAGCGTGCCCGCGGCCACCACTCGCCCGGCGGTGATCACCGCTACCCGATCGCACAGGTTCTCCACCAGCGCCATCACATGGCTCGACAGCACCACCGCACCGCCCGCCGCGACGAACCGCTGCAGAATTGTGCGAATCGTGCTCGCCGACACCGGATCCACGGCCTCGAACGGTTCGTCGAGCACCAGTAGTTTCGGTGCGTGCAGCAGCGCCGTGGCCAACCCGATCTTCTTGCGCATACCCGCGGAGTAATCGACGACGAGAGTCCGTTCGGCACCGGTCAATTCGAAGACTCCGAGCAGTTCATCGGCACGTTCGGCCACCGTATTCGCGGGCAGACCGCGCAGTAAACCGGTGTAGGTCAATAGTTCTCGGCCCGTCAGGCGCTCCGGTAGCGCAAGGCCGTCCGGCAGCACGCCCGCCAAAGTCTTCGCCGCGACCGGATCGGCCCAAACGTCGACGCCGAAGATCCGCGCCTGTCCGGCGTCCGGCCGTAACAGTCCGCAGGCCATCGACAAGGTGGTGGTCTTGCCCGCACCGTTCGGGCCGACCAGCCCGAAGAACGAGCCCGGCGGCACCGTGAGGCCGACATCGTCGACGACCCACGGGCCGCCGAATCGCTTATAGAGCCCGGTCAGCTGCAACGCAGGATCGGTATGCACCATCTATCCCCCCTTTGTCTTTCAATTCCCATCTCCTACGTTACGGACGAACCGGCCGCCGGGTTCGAAATAGTGCTGCCCGTCCCCGGAAGAGACAGGCAGCACCAGCACTACGCCTTCGCGGTCACCAACTCCTGCTGCACCGGCGCATCCCACTCGATCCGATACCGCTGCTCGACACCCATGGTCTTCTCCGGGTTCATCGCCTTGATAAGCAGCGGCATCAGCAAGGACATCATCCGCCGCGCCACCGGTCCCGGCGTCTTGCTGTGGTTGATCTTGCGCGCCCGCGCCGCGACACCCTCCACCCGCGGCCGCCGCACCCCTTCATAGGCGGCGAAGGCCGAGGTGTGATCGGGCAGGTCCCGCAGACACCGCGCCAACTGCACCGCACTCTCGATGGCCAGCGACGCCCCCTGCCCAGAACTGTTGGACGGCGCGTGCACCGAATCCCCCACCAACACCATGCGCCCCCGATACCAGGTCGGCACCGGCGGCATAATGTGCAGTGCGCCAGTCGTTTCCAGGTTTTCCGCAGTGGTCCTGCGGGCGAATTCACCGCCCGGAGTGTCCTCGGCGTAGGTCTCCCGCAGGATTGCCAACCAGCGCTCGGCCGGAATCGCGCGTGCCTCGGTCAGCGACAGATACTCCTTGTGCGGCAGATTCGCACCCCACATGACCCTATTGCCCTCGACGGTTCCGTAGAGGTAGTACGCCTTCTTACCGAACGCGAAAACCATTGTCTCCGAGGGAATTCCGAAATCGCTGTCGAGCATCGCACCGAATCCGATCATCCCGGTGTACTCCGGTCCCGGATTATTCGGGTCGATGAGACCGCGCACCGTGGATCGAATGCCGTCCGCGCCGATCAGCACATCCGCGGTTGCGCTACTGCCATCGGCGAAATGCGCGGTGATGCCGTCCGCGTCCTCGTCGACGCGCACGATTCGCTTGTTGTATTCGAAAGGAATCCCCGCGGCAACCGCGTGATCGTGCAGTTCCCGGTGCAATTCGTTGCGGTCGACCATCTTCAATGACGGCACGTCGGGCATTTCCGGCATTTGCAACACTTTGCCGCCCACCGAAAGCTGCGTATGCGATATAGGACTCGCGATGGCGCGAATGCGGTCGCCCGCACCAACAATGTCAAGGGCGGCAACACCATTCGGTGCCAATGCCAGCCCGCTGCCGATACCGAACGTCGGACCGGGATAGGCCTCGTAGACGCGAGCGGCAATGCCCGCCTTGTGCAATGCGGTGGCGGTCACAGGTCCGGCGATACCGCCGCCGATAACAATGGCCGTTTCTGTTTTGGACATGGGTGTACTCCAGTTATGTGCGATACGGGTTCTTCGAAGCCCGAACCGACCGTCCGATCGCACACCCAGTTATCCTGTGGTTGCCAGCCTTGCAGCCGGGTGCGCGCATGCGGACGCGGTTCGAGACGGTTACATCGGGCTCGGCGGCGGTGTTGCCGCACCCCGCCGGGCCCGGTCTCGACAATTCACTCCGCCCGGTACGGACCGGGCCGAGAGCGGGACGTCTACTCCGTCATCCCCCTTTCCACCAGCTCCGTGACCTCGGCGGGCGACATGCCTGCGACATGCATATGCCGCCAGAGATCCACGCCGGGGAAGCTGCCCGCGGCGATCTCGTCACGCAGCGACGCGGCCCACGCCACCTCGGCCTCCAGCATCGCCACACCATATTCGGCTTCGACGACGAAAAGCCGGGGCAGATTGGCGGCAGCCAGTTGATCGAGTTCTCGGCGCGCAGCCTCGATGATGCGACCCAGCGCGTCGATGCGCCGGCCGAGCAACTCGACGACTTCATCCGGCGGCAGCGCCGCCACGACGGAGAGTCCAGCCGTGAACCGGTGGTGTTCCAGCTCCGGCTCGGCAATCAATTCTCTTGTCCAGTCAGCCATTTCGGTGCGACCGGCATCGGTGATCGCATAGATCGTGCGTTCCGGCCGGGCGCCGTCGCGCTCACTGCCGACGACCTCCAGGAAGCCCGCCTTCTCCATGTTCTGCACGACGGTGTAAAGCGAGCCCCATTTGATGTCCATATCGCGGTCCTTGCCGCGCTCACGCATCTGCGAGGCGATTTCGTAGCGGTGCATCGGCCGTTCGATGACGGTCGCGAGCACCGCCAGCGCCAGCAGATTGTTCACCTTGCGCTTCGCCACCATGGACACCTCCTTACTCGTCTACGAATATACGTCTACGAGTAGTTGGGCACAAGTACTGGGCGTGGACCGGCTCGTGTTCTCTGGCGTCTTCAGCTTGGCGGCTTCCCCAGGGCCCGATCCAACAGCGCACGGTCGGTCGGATCGGCGCAGCCCCAATCGTCGAGCTCGGTATCGAACCAGCGCCGCCACGATGCCTGGATCCGGTCGACCTCGCGCTGTCCGGTAAGTCGCAGTCCCACAGCATCTTCGGCGAGATAGCCGCAGCCGATCACCCGGCCGTAGATCGGCGGCCGTGACCACACACGCCATATGCCCTGCCTCGCCCAGATCGGCAGCGATCGTCGGCAACGCGGTCGACACGATCGTCTGATCCAGCGCCGCCAGTAACATCCCGAGCACAATCGCGGCAAACACGACATTCGTCTTGCTCCGACCCAACGGCTCCGAAGTATTCTCAGCGACAGCAACCGCACCGCCCATTCCCCAAGTAGGGCCACCCACCACCCCCTCCTCCCAGCGACACGACAGCAATCACCGAGAACGCACCGTTGGCGGCCCCATGCCTACGCCAGCGCAGGGTGATCGAAGTTCCGGATTGCGTGTCGCCCTTCCGCTGCAACTTACTCCGAAGTAAGGTCGGCTCATGGCGTGGAACCCGAAAGATATGCCCGACCAGAGTGGGCGCACCTTCATCGTCACCGGAGCCAATGGCGGCCTCGGTGTCGAGACCACCTCGGTGCTGGCGAGCAAGGGCGGCACCGTGATCATGGCCTGCCGCAACGTCGCGAAGGCGCAGCCGATCGCCGACCGGATCGATGGCGACGTCCGGGTGGAGCAGCTGGATCTGGCGGATCTGGCATCGGTGCGCGAATTCGTCGACAAGACCGGCGAATTCGATGTGCTCATCAATAACGCCGGCCTGATGAACATTCCGTTCTCACGCACCAAGGACGGGTTCGAAACCCAGTTCGGCGTCAACCACCTCGGCCATTTCGCGCTGACCGGGCTGCTGTTGGATCGCCTCCGAGACCGGGTGGTGAGCCTGGCGAGCATCGCGCACAAGCAGACCCCGAAACTGTGGATCGACGATCTCAACTACGAGAACCGCCGCTACCAGCGCAACCTCGCCTACGCCCAGTCCAAGCTGGCCAACCTGATGTTCGCCCGCGAACTGCAACGGCGGCTGACCGAGGCGGGCTCCGACAAACGCTCTTACGCGGTACACCCGGGCGTCTCTGCAACCGATCTGTTCGCAAGGACCGAAACCCCACTCGACCGGATCAGCAAGCCTTTCATCCGCATCATCGGCCATGCCCCGGCCAAGGCCGCCCACTCCACCCTCTTCGCGGCCACCATGCCCGATGCCGATCCCACCACTTACTGGGGGCCGAACCGGTTGTTCCAGAGCCAGGGCCCGGTCGAACCCTCGCCGTCGAGCAAGCTGTCGAACAATCCCGAACTGCTGCGCCGACTGTGGGAGGAATCCGAGCGCATGACCGGGATCACCTACAAGTTCTGAGGCCCGACCGCTGACTCGACCTGCTCCTACGTACCGTGTAGTAGACGGGTACCGTGGTATGCGTGTCCGCTCCACCTCGCCGCTCGGCACACAATCGCCCAGCCCTGATCGTGCTGGTGATAGTGGCCGCCCTCGCCTGCTTGGCGTTGGGATGGTGGCAGTGGGAGCGGTTCGAATCCGCGAGCGGCACCGGCCAGAATCTCGGCTACGCACTGCAGTGGCCGCTGTTCGCCGGATTCGCAGTCTTCGCCTACTTCCGGTTCGTGCGGCTGGAATCCGAAGCGGATAAGGAGCCGGAAGCTGAACCGGCTCCCGCGAAGGCGCGCCGACCCACGAAAGTCGACGCGCCGCGCGAGATTCCGGCCGGACTGCTGCCCGAGCGGCCCAAAGCTGCCCGCGACGATGACCCGGTGCTCGCCGAATACAACAAATATCTGGCCGAGCTGCACGCACAAGATATCGACCAACACGTCCGGGACGCGGGCCTCGCCCACGACACACAGAGGAGCGCCGGTTGACCACCAGCGAGAACTCGACCGAATCCGCCGCGACGCTCACCCCCGAGCCGAGGGCGACCGACGTCGCGAAGATCAAGCCCGCACTCCTGCGCTACCGGGTACTCGCCTGGACGACGGGTCTGTGGCTGCTGCTGCTCACCGGCGAAATGATCGTCAAGTACGGCTTCGATGTGCACACCCCGAACTGGATCGCCGTCGTGCACGGCTGGGTCTACTTCGTCTACCTGCTGGTCACCGCAGACCTCGCGGTCAAGGTGCGCTGGCCGATCCCGCGCACCGTCGGCACCCTCATCGCAGGCACCATCCCCCTGCTGTCCTTCTTCGTCGAGCACGTCAACGCGAACAAGGTCAAGCAAGACTTCGACCTCTGACCCACCCCTAACGCCGCACCCCGCCGCGCGACCCGACCCTCACAGGGAATCACCGCCCGTCGCGCGGCACACATCCGTCGCCGGGAGGATCCGCAGCGGTTGCAGCCTCTCGAGCGTACGGCTGACTCAGGCCTCAGCGAGGGCCGCGAGTGCCGGGAGCAGCTGAGTCAGCGCGCGACCGCGATGGGACACGGCATCCTTCTCGGCGGGCGTCAGCTGGGCAGCGGTGACATCGCCGCCTGTCGGAATGAACAGCGGATCGTAGCCGAATCCACCGTCGCCCACGGGCTTGCGGCCGATCACGCCCGGCCATTCACCGCGCACCACGATCTCGGTGCCGCCGGGCACCACCAGCGCGCAGGTGGAGACGAACTGTGCGCCGCGCCGCTCGTCCGGTACGTCACCGAGTTGGGCGAGCAGCAGGGCATTATTGGCCGCGTCGTCGCCGTGCACACCGGACCAGCGCGCCGACAGCACGCCGGGCATACCGTTCAACGCGTCCACCGCGATCCCGGAATCGTCTGCGACACAGGGCAATCCGGTGGCGGCCGCGCCATCGCGCGCCTTCGCCAGCGCATTCTCCTCGAAGGTCGCGCCGGTCTCGGGCGCCTCGTCGTAGGCGGGCACATCGCCGAGTCCGACGATCTCGATGCCAGCGATACCCGCGTCGGCGAGGATCCGGCGCAGTTCGTTCAGCTTCTTGGCATTGCGACTGGCGACCAGGACGCGGCGCGACATCACTTCTTCTTCGACTCGGCAGGCTGCGGCAGCACACCCGGATACGGCAGCGCGAGCGCCTCTTTCTGGACGGCGAACAGCCGCTCACAGCCGGCGAGTGCGGAGTCGAGCAGCTTGTCCAGGGTGGAGCGCGGGAAGGTGGCGCCCTCACCTGTGCCCTGGATCTCCACCAGGGTGCCGGTATCAGTGGCGACCACATTCATATCGACCTCGGCGCGCGAATCCTCTTCGTACGGCAGGTCCAACCGCACCCTGCCGTCGACGACACCCACGCTCACCGCGGCGATCGCACACGAGATCGGCTGCGGGTCGGCCAATCCGCCCGCCGCACCGAGGTAGGTGACCGCATCCGAGAGCGCGACATACGCGCCGGTGATGGCCGCGGTCCGAGTGCCACCGTCGGCCTGCAGCACATCGCAGTCGATGGCGATGGTGTTCTCACCGATGGCCGCCAGGTCGATGCATGCCCGCAGCGACCGGCCGACCAACCGGCTGATCTCCTGGGTGCGCCCGCCGACCTTGCCCTTCACCGATTCCCGCCCGCTACGGGTATGCGTGGCCGCGGGCAGCATCGCGTATTCGGCGGTGAGCCAGCCGAGTCCGGAATCACGACGCCACGGGGGCACGCCCTCGGTGACGCTCGCGGTGCACATCACCCGGGTCTGCCCGAACTCCACCAGCACCGAACCGGCTGGATGCGTGGTGAAGCCACGGGTGATCCGTACCTCGCGGAGCTCATCGTCCGCCCTGCCATCGGCTCGTCTCGACACGCGCCAAGCCTAGTCACATGGCCAACCGCGCGCGGCAGGCGGTCAGATGTCGAAGGTTTCGCCCGGTGCGACGGCGTGCACCGGTCCGGAGAACTGCGCCTTCGCCTCGGCGATCACGTCCTCGCGGGAGGTCCACGGCGGAATGTGGGTGAGCAGCAGCTCTTTCACGCCCGCACGCGCGGCGATAATGCCCGCCTCGGTGCCGGAAAGATGAATGCCGGGCGGCCGGTTGGCCGGATCGTGCGTCCACGACGCCTCCGACATGAGAATGTCGGCGCCCTGCGCGAGTTCGAGTACCGCATCGCACATCGCGGTGTCGCCGGTGTAGACGAAGGTCCGCCCGGTCGCGGTCACGATGCGCAGCCCGTACGACTCCGGCGGGTGATACATCCGACGCGCGAGCACCGTATGGCCCGGACCGAATTCGATCGCTTCGCCCTCGACCCACGTCTGGTGATCGATGACGTCGGACCAGTCGTCGCATGCGCCGCCGATCTCGGCGGACGCATTGCCGATGCGCACCGCGCTATCGGACGGACCGCGCACGATCGCCTGTCCCACCGGAGGTGACGGGTGGTAGCGCCGCCAGACCAGCAGTCCGGGCAGATCCAGGCAGTGATCGGCATGCAGATGCGTGAGGAAGATATCGACCTCACCGGGATCGGCGTAGCGCTGCAATGCGCCGAGCACGCCGGGTCCGAAATCGATGACCACCGGCGACATATCCGGCCCGGTCAGTAGGTACCCCGACGCTGGGGAGTCCGGGCCGGACACACTGCCCGAGCACCCGAGGACGGTAAGGCGCATTCCCCCATGCTCCCACGACGAATTCTCGCTCATAACAGCGCCTCGCTAACGCTCGGCACCGTCACGAGCGAGAGCCCGGCTGTTTTTGTTGTTCGCTCGCTCAAGAACCGATCCCCCACATTCCGCTGCGAACCGCGCGACAACCGCGACTACGCATTGACTCCGGCTCGATCCCCGCGACGGTGTCGACGTTCATCACCAGAGAGTACCCAGCCGGCCAGCACTCCACCCATTGCCCCGAAAAGATGGCCCTGCCAAGAGATTCCGGGCTGTCCGGGCAGCACACCCCACAGCACCGACCCGTAAATCGCCAGCACAACCAGGCCGATCCCGATCTGCACCAGATTGCGGGCGAACCAGCCACGCGAGATCAGGAAGGTCAGCCAGCCGAATATCAGCGACGATGCGCCGAGATGCACCGATCCGGTGGCGCCGGTGAGCCAGACGCCGACTCCGGCAACGATCCAGATGATCGCGGTGGCGGCGAGTCCACGACCGATGCCCGCGAGCAGGGTGATGAAGCCGAGGACGATAACCGGAAGCGTATTGGCGAACAGGTGGTCCCAGCCGTGATGCAGGACGGGGGCCCACAGAATGCCCCACAGGCCGTCCGCCTCGCGCGGTTCGATGCCGTTGTAATCGAGTTGGTTGTGGTCGAGGTTGTCGACGCCTTCGATGCCGTAGAGCAGGGCGACGAATGCGGTGATGATGACGCCCGCGCGCAGCCAGAGCTGTTTGATCGGCGCGACGCTGTTCGGTTTGGCGGGCGTACCGGAAGGCATGCTCGACTGCCCCAGTTGGGCGCGTAGTGCGGCGATCCGTTCCGGATCGAACGACGAACCGATTCCCGAACCGCCGGTCATCGCAACCTCCTCGTCGAGCGAGACCCGGACGCCGACGATATGCGACAAGGGACTCGCTCTTTCGAGAGTACCGGGGCAATTCGCGACCAAACGGCCGGTGATACAGGCGTGAGCGTGCACTTTCCGCGCGAAAAGCGCACGCTCCGGCCGGATCGCTCGAAACTCAGGCCCAGAGCTGGCCGTCGAGGCGTTCCTCGGCCTCTTCGAGGGTCCCGTCGTACGCCCCGGTGGACAGGTACTTCCACCCGCCATCGGCCACCACGAAGGCGATATCGGCGCGCGTGCCCGCACGCACGCATTTGCGCGCGACACCGAGCGCCGCATGCAGAATCGCGCCGGTCGAAATGCCCGCGAAAATGCCCTCTTCCAGCACCAGCTCGCGCGTGCGCCGCACCGCATCGAATGGACCGACCGAAAAACGAGTTGTCAGCACCGACTCGTCGTAGAGCTCGGGAATGAAGCCCTCATCGATATTGCGCAGTCCGTACACGAGTTCGCCGTAGCGCGGTTCGGCCGCGACGATTTCGATGCCGGGCACCTTCTCGCGCAGGAAGCGGCCGGTTCCCATGAGCGTGCCGGTGGTGCCGAGACCCGCGACGAAATGGGTGATCTCGGGCAGGTCGGCGAGGATTTCCGGGCCGGTGGTCTCGTAGTGCGCCAAGGCATTGGCCGGATTGCCGTACTGGTACAGCATCACCCAGTCCGGATTCTCCGTGGCGATCCGCTTGGCCAGCGCGACCGCCTGATTGGAACCGCCCGCGGCCGGGGAATCGATGATCTGCGCACCGAACATGGTCAACAGTTGACGGCGCTCGACCGAGGTGTTCTCCGGCATCACGCAGACCAGCCGGTAGCCTTTGAGTTTGGCCGCCATGGCCAGCGATATGCCGGTATTTCCGCTGGTCGGCTCCAAGATCGTGCAGCCGGGCGTCAGCAGGCCGTCGGCCTCGGCCTGTTCGATCATCCGCAGAGCGGGACGATCCTTGATGGAACCGGTCGGGTTGCGGTCCTCGAGTTTGGCCCACAGCCGCACCGGATTTTCACCGTCCCATTGCGGGGACAGGTTGCGCAGACCGACCAGCGGGGTGTTGCCGAGGGTCGCGATCAGCGATTCATAGCGCGCCACGGGCTCGATCAGCCTCCGGCGACGGCGGGCAGGATGGTGACGCTCGCGTCCTCGGGCACCTGCGCGTCGAGTCCGCCCGCGAAGCGCACATCCTCGTCGTCGACGTAGATGTTGACGTAGCGGTTCAGCTTGCCGTCCTTGAGCAGCCGCTCCGCGAGGCCCGGATGGTTGGCCTCGAGGTTCTCGATCAGCGCGGACAGGGTCGAGCCCTGCGCGTCGACGCGCTTCTCGCCTCCGGTAAGGCCACGCATGATGGTCGGGATGGACACGGTTACCGGCATGGGGACTCCTCGAATTCGACGAACATGGGTACTAAGCGGTCTCGTACGCATCGACGATCCGCGCCGGCTCCTCGGTGACCTCACCGTCTACGATCCGATAGCTGCGCAGTTCGTGCTGCTCGGGATCGCGGGTGGAGATCAGCACGTAATGCGCGAACGGCTCGGACGCATAGGAGATATCGGTGCGGCTCGGATAGGCCTCGGTGGCGGTATGCGAGTGGTAAATCACCACCGGGGTCTCGTCGGCATCGTCCATCGACCGCCACACCTTCAGCTGTTCACCGGAATCGAACCGGTAGAAGGTCGGCGAGCGCTCGGCATTGACCATGGCGATAAAACGCTCCGGCCGATCCGAACCCTCCGGACCGGCGATGACGCCACAGGCCTCGTCCGGGTGATCGGCGCGCGCATGCGCCACCATCGCCTCCACCAGGTCGGTCCTGATCACCAGCACGAGTCAAACCCTTCCGCATTCGGCATATCCGCTGCCGACACATCGCACCCGACAACGACCCAGAATATTCCGCTATTCCCATCCACCTGTCGGCCGGTCCCCTCCTCGACGCTGTTCCCGTGGCTCCCGCACACTTTCGCGGATCCCGCCCGGCATGTCTGGCGGCGAGTCGATGTGCGGGGCCGCCCGAAACTCTGCGGGACCCGCTCCGAGCGCGGCCAGCCGATAAGCGAAACCGTCCGAAGCTGCGCGGGGCCGCTAGGAGCGCGAGAAGAGATCGGCGTACGCGGGGATGCCCGCCACGGAGTGGGCGGACAGGATCGCATCGACGATGGCGCGCTCGACGCAGACGGCCGCCGCGGTACAGATCTCGTCCAGGACCAGGAGGTCGGATGGGAACGCAGGCGGCAGCGCGGCCTCGGTGATTTCGGCGGTGCCGGTGGACAGGGCGAAGAGGGTGTCACCGTCCAGGGGCGAGTGGGCGGGCCGGATGGCGCGGGCGAGCCCGTCGTGGGCGGTGGTCGCCATACGCTGACAGCTGGCCGGGTCCAGAGGCGCGTCGGTGGCGACCACGCCGATGGTCGTATTGAGGACGGTGCCCTTGACCGGGAGGGCGTTGGCCACGGCCAGTTGCTCGGGCGTAGCCGGAGATAGGCCGAATGCGTCGGGGCCCTCGGTGCCGATGCCCCATGGCAGGCCGGTGCGTGGATCGAAAACCGAGCCGACCGGGTTGGCGACAACCAGCGCCGCCACGGTGACACCCGCGGCCGCACCCGCGCCGAGCACTACGCTCGCCGTGCCCACGCCTCCCTTGATCGAACCGGCGCGCGCACCGACGCCAGCGCCGACGCACCCGCGCTCGAACTCCTCCGCCGCCGCCTCGGCCGCGCGGAAACCGAAGTCGGCGGTCGGTCGAATTCGCCAGTCCCCCAACGGAAGATCGAAGATCACGGCGGCGGGGACAATGGGCACCACCCGACTCGGATCGGCCGGATCCATCGGTATGCCCTCGTGATGTTCCTCCAGCCAACGCATTACGCCGTCCGCTGCCGCGAGTCCGTAGGCGCTGCCGCCGGTGAGCAGGATCGAATTCACTTGGCGCACAGTATTGCCCGGGGCGAGCAGATCGGTTTCCCTGGTCCCCGGCCCGCCGCCGCGCACATCGACCGCCGCGATCGCACCGCCGGGCACGCGCACGACGGTGCAGCCGGTCGCCGCGCCGGAACCCAGCGTCGCGTCCGGGTCGAGCAGATGATGGTGCCCGACCAGCAGGCTCGGCACATCGGTGAGCGAATTCCGCAGTCCGGCTTGCGCATTCACAGCATGTGCTCCTGACTACTGGTCACGACGATCTCCATGCAAGCATGCGACACTTCGAGCCGCGGCGGACCTGACCGCGCATCGGTTCCCGGACGGACGCCCCTCAGGGCGCGAGGGCCTGCAGCAGCGAATCCTGCATCCACGTCAGCCAGTGGTACACATCCAGATGCGGCCCGCGCGGATCATCGGGTTCGAGGTGATCCGGTGTTTCGGCATCGATTCCGAGCACCGTGCCCAAGGCCAGCCGCACATCGGTCAGCGCGGTCAACCAGGCGTCGGCCTGCTCCGGCGTCAGCACGATCTTCCCGCCGTCGGTCGGCACCGTATTCAGCACCACCGATCCGGCGGCCAGCTTGGCGTCGATGATCTCCGGTTCGTGCAGGCCGCGCAGCGCGCTGTTGAGATCGGCGCGATCGGCATCGGGTGAGCCCGGTTCACTCCGGTGGAAGTCCGGCAGTAGCCGGTGCAGCCGGGGATCGTCGGGCGGGGTCGTATTGCCGCTGCGCAGCCCGGTGAGCTCGGCGAGCTCATCGTCGGGTGCGGATTCGGCCCGCTCGGTCAGTAGGCCGGAAACCGCGCCGACCAGGGACCGCAGCACGCTCGCCTCACGCGCGTCCATTTCGGATCGCAATTTGAGGCCGCTCAGCGAGTTCTTCCGGCTCCACTTACGCACTGACGTCAGGGTAGTCGTACCGGTCAGTCGTCCCGTTGCATGGTCGCCCAGAGACCCGCGGCGTGCAGCCGTCGCACGTCCTGTTCCATCTTGTCCCGCGAACCCGACGACACTACTGCCTTGCCCTCGTTGTGCACCTTCAGCATCAATTCGGTCGCCTTCGCTTTGCTGTAGCCGAACAGCTTCTGGAAGATGTAGGCGACGTAGTGCATGAGGTTGACCGGATCATCCCATACGACCGTCACCCACGGACGGTCCTCGGCCTCCAGGATCTCGGTGTATTCGACCGCCTCCGGAGTCGCCTGTGCCGCCGACAGTGTCGCGTTCACTTCGCACAAGGCCATAACACTCAGGGTACGACTCGACTCCGGATACACAACACCCGTCCACCGGTAATTGACAGACACCCCGACCACACCGGCCTATCATGCCCGCCACGGCTGTCTACAGTGGCTGGGGTGGAGATGCGCAGCACCGCCCTGCTGACCGATCAGTACGAACTGACCATGCTCGCGGCCGCCCTCGGCGACGGCTCGGCGCACCGCCGCTGCACCTTCGAGGTGTTTGCACGACGTTTGCCGAATGGTCGCCGCTACGGGGTGGTCGCGGGCACCGGCCGACTGGTCGAGGCGCTGGCGCATTTCCGTTTCGAGGAACCGGAGCTCGATATCGCGGCTGGCTTCCTGGACTCGAGGACCATCGATTGGCTGCGCGAGTACCGCTTCACCGGCGATATCGACGGCTATCCGGAGGGCGAACTGTATTTCCCGGGCTCCCCGATTCTTTCGGTGCGCGGCAGCTTCGCCGAATGCGTCCTGTTGGAGACCATCGCCCTGTCGATCCTCAATCACGACAGCGCGATCGCCTCGGCCGCCGCCCGCATGGTGAGCGCCGCCGACGGACGCCGGATCATCGAGATGGGCTCCCGCCGCGCCCACGAACTCGCGGCGCCGTCCTGCTCGCGCGCGGCATACGTGGCCGGCTTCGACGCCACCTCCAATCTGGAGGCCGTGCGCCGGTTCGGCGTGCCGGGGGCGGGTACCAGCGCGCATGCGTTCACCCTGCTGCACAGCGCTGCGGATGGCGCGCACGAGGCCGCCGCATTCCGCGGTCAGATCGAGGCACTCGGCATCGGCACCACACTGCTGGTCGACACCTTCGACATCACCCAGGGAGTGGCGACCGCCATCGAGGTCGCCGGGCCCGAATTGGGCGGTGTGCGTATCGATTCCGGTGATCTCGGCGTATTGGCCAGGCAGGTGCGCGACCAACTCGACGGACTCGGCGCGACCAAGACCCGCATCGTGGTCTCCGGCGATCTGGACGAGTACGCGATCGCCGCACTGCGCGCCGAACCGGTGGATGCCTATGGGGTCGGGACGTCGCTGGTCACCGGGTCCGGCGCACCCACTGCTGGAATGGTCTACAAGTTGGTCGAGGTGGACGGGCTGCCGGTCGCCAAGCGCAGCAGCCACAAGGAGTCGCGCGGGGGCACCAAGAAGGCGATTCGGCTGTCGCGCCGGACCGGCACCGTGGTGGAGGAGATCATCTATCCGGCCGCCGGAACCCAGCTCGCCGCAAACGGATTCGAGGTGCGCGAGTTGCTGACCCCGCTGGTGCGCGACGGCGAACCGGTGGATGAGCTGCCCACGCTCGCGGACAGCCGCAAGTTGGTAGCGCGCGGTTTGGTCAGCCTGCCGTGGGAGGGCCTGAAGCTATCGGCTGGGGAACCTGCGATTCCGACGACATTCGCGAACTGACCCGGACCGCTTCGGCGTGGCGTCGCTTGGTCAGCCATTCCACGAAGGAGATCGCTACCAGCACGATCAGGAACCCCTTGATCAGCAGCGGCACCCAGTCACCTACCCCATCGGGTCGGTCACCCAGCAGAAAGGCGGTGGCGAGATAGGCCGTGTAGCCGACGAAGAGTGCGATCGAAATTCTGGCGGTACTGCTCACGTGGACCTCCGAGTGTTGGTAGCCCGCCCGAGCGATCAGGCGGCACAATGTAATCCACAGACAGGGGCCCGAGTGTTTACACCTTCGGCGCTTAGATCCTGGGAAGGTGAGGTCGACATGAACCGAGCGTTGATCATCGTCGACGTGCAGAACGACTTCTGCGAGGGCGGGTCCCTTGCCGTCACCGGCGGGGCGACGGTCGCCCAGCGCATCACCGGCTACCTGGACTCCGCGCATTACAGCGCGGTCGTGGCCACCCGCGACTACCACATCGATCCCGGCGGCCATTTCTCCGACCATCCGGATTACCTGGACACCTGGCCGCCGCACTGCCGGGTCGGCACCTCCGGCGCGGATTTCCACCCCGCCCTGAATACCGAGCAGATCCAGGAGATCTTCTCCAAGGGCCAATACAGTGCCGCCTATTCGGGTTTCGAGGGCGCCACCGAGGACGGCACCAGCCTCGCTGACTGGCTACGTGAGCGCGCCATCGATGAACTCGACATCGTCGGCATCGCCACCGACCACTGCGTCCGCGCCACCGCTCTGGACGCCCGCATCGAAGGTTTCGACACCAGGGTGCTGCTGGACTTCACCGCTGGCGTCGCACCCGATACGACCACCGCCGCACTCGATCGCATGCGTGCGGCGGGGGTGGATATCGAGGGCTCGGTCATTCGCTAGCGCAGACCCTCCACCCGACCTTCCGCAGAACACGCCGGTTTCGCGTTCGGAAGATGCGCGAAGCAGGCCGAGGATCCGATCGGGCGGTTATCGGTGTCGGTCCGAAGCAGTAGGCTCGTCGCGTGCCCGAACTGCCTCCCGTTCCCGAGCTTTTGGCCACCGCCGTGCGCGCGCTCGGCGGGAAGGAACGCGTCGGGCAGGTGACGATGGCGGCGGCGGTGGATCACGCCATCGATACCAAGGAACACCTCGCGGTGCAGGCGGGCACCGGGACCGGGAAGTCGCTGGCGTATCTGGTGCCGAGCCTGCGTCATGCGGTACGAACCGGCCGGACCGTGGTGGTGTCGACCGCGACGATCGCGCTGCAGCGTCAGCTCGTCGACCGGGACCTGCCGCGACTGGCCGAGGCGCTGAGCAAGCCGCTCGGGCGGGAGGCGAAATTCGCGATCCTCAAGGGGCGCAATAACTATCTGTGCCTGAACAAGATCAACAGCGTGATTCCGGACGAACCCGCGGAGGCCGAACTCTTCGACGCATTCGCCATCTCGCGGCTGGGCCGGGAGGTGCAGCGGCTCAACGAATGGGCATCGAATACCGAAACCGGCGACCGGGACGAGCTCGCTCCCGGCGTCACCGATCGGGCCTGGCGGCAGGTCAGCGTGTCGTCGCGGGAGTGCCTCGGCAAGTCGCGCTGCCCGTTCGGCCAGGACTGCTTCGCCGAACTGGCAAGAGCCGAATCGGCGCAGGCCGATGTGGTGGTGACCAATCACGCCCTGCTCGCGATCGATGCGATCAGCGGCATCCAGGTGC
Source organism: Nocardia sp. NPDC050408 (assembly GCF_044458905.1). Classification (NCBI taxonomy): domain Bacteria; kingdom Bacillati; phylum Actinomycetota; class Actinomycetes; order Mycobacteriales; family Nocardiaceae; genus Nocardia; species Nocardia sp. NPDC050408. The sequence continues at coordinate 18,675 of NZ_JBITIL010000023.1, read as the reverse complement.
TGCCCGAACACGATGTGGTCGTCATCGATGAGGCGCACGAATTGGTCGATCGGGTCACCGGCGTCGCCACCGCCGAACTGGCCGCATCGACGATCAGCGCCGCAGCCCGGCGCTGCGCCAAACTCATCGACCAGCAGGAAGTGGACCGGCTGGAGGAGGCCGGGGAGGCCTGGCACACGGTGCTCGACGAACTGCCCGCCGCCCGCTGGGACACCTTGCCCGATGGCATCGCGCCGGTGCTCGCACTGGTCCGCGATGCCGCCTGGAATGCCCGTACCGCGCTCGCGCCGCAGGGCGGCACCACCGCACAGGGCGATCCGGAAAGCGCTGCCGCCCGCACCCAGGCGTTGGCCGCCATCGATGAGGTGCACGACGGCGCGGTGCGCGCGTTGACCGCGTTCGACGAATCCGATCCGGCCAAGCGTCACGATGTCATCTGGCTCGCCGCCGACGAGATCCGCGGCGTCACCCGGCGCACGCTGCGGATGGCGCCGCTGTCGGTGGGCGGGCTACTGCGCAGCCGACTTTTCGGCACCGCCACCGTCGTGCTGACCTCGGCCACCCTGCAGATCGGCGGCTCTTTCGACGGACTAGCCATCACCTGGGGCCTGCCCGCACAATCGGCCAACCGCAGCGATACGGCAACCGCAAACGGCGCCGAGGCGCCCTCGGACGCGGAGACCGTGCGCTGGAGTTCGCTCGATGTGGGTTCGCCGTTCGACCATGCCAAGTCGGGAATTCTCTATGTCGCGAAGCATCTGCCCGCCCCCGGACGAGACGGTCTGGCACCGGCCTACCTCGACGAAATCGAGCGGCTGATCAACGCTGCGGGTGGACGCACGCTCGGGCTGTTCTCCTCGATGCGAGCCGCACGCGCGGCCACCGACGCACTCCGCGAGCGGCTGAATACTCCCGTTCTGTGTCAAGGGGACGACGCAACCGGCGCGCTGGTGCGCAAGTTCGCCGACGACCCCGAGACCTCTCTGTTCGGCACGCTGTCGCTGTGGCAGGGCGTCGACGTGCCCGGTCCGTCGCTGAGTCTGGTGATCCTGGATCGGATCCCGTTCCCGCGCCCCGACGATCCGCTGCTGACCGCGCGACAGCGGGCCGTCGAGTCGCGCGGTGGCAATGGCTTCATGACCGTTGCGGCTAATCACGCCGCGCTGCTGCTGGCCCAGGGCACCGGCAGGCTCTTACGCAGCGTCGATGACCGCGGCGTCGTCGCGATCCTGGATTCTCGTTTGGCGACCGCGCGCTACGGCGCCTATCTGCGGGCGTCACTGCCGCCGTACTGGGAGACCGCCGATCCCGAAGTCGTCACCAAAGCGCTGCGGCGACTCGCCGCCGCAAGCGCCTGAGCTGCACACACTGTGAGACCACTCACAAAGGATGCCAATATTTCCAGGCAGAAGTAAGTTGAGAATCGGTACGTCGGTGGAACCCCAATTCCCACACCGGACGTATCGGCGATCCCCGCGCCAAGCCCTGCACGCGGCGCGGGGACACCACAAATCCCTGTCACCGCCGGTGCACCCGTGAGACCGTTTCCCAATGACGCACCAGCCAGATATCGGCACACTCGGCGAATTCTTGATCAGCGCAAGATCTTTGGATGAATACCGGGCAATCTTTGCACTCACCGAAGCCGACCTCGACGGACACATCCTCGACTGCCCAGGCGGCGCAGCAAGTTTCACCGCGCAGGCGTGTGAACTCGGGGCCACCGTCATCGCGGCGGATCCGATCTACGCCCAACCCGCGGAGCAACTGCGCACCCTCGCCGTCTCCGAAACCAATCGCGGAAACATCTGGGCAACAGCACATCTGGACCGCTACCGGTGGGATTTCTACGGCGATCCGCAACAGCACCGAGCAATCCGCCTGGCCGCGGCGGCTCGCTTCGGCGCCGACCTCACTGCTCATCGAGACCGATACGTCGCGGCTGTGTTGCCGTCACTTCCCTTTCCCGACAACAGCTTCGATCTGGCCCTGAGCTCACATCTGCTCTTCACCTACGCCGACCGACTCGATCCGGATTTCCATCTCGCATCCCTGCTCGAACTCTCCCGAGTGTCCGCGGGCGAGACTCGCCTCTATCCGCTCGTCGATCACACCGGCGCACGCCAAGACGATCTGGTCGCACATCTGCGAAAAGAATTGCACGACAAGGGAATCCGCTCGTCGCTCCGGGAGACGGCCTACGAGTTCCACCATGGAGCGACCACGGTTCTGGTCCTGCACCCGCACTCGGACGAAACGTGAAAACGGTTGCCAACCCAGATGAATTCGCGGCGCGGCGAGCACCCCCGGTCACCGCGCCGCGATCTGTTACGAGATCAGAGCGTCCACTTGAGGATCAAGGTGATGACAGCCGCGACCACGGCCACCGCGATGGCGGCACCACCCCAGACAATGCCCTGACGGTGCCACGGACGGCCGTGGTCGAGGGAGAACTTGCCGGGGCCGGTGAAAGCGACAGCCGCACCGACGGCGGCGAACAGCAAGGGCGTTTCGTAGCCCTTACCGGTCAACAGCCCCCCACCCCAGGTGGCATTGACCGCATTGATCATGGTGCCGAGCACGATGGCCGAGGCCAGCGGTGTCAGCAGGCCGAGCAGCAATAGAATGCCGCCGGTGAATTCGCTGAGTCCGGCGAGGGTGCCGAACAGTTTTCCAGGGTTGTAGCCCATGGAATCAAAGGCGGCGGCGTTGGCGCTCCAACCCATGCCGCTGAACCAGCCGAACAGTTTCTGAGCGCCGTGCGCCGCGAGCAGGCCGCCGAAGACGACGCGCAGCACCAGCAGGCCGATATCGGCGGCAGAGTTGTCGAGGGTCGCGCCACTCGGATTGGTGGAGCGTTCGAGTGTGCCGTTGGTATTCATGCTGGTCCTCATTCGCGCATCGGTTATGAACAAATGGCTTGTTTAGCCTCGGCAATGAAGCGGACTGCGGTCCGATTATCGCACAGAACGACCCAACCGCGCGATAGGCGCGACTTATTTCGCGAGGAAGAAGAAATATCCGAGGAACATCACCATCAGCGCCCACATCGCCGGATGCACCTCTTTGACTCGTCCCTTCGCGACCATGACGATCGGATAAAACAGCATGCCCATCGCCAGGCCATTCGCGATCGAGTAGGTCAGCGGCATCATGACGACGGTGATGAACGCCGGAATCGAGTACTCCAGACGGTTCCAGTCGATCTCGCCGAGCGCGCGGGCCATCAGCACGCCGACCACGATCAGCGCAGGCGCGGTAATGGCCGCCGAACCGGCGACCACGGCGAAGATCGGGTAGCAGAACATGGCGATCAGGAACCACCCCGCCGTGGTCACGGCAGTCATGCCGGTCCGTCCGCCCGCTGAGACACCCGCGGTCGATTCGACGTAGGCGGTGGTGGTCGAGGTGCCGATAACCGCACCCGCCATGGTGCCCACCGAATCCGCGGCGAGTGCGCTGGCCGCACGCGGCAGTTTGCCGTTCTTGTCGAGCAGTCCGGCCTGGTTGGCGACGCCGATCAGGGTGCCGGAGCAGTCGAAGAAGTCGACGAAGAGCATGGTGAGAATGACGACTGCCATCTGGCCGGTGAATGCATCGGGCAGGTGGATGATCGCCTGGCCGAAGGTGTGCTCGAGTCCCGTCGGCATCGCCACGACACCCGTGGGCAGATCGACTAAACCACTGATGACACCCACAATGGCCGTGAGCACGATGCCGTAGAGCACCGCGCCGTGCCAGCCGATGACCAGGAACACCACGGTCATCACGAGACCGAACAGTGCCAGCAGCGTGGTGCCCTTGGTGAAGTCGCCGAGGGTGACGAGGGTGGCCTCGCTATTGACAACGATGCCCGCGTTCTTCAGGCCGAGAAATGCCACGAACATGCCGATGCCCGCGCCGACGGCGAGCTTCATCTGCATCGGAATCGCGTTAAGGATGCGTTCGCGCACCTTGGTGATCGCGAGTACGAAGAAGATCACGCCGGACAGGAAGGTCCCCGACAGCGCCACCTGCCACGGGATTCCCATCCCGAGCACCACCGAATAGGCGAAGAAGGCATTCAGGCCCATGCCCGGTGCGAGCGCGATCGGATATCTGGCCCACACCCCCATGACCAGCGTGCCGAAGACCGCGGCGACGGCCGTCGCGGTGAAGACCGCCTGCATGGGAATGCCCTTGGCACCGAGCGTGCCCTCGTCGCCGAGAACCGATGGATTCACGGCGAGCACATAGGACATGGCGAGGAAGGTGATGGTTCCGGCCATCAGCTCGCGCTTCATGGTCGAACCGTTCGAACTGATGCCGAAGTACGCGTCGAGGCGTCCTCGGGTTCGCGTCAGAACGTCGGTGACCATGAGCTCTCCAGTCGAAAACAAGTACAGGGGTGCCAGGGCACGGTAGCCGACAATTCACTGCTCCCCAGAACCCGGCCCATCAGCAGGTAGAGGTTTCCGTGAGCAGCGTCACGGTCGCCATCTCAGACCCGCTCCCCTGGGACCTGAAAGGCCTGGTCCAACTCGCCGAGAGCTCGGAGTGGGTCCAGCATGCGACCCTTACACCAGCGCAGCGCGGTCGATTAGCCGTTCGGGGCGATTACCAGGCCCAGTTCGGCATCGCTGGCGAGTAATTCGTTGTGAGGGAGTACGCGGACTGTGTAGCCGACGGCGCCCGACAGGGGCACCGGGGTTTCGACGGTGAAACGGTCTACGCCGGAATCGGATCCGGTGTGGGTCATGGGGAAGGTGGTGGTGTCGGAGAGGTCGTCGGTCGGCGAGACGCGGCCCAGTACCGCTTGGACCGTGACGTCGCCGGGGGTGAGTCCGCCGAGGTCGATGCGGGCGGCGAGAGAGAGGTCGGCGCCGATGATCGGAGTGTCGGGCAGGCCCGCACTGTCGACCTGGATGATCTTGACCGAGGACCACGCGGCCTCGACTCGGCGGCGGTACTCCGAAACCGCTCGGGCACCAGCGAATTCGTCGGCGCTCGCGCGTCGACCGGCGGATGCGGCGCAAGTGTAGTACTCGACGGCATAGTCGCGAACCATGCGCGAGGCCAGCACCTTCGGGCCGAGCGTTTGCAGAGTGTGGCGCACCATCTCGACCCAGCGCACCGGCATATCCGAGCCGTCGCGGTCGTAGAAGCGCGGTGCGACGGTGCGTTCGAACAGGTCGTAGAGGGCGGCGGCCTCCAGGTCGTCGCGGCGGTGTTCATCGGAGACACCGTCGGCGGTCGGTATGGCCCAACCGTTTTCGCCGTCGTACATCTCATCCCACCAGCCGTCGCGGATGGAGAGGTTGAGTCCGCCGTTGAGCGCGGACTTCATACCGGAGGTGCCGCAGGCCTCCAGCGGACGCAGCGGATTGTTCAGCCAGACATCGCAACCCCAGTACAGGTAGCGAGCCATGGACATGTCGTAGTCGGGCAGGAAGGCGATGCGATGACGCACTTCCGGATCGTCGGCGAACCGCACGACCTGTTGAATCAGCGCCTTGCCGCCATCGTCGGCAGGGTGGCTTTTCCCCGCGACGACCAGTTGCATCGGCCGGTCGGGATCCAGCAGCAGCGCACGCAAGCGCTGCGGATCGCGCAGCATCAGGGTCAACCGCTTGTAGGTCGGCACCCGGCGCGCGAAACCGACGGTTAATACGTTCGGATCGAAAACGCTGTCGACCCAACCCAATTCAGCCGAAGCCGCACCGCGCTGCAACCAGGACGCGCGGACCCGCCGGCGCACCTCGGCAACGAGGATAGCGCGCAACGTATTCCGGGTCGACCACAATTCACCCAGGTCGAAGTCGCGCAGCTTCTCCCAGCCACGCGCCTCCTCGACCAGCTCCGGACCGATATGTTCGCGTGCCTTGTCGAACCATTCGCGCGCGGCCCAGGTCGGGGCGTGCACACCATTGGTGACCGATCCGATCGGCACCTCGGTCGCGTCGAAGCCGGGCCACAGCGGCGCGAACATCGCGCGACTCACCTCGCCGTGCAGTTTGGAAACACCATTGGCGCGCTGGGCGAGCCGCAAGCCCATATGCGCCATATTGAACACCGACGGGTCGGCCTCGCGACCGAGCGCGACGATCCGGTCGACGGAAAGCCCTGGCAGCATGGCGGATTCGGATTCGCCGTGGCCACCGCCGAAATACCTGCGCACCAACGGCATCGGGAACCGGTCGATACCCGCGGGCACCGGCGTATGCGTGGTGAACACGGTCGCGGCCCGCACCGCAGTGAGCGCGGTGTCGAAATCCAGTCCGGCCGAGACGAATTCGCGGATCCGCTCGACGCCGAGGAATCCGGCGTGGCCCTCGTTCATATGGAACACATCGGGATCCGGCACCCCCGCAGCTCGCGTATAGGCGCGCACCGCCCGCACCCCACCGATACCGGCCAGGATCTCCTGCTTGATTCGATGGTCCTGATCACCGCCGTAGAGCCGGTCGGTGACCGCGCGCAGTTCCGGATCGTTCTCGGCGATATCGGAATCCAGCAGCAGCAATGGCACCCGCCCGACCTGTGCTATCCATACCCGCGCCCGCAACACCCGCTGATCGGGCATGGCCACATGGATCAGCACCGGCGAACCTTCGGTGGTCAGCAGCCGCAATGGCAGCCCTTGCGGATCCAGCGCCGGATAGTGCTCGGACTGCCAACCGTCCGCGGTCAGCGACTGTCGGAAGTAGCCGGAGCGGTAGAGCAATCCGACGCCGATCAGCGGCAGCCCCAGATCCGATGCGGACTTCAGATGATCACCGGCGAGAATCCCGAGGCCACCCGAATAGTTCGGCAGTACCTCGGTGACGCCGAACTCCATCGAGAAGTAGGCGATACCGCGCACCGGTTCGTCGGTCTGCCGCTGGAACCAGCCCGGTCGCGTCAGATAGTCGCGCAGATCGGCGGCCGCGGCATCCACGCGCCCGACGTAGTCCGCGTCGGCGGCGAGCTCGTCCAACCGCGCCGCGGGGACCTCACCCAGCATCCGCACCGGATCGTGTCCGAGCTCGCGCCACAGCTCGGCGTCGAGTTCGGCGAACAGGTCCTGGGTAGGCCAATGCCACGACCAGCGCAGATTCGTGGAAAGTTCGCCCAGGGCCGCCAAACGCTCGGGCAGATGGGCACGGACGGTGAAACGACGGAGTGCCTTCACCTGCCGAACCCTACCGAATGCCGCGACACCTGGGGGCTCCAGCTGCCCAGGTCACCTGACCAGATCCGCCGCATCCGCGGTCACGGTCAATGGGAGGGGCAGACCCCGACCATCAGACCACATGCAGCCGCACCGCAGGGTCGAGGGCGGTGAGGTCGTCGGGGTCGGAGGTTACGACCATGATCGACTGCACGGCACGAGCAAGCACGATCACGTGTGCATCGACCACATCAGCAGTTCCAGTGACGGCCAGCAACGCGCCGACCGCGATGGCGTGGGTCTCGCTGAGTCCGGCGACGGTGACCGTATGCGCCTTCAAAAGGCACGAAATCGCATGCTGACGTGGGCTGTTCCGCCATGTCTGTGCCAGAACTGTTGCGGGGATGAGGATTTGGTAATTCCGCCGGGTAGCTTCTTGCAACACCGCGACTGCGCGGGAGTTGCGTTTTTCGAGGCCGATCAATGCTCCGGAGTCGAGCACAATCATGCAGCACCGCCGAGGTGGTCCGCCGCTGCGGCGGCCTCGGCAGCGTCAAGAGCAGCGCCGGCCTCTTCTCGGTCGGCGTCGGTGACTCCAGCCTCGGTGGCGAGTTCGGTGAGGATGGCCTCAGCGGCGGCCCAGTCGGGTTCCCGACGGGCCAGCGCGGCGAACCACGATGATACGGAGGACGCTAGTCCCGCTTCGACCGCGCGATCCGCTTTGGCAGCCAGGTCGTCGGGGATCGAGATTGTAATACGCGCCATGACCAGCATGATACTCAACAGTATGAACATTTCATACTGTTGAGTATCGGGCGGACGCGATGCCGTTGGCCCCGACGCCCAGACCGAATAATGGCTCGCGACCAACCCGGGCGGGTGAGAGCATCGCCTGATGCCGCACTGGATCGATGTGCTCCCCCAGTTCCTGCTGGCCTGCTTCATCCTGGCCGCACTGCCGGGACCGGCGACGGCGCTGTTCCTCCAACGCGCCGTGCGGGACGGTCGCGCGGCGGGCTTGGCGGCGGTGGCCGGGAACGAGATCGGGGTGTTCGGGTGGACGCTCGCCGGTGGCGCGGGTCTGTCGGTGCTGCTGGTCGCGAACCGGTTCATCAACACGACGGTGCACGTCATCGGGGCGTTGGTGTTGATCTGGCTCGGCGTGCAGGCTTGGCGCGGTGCCCGCGGTGACGACGAATTCGGCAGCACGGCGTTTACCCGCCCCGCCGGCTCCCAACCCCGGGCGCCCAAGTTACTGCCGACCGGCCGTACCCCCGGTTCGGCCTTCCGCGCCTCGCTGATCTCGATCGCGGCGAATCCGAAGGCCGCCGTCTTCGGCCTGACGATCCTGCCGCAGTTCCTGCCGTCGAGCGGGCCGGTGCTGCCGACCGTGCTGATCCTGGCGGGCATCCAATTGGTCATCGATACCGCTTGGTGCATCGGCATCGTGTTGGCCGCCGACCACGCCGGGACCTGGCTGCGGCGAACCGGAATCCGCCAGCGGGTGCAGCGCGCGCTCGGCGCGATCCTGGTCGCACTCGGTCTCGGTCTGGCGGCCGACGCACGCTGATCCCGTCCAACCGCCCGGCACCCGGTAGGTTGGTCGACGTGACCGGCCGCATCGCAATCGATGACACCGCCCCTGCGATACCCGGCGGCCGCTCGGCCAAGGCCGTGGTCGGCGAGGTCTTTCCGGTGCGCACCGTGGTCTGGCGCGAGGGCCATGACGCCGTCTCCGCCACGCTCGCGGTGCGCGGCCCCGGCTCGTCGCGGATCACCCGCATTCGCATGACGCCGGACTACGAACCGGATGTCTTCAACGCCACCTTCGTACCCAACCTGCCCGGCACATGGACCTACCGCATCGAGGGCTGGAGCGATCCGATCGCCACCTGGCGGGCAGCGGTGGAGGCGAAACTCGCCGTCGGGCAGAGCGCCGCGGATCTCGCCAACGACCTCGAGCTAGGCGCCCGGCTGTTCGAGCGGGCCGCGCAGGCGGTGCCAAAGAAGCAGTTCGAGCGCTTGCGCGCCGCCGCGACGGCTTTGCGCACCGACGAACAGCTGCCCGCCCGGGTCGCCCCCGCCTTCAGTTCGGACGTCGCCGAAATTCTGCGCGATACGCCGTTGCGGGACATGGTCACTCGCGGCCCGCAGCACTCGATACTGGTGGAACGTCAACGCGCACTGTACGGCTCGTGGTACGAATTCTTCCCGCGCTCGACCGGCGGCCGCGATGCCGAGGGCAACCCGATCCACGGTAACTTCGCCACCGCCGCAAAGGAATTGCCGCGTATCGCGGGCATGGGCTTCGATGTGGTCTACCTGCCGCCGATCCACCCGATCGGTGAGATCAACCGCAAGGGCCGCAACAACACGCTCGCCGCCGAACCCGGTGATGTCGGATCTCCGTGGGCGATCGGGTCGAAGCAGGGCGGGCACGACGCAATCCATCCCGAACTCGGCAGCACCGCCGACTTCGCTGAATTCGTCGCCACCGCAACCCAACTCGGCCTCGAGGTAGCGCTCGACCTGGCACTGCAGTGTGCACCGGACCACCCGTGGGTCGCCGCGCACCCGGAGTGGTTCACCACCCTCCCGGACGGCACCATCGCCTACGCCGAGAATCCACCGAAGAAGTACCAGGACATCTACCCGGTCAACTTCGACAACGATCCGGACGGACTGTACGCGGAAGTGCTGCGCGTCGTCCGACACTGGATCGGCTTGGGCGTGAAAATCTTCCGCGTCGACAACCCGCACACCAAACCAGCCGACTTCTGGGAATGGCTGATCGCGACCGTGCGGCGCACCGATCCGGACGTGATCTTCCTGTCCGAGGCATTCACCCGACCGGCGCGGCTCTACGGACTGGCCCGCCGCGGATTCAGCCAGTCCTACACGTATTTCACCTGGCGCGTCGCGAAATGGGAGCTGACCGAATTCGGCAACGAACTGGCGGCCAAGGCCGACGAGGCCAGACCGAACCTGTTCGTCAATACCCCCGACATCCTGCACGAAAGCCTGCAGCACGGCGGTCCCGGCATGTTCGCCATCCGCGCGGCGCTGGCCGCGACCATGGCACCGACCTGGGGTGTCTACTCCGGATTCGAACTCTTCGAGCATCAGGCGGTGCGCCCGGGCAGCGAGGAATACCTGGATTCGGAGAAGTACGAGCTGCGCCCACGCCCGTTCGCCGAGGCGTTCGCGCGCGGAGAATCATTGGAGCCGTGGATCACTCGGCTCAACGAGATCCGCCGCGCGCATCCGGCACTGCAGCAATTGCGCTGCGTCCACTTCCATCACGTCGACAACGACGCGCTGCTGGCCTATTCGAAGGTCGATCCGGTCAGCGGTGACGCGGTGCTGGTCGTGGTGAATCTGAATCCCTATGGGGTCGAATGGGGCATGATCTCGCTCGACCTGCCCGCCATCGGCCGCGAATGGCACGACCATCCGGTGGTGTTCGACGAGGTCAGCGGCGAGGAATACCACTGGGCGCAGACCAATTACGTGCGCCTGGATCCGGCCCGCGCGGTCGCCCATATTCTGACGCTGCCCGCGGTATCACAGCAGGCGCGCGCGGAACTGGCCTTCCGGAGGACATTTCGATGAAACGCCGCGATCTGATGCTGCTCGCGGCGGGCACCCACGCCGATCCGCATACTGTGCTCGGCGCGCACCCCCACCCCGACGGCACGATCGTGCGAGTGTTGCGCCCGCACGCCGATACCGTGTTCGCCCGGGTCGGCGGCGTCGATCATCCGCTGAAGTCGTTGGGACACGGCATTTACGCAGGTGTCGTGCCGCATCAGGACCTGATGGACTATCGCATCGTCACCAATTACCAAGGCGGACAGACGATCATCAGTGCGGACGGCTACCGCTTTCTGCCCACCGTCGGTGAGCTGGATCTGCATCTCATCGGGGAGGGCCGTCACGAACACCTGTGGGAGGTGCTCGGCGCGCATCCGCGTCATTACACCACCCTCGACGGCGAGGTGGACGGGACGTCGTTCGCCGTCTGGGCACCGAATGCCCGTGGTGTCACCGTGATCGGCGATTTCGACGGTTGGAGCGGGAATACCGCACCGATGCGTTCGCTCGGATCCTCCGGGGTTTGGGAGGTTTTCGTGCCGGGGGTCGGCGTCGGCACCAAGTACAAGTTCCGGCTGCACGGCGCGGATGGACGCACCGTGGATCATGCGGATCCGCTGGCCTTCGCGACGGAGCTGCCACCCGCGACGGCATCGGTGGTCACCGAAAGCAATTACGTGTGGTCCGATGGGGATTGGGTCGCGGCCCGCGAACGCACCGACCCGACCCGCGCCCCGATGAGCGTCTACGAAGTGCACCTGGGCTCCTGGCGTCCCGGCCTCGGCTACCGCGAATTGGCTGACCAGCTAGCCGATTACGTACGCTCGGCCGGATTCACCCATATCGAACTGCTGCCGATCGCCGAGCATCCGTTCGGCGGCTCCTGGGGCTATCAGGTCACGTCGTATTACGCGCCGACCGCCCGTTTCGGCTCCCCCGACGATTTCCGCGCCTTCGTCGACCGCATGCACGCGGCAGGCATCGGCGTACTGCTGGACTGGGTGCCCGCGCACTTCCCCCGCGACGAATGGGCGCTGGCACGCTTCGACGGCACCGCGCTCTACGAGCACGCCGACCCGCGTCGCGGCGAGCAACTCGACTGGGGCACCTATATTTTCGACTTCGGCCGCAATGAGGTGCGCAACTTCCTGGTCGCCAATGCGCGGTACTGGATCGAAGAATTCCATATCGACGGACTGCGCGTCGATGCGGTCGCGTCCATGCTGTACCTGGATTACTCACGCGCCGAAGGCGAATGGGAACCCAATGTGCACGGCGGTCGGGAGAACCTGGAGGCCGTCGACTTCCTGCAGGACCTCAACGAAACCGTGCACCGCCACCATCCCGGCGTCGTCACCATCGCCGAGGAATCCACCACCTGGCCGGGTGTTACCCGCGGCGCCGATGTCGGCGGTCTCGGGTTCACCATGAAGTGGAATATGGGCTGGATGCACGACACCCTGGGCTATCTGGGGCGCGATCCGATCCACCGCTCCTGGCACCACAACGAGATCACCTTCTCGCTGGTATACGCGTGGAGCGAGAACTACGTGTTGCCCATCAGCCACGACGAGGTCGTGCACGGCAAGGGCACCCTGTGGACCAGAATGCCCGGCGACGACTTCGCCAAGGCGGCGGGCGTGCGCGCACTACTGGCCTACATGTGGTCGCATCCCGGTAAGCAATTGCTGTTCATGGGCCAGGATTTCGGCCAGTTCCGGGAATGGTCACACGATCGCGGCTTGGACTGGCGCGAACTGGAAAACCCACTGCACCAGGGCATTACGGCCGCCGTCCGAGATCTCAACGCGGTCTACCGCGCCCATCCCGCGCTGTGGAGTCAGGACACCAGCCCCGGCGGCTACTCCTGGGTCCAGGCCGACGATCGCGAAAACAATGTGATCGCCTTCCTGCGCTATGGCTCCGACGGTTCGGTCATCGCCTGCGTCTTCAACTTCTCCGGCTCGGTGCACGGCGAATACCGCGTCGGCTTGCCGAGCGCCGGCACCTGGCGCGAAATCCTCAATACCGACGCCGTCGAATACGGCGGCTCGGGCATCGGAAACCTGGGCGGCGTCAAGGCGACCGATGCGCCATGGCACGGTCGACCGGCTTCGGCCACCGTAGCGCTGGCCCCGAACACCGCGATCTGGCTCGCACCGGAGAAATAAGCCACCAGCAGTGTTCAGCTGCGCCAGTCCCCACAACGTTCGCTACCCAGCAGCGCGATTGCGTTGCCAATAACCGCGCCCGGCAATCGACCGCGCCGATACGATCGGCGGATAGGTCCGGCGACCGCATCGGCGCACACTATCCGCCCATGCCATGCGCGCCGCGGCGGCTGGGTCAGTACAGTGCGGCAGCCAGCTTGCGGCGCGCGGCAACCACGAAAGGCTCTGCCGGGTCGAACAATTCGAAGAGTTCGAGCAGCCGGGTGCGGGCCTTGGTTCGATCATCACCCGCCGTCTTCTTGATCACCGCGATCAACCGGTCGAACGAGGCCTCGGGCTGCTGCCTCAGCATTTCGACATCGGCGGCCTCCAGGGCCGCGTCGACATTCGCCGGATCGGCATCGGCAGTGGCGATCGCGGAGTCCGAAATGGCCTGCGCACGGGACAGGAAGCGCAACTGACGCAGTGCGCTCTTCGCCTCCTCATTGCCCGGCTCGGCAGCGATGATCGCCTCATAGGCCGCTTCGGCACCGGCCAAGTCGCCCCGCTCGAGCGCGGCCTCTGCGGCGGTGAAACGCGGGTCCTCGACCGCCTGGGGCTGCTCACCGCCCTCGAGCTGACCCCCGACCGCATCGACGACCGCGCTCAACCACTGCCGGACCTGCGGCTCCGGCTGGGCGCCCTCGAAATCCGCGAGCGGCCGACCACCGGCCACCGCGATCACCGTCGGAATGCCCTTCACACCGAACGCCTGCGCGATCCGCATATTGGCCTCTGCCTCGACTGTCGCCAGATCCCACGCGCCCGCGCCCTCCTGGACGAGCCGCTCCAGCGTCTGGACCAGTTCGACGCTGCCCGGGCTGCGCTGCGAATACAGCGCAACGACCACCGGCACCTGAGTGGACCGGCGCAGCACCTTCGTTTCGAAATCCGCCTCGGAGACGGCGTAGTCGCCGCCGCCGCCCGCACCCGACGCACCGGCCGGGGGCTGCTTCAGGCTGGACAGATCCACCGCACCGGACATGGCGGCGGCGACGGCTGGCGAGGGGCGGCGGGCAGCAGGTCGAGTCACGGTTTCCAGTTTGTCACGGCGTCACCGACGCCGGGGCTCCGGTGTCGACGGAACTGGTGTCGCTCAGCTCACCGAGCTTGCCCGCGCGCACGGCCCACACCTCGAAGAGCACGGTGAAGAGCGGCGGAATGCTGGACAGCAGCGCCAGCACCGTGGTCTTGGTGTTCCAGGCCAGCTCACGGGCCGCGAGAATCGCGGTAATGACGAACAGGATGAAGATGATGCCGTGCGTCATCCCGAACACTTTGACCGGCCACAGCACCGGGTCGGGGAGTCGCTTGAACACCATGCCGACGATCAGGAAGACCCAGGAGATCGCCTCCAGCACGGCGATGAAGCGGAACCGCTTGGCCACGGTGCTCAAGTCGAAGAAATTGCCCATGGCCACCATTGTGCCGGACTGCTACGACGGGTCGTAGTTGAACCGGTCACACCCGAACTCCGCCGACCCGGTATACGCCGGGCCGACGGAGGCGAGAACTACACCTTGATGATCAGCGCGTCGCCCTGACCGCCGCCGCCGCAGAGCGCGGCCGCACCGATACCGCCACCGCGCCGCTTCAGCTCCAGCGCCAGATGCAGCAGGATGCGCGCACCGGACATGCCGAGCGGGTGCCCGATGGCGATCGCGCCACCATTGACGTTCACCTTCTCCGGATCGATGCCCAACTTGCGAGTGGACGCGATGCCGACCGCCGCGAACGCCTCGTTGATCTCCACCAGATCCAGCTCGGCGGGCGAAATGCCTTCGCGCGCACAGGCCTTGGCGATCGCATTGGCGGGCTGATCCTGCAGCGTCGAATCCGGACCGGCCACCACGCCCGCGGCGCCGATCTCGGCGATCCAGCTCAGGCCGAGCGACTGCGCCTTCTCCTTGCTCATCACGACCACCGCGGCCGCGCCGTCGGAGATCTGCGAGGCGGTCCCCGCGGTGATGCTGCCGTCCTTGCGGAAGGCCGGGCGCAGCTTGGCCAGCGATTCGGCGGTGGTGTCCGCGCGGATGCCCTCGTCGGTGCTCACCACGATCGGATCGCCCTTGCGCTGCGGCACCGAGACCGGGACCACCTCGTCATCGAAGACGCCGTTCTTCCACGCCGCCGCCGCACGCTGATGCGAGGCCGCCGCGAACGCGTCCTGATCCTCCCGGCTGACCGGCTCGGCGTCGTTGCGCTGTTCGGTCAGCGCACCCATCGGCTGGTCGGTGAAGATATCGTGCAGACCGTCGAAGGCCATGCTGTCGCGCAGCGTCACATCGCCGTATTTGTAACCCTCCCTGCTCCTTTCGAGCAGATGCGGGGCCTGGCTCATGGACTCCTGACCGCCCGCGACGACGATCTCGTACTCGCCGGCGCGGATGAGCTGGTCCGCGAGCGCGATCGCGTTGATACCCGACAGGCACACCTTGTTCACCGTCAGCGCGGGCACATCCATCGGAATGCCCGCCGCTACGGCCGCCTGCCGGGCCGGGATCTGTCCCGCACCGGCGGTCAGCACCTGGCCCATGATCACGTAGTCGACCTGCTCCGGCGCGACGCCAGCCTTCTCCAGCGCGGCCTTGATGGCGAAACCGCCCAGGTCGGAACCGGTGAAGTCCTTCAGACCCCCGAGTAGCCGACCGACCGGGGTACGCGCACCGGAGACGATCACGGTTGTGGTCACGACGAGCCTCGCATTCATTGATCGGAACAGCGTCGCGCACCGAAGCACTCGCGACGTCAACCTCTGTACTCAACGGTAGCTTGTCCTACTCGAACGCCCCCTACCAGGTACGCGGTGCCCTCGCCTACGCTCGGCCAAGCGCAAGGGACTAATGACGGCCTCCGGCCGGCTGTGTCAGATCAGGCGCTACGTTCGAGGGGTGAGCAACGTTATCGACCCGTCGAATTTCATCCCCGGCGACTACGTCATCGCCGTCGACCACGTGGGCATCGCCGTACCCGACTTGGATGCCGCAATTGCCTGGTATGCCGACAATCTCGGCATGATCGAGACCCATCGGGAGGTGAACGAGGCCCAAGGTGTGCACGAGGCGATGCTGTCTTTGCCCGGCGCACCGGACGGCGCGACTGCCCTGCAGTTGCTGGCGCCACTGAACGCGGAGTCCACCATCGCCAAGTTCATCGAACGCAGCGGTCCGGGCCTGCAGCAACTCGCCTATCGCGTCACCGATATAGTGGCCGTTTCCACGTATCTTCGTGATCGAGGTCTGCGTTTGCTGTACGAGGCCCCGCGTCACGGAACCGCCGATTCTCGCATCAATTTCATTCACCCGAAGGATGCTGGCGGTGTGCTGATCGAGTTGGTCGAGCCGAACGCGAATGTTACGCACTAGTATCAAGATCGAGGCCGAAAATCTCGTCCCGATCACATTCGCGGTCGAGTCACCATGAGGTGCAAGTAGGCTGTAGTTTGTGTGCCATGTCGTCACCTGAGTCCGATCGCAATCGCTTCGTTGCACTGCCCTTCACCGTTGTGCGCAAGGGTTATGCGCAAGACGAGGTACGCAACTACTTCGACCGTTTCGATGCCGAGTTAAGGGTCACCGCCACAGATCGGGATGCCGCTGCGGCGCAAGCCCGTAACCTCGCCAGCCAGCTGGAGGACGCGCGGGACGAGATCGACGAACTCCGTAAGGAAGTCGATCGCCTTTCGGTTCCGCCAACCACCGCGGAAGGCATGTCCGACCGCATCTCTCGGATGCTGCGACTGGCTTCCGACGAGGCTTCCGAAGTCCGCGCGCTCGCGCAGGCCGAGGCGGCGGAAATGGTGTCGATCGCCGAGCAGCAGGCCACCGAAATGCGTGGTAAGTACGAATCGCTGCTCGCCGAGACCAAGGAG
Source organism: Nocardia sp. NPDC050408 (assembly GCF_044458905.1). NCBI lineage: Bacteria > Bacillati > Actinomycetota > Actinomycetes > Mycobacteriales > Nocardiaceae > Nocardia > Nocardia sp. NPDC050408. Next base: position 1,871 of record NZ_JBITIL010000023.1, on the reverse strand, counting down.
AAGCGCGAGGCGCTCGAGATCGAATTCGAGCAGACCCTGGCGAATGCGCGTACCGAGTCCGCCAAGATCATCGAGGCCGCTCAGGCCGAGGCCGACCGCCTCGGCAAGGAAGCCGATGCCAAGCGCAAGGCGACCCAGCAGGACTTCGAGGCCACCATGGCGGAGCGTCGCACCAAGCTCACCCGCGCCATGGAGGAGCTCGAGGCCACCAGCCGCGCCGAGGCCGCCCAGCGGATCAAGGACGCGACCGACGAGTCCAACCGCCTCATCACCTCCGCCACTCAGACCTCCGAGCGCAAGATCGCGCACGCGAAGGAACTCGCCGAGGAGATGCGCGTGCTGCGCGGCCGAGTGCTCGCCCAGCTGCTCGGCATCCGCGGCCAGCTCGACTCCGTGCCCGCCATGCTCGCGGCCGTCAACCGGGAAAGCGAACTCCTGGACGGTGTTCCGGATCAGCGCAAGTCCATCGGCGGCGGCACCAAGTCGGTCACCGGCGGTTCGCGCACCAAGGCCATCCCCGAGGTCTCGACCGAGGAAGACGACATCGACGCCGACGAGCGCGAGAACGCCGAAATCAGCAACTGACAACGGCGGGCTGAGCGGCGACAAACGCAACACCCCAACCGAATTCATACCAAGGCCGCCCCACACCCGGGGCGGCCTTCCTAATGTCCGGACATCGCCCGTACGGGGACACACACCGCCACAACAATATTCCGCCCCCACCGAGACCCCAGCGCCCCTGGAACATTCGGCCCGCACTTCCGCATCTACCGAGAGATTCTCCGGCGCAAAACCCCATATCTCGCAGCAGATACCTCTCGGCGTTCGAGTAACCGGTTTCGACGTCCGCACTTCCGATTCTCACGCGCACGTCGGCGGTCGCGAAGCCGACGCATCCTCGATGCCTCGGCGCTGGTCCCGCGCGGCTTGGCGTAATGCGCTATCCGTCAAGCCACTGTCTCCCGAAGATCCTCAGCCCCAAGAGAATCCACAGAACCCGCAGCCGGTATCTCTGACCCGACAGCTACCGCGCCCGACCCCGCCAGAAGATCTGACCCGAATTCACCCACGCCGAGACCACGCTTCGACCTCGGGCGCGCTCCCGCTCCGCAGGTGAGTGTTCAGCCTGCCGCTGGCAACCGAGCCCTTGGTGTCGAGGCTCTTCGAATACCCTGCGCTTGATCACCAGGCCGATACTCGAGCCGATCAGCCGGATCCTTCGGCGCATACTCCGGCCGCAGCTCGGCGACCTTCTTACGAAACCACGACCGCGACCCCGACCAGCCCACCCGCTCGGCGATCACCGCCGCCGGCATCACCAGGAACTCCACCAACAATGCCCGCACCAGCGCCTCGAACTCATCGAACGCCGACGGACCCGCCGCTCGCTGACACGGCGGCGGGAACTCCGACTTGATCGCCCACGAAACCGTATCCCGCGAAATGCTCAACTCGGTCGCGATCGCCCGCCTCGACAGGCCCTCCCCCGCATGGAGATGCCTGATCTGCGCCCAATCCTGCACTGAGATCACCCTTCCGATCGTGGATAGGTGGCCGATTTTCGAAGAGCGCTAGTGGCCAGATTTTCGGATCTGTCCCACTTTCCGTGATCAACCCATCGCTCGAACTGCGAACGGGGACTCGGCAATTGATCATGGTGTCGGTGCTCTGATCTTGGACCGGTGGCGGTCCTACGCCGCAACCAGGACGCGGTCACCACAGGGCTGAGCTGTCCTGGAACAGCGGCCCCTCGAAGGCCACAACAACCCGGATCATTCTGTGGAATCTGAAAAGTCAAGCCGGTGACCGTTGTCCGTGGCGGACGCCAACGATCGGCAGCTGGATGCCGATCGCGGTGCCGGCCCGGG